>JAHRHA010000221.1 GCA_020027875.1 Micromonosporaceae bacterium | reverse complement strand
GCCGGCAGCGACATCGGCAAGTACGTCGAGATTCTCGTGTTGCGTCACGAGTTCGCGGTCCTGCGCCGCCAGGTCAAACGACCGCGCTACCGACCCGCTCAACGGGCCTGGCTGTCCGCACTGGCGCGGCTGCTGCCTCGCCCACGGTGGCCGATCTTCGGCATGACGCCGGCGACCTTGCTGCGTTGGCACCGGCAGCTGGTCACTGGCAAATGGACCTTGAAGGGTGCAACTTCAGCGGCACGGCTGTGACCAGGCATAATGTCGGCCCGGCAGGATGAACCCATGGTGGTGCGCACACCTGCTTTCATGGTCGTCCGACGGGCCCTCGGGCTGGTCCGCTTGGGCCCGTCGCCGGAGGCGAAGGACGTGGAGATCGCGGTGCTGCGCCATCAGCTCATCGTGCCGCGCCGTCAGGTGGCCCGGCCCCGATACGGCCCCACCGACCGGCTCGTGCTGGCGACATTGTCCCGGCTGCTGCCCTGTGGGGTTCCGAATCCCGGCTACGGCGGCTGACCTGGGCGGATGCGATGCTTAGCCGCGGTGTCGGGATGATGGTCGATGATGTCGCTCCGCCTGCTCTGCCTGGTGTTCTGCCGGGTCGCCGGTGCGACCGTCCCCTGGTCGATCTGACCCGTGAGCGGATCAAGCGACGACCGATCCTCGGCGGCGTGGTCAGCGAGTACGAACGAGTCGCGTAGCAGCCCAGGTAAGGCGGTGTGACGGAGTAATGGCACCCCACAGGGCCTGCCCGCCGGCGTTTCGAGCCCACGGGCTGTGGTTCGGTCGTTCCCGGTTCGCCGCTCCGCGCCACCTGCGTTCTGAACTACGAGCTTCGACGCTGCTACGTTGTAGACCCGCAAGAGGCGGAATGGGGGGCGGCCGTATGCTCGTTGCGCACCTAAGCGATCCACATTTCCGGACCGGACCGTTGGCGGGGGAACCCGCAGCGGGTCTACACCGGGCTCTGGGGCGAATCCTCGCTCTGGATCCTCAGCCCGATTGTGTTGTCATCACCGGCGATCTGTGCGAATACGGGCATCCTGATGCCTATCCCGAGATGCATACGTTGATAAGCCGCTTCCCGTTGCCGATCCACCTGACGACCGGCAACCACGACGACCGAGACGCTTTGCTGAAGACCTTTGGTGGTACGGCATTTCTCGGTGCTACCACGGCAACGCGCTATACGGTGGACTATCCAGAGGCGACCATCGTCGTTCTGGACTCCAAGCGGTCTGACAGCCCGGCCGGCCATCTCGGTGATGAACAACTTGCCTGGCTCGATGACACGCTGGATCGGCGGGACATGCCGGCTTTCGTGTGCCTGCACCATCCGCCGCTCCCGGTCGGGATTCCATTCCTCGACGGCATCCGCCTTGACGACGGACCGGCTTTGGCGACTGTGATCTCCCGGCATCGCAACGTGGTGCGGATCCTGGCTGGCCACGTCCACCGCGTGATCTGCGCGCCATTCGCCGGCAGTATGGTAGCTATCGCCCCGAGCACATACCGGCAAAGCGAGCTGTGCATGCGAACCGACCGCATGATCGGGTACCTAGCCGAGCCGACCGGCTACCTGCTGCACCTTCTCACTGGGTCTGACTGCGTCACCCATTCCGCGCCAGTAAGCCATGCCGGAGCCCTGCTCGGCGGCTTCTGATCGTCCGAGCATGGTTCTACGGGCCCCGTCGGAGTGATCCGGCAGCCCGCCGGGGAACCCGCGAACGGGGTTCACCTAGCCGCGTTCACACAAACGCCGAAGCTACGGGCAGATCGCCGGGGGCCACCGGAGCAGTCCCCACCGCACGGTCCGCGACATTACCAAGTCCTTCGGCCCGGCGGCCGTCTCGTCCTCGCGTTCCGCGCCAGCGAGTACCCGTTGCCTCGCAGGCTCGACCCGGGCTGTACCGCTCGAATACTCGGTTTGGCTACGCTGCCTGGGAGTATTCGTTGATGAGTCCACCGAGGATCGTTCGCCGTTGTACTCGGGTGGCGGCTAGGTCGAGCAGCGCCGCCGGTGCTGTTTTGCCTGATCGGTGTTGGGCGGTAGCTGGTTTCGTCCCTGATGCGGACGGTTGGTCGTTGTAATGCGCGACGTACTCGCTCAGGGTGGCCAGGAGGTGGCGTTCGCCGTGGAGGAGTGTCCGGTCCAGACACTCACGGCGGGCGGTGCGTACCCAACGTCCCGCGTACGCGTTCGCTCTGGGCGCCCGCGGTGGGCTGCGCACGATCCGGATGCCCTCCGCGGTGAACACCGCGTCGAACGAGGCGGTGAACTTCGCATCCCGATCACGGATCAGGAACTTGTACTGGTCGACCCGGTGGCCGAGATCCATGACCAGGTGAGCGCCTGCTGGGTCACCCACTGCCCGGTCGAATGCGCGGTGGCGCCCAGGACATGCACCCGCCGGGTGGCGATCTCCACGACGAACAGCACGTAGAGGCGGGTGAGGCCGATCGTGTCCACGTGCAGGATGTCACACGCCAGAATGCCCTGGGCCTGGCCGGTCAGGAACTGGGTCCAGGTCGGTCCCGACCGGCGGGGTGCCGGATCGACCCCGGCCGTGTGGAGGATCTTCCATACGGTGCTTGCCGCGACCGGGTAGCCCAACCCGACCAGCTCACCCTGGATCCGTCTGTGACCCCAGGTCGGGTTCTCGGCCGCGAGGCGCAGCACCAGCGCGCGGATCTCGGCGGCCACGCTCGGCCGGCCCGGCCCGCGGTGTGGATACGTCCAACGCCAGGCCACGAGGTTGCGGTGCCACCGCAGCAACGTCGCCGGGGTGACGAAGAACGCCGACCAGCGTGGGCGCGGCAGCAGCCTCGACAGCGCCGCCAGCACCGCCCGGTCGACCGGTACCAGATCCAGGCGGGCGACCTGACGGCGTAGTACCGCGACCTGGTGGCGCGAGTAATTGTCAAGACTTGTGGATGAGGGTCAGTTGGAGATGGGTGGCTAACTGGTCGCGCCGGGCCATGCGGGGCAGTGCCAGCTACGGCCGTCCCACTCGACCAGGAAGGGCTCAGCGTGCGGGAGAGGTGTTCCCCAGACGAGGGAGCCGAGAGCGCAGAGCTGGCCGAGTGCGACTGTGAGGCTGGCGACGTGGCCGACGACGGCGACGGTCTCGCTCCGGTGCTGATCGGCGATGAGCTGGAAGGCTTCAGTCATGCGGGCGACGACGTCGTGCCCGGTCTCGCCGTCCGCGACTCGTTGTCCCAGGTCGTGCTCGACGACCCAGGCCCGGAGCACATCGGCTGTCTGCCTTCGGACGGCGGGGTCGCTGCTTCCCTCGTGCCTGCCGATGCCGACCTCCACCAGTTGCGGCACTGCCTGGACCTCAACTCCCGGCGTGGTGGCGAGCGGGCGCGCGGTCTGCAGTGCTCGCAATGCGGTGCTGGAGTAGACCCGGCTGATCGGTTCACCGGCAAGCGTTTGCGCTGCCTTGATGGCCTGGTGATGGCCGCGCTCGGTCAGCGGCGCGGTCGGCACCGCTCCGGCGACTTCGGCGGTGACGTTCTCCGACTCGGCGTGGCGCAGGCACCACAGCCGGACGCAGCCGCTCATGCTGCCAACTCCTCGCGCTCGACCAGCAGACCGCCTTCGAAGCGGGCGCCGGCGCGAACCAGGGCGACCAGATGCGGGGCGTTGACCGCGCGCCACCGAGCCTGGGCGGCCTCGATGAGCTTGAACGCCATGGCCAGCCCGGCGGCCTTGGACCCGGGGCCTTTGGTGACCTTGGTGCGGTGCCGGACGGTGGCGAACGTCGACTCGATCGGGTTGGTGGTCCGTAGGTGAATCCAGTGCTCCGTTGGGTAGTCATAGAACGCGAGGAGTTCGTCCAGGTCGTCGGTGATCTTGGCGAACTTGGCGCCGTAGGCCAGCTTGAACGCCGCGACCGCGCGGCGGGCGTGTCCGCGGCCTTCGGCGTTCCAGATCTCGGCCAGGGCTTTCTTCGCCCCGGGATGGGCGCACTTGGGCAGCGCCGAGAGCACGTTGGCGATCTTGTGGAACCAGCAGCGCTGCTCCCTGGTGTCGGGGAACACTTCGCGCAGCGCGGCCCAGAACCCCAGCGCCCCGTCGCCGACCGCGAGGATAGGGGCGCGCATGCCGCGCCGCTTGCAGTCGCGTAGCAGGTCGGCCCAGGATCCGGTCGACTCGCGGTAGCCCTCGGCCAGGGCGACGAGTTCCTTGGTACCGTCGACTCGTACCCCGATCATGACGAGCAGGCAGAGTTTCTCCTCTTCCAGCCGGATGTTGAGGTGTACGCCGTCGGCCCACACGTACACGTAGTCCGCTTTGGACAGATCGCGGTGGGTGAATCGGCGGGCCTCGTCCAGCCACTGCGCCGTCAACCGGCTGATCGTCGGCGCTGACAGGCCCGACCCGCTACCCAGGAAGCTCTCCAGCGCGGGCACAAAGTCCTGGCTGGACAGGCCGTGCAGGTACAACAGCGGCAGCACCTCGGTGATCTTCGGCGACTTGCGGCACCAGGCCGGCAGGATCGCCGAGGCGAAGCGTTGCCGCTGACCGGTGGCCTCGTCGATGCGCTTGTCGTTCACCCGCGGCGCGACGACCTCCACCGCCCCGGCCGAGGTCAGCACCTGCCTGGGCTGGGCGTGCCCGTTACGTACCATCAGCCTGCGGACCCGCTCGTCGACCTCCTTCTGGTGCGTGGCGATATACGCGGCGACCTCGGCCTCCAACGCCGCGGCCAGCATCCGCCGCGCTCCCTCCCGAACGATCTCATCGATCAACGAGCCGCCCACCACCGACACGGCATCGCCGGTCGGCGCCGACGGTGTTGCGGTCGCGCTACTCGTGGCGGCTGGCGCTGCCTCATCCTGACTGACCACCGTGAGCACGGGCGTACCTTCCCGACCCGCGTTGGCGCGCGGGCCTTACTCGATTCCCTGATTCGGACTCGTCGGGAGGGTACGCCTCCCGACGCTCATCGCCGGGTAGCGACGACGCATTGCTGCGCCGCCGCCCCCTCAGAGTGAAGTAGGCCGCCGGCGAGGTGCCCGTGGTGGGGGTTCTTTTCCGTCGGCCCCTTCCTGAACCGTGCTGGTCACTTTCGCGACACACGGCTCTCCAGTGGTCAGTTCCGGGTGGATGCACTGGTGCGGCCGGCGTGGGTGTCTTCATGGCAGTCCCGGCAGATGACGAGGGTCTTGCGGCGCCGTTTGGCCATGAGGTGGATCCAGGCCGGCCTGTCGGGTCGGTCGTGGCGATTGAGGTCGGCGAGTTTGCGGATGTGGTGGACTTCGATGTTCGTGCGCGACTGGCAGATCTCGCAGCACTGGGCGAGGAGCCGGTGGATCAGCTCGTTTCGCTTGGTGCTGGCCACGACCGGTGACAGGTCGGTGAGGACCGCGGTGCGTCGACGTTTGAGCGCGATCCCGCCGAAGCGGGCGACCAGTGGCTTTCTGCCCCGGTCCCGGTGGACGGTGACCTGGAAGCAGGTCCGTGCGTCGTCGGGGGTGTTGATGACCGTCTTGTACTTGTGGGCCATCTTCGCGACGGTGGACTTGTGCTTGGCCGCGAGGGTCTTGAGCATGGAGGTCTCCATGACCCAGCGCAGCTTTTCCAGGCGGAACACGTCCTGGGCGAGCAGGTAGTACTGGACCAGCCCTCGGTACTCGGAGCCGTACTTCGCGACGATGGTGAAGGGCGCTGTTGCATTGAGGGATCGTTGGACGCAGTCGGCCGGAGCTGAACCCCGATCAGATCGCCTTGGACAGGTCGGTGAATGCGACGGAGACCCGCTT
>JAHRHA010000032.1 GCA_020027875.1 Micromonosporaceae bacterium | reverse complement strand
CCATTGTGCTCGATCCCAACAACGACCTCGCCCGCCTCGGTGACGCCTGGCCGGAGGAGCCGCCGGGCTGGGCGCCCGAGGACGTGGTCCGCTCGAAGCGCTACCTCACCAATACCGACGTTGTGGTATGGACGCCGCGACGCGAGACGGGCCGACCGCTGACATTCCAGCCGCTGCCCGACTTCCAGAGCATCATGGATTACCCGCACGAGTTCAGCGCCGCCATCGACGCGGCCGTAGCCCTCGCTGGCGCCACGCGCCAAGGTGGACGGCCGCACGAACAAGGCGACGTTGGGCCAGGCCGTCCTCAAGGAGGCACTCAAGTCGTACGTCCGGGGTGGAGGATCGACCTGCGGGGTTACATCGACGTGCTGCGCGCCTTGCCCGACGGCGTCAGCCAGCTCGATAAGGCGGAGAAGATCGCCAACGAGATGCCCGGGTTTCCGTGATCAGCCTGGTCGGCCTGCAGGGTGCCGGCGAGGGTCTGCCCCTCACGAAGATCCAGGCACCAAACTGCCTGAGTCACCACCCGAAGAGTCCACTCACGACGGAGGAGGTCATCGAACGAGCCCGCGGTGGCCGCACCCTTCCACCGCCCGGGCCGATGTCGCAGCAGCCGGAGCCCGCCGATAATGGCGGGCGCCGCACAGCCGCGGTCATACGGACTCCACTACCCGGCTGACGTGCAGCACGCTGAGCATTTCCCTCGCCAGCCCGTCGTCGCCCACGTGCACGACGTCCAGGGGGAGCCCGAGCAGGTCGGCGGCCGCCTGCGCCTGCTCGGCCAGCTCGGGCGACGGGCGCTGGGTGAGCCAGACCACCCGGCGGTAGTGGCCGAAATAGTCGTCACGTAGGTCGGGAAAACGGTCCAGGCCCAGCTCGGCGACGACGGTACGACGGAACGAGCGCACCAGGAAGTCGGTCAGCAGGTAGGTCCCGGGTTCATCGGCGAGCAGCGTGCGCATCCGGGCCTGCCCGGCGAAGACGTCATAGCAGTGCTCGCCACGAAGCCGGCGCAGTCCAAGCTCGGTGCAGACCTCGTCGAGCGCGCCATAAGTGCCGCAGTCCGCGTACGCCACTGCCACGGCGCGGTAGCGCCCGCGCAGCGCCCTGGCCAGCTGGGCGACCTCGGGCGCGATCCGATGTGGATGGTTGTGCAGCAGCGGCGGCAGCGGATGCACATCAACCGGCCAGCCGTGGTTGGCGGCTACGCGGGCCACGTCCTGAGCCAACGCGCCACACGCGATGACCGCGACCGCCCTCGGGTCAGGACGGAAAGGCGAGGAGATCAACGAATCGGTCATTGAAGTCGGCCCGATCAGAGAGTTCTACGTACTCAACCTCTTGAAGTAAGGCGAGCGCACCCGCCCGCTCGCGGACGCTCAGCAGCGCCATCTTGGCCCCCTCGCCCGCCACGTTTCCGGCGCTGACCACCCGCAGCACCGGTAGCTTCGGCACGAGCCCGATCCGGATCGCACTCGCGGGGGAGAGGTAGCTGCCGAACGAGCCGGCCAGCAGCACCTGCTGCACATCCGCCACCTCGATGCCCATCTCCTCCAGCAGCAGGCTCCAGCCGGTCGCGATGGCCGCCTTGGCGAACTGCAGCGCCCGCACGTCTCGCTGAGACAGGTAGATGGGGCCGCCCTCGCGATCGTGCAAGACGAAGATGCGTTCACCGTCGAGGTGGCGCAACCGGTCGGCGAGCCCCGGGGAGATTTCGCGCGCCTGCTCGTCGGTGACCATCCGCCCAGACGAGTCGATGAGGCCGGCGCCGACGAGCGCCGCGACCGCGTCGACGAGCCCGGAGCCGCACAGCCCGGCCGGCTCGTCGCCACCGATGACGCCCAGCTCCAACGCCCCGTCGCGGATGCGTACCACCTCGATCGCGCCGTCGGCGGCGCGCATCCCGCACCGGATCTGGGCGCCTTCGAACGCGGGGCCCGCCGGCGCCGCCGTGGCGACCAGTCGATCCGCGTTGCCCAGGACGATCTCGCAGTTCGTGCCGACGTCGATGAACAGCCGCAGCCTGCGGTCGCGGTCCATGCCCGAGGCGAGCGTTCCGGCTATGATGTCGCCGCCCACGTACGCTCCGAGCGACGGGAAAACGACGGCCCGGGCGCCGGGGTGCACGGCGACCCCGAGTTCTGCTGCCCGGATCTCCGGGAGGGTGCGCGTCGACATCACGAACGGCGCCACGCCCAGCGGCTCCGGATCGATGCCGAGCGCGATGTGCACCATCGTCGCGTTGCCGGCAAGCGCGATCTCGTAGACCTCCTCCGGCCGTACATCCGCCTCAGCGCACACCTCGCGGGTCAGCTCGTCCAGCGTATCGTGGGCCAGCGCCCGAAGGCGGTTCAGGGCCAATGGGTCCATCATGGTCGCGCTGATCCGTGTGATCACGTCGCCGCCGAACGGCTGCTGCCGGTTGAGGGCGGAGCTGACGGCGAGCGGCGTGCCGGTGGTGACGTCGAGCAGGCTCGCCACCACCGTGGTGGTGCCGAGGTCGAAGGCGAGGCCGAAGCAGCGCGCCGTCGTATCGCCCGGCTCGACATCGATGAGCACGTCGTCAACGACGACCGCGGTCACCTTGAAGTCATTGGCCCGTAGGGTGCGGCCAAGCGAACGCAGCACGTCCAGGTCCACCCGCAGGCTCAGGTCGTCGAGCGGCGCGAGCAGCCGATCCAGGTCGGTGGTCTGGTCGGCCAGCGTCGGCGCGTCCAGCTCCAGGTACCTCTTCTGGATGGCCGGGCGCAGGATCACCTGGCGCCCCACGCCGACCGTCGCCGCCTTGGGGCGGGTGACCAGCGGGGGCACATCGACCCGCAGGTCTGCCATGGCCTGCGCCCGGCAGGCCAGCCGCCACCCCTCCCGCAGCTGGTCCGCGCTGAACGCCCGTACGTCCAGGCTGGACACCGGCACGGTGCCGTCATCGATCCGGACGAGGCATTTGCGACAGGTGCCGTGCCCGCCGCAGGTCGAGTCGATGGCGATACCGTTCCAGCTGGCCGCATCGAACACGGTTACGCCGGCGGGTACTCGCACCTCCCGCCCGCTGGGCGTGAAGTGCAGCCGCACCCGGCCGTGCCCGTCGTGAGGCAGCAGCTCCTCCTCGACGGTTCGGGTCATGCGCCCTGCCTGGCTCGGAACGTCGAGATCCAGTTGGCGCCCCACGCGTCGTTGCCGAGCAGCAGATCGGCCGCCTTGACGGCGTCGACGATCTGCGAGGCACGTGCGTCCATAATGGCGCTGGTGAGCCCGCGCGCCATGGCCATCGGCAGGAAGGCGGCACCGATCGCGTGCCGCTGTGGCATGCCGAACGAGACGTTGGAGGCGCCCAGCGTCATGTTGACTCCGAACTCCTCCTTGATCATTGAGATCGTGTCGAGGGTCTTGACCACCAGCGAGGTGTCGGCGCCGATCGGCATCGCGAGCGGGTCGATCACGATGTCCTCGATCGGGATGCCGTAGCGCTCCGTCGCCACATGGATGATCTTCCTAGTCAGCTCGACCCGCCGCGCCGGGTCCTCGGGAATCTCGTTCTCGTCATTGGGCAATCCGATGACGGCGGCGCCGTAGCGTTTGACCAGGGGCAGGATAGCGTCGAGCCGCTCGTCCTCCGCGGTCACCGAGTTGACCAGTGCCTTGCCGTCATAGGCGGCGAGCCCGGCGTCGAGGGCCTCGACCACCGACGAGTCGATGCACAGTGGACGGTCTGATTGTGTCTGCACCAGCCGGATTGCGGCGGCGAGCAGTTCGGCCTCGTCGGCGAGCGGCATACCCATGTTCACGTCGAAGACCATCGCGCCGCCGGCGAGCTGTTCGGCGACATCGACCTCGATCCGGGACAGGTCGCCCGCGCGCAACTGCTCCTGGAACAAACGCCGACCGGTCGGGTTGATCCGCTCACCGATCACGCAGAACGGCTGGTCGTCGCCGATGATGACCTCGGCGGTCGGTGATCGCAGTACTGTGTGCATGCTGCTCCTCGGATCGGTCAAGGGCTTGGTGCGCCTAGGCGTTGGCCAGGACCCGGCGCTGCTGCAGGAGGTCCTTGGCCCGCTTGACGGCGGCCGAGGCGTCCGCGGCGTACCCGTCCGCACCCACGGCGTCGGCGTACTGCTGGGTCACCGGAGCCCCTCCGACCATGACGATCACCTGGTCGCGCAGGCCGGCCTTCTCCAGCGCGTTGATGTTCGCCTTGAACATCGGCATGGTGGTGGTCAGGAACGCCGAGAAGCCGACGATGTCCGGCTTGTGCTCCCGGATCGCGTCGATGAACTTCTCCGGCGATACCTGCACACCCAGGTCGATGACGTGGAAACCGGCGCCCTCCAGCATGATGTTGACGAGGTTCTTGCCGATGTCGTGGACGTCGCCCTTGACCGTGCCCATGACGAACGTGCCGACCGTCGCCGCGCCGGTCTCGGCGAGGAGCGGCCGCAGCACCTCCAGCGCGCCCGCCATCGCCTTGCCGGCGATGAGCATCTCCGGCACGAAGAAGTCGCCGCGCTCGAAGCGGGCACCGACCTCCTCTAGCGACGGGATGAGGGAGTCGTAGAGCAGCGTGTCCGGGGTCATGCCGGCAGCGAGACCGGTCCGCGTGAGTTCGAGGACCCTGGGTGCGTTGCCCACCATAGTCTGGTCGTAGAGCTCTTTGAGAATTTCGTCAGGTGTCATGCCGCGCTCTCCTTGTGTGCTGTGCTGTGGCGCGTGGTGGTGTGGCTTGCCTCGTGCCCGAGAATGGCGGACAGGGCGAGCGCCTCGGTGACGAGCAGCGCTCCAATGTGGTCGGCAAGAGGTTCGGTGATGCGCGCGGTCGGTCCGGAAACGGAGATCGCCGCGACGACCGAGCCGTCGAGGGCGCGGACCGGGCTGGCGACGGCCACCAGACCGGGCTCCAGCTCTTCCCGAGCGACGGCGTACCCGCGGCGCAGCACCGTGGCGAGGTCGCGTTGGAGTTCGGTACGGCCGGTGATGGTGTGCGCGGTGCGGCGCTCCAGCGGCCCGTCCGGCAGCTTCAGCGTCCCGTACGCGTAGAAGACTTTCCCCAGGGCCGAGCAGTGCGCGGGCACGGTCAGGCCGACCCAGTTGGTGGTGCCAAGCAGGTGGACGCTGTCGACCTGGGCGATCTGGACGACCACATCGCCGCGCGGCACGGCCAGATTCACGGTCTCGCCGGTCTGCGCGCCGATCCGGTTGAGCACCGGCGTGGCCAGCTCGACGAAGTCGCTGCCGACCCCGTGGCGCACCGCGTACAGCGCGAACAGCGCGCCTGGCCGGAAGGCGCCGCCACGGTCGCGCTGGACGAGCCGGTGCCGCTCCAGAGCCTGCAGCAGCCGTGAGCCAGTCGACTTGGCCAGCCCGGCCTGCTCGATCAGCGAGGTGAAGGTGCGGGGGCCGGCCGACTCCACAACGAGTGCCAGCAGCTCCGCCGCCCGATCGACCGCCTGCGTGCCGGCCTGCGGGACGGGCGGGGCCGCCGAGAGTTCCATATTGTAGAACTGCCGTCCCATGAGACGAGGGTATGATCTGCCCCACAATCGCGTCAAGGGTCCGTACGAGCTCGACGCGTCCGCGCTCGGATCGGAGGTCGGATGTTCGTCAACACAATGCCGCGTTACGAGATCCTGTCGCCGGACGCGCTGACCACATTGGATAAGGGCTGGCGGCGCATAGTCAGCGAGATCGGCGTGGAGTTCATGGCGCCTCGCGCACTGGACCTGTTCCGCGAGGCCGGGCAGCGCGTCGAGGGTAACGCCGTGATGTTCGACCCGGACTTCGTCCTCGAGCAGGTAGCCAAGGCACCCCGCGAGTTCGACGTGCAGGCCCGTAACCCGGCCAACTCCATCCATATCGGCGGCGATCATATGAGCTTCAGCGGCGTCTACGGCCCGCCATTCGTTCGCGAAGGAGAGGTACGCCGGGACGCGACCCTGGACGACTTCCACCGCTTCACGATGCTGGCGCAGAGCTTCCCAGAGCTCGACTCCGCCGGTGGGGTCATCTGCGAGCCGAACGACGCCCCGCTCGACTCACGCCACCTTGACATGGTGTACGCGCTGCAGACCCTCACTGACAAGATCTACATGGGCAATGTTGTCTCGGGTGTCAACGCACGTGACACGATCGCCATGACGGAGATCCTCTTCGGCGGCCGCGCGCCCATCGAGGCAACCCCGGCGACCATTTCTCTGATTAACTGCAACTCACCGCTGCGCTGGGACGATCGGATGCTCGACGCCCAGTTCGAGTACAGCGCCGCCAACCAGACGGTAGTCATCACGCCGTTCCTGCTCATGGGGGCCATGTCGCCGGTGTCCATCCCGGCAACGCTGGTGCAGCAGATGGCCGAGGCGCTCACCGGAATCTGCCTGTCGCAGCTCATCCGGCCCGGCGCGCCTGTGATCTTCGGCTCGTTCCTGTCGAACATCGACATGCAGTCCGGCTCACCGTGCTTCGGCACGCCCGAGTCCGCGTTGGGCCTGCTCTGCACCGGCCAGATCGCGCGCCACTTCGGCCTGCCGTTCCGCACCGGCGGCGGTCTCACCTCAAGCCAGGCGGCGGACGCGCAGTCGGCGTACGAGGCGCTGATGACAATGCTGCCGACGTTCCTGACCGGGGCGAACTTCGTCATGCACTCTGCCGGATGGCTCGAAGGCGGCCTGGTGGCGTGCTTCGAGAAGTTCATCATCGACGTGGAGATCCTCCGGATGCTGCGGGTGGAGTTCACACCTTTGGAGATCGATGAGGCCTCGCTCGCCTTCGACGCGCATACCGAGGTTGGCCACGGCGGGCATTTCCTCGGCGCGGCTCACACCCTGGAGCGGTTCCGCACGTGCTTCTACCGGCCGCTGCTGTCTTCGTCGGCCAACTATGAGCGGTGGATGCGTGGGGGCGCCTTGGACGCCACCGCGCGCGCGACCGAGATATATCAGAAACGGCTGGCCGAGTACGAGCGCCCGCCCATCGACGACGCGATCCGCGAGGAGCTGAGCGAGTACGTGGCGCGCCGGCGCAAGGAGCTCGGCGACTGACCGTGCGGCGACTGACTACTCAGTGGAAGACGATGGTCCGGTCGCCGTCGAGCAGGACGCGGTGCTCGCAATGCCACTTGACGGCGCGGGCCAGCACCTGCGCCTCGACGTCCCGGCCGGCGACGGCCAGGTCGCCCGGGTCGAGGGAGTGGTCCACCCGGACCACGTCCTGTTCGATGATCGGACCCTCGTCGAGGTCGGCCGTGACGTAGTGGGCGGTGGCCCCGATGAGCTTGACTCCGCGCTCATGCGCCTGCTGGTACGGCTTGGCACCCACGAAGCTGGGCAGGAACGAGTGGTGGATGTTGATGATCCGCCCCTCCAGACGCTTGCACGCGTCGTCGGAGAGGATCTGCATGTACCGCGCCAACACCACCAGCTCGATGTCGAGCTCACCGATCAGCTCGAGCAGGGCCGCCTCGGCCGAGGGCTTGGTGTCGGCGGTCACCGGGATGTGATGAAACGGGATGCCGTACGAGCCGACCAGGTCCTCGTGGTCGCGGTGGTTGGAGGCGACGGCGGGTAGGGCAATCCGCAGTGCGCCGATCTGCCAACGGAATAGCAGGTCGTTGAGGCAGTGACCGGCCCGGGAAACCATGATGAGGGTACGGGTGGGGACAGCGAGGTCGAACATCTGCCAGGTCATCCGGAACTCGTTGGCGACCTCGGCGAAGCCAGCTCGGAGGTCCGCGAGCGTCGCGCCGGCGTCTAGAAGCTCGAAGTGGACCCGCATGAAGAAGCGGCCATCGCGGCGTTGTTCATACTGCTGGCTCTGTGCGATGTTGGCCGAGCTCCGGTAGAGGAAGCCTGACACCGCGTATACGATGCCGGGCCGGTCGGCGCAGGCGAGGGTCAGCACGTACTCCCGTCGCGTGGGTTCCGAGCGCGATGTGAGCGCGGATTGCTGGGCTGACACAGCCGCCTCCTGCCGAGGTGGGACGCCAATCTAGCCGGCCGATCGTTGCGCATAAAGCAACTATTACTGATATACGCAACAGAGTCTCGTGGCGATCCCGTGCTGTCAAGGCATTGAGGGCTGCCGACGTTCGCCATACTGTTGCATCATGGGCAACAGTTCGCGCGACGGGGGCCGTGACTCCTCGCCGGTCCAGTCCGTGGACCGTGCCGTCACGGTGCTGGAGATCCTGGCCCGGCAGGGCGAGGCCGGGGTCACCGAGATCGCCACAGAGCTGGGCGTACACAAGTCGACCGCGTTCCGTTTGGTGGGCGCCCTGGAGAACCGCAGCCTGGTGACCCAGGACGTCGACCGCGGCAAGTACCGGCTCGGCGTCGGCATTCTCCGGCTCGCCGGGGCCACCGCGGCCCGGCTCGACCTGGTTCAGGAGGGGCGCCCGGTGTGTGAGCGGCTGGCCCAGGAGGTGGCCGAGACGATCAACCTGGCCGTGCTCGCCGACCAGACCGCGCTCTACGTGGACCAGGTCGCCGGGCCATCGGCGCTGCAGACCCGCAACTGGGTCGGCCAGCGCATCGCGCTACACGCCACGTCGAACGGCAAAGTCCTGCTCGCGTACCTCACCCCCGGCGAGCGGGCGGCGTGCCTGGCGCCGGTGCTGGAGCGGTACACCGAACACACCATTGTTGACCGAAGGATTTTGGACACGCACCTGACCGACGTGCGGCGGCGGGGGTACGCAACAACTGTGGACGAGTTGGAGATTGGCCTCACCGCCGTCGCCGCGCCAGTGTTCAACATCGACGGTGGGGTGGTCGCCGCTCTGAGCGCCTCCGGCCCCGGTTTTCGGCTTACCCAGGAGCGGGTGCCGCGGGTAGCGGAGGCGGTTCGCCGGGCGGCCGACGAGATATCGCGCCGGCTCGGCGCACCGTGAACAAGCGAGCTGGCGCGGCGGCGCCTGGACTGAGGCGACGCGCCGGCGAAGCCGCTGCGTGGCGCCGAGGGAAGACGTCGCGCACAGCGCCGCGCGAGCGAGCGAACCAGGAGTGAGGTGTCATGCCGGAGCTGTTCATCGCAGGGCAATGGGTGCCAGCGGCCGCCGGCGGGCGCCGCGACATCAACTGCCCCGCCGACGGGCGACGGGTGGCCACGGTCGACGAGGCGAGCGCCACCGACACCACAGCCGCGATCGCGGCCGCCCGCGCGGCCTTTGATGACGGGTCGTGGCCAGCCCTACCGGCCGGGCAGCGCGGTGCCCTGCTGCTGCGCGTGGCCGACCTGCTGGAGCGGGACAAGCAGGAGCTGGCCCGGGCCGAGTCGCTGGACACGGGCAAGCGGCTGGTAGAGGCGGAGTACGACATCGACGACGTGGTCGCCTGCTTTCGCTACTTCGGCGGCGTGTCCGGCACCGATGCCGGGCGGGTCGTCGATACCGGCCGGGATGATGCGATCAGCCGGGTCGTGCGCGAGCCCGTCGGCGTCTGCGGCCTGATCACGCCGTGGAACTACCCGCTGCTGCAGGCCTCCTGGAAGGTGGCTCCGGCGCTGTCGGCGGGCAATACATTCGTACTCAAGCCGAGCGAGCTGACTCCGTCCACCGCGATCATGCTCATGCGGACGCTGGCGGAGGCGGGCGTACCGGCGGGAGTCGCCAACCTGGTGCTCGGGGCCGGACCTGAGGCCGGCGCTCCGCTCGCGGTGCACGCCGACGTCGATCTGGTCTCGTTCACCGGCGGCCTGGCCACCGGGCGCCAGGTCATGGCCGCGGCGGCCGGAACGGTCAAGCGGGTCGCGCTGGAACTCGGCGGCAAGAACCCGAACGTCGTCTTCGCCGATGCAGACGTCGAGACCGCCGTTGACTACGCGCTGACGGCCGTGTTCCTCCACTCCGGCCAGGTCTGCTCGGCCGGCGCCCGGCTGATCGTCGAGGACAGCCTGCACGACGAGTTCGTCGACGCGGTAGTCGCTCGGGCGCGGCGCATCCGGCTCGGCGGTCCGTTCGACCCGGAAGCCGAGACCGGACCGCTCATCTCGGCGGCGCATCTGGCCCGGGTCGAGCAGTACGTCGCGGCCGGCATCGCCGAGGGCGCGGTACTGCGTTGCGGCGGCCGGCGCCCGGACGACCCCGGCCTGGCAGAGGGCTACTTCTACCTGCCCACCGTGCTCGACGAGTGTGAGCGAGGGATGCGCGTAGTAGCCGAGGAGTCGTTCGGACCAGTGCTGACCGTCGAGCGGTTCCGGGGTGAGGACGAGGCCGTACGCATCGCCAACGACACGATCTACGGGCTGGCCGGTGCCGTGTGGACCCAGGACGCCGGCCGAGGGCAACGGGTCGCGCAACGGCTGCGACACGGCACGATATGGATCAACGATTACCACCCATACGTGCCGCAGGCGGAGTGGGGTGGCTTCAAGCAATCCGGTGTCGGCCGCGAGCTCGGGCCCACCGGCCTCGACGAGTACCGCGAGATCAAGCACATCTGGCAGAACGTCCGCCCGCGCCCGCAGCACTGGTTCAGCCCGCCCGGAGCGAACGATGGCCGATGACCGCGCTGCCCTGCACCGGCTGCTGTCGACCGTGCGTTATGAGGTCATCCCGACCGGGTCCATTGAGGAACGAGTGCGTGCGGCGGTGCCGACGAGCGTCACCGTCACGGTAACGGCCTCGCCGGCGAAAGGGCTCGAGCCCACGCTCGACCTCACCGAGCGGTTGGCCGGCGCAGGATACCGGAGCGTGCCGCACATCTCGGCGCGGCTGGTGGCCGATCAGGCCCACCTCAAGGACATCGTCGACCGGCTCGTGACCGCCGGGGTCGAGGACGTCTTCGTGCCCGCCGGGGACGCCGATCCTCCGGTCGGGCAGTATGACGCGGCGCTTCCGGTGCTCACCCTGCTGAGCGACTTGGGCCGGCCGTTTACCCGGGTGGGGATCACCGGCTATCCCGAGAGCCACCCGGCTATCGACGACGACATCACCGTGCAGGCCATGTGGGACAAGCGCCTGCACGCCACGTACATCGTGAGCAACCTCTGTTTCGACCCGCGGGCAATCGTCCGCTGGGTGGCTCGAATACGGCGGCGCCAGGTCACGCTGCCGGTGCACCTCGGGGTCGCCGGGCCGGTCGATCGGACGAGGTTGCTGGCGATGGCGACGAAGATCGGTGTGGGCGAGTCGACCCGATTTCTGACCCGTCACCCCTCCTGGTTTGCCCGCTTTGCCATGCCCGGCGGGTACGCGCCGGAGGCGTTGCTGCGCACGACACTGCGCGGGCTGCGCTCGCCGGGCGCCGGTGTCGCCGGCCTGCATGTCTTCACCTTCAACCAGGTCGAGCAGACCGAGCGCTGGCGGCAGGAGTACCTGGCCCGCTGGCGGGCATAGCTCCAGCTAGATGGACTGCGATCGCCGCCGGGTGGGCCGGCGCGTGTGTCTTGACAGACCGTTGGCCAGACCGGGACGCTTGTTGCACATCGCACCGCGTGTTGCTCCTGGCAAAACAGAGTGCTCCTGGCAAAACACAGTGCTCATGGCAGAACGCTCGCACGTGGCAGACGTGGAAGATCGGAGCGCCGATGGCCGAACGCTATGACGTCGTCATCGTCGGCGCAGGCTCCGCCGGTTCGGTGCTGGCCAACCGGCTCACCGAGGACCCGGCGACGCGCGTCCTGGTGCTGGAGGCCGGCCGGTCCGACTATCCGTGGGATGTCTTCATTCACATGCCGGCGGCTCTGACATTCCCCATCGGGAGCCGCTTCTACGACTGGCGCTACCGGTCCGAACCGGAGCCGAACCTTCACAACCGCCAGATCCACCACGCCCGGGGCAAGCTCCTCGGCGGGTCGAGCAGCATCAATGGGATGATCTTCGTGCGTGGCAACCCGCTCGACTACGAGCGCTGGGCTGCGGGCACCGGGATGTCGGACTGGGACTTCGCACATTGCCTGCCGTACTTCCGGCGGATGGAGGATTGCGCAGCGGCCGCCGCCGATGACCCATACCGTGGGCACGGCGGTCCCCTGCGCCTGGAGCGGGGCCCGGCCGACGGCCCGCTGTTCCGGGCGTTCTTCGCCGCCGCGCAAGAGGCAGGGCACGCCTGGACAGAGGACATCAACGGTTTCCGGCAGGAGGGCTTCGGTCCGTTCGACCGCAACATCAGCCGGGGGCGGCGGCTCTCCGCGGCCGGCGCATACCTGCGGCCTGCGATGCGCCGGCCCAATCTGGTCGTCCGGACCAGAGCTCTGACCCACCGCGTCCTCTTCGCCGGCATCCGGGCGACGGGCGTCGAGTACGAGGTACGGGGCCGGCTGCACCGGGTGGAGGCGGGCGAGGTCGTCCTCTGCGGCGGTGCCTTCAACTCGCCGCAGCTGCTCCAGCTCTCCGGGGTGGGCCCGGCCGCGCAGTTGCGGGCACTGGGCATCGACGTCGTCGGCGACCTTCCCGGCGTCGGTGAGAACCTGCAGGATCACCTCGAGGTCTACATCCAGCACGCCTGCCGCGAGCCGGTGTCGATGCAGCCCTATCTCAAGTGGCGCCACCGTCCATGGATCGGCGCGGCCTGGCTGTTCGGCCGGACCGGGCCGGGCGCGACCAACCACTTCGAGGGCGGCGGCTTCGCCCGCAGCAATGACGACGTCTACTACCCCAACCTGATGTTCCATTTCCTGCCGATCGCTGTGCGGTACGACGGCACAGCGCCCGCCAGCAGTCACGGCTATCAAGTCCACGTTGGACCGATGTACTCCGACGCGCGCGGCACGGTCAGGATCAGCAGCATCGACCCGCGGCGGCAGCCGCGGCTGCGCTTCAACTACCTGTCGACCGCCCAGGACCGGCGGGAGTGGGTGGAGGCAGTCCGGCTCGCACGCCACATCCTGAACCAGCCGGCGCTGGCGCCGTACGACGCCGGCGAGACGTCACCCGGTCCCGCCGTCGAGACCGACGACCAGATCCTCGCCTGGGTGGCGCGGGACGCCGAGACAGCGCTGCACCCCTGCAGTACCTGCCGGATGGGCACCGACCCCGATTCTGTCGTGGACCCGGCAACGATGCGCGTACACGGCACGGATGGCCTGCGCGTGGTCGACTCGTCGGTGTTTCCCTACATCACGAACGGAAACATCTATGCGCCGACGATGATGGTCGCCGAACGCGCGGCCGACCTGATTAGGGGAGTAACGCCGCTCGCACGCGTCGTGGTTGATTTCTACCGTCGCGCAGGGGTGGGTCCGTCATGACCGCGGCGACCCTCGCGCTGGACGTCCGCGGCCTCTGGAAGATCTTCGGCCCCAGCGGTCGCAACGGCGCCAACGCCATAGTCGGGACCCCTCTGGCACAGTTGCCGCCGGCCGAGCTGCGCCGCCAAACCGGCTGCCTCGTCGCCGTCCGGGACATCTCGTTCAGCGTGGGGCGCAACGAGGTCTTCGTCGTGATGGGCCTGTCCGGTTCCGGAAAGTCCACATTGGTGCGATGCTTGACCAGGTTAGTGGAGCCGACTGCCGGGACGGTGCTCCTCGACGGTGAGGACATGGGCGCCGCGGACGCGCGCAGGCTGCGCGAGCTGCGCCGCCACCGCTTCGCGATGGTGTTCCAGAACTTCGGACTGCTCCCGCATCGGCGGGTCATCGATAACGTCGCGTACGGGCTCGAGGTTCGCGGCACGGGTCGGGACGAGCGGCACGCTCGGGCCCGCGAGGTGCTCGACCTGGTCGGCCTGACCGGCCACGAAGACTCCTACCCGGACCAGCTCTCCGGCGGAATGCAGCAGCGGGTAGGCCTCGGACGGGCGCTCGCCGTGGACCCCGAGGTGCTCTTCTTCGACGAACCATTCTCCGCGCTCGACCCGCTGATCCGCCGCGACATGCAGAACGAGGTCATCCGGCTGCACCGCGAGGTCGGCAAGACAATGGTCTTCATCACGCACGACCTGCACGAGGCGCTTCGGCTGGGCGACCGCATCCTCATCATGCGCGACGGCGAGATGGTTCAGCTCGGCCGGCCCGACGAGGTGGTTGGGGCGCCGGCCGACGACTACGTCCGCGACTTCGTCGCGGATGTGCCCCGCTCGCACGTGCTCACGCTGTCCTGGGTCATGCGCCCGGCGGCATCCGACGACCCGCTCGACGGGCCCGAGCTCCCCCCGGACATGATCGTGCGTGACGCCGCGCGGCTCGTGCTGTCGGCGAGTGCTCCGGTGCGGGTCGTTCGCCATGGCGAGTTGCTCGGTGTGGTCGACTCCGAGGCCATCTTGCGCGTCATCGTCGCCGAGGACGCCGGACCCGCAGCGGATGAGGCTGTACCCAGCCAGCGGTCCAGCGTGCTGGGCCGATGACCACCGTCGCCGTTGCCGCGCGCTCCTCGCCCTGGTGGCGACGGATCGGTCGACCGGGCATCGTGGCGGCGATCCTGCTCGGCTGGATCCTGCTGGGGACGGTGCTACAGGGACGAGACACCCTCGGTCTGCCGACAACGGACACCACGGCGCTGCACGACCGGTTCACCGCGGTGCGGGACTGGGTTGATAGCCACCGCAACTCGAGCCCGTTCTTCGTCTACTTCGTCGACGGCATCCGCGACTTCGTGGGCGGGCTCACCGGGTTCCTGCAGGACCTCATCAGCCAGGCGTCGTTTGGCCGCCCGGTGCCACTCGTCGGCTGGCTGGGGGTGGTGGCGCTCGCCACCTTCGGCGCATACGCGTTCGGCAACGCGCGGGTCGCCGTGCTCACCGCGGCCGGATTCACCAGCGTCGGCCTGATGGGGCTGTGGCAGGAGAGCATGGACACTCTGGCGCTGACGCTGGCCGCCGTGCTGCTGAGCCTGGTCATTGGCATTCCGTTGGGGGTCTACGTAGGACTCTCCCGGCCGGTCGAGCGGGTCGTCACGCCGGTGCTCGACGCGATGCAGGCGATGCCGACGCTGGTGTACCTGGCACCCCTGGCACTGTTCTTCCTCATCGGCCCGCCCGCAGCCGTCATCGCGACGCTCATCTACGCGATGCCTCCCGTGATCCGGTTGACGTCGCTGGGCGTGCGCCAGGTCAACGAGGCCTCCATGGAGGCGAGCCGCTCGCTCGGCGCGACCCGCTGGCAGATCCTGCGCACAGTCCAGCTGCCGCTGGCCAAACGCACGATCGTCGTCGGAATCAACCAGACCACCATGGCGGCGTTTTCCATGGTGATGATCGCGGCGCTGATCGCGGGGCCGGGCCTCGGCCAGGTCGTGCTCCGGGCGCTATCCGCGCTCGACGTCGGTCGGGCCTTCACCGGCGGCCTCGGCATCGTCGTCCTCGCGATCGTGCTGGACCGGGTGACGACGGCGGCGAGCGAGCGGGCCGAGGCGACGTACCGCGCCAGCGGCGGGCGGCGCTCCGAGAACACCCGACGGTGGCTGCTCGTCGGTGGTGGTGCGCTGACCGCCGCGGCGGTGTACCTGTCCGCGAGCTACTACTGGGCATCCACCTTTCCCGGGCCCACTCGGGGCGGAGTCATCGGGTTCACCATCGACGACGCGGTCAATGCCGCCGCCGACTGGACCCGGTTGAACCTGCACGACGTGACCAGCGCGATCACCGCAGTGGTGAGCTATGGCCTGATCAACCCATTGCAGGCGCTCATCGCCGAGTCGCCCTGGTACGTCGTGTGCGCGGTGGTCCTCGCCCTGTCGTGGACACTGGCCGGGGCGCGCTCAGTCATCGTGGCGAGCGTCTGCCTCAGCCTGCTGCTGGCCTCCGGTCTGTGGGAGTCCGCGATGGTGACCCTGACGTCTGTCCTCGTCGCCACGATCATCGTGGTCGTGCTCGGAGTGATCTTCGGGGTGGTGCTGGCCCGCAGCCCGCGGATCGATCTGGTCGTCCGGCCGGTGCTCGACGCCGCGCAGGTGCTCCCGGCGTTCGTGTACCTGGTGCCGTTCGTGGGTCTGTTTGGCCCGACCAGGCTCACCGCCATCATCGCGGCCGTGGTCTTCGCCGCCCCGGTCGTCGTCAAGATCGTCGCCGACGGGATTCGAGCAGTGCCGTCCGCTGCGGTCGAGGCTGGGGTCGCGTCGGGCTCGAGCCGGTGGCAGGTCGTCACGAAGGTGCAGCTGCCGCTGTCCCGCCAGGCCGTGGCACTCGCCGCGAACCAGGGCCTCATCTATGTATTGAGCGTCGTGGTCATCGGCGGCCTGGTAGGCGCCGGAGCGCTCGGTTACCTCGTCGTGGCCGGCTTCTCGCAGAGCGAGTTGTTCGGCAAGGGTCTCACCGCGGGCATCGCGATCGTGGTGCTCGGCATCCTGCTTGACCGCGTCACCCAGGCGGCCGCTCTCCGCGCCCAGGAGCGTGAACATCGCCTCACCGGTGACGCCGAGCATCAGTTTGACGTCCGGTCCGCCAGGCTTCATCCGGCGCCCGGGTTGCCGGCCCGAATCCCCACGGGCCGCGTTGTGTAGGAGAGGATTCGCATGAGGATACGGCAGAGCTGGACGATCGCGGCCGCGCTTGCGGGCGCGCTCGCGCTTACCTCCTGTGGCGGCGACATCCCGTCGACGCCGCCGTCGACGCAGGCGCCGTGTGGCACGGTCAACATCGCGGTCAACCCGTGGGTCGGCTACGAGGCGAACGTGGCCGTGGTCGCGTACGTGCTCAAGACCAAGCTTGGCTGCACGGTGGAGCTGAAGAGCCTGACCGAGGAGGTGTCCTGGCAGGGCTTCGGCTCGAACACGGTCGACGTGGTTCTGGAGAACTGGGGCCACGAGGACCTGAAGAAGAAGTACATCGACGACCAGAAGGTCGCCGTCCAGGTCGGCGCGACCGGCAACAAGGGCATCATCGGCTGGTACGTGCCGCCGTGGCTGGCCACGCAGTACCCCGACATCACCGACTACAAGAACCTCAACAAGTACGCGGCCCAGTTCAAGACGACCGAGTCTGGCAACCTGGGCCAGCTGCTTTTGGGCGACCCGTCGTTCGTCACCAATGATGAGTCTCTGGTGAAGAACCTCAAGCTGAACTTCAAGGTGGTCTACGCCGGCAGCGAGAACGCGCTCATTGAAGCGTTCCGGACGGCGGAGGAGCAGAAGAAGTTCCTGATTGGATACTTCTACGAGCCACAATGGTTCCTCGCCGATGTTCCGCTCGTGCACGTCAACCTGCCGGCATACACGGCCGGCTGTGACGCTGACCCGAAGACTGTCGCGTGCGACTACGCGCCGTACACCCTCGACAAGATCGCCCGCAAGACGTGGGTCGACTTGGCCAGTCCGGCAGTCAATATGATCAAGAAATTCACCTGGACGAACGAGGACCAGAACAAGGTCGCCAAGGACATCGCGGACAAGATGTCCTACGACGACGCCGCGAAGAAGTGGGTCGACGCGAACCCCGACAAGGTGAACGCTTGGCTCGCCGCCGGGTAGCTGGCTGGACAACAGCGAGAAGGTGAGCCCCCGCGCGATCCGCGTGGGGGCTCACGTGGAGTCGTAGGTCTGGGAGGAGAGAGCTTGGGACCTAAGGTCGTCGTCATCGGCGCCGGCGTAGTCGGCGCTGCGCTGGTGGACGAACTGTCGGCCAGCGGCTGGACCGACATCACGATCGTCGACCAAGGCGCGTTGCCCGCGGCCGGTGGTTCCTCCTCTCACGCGCCCGGCCTGGTCTTCCAGGTCAACTCGGCGAAGGTGATGACCAAGCTGGCCCGCTACACCGTGCGAAGGCTCAGTGAGCTCGACCTTGACGGTCAGCCGTGCTTCCTGCCAACCGGCAGCATCGAGGTCGCCACGACGCCGCAGCGACTCGCGGAGTTGCATCGCCGGCATGGCTGGGCCACCTCGTGGGGGCTCGAGGCCGAGGTACTCACGCCCGCGCAGACGGTGGCGAAGCACGACCTGCTCGACCCCGCGGTGGTCCTGGGCGGCCTATGGGTGCCGACCGACGGCCTGGCGAAGGGGGTGCGCACGATCGAGGTTCAGCTCCGGCTGGCGCGCTCCCGTGGCGTTCGGGTACTGGACCGCCACGAGGTTCTGTCAGTGCGGACCGATGGGGGGCGGGTGACCGGCGTTGTCACAGACCGCGGTGAGCTCGACGCGGATCTCGTCGTATGTTGTGCCGGCATCTGGGGGCCACGCATCGCTCGAATGGTGGGGATGCGGCTTCCGCTTACCCCGCTGGCGCATCAGTTCGCATGGTCGTCGCCGCTTACGGAACTCGCCGGCGCGGCCAGCGAGGCGACCCGGCCAATCCTCCGACATCAGAGCGCCGATCTCTACCTGCGCGAGCGAGGCGACCGCATGGGTGTCGGCTATTACGGCCATCGGCCGATGCCGATCGGGGCCGATGACATCGCGTCGGTCGCCGAGGCACCGGTCATGCCATCCGTGCAGGCCTTCACTCCGGACGACTTCCGACCCGGGTGGGCCGACGCCGGAGCGCTCATCCCGGCGCTCCAGTCGGCCGGAGTGGATGAGGGCATGAACGGCCTGTTCTCCTTCACCCCAGATAACATGCCGCTGCTCGGCGAGTCGGCTCAGGTCAAGGGATTCTGGGTGGCCGAGGCCGTGTGGGTCACCCACTCGGCCGGGGTGGGCAGGGCCATGGCCGAGTGGCTCGTTGACGGGCACTGCAGCAGCTTCGACCTACACGAGTGCGACGTGAACCGGTTCGAGCCGCACCAACTGTCCCCGGCGTACGTGCTGGCCAAGGACTGCCAGAACTACGTCGAGGTGTATGACATCCTGCACCCGCTGGAGCCGATGCTCGAACCCCGACCGATGCGCACCTCTCCGTTCTATCCGCGCCAGGTCGAGTTGGGCGCCTACTTCCTGGAAGCCTCCGGCTGGGAACGTCCACAGTGGCATGAGGCGAACGTGGGCCTGATGGAGCGTTACGCGGTGGAGCGTCCGAACGAGTGGGCGGCGACGCACTGGTCGCCGATCGTCGGCGCGGAGGCCCGCGCCACCCGCGACGGCGTCGCTCTCTTCGACATGACCCCGCTCAAGCGGCTCGAGGTGTCCGGCCCGGGCGCGACGGCGCTGTTGCAGTGGCTGACCACCGGCAACGTCGACACCGCGGTCGGCGTGGTGACGTACTGCCTGCTGCTCGACGTCGACGGTGGTATCCGCAGTGACATCACGGTGGCCCGGCTCGGCCCGACGCGCTACCAGGTCGGCGTTAACGGCAACCTCGATCTCGACTGGTTCACCCGGCACATCCTTGGAGGCGCCTCGGTGAGCGTGCGCGACATCACCGCGGGTACTTGCTGCGTGGGTGTGTGGGGTCCGCGCGCGCGGGATGTGGTACAGGCGCTTACCGTCGACGATTTCTCGGGCGGCGGTTTGCGATATTTCCGCGCCACGACCACGCACGTCGGCACGTCACCGGTGACCGCGCTGCGCTTGTCCTATGTGGGCGAACTGGGGTATGAGCTGTACACCACGTCGGACTGTGGTCTCGCCTTGTGGGACGCATTGTGGGAGTCTGGACTGCGGCACGGGGTCATCGCCGGTGGGCGAGGGGCGTTCAACTCGCTGCGGTTGGAGAAGGGGTACCGCGCGTTCGGCGCCGACATGACCTATGAGCACGACCCGTATGAGGCCGGGCTCGGCTTCGCCGTCAAGCTCGATAAGGGCGACTTCCTCGGCCGTGACGCGCTGGTCAAGCGCTCGGGCGCGCCGCCGAGTCGCAAGCTCACCTGTCTCACCGTCGACGCGCCGTCGGCCGTGGTGCTCGGCAAGGAGCCGGTGTACGACGGCATCGGCTGCGTGGGCCACGTGACCAGCGCCGCGTTCGGCTACACCATAGGGAAGCCAATCGCCTACGCCTGGCTGCCGGCCGAGCTTGCCACTCCCGGCCGCACCGTCCAGATCGGATACTTCGACAAGTATGTCGACGCGGTGGTCACGGCCGAGCCTCTCTTCGATCCGACCATGTCCAGGCTGCGCGGATGAGCTGGGTGCCAGAGCAGCCCGACCGTGTCTGGCGTTCGGCGGAGCCCAAGCGGCGCTACCAGGTCGTCATCGTCGGCGGCGGCGGGCACGGCCTGGCCACGGCATACTACTTGGCCCGCAACCACGGCATTACCGACGTCGCCGTGCTCGAGCGCGGCTGGCTCGCTGGCGGCAACATGGCCCGCAACACCACTATCATCCGCTCGAACTACCTCTGGGAGGCCAGCGCGGGCATCTACGAGCATGCGCTGAAGCTGTGGGAGAGCCTCGAGGCGGAGCTGGGCTACCCGATCCTGTTCTCCCAGCGCGGCGTGCTTAACCTGGCCCACTCGCCGCAGGAGGTCCGCGACGGCATGCGCCGCGTGCAGGCGAACCTGCTCGCCGGCGTCGACGCGCAGTGGCTCGATCCGATGGAGGTGGCCGAGGTCTGTCCGATTGTCAACGTCTCGCCGCAGCTTCGATATCCGGTGCTCGGCGCCACCTACCAGCCACGCGGGGGGATCGCCAAGCACGACTATGTGGCGTGGGGCTTCGCCCGGGCCGCGAGCGATCTCGGCGTCGACATCATCGAGCACTGCGAGGTGACCGGGTTCGACCGGCGCGACGGACGGGTGATCGGGGTACGCACCACCAGGGGCGAGATCGGGGCGCAGACGGTGGCGCTCAGCGCGGCTGGCCACACCAGCGTGCTCGCCGACATGGTCGGGCTTCGCGTGCCGTTGCAGAGCCATGCCCTACAGGCGCTGGTGTCGGATCTGCTGCTGCCGGTGCATCCCACCGTTGTGATGTCTAACGCCGTACACGTCTACGTGAGCCAGGCTCATAAGGGCGAACTGGTCATGGGCGCCGGCATCGACGCGCACAACTCGTACAGCCAGCGGGGCGCGGTCCACGTGATCGAGCGGCAGCTGGCGGCCGCGGTGGAGCTGTTCCCGGTCTTCGCACGGGCGCACGTCCTACGTACGTGGGGCGGCATCGTTGATGTGTCGCCGGATGCGTCGCCGATCGTGGGTCTCACCGGCATCGAGGGCCTAATGATCAACTGCGGATGGGGCACCGGTGGGTTCAAGGCCACGCCCGGCATCGGATGGTGCTACGCGCACACGATCGCCCACGGGCAGCCACACCCGCTCAATGCTCCGTTCACTTTGGACCGATTCACCACCGGTGCGCTGGTCGACGAGCACGGCGCAGCGGCTGTGGCACACTAACGGAGGCCCACATGATGATCATCACGTGTCCATGGTGCGGTCCGCGCAACGAGACCGAGTTTCACTACGGCGGCGAGGCGGGGGTGGCGTACCCCGCCGATCCTGGCGTACTCAGCGACGAGGAGTGGGGGAGATTCCTGTTTGTGCGATCCAACCCCAAGGGCGTGCTCCACGAGCGCTGGAGCCACAACGCTGGGTGTCGGCGCTGGTTCAGCGTGCACCGGGACACGGTCACACACGAGGTGGGGCCCGCCCGGTGAGCCAGCCCTTCCGCCACCCCGACCGGGGGCGGGTGGATCGCACCCGCCCGCTGACCTTCCGCTTCGGCGATCGGACGATGACGGGGTTCGCCGGCGACACGCTCGCCTCCGCTCTGCTCGCCAACGGCGTGCATGAGGTCGCGCGCAGCGTGAACCTCGGCCGGCCGCGTGGCATCGTCACAGCCGGTGTGGAGGAGCCGAGTGCCGTGGTGCAGATCGAGGCGCCCTTTCCCGAGCCAATGCTCACCGCGACCACTGTGGAGGTCTACGACGGGCTGGTGGCACATCCGCTGCGTGGACAGGGCTGGCTCGCCCCGGAGCCGGACTCGGCCCGCTACGACGCAGTGTGGGCGCACTGCGAGGTGCTCGTCGTCGGCGCGGGTGCAGCCGGCATCGCGGCCGCGGCCGACGCGGCGGCATCGACCGGCGACCGGGTGATCCTTGTCGACGAGCGGCCGCCCCGACCCAGCGAGGTGCCTGCGGGCGTGCGGCTGCTTACCCGTACCACGGTTGTGGGCTACTACGACGACAACTTCCTCGTCGCGGTCCAGCGGCGCACGAACCACCTCGGCGCCGCGGCGCCGCTCGAGCAGGCGCGTGAGCGGCTGTGGCGGATCCGGGCGGGCCGGGTGGTGCTGGCGACCGGTGCGCATGAGCGGCTGATCCCGTTCCCGGACAACGACCGTCCCGGCATCATGCTCGCCGGCGCCGCGCTCGCATACCTGCGTGACTACGGCGTACTGGTCGGGCGCCGGGCGTTGGTCTACACGAACAACGACACCGCGTACCGGGTCGCTGATGAGCTGCGCGGCGCGGGCGTCGATGTCGTGGTCGCCGATACCCGCGCCGATGCCCCGGCCGCCGACCTACCCGGCGCCAGATTGAGCGGGGTTCTCGGCGACAGGCGCGTCACCGGGGTACGGGTGGCTGGCCGCCAGCTGGACGTGGATGCGGTCCTGGTCACCGGCGGCTTCAGCCCTGTGCTGCACCTGTACAGCCAGGCTGGCGGGCGGCTACGTTACGATGACGGCCTCGGCGCCCTGCTCCCGGATGGTTGTCGGCAGCGGGTCGAGGTCGTCGGCGCGGCCGCGGGCGTGGGGTTGCCCCGATGCGGTCCGCCGCCGATGCCGGAACCGTCCGATGCGGACGGTCGGACGTTCGTCGACCTGCAGCGCGACGTGACGATCGCGGAGGTTCGCCGGGCCACCGGCGCGGGTCTTCGCTCTGTCGAGCATGTTAAGCGCTACACCACCGCCGGGACGGCGCACGACCAGGGCAAGACGTCCGGCCTGCTGACCAGCGCGACGGTCGCCGCCGCGCTGGGCTCGTCCGCCGCCGAAGTAGGTGTGACGACGTTCCGACCGCCGTATGTCCCTGTGTCGTTCGCGACGCTTGCCGGCCGTGACCGGGACGACCTGTTCGACGCAGCCCGGCTCACCCCGATACACGATTGGCACTTGGCCCGCGGCGCGCCTTTTGAGAACGTCGGGCAGTGGAAGCGCGCCTGGTACTACCCCCGTGACGGCGAGGACATGGCGGCGGCAGTGACGCGCGAGTGCCGGGCTGCCCGCACCGGTGTCGCGATGATGGATGCGTCCACACTGGGTAAGATCGACGTGCAGGGTCCGGACGCCGGTGAATTCCTGGATCGTTTGTACACCAACGTGATGAGCACGTTGGCGATCGGCGCGGTGCGCTATGGGGTGATGTGCCGGCTCGATGGCATGGTCTTCGACGACGGTACGGTGGCCCGACTTACGGCGGACCGTTTCCTGGTCACGACCACGACCGGCAACGCCGCCGCCGTACTCGACTGGATGGAGGAGTGGCTGCAGACGGAGTGGCCCCACCTGCGGGTCTGGTGCACGTCGGTGACGGAGCAGTGGGCCACGGTAGCGCTGGTCGGCCCGGGCGCTCGCGGCGTCCTGGCCCGGGTCGCCCCGGATCTGGCGGTCGATGTCGAGAGTTTCCCGTTCATGCGCTGGCGTGACGCCACCGTGGCCGGGCTGCCGGCGCGGGTGTTCCGGATCAGCTTCTCCGGCGAGCTCGCCTATGAGATCAACGTCGCGACGTGGCATGGATACGCGCTCTGGCAGGCGCTGATGACGGCCGGCGCCGATGCCGGGATCACTCCGTACGGGACCGAGACCATGCACGTGCTGCGGGCCGAGAAGGGCTACCCGATCGTCGGGCAGGACACCGATGGGACAGTCACCCCAGATGACCTGGGCCTCGGTTGGGCGATACGCAAATCCACAAAGGACTTCGTTGGTCGCCGGTCGCTGTCGCGTCCCGACACCGCTCGATCCGATCGAAAACATCTCGTCGGCCTGCTACCCGACGACCCGACGCTTCTGCTGGTGGAGGGTGCCCACATCGTCGGGCACACACCGCTCGGGCCGCCACCGGTGCCGTACCTGGGTCACGTCACGTCGAGCTACCCGAGTGTGGCGCTCGGCCGGACGTTCGCGCTCGCGCTGGTCACGTCCGGCCGGCAACGCATCGGCGAGCGGCTCTACGCGACTGTGAACGGCACGCTGATTCCGGTCGAGGTCACGAGCCACGTCCTCTACGACCCGGAGGGGGCGCGCCGTGACGGTTGACCAGCGGCGCAGCCCGCTGGGCGGACTCGCCGAGGAGTTTGCCCAGATAGCCGTGCGCACGGGCGGTCGGCTGCGCATCGCGGAGCAGCCGTACCTTCGCCAGCTCAACGTCCGCGCTGGCGCCGACGCGCTCGCCGCCGCTGCGGCAACGCTGGGCTTGGCGCTGCCAACCACGCCCAACACCGTCATCAGGACCGGCGACCTCACCGCCCTGTGGCTTGGCCCGGATGATTGGCTAGTGCTGGGCGGCCAAGGCCCCGAGCCAACACCAGTCGGCTGGGGCGTAGTGGATGTCTCGGCGCAGCGCACGGCTATCGTCCTCAGTGGACCAGCCGCCGTTGGTCTGCTCGCCCATGGCTGCGCTTTGGACCTCGAGCGGATGGGGTCCGACTGGTGCGCCCAGACGATGCTCGCACGAGCCAATGTGGTGCTCTCGGGCTTCCCGCCGGACGAGATCCGTGTCCTGGTACGGGCGTCGTTCGCGTCGTACCTGGCCTCCTGGCTTCTGGACGCTGTCATGGCTATGTGAACGGCTCGGCTACGCGGTGAGGTCGACCCGGAAGACGTGGGCGTCGCCGTCGAGGACGACCGTTCCGTCGGACCTGGTGATGGTGGTGCGGAGCCGTGCCACCGGTTTGGTCTCATGAACCTCCATAACCTCGACCTCCGCGGTGATCTCGTCGCCCGGTCGTACCGGCGCGAGAAACTCCCAGCTGACGCGAAGGAACACAGAGCCCGGTCCCGGTAGCTCCTCCGCGACGACGGCGTTGAGTAGGCCCGACGTCACTCCACCCTGGACGATGATGCCGCCGAATCGGCTTCGCGAAGCCAAGTCGTCGTCGTAGTGCAGGGGGTTGCGGTCACCTGTGATCTCGGTGAACAGTTCGATGTCCTCGCGCCTGACCGTGCGAGTGCGGCGCGCGGTGGCGCCAACCGGCGGCATCAACGCGATGCTCCGGTGACGACCACTCCGGGAGCTGACTGCCCCATCATGGTCGCTGCGACGAACGACTCGGTGGACCACCACCGGCCGAACTCGTCAAGTCCGACCGCCTCGACCAGGGGGCTGGTCTGCGAGGCGTGGGCGCGCAGCGCCACGACCTTGCGATCCATTGCCGCACCTGTGAGGTGAACATTGACCGCCAGGTCGGACTCCGCTGTGGAGGGTCCGGTGCCGGACATCCAGATGCCGAGGCGGTCATTGAGCTCGCCCCACGTCTGGTGGAAATGCGGCGTCATTGTGGCGTACAGCAGCCGTGCCGGGCTCGCGGTAGACAGCCAGGCGTCAGTGGTCCACCGGGAGATGGCCAGGTGATCCGGATGACCGGTCATCCCTTCCGGGCCGAAGGTCAGGATCGTATCGGGGGCCACCTCGTCGATCAGCCGCGTGACCGCCGCCGTGCCGTCCGCAGTGCGGTCGTGGCATTCACCGTCGCGGAAGCCGAGCCACCGATGCTCGGTCACGCCGACCGCGGCCAGGCTCGCCGCCAGTTCGTGGCTCCGCGCGGTGGCGAGCCGGTCGGGACTCCACTGGTATGGGCCGGAGGCGCCCAGCTCTCCGTACGTCGCCGTGGCGACGACAACCCGCTGGCCCGACGCCCGAGCCTCGGCCATCAGTCCAGCCGACAGATAGGCCTCGTCATCGGGGTGGGCCCAGACGCCCAGCACCGTCCCGAGCTCGTCAACGCGCACCGTGTGTCTCCTTTGGCCATCTCATGTGAACGCTACCGACTCTGCCCGCGGGACCTTCCCCGGGCCTTCCCGCGAGGTCTGGTCGGACAGGAGCCAGGGAAGCGCCAACGATCACGACGTCGTGGCGGTCCGGTCCAGCGCGGCGGGGGAAAGGGGAGGACGAGTAGATCTGGTCCAATTAGTGGTCTTTGCCTATGAAACGGGCTTTGTCGAGCTCGGTGGGCACGAGCCCGGCGGGGAAGGCCATTGACTCTTCGCCGTCCAGCTGCCCAGCGGAGGGTTTATCTGCCTTCATTGCCGCGTCCGCGTCCGCGGCCGGAGTGCCGCGCCGGCGTAGCGTGACCACAACGAGGAGGATCAGGGCGACGAAGATGAGTGAGCCTATGCCGGCAACCATGTTCATCGCGGTGGTGAAGGCCTCGCGCGCGATCTCGAGCAGATCCCTGGCGACTCCGGCGGATAGCGACGCAGCCGCGTTGGTGGCGGAGCCAACAGTTTCACGCGCGGCGTCGGCGGCCTCGGGCGGCACATCTTGGGGGAATGGCGCCGGCCACCAGGCGCCGGTAGATGGCAGCGCCGATGCTGCCCAGCACCGCCAGGCCGAGAAAGGAACCGAACACATTGCTGGTCTCAGACAGCGAGGCCGCCGACCCTGCCTTCTCGGGCGGCGCGGATCCGACCACCAGACCGGTACCCAACACGAACAGCGGACCGACGCCGAGGGCGACCACCGCAGCGCTGATCACCACGATGCCCAGCCAGCCCGAGATCCCCGCCAGCATGATGGGAACGAGACCGATCGCGGAGAGGGCGATCCCGAACACGATGGCGGTCGCGGGCTTCAGCCACCGCAGGACGACGGGGGTCAACAGGGTGCCCGCCGCGATGCCCAGCCCGGTGGGCGCCTGCCACAGACCCGCCACGCCCGGGGAGAGCCCGATGACGCTCTGCACGTACTGGCTGGTCATAAGCCCCGTCGCGGCCAGGGCACCCGAAGCGATCAGCATGGCCGGAAGCACGCCGCGGATCGCGGGCTGGCCAAGCAGGCGCAGGTCCAGCAGCGGATCCGTCAGCGTCAGCTGCCGGCGGACAAACACCACGCCGAACATCGTGCCGACGCAGATGGCTCCTATCGCGACGGCTGGCATATCCAGGTCGCTCGCCGCCAGTTCCTTGACGCCATAGACGGCGGGCAGTATCGCGGCAAGCGACAAAGCCACGCTGGGAAGGTCGAGCGAGCCTGCGTTCGGGTCGCGATACTCCGGCAGCAGCGCCGGTACGCATATCAGCAACAGCACCATGACGGGCACGCCGAGCAGGAACACCGAACCCCACCAGAACTTCTCCAGCATGAGCCCACCAATGACCGGACCGAGGGCGGCGCCTCCGAACTGGCACGTCGCCCATAGGGAGATGGCCATGCCTCGTTGTCGGTCGCCACGGAACATGTTGCTGATCAAGGCCAGGGTGGACGGAGAGAGCGTGGCACCCGCGACGCCCAGCAGCCCCCGAGTGACGATGAGCATCTCGGCGCTCGTGGAGTACGCGGCGAGGACAGACCCGGCAGTGAACGCAACGGCACCAATAAGTAGCAACTTCCGCCGGCCAATACGGTCGCCCAGGGTGCCCATCGTGATCAGGAATCCAGCCAACATGAACCCGTAGATGTCAGTGATCCACAACTGCTGTGCGCTGGTCGCCTTCAGATCAGCACTCAGGTGGGGCAGCGCCAGGAAAAGCGCGCCGATGTCCAGGGCCACCAACAGGGTGGGCAGCGCCAACACGGCCAACCCGATCCATTCCCGTCGCCCTGCCCGCAGGCTGGGGCTCGCCAGGGTCGCGTCGTGCATGGGAGGGCTCTTCTCTATCCGCAATCCGGTTTCTGTGCCGATCGGCACTTCTCACATTGGTCGGAGCCGGCAGGGCGCGATCCGACGTATACCGCCGGAGAGCCCGTGGGACGAGCGATTGAGGAGTGCGGCAGTAGGATCAATCAGGCACAGAACGGACGAGACCGCCGCTCCTCGGGCGCGTACGTCTCCGTCTCCAACGGATGTCGGGACGCCGAGCCGTGATCCGACTACTGATAGACGCGCCCACTCAAGGCGCTGGAACGAAAGGGGTAGGGACCGTGAAGTACATGCTGCTGATCTACAACAACCCGGATGCCCTGGAGGCGCTGTCCGATGAGGAGCGCAACGGGTTGATGGGAGAGGTCGACGATCTCTTGGCGGAGCTCACCAAGTCGGGCGAACTGGTGGGCGGCGAGGCTCTGGCCCATCCCTCCACCACCAAGACCATCCGCTCGCATGCTGGCGTACTCGCGACCACGGACGGACCCTTCCTAGAGGCCAAGGAGCTTCTGGCCGGGTACGCCATGGTCGAGGTGGAGAGCGTCGACAGAGCAGTCGAGATCGCCGCCCGCTGGCCGGACGCCCGAACAGGCGCGATGGAGGTCCGGGCGGTCATGGACACGGCCGGCATGGAGATGTGAATTGCCTGATGTTGGGCTCGCAAGCTTCGCCGAAAATCGACGCCCGCGTCGAGGACCTGCTGCGCGAGATGGCGCCGCAGGTCCTCGGCGCGCTTGTACGACGCTACGGTCAGTTCGAGGCATGCGAGGACGCGGTGCAGGAGGCGTTGCTCGACGCCGCCATGCAATGGCCCGACCAGGGAGTGCCCGATCATCCCCGGGCGTGGCTCACAACGGTGGCGTCCCGGCGGCTGGCCGACCAGTGGCGCAGCGAACATGCGCGGCGGCGGCGTGAGGCCACCGTTGCCGCGATGGTGCCGGCCGACGAGTCCATGGCGGCGGACCCGAGCATCCTGCGTCCGCAGCACGACGACACGCTCACCCTGCTTTTCATGTGCTGCCATCCGGCCCTACCCCCGTCGGCTCAGATCGCCCTCACCCTACGCGCGGTTGGTGGCCTCACAACCGCACAGATAGCCGCCGCCTTCCTCGTCCCAGAGGCCACCATGTCTCAGCGGATCAGGCGGGCGAAGCAGCGCATCAAGGACACCGGCGTCCCGTTCCGGATGCCCCCGCCATCCGAATGGGATGACCGGCTGCGGGTGGTGCTGCATGTGCTGTACCTGGTCTTCAACGAGGGGTACACAGCCAGTTCGGGTGAGGACCTGCAACGCAGCGAGCTGACCGCCGAGTCGATTCGGCTGACCCGAGCCGTTCGCCGGCTGCTGCCCGACGACGGCGAGGTGCTGGGCCTGCTTGCGCTCATGCTGCTCACTGATGCGAGGCGTCACGCACGCACCGGGGGTGATGGTGCGCTGATCCCGCTCGCTGAGCAGGATCGCAGCCGGTGGAAGGCCGAGTCGATCCAAGAGGGTCAGGCGCTCGTTACCCGTACCCTCGCCGCGGGCCCAGTTGGGCCCTACCAGATCCAGGCCGCAATCGCCGCGGTCCACATGGAAGCCCCCCGCGCGCAGGACACCGACTGGCCGCAGATCCTGGCTCTGTACGACGTACTGGAGCGTATGTTGCCCAACCCCATGGTCACCCTTAACCACGCGGTGGCTGTCGCAATGGTACGAGGGCCGAAGGCTGGCTTGGACATGCTCGAGAGTCTGGACTCCGATGACCGGATGGCCGGCCACCATCGGCTCGATGCGGTGCGAGGGCATTTGCTGGAGATGGCGAATGAGGGCGCGGCCGCCCAGGCGTGTTACCACCAAGCCGCGCGCCGCACAACCAGCCTGCCTGAGCGGCGCTATCTCGAGGCCCGGGCAGCCCACCTCAACGAGGCGACGGATAGTGTCCCGCGGGTTCGCGACAGGCCTTGAAACGGGCGCGAGACCGGTCGATCCCACTGGAGCGGGAGATTTCCTCGACTTTCTCCGGGTGCGATGTCGGGACCGCGTCCGTGTCTCCGACCCATCTGTGACGGTCGTCCACGAGGGACGCTGGGCCGATCAGCCAAACCGGAACAGACGACGATCCCAAGGAGTAACAATCATGCCACCCACAAGTACCGATACCCTGACGGTGCCTGGCGCGACCCTGTACTACGAGGTCCGCGGCTCCGGTCCCGTCCTGCTGCTGATCTGCGGCGGGGTCTACGACGCCGCCGGGTATGCAGGCCTGGCCGATCAGCTCTCAGATCGGTACACGGTGGTGACATACGATCGGCGTGGCAACTCCCGCAGCCCGCTGCACGGCCCGCCGGCGCACCAGAGCATCGAGGTCCATGGCGACGACGCACACCGCGTACTGGCGACGGTCGGCGTCACGGTGGACACACCCGCGTACGTCTTCGGCAACAGCTCCGGTGCGATCATCGGCTTGGAACTGGCCGCCCGTCACCCAGAGCAGGTGCGCATCCTGGTGGCCCACGAACCACCTATCTTCCAGATCCTGACCGACCGTGACCACTGGCGCAGCGTCATCCAATCCGTCGAGGACACGTTCCGCAAGGAAGGTGCCGGCCCCGCTGGGCAGGTCCTCAACGCCGGATTCGGCGGCGGTGCTCAGGCGGACGGCGACGCGCCGGCGGACGGCGACGCCGAGGCTGATGGCGGCGCAGCAGACAATCTGCAGGGCCGGCTTCCAGGAGGCGGACAGGCGCCGCAGGGCGAGCCGGACCCGGAGATGCTGGAGACGATGGCGCGCATCGAGAGGAACATGGAGTTCTTCATCGGGTACGAGGTACCGCCGTTCGCGAGGTACGCGCCAGACATCGCCGCGCTACAGGCTTCCTCGGCGCGCGTCGTCGCGGCAGTGGGCGATACCTCGGAGGGCGAGGCGCCGTTCTACCGGGCCGCCATCGCCGTGGCCGAACGGCTGGGCACGCAGCCCGCGGTGTTCCCCGGCGACCACGGCGGCTTCGGAGCCCAGCCGGAGGCATTCGCCGCCAAGCTCCACGAGGTGCTGTCAGATCGGGCATGATGTTTCGGCGCGTGGGAAAATGGCTGGCATGGCCTCGTACTCGGTTAACAAGGGGGCTGTGGCCCGCGCCCGGCAGCTCATCGACGCCCGGCAGTACGTGTTGAACAGCGACTGGGGTGAGGTGCAGCCCGGCGCGGATGCTCAGAATGCTTTCCTGAGGTCGCACTCGTGGCAGGAGTACGCCGACTGGCACCTCGGGCTGACCGACGGTGCCACGGACGAGACCAAGGCGCGGTATGCGTTCGTCTATGGCGATTTCCGGCGGGTTCACCGCAGCGGGCTGATCGCCTGCGTCTATCGCGCGTCAGAATGGCGGCACAAGGATGTCGAGCTGGCCGCACACGACCTGCTACAGCACCTCGACAGGGTAACCGGCCAGCCAGGTGGGCCGCGATAGGCGCCGGGACCTATGGTCCAACCATGCCAAGCTATATCAAGACAGTGACGTTCGACTGCGCCGACGCGCTGGTCGTGGCCTCCTTCTGGGCAGCGGCTTTGGGCACGGATGTGGACGAGGAGTCCACTTCGGATCGCGCCTACGTTGAGGCCGCCGGCTGGGGTGGCCCAAACATGTGGTTCGTTCGGGTGCCGGAGCCCAAGACCGCCAAGAATCGGATGCACTTTGATTTGCGGGCGCCCGGGGCCGTCGAGGCCGAGGTGGCCCGCTTGGAGGCACTCGGCGCGACTCTGGTCAGCGGTGGTGACGACCTGACCGTCATGCAGGATCCAGGGGGCAACGAGTTCTGCGTCGAATGATGCCGGACCCATAACTCATCCAGGCGTTCGCGGCGGGCGAGGACCGCGACCTCGCAGCTATAGGTAGCACTACCGATGCGGGCCGGGCGAGTTACGCACACGCTGATACGCATGAGGAAGCACACTGTTAGCTCCGCAGACAACACAACCATCGCGTACTGGACCAGCGGCAACGGCCCGCCGTTGATCCTCGTACACGGCACGACCGCGGACCACACGCGCTGGCGTCAGATTCTGCCGCTGCTCGAGCCCCACGCCACCCTGCACGCGGTCGACCGCCGCGGCCGCGGCGACAGCGGCGACGGCCCGGACTACTCGATCGACCGGGAGTTCGAGGACATCGCAGCGGTGGTCCACGCCGTCGCCGGGGCCACCGGTGGCCCTGTGGACGTGCTCGGTCACTCGTACGGCGCGACCTGCGCCCTCGGCGGCGCACGGCTGGCCGGCGACGCATTGCGGCGACTGGTGCTCTATGAGCCGGCGCTTTCGGTCAAGACTCCCGCGAACCTCATGGACCGGCTCGAGGAGTCGTCCGCGGCGGGCCGTTCGGCCGAGGTGCTCGATACCTTCTTCCGCGAGGTGGTGGAGATGCCTCCAGCCGAGCTGGAGCTGCTACGCGCGCTGCCCGCCTGGCAGGCGCGGTTGGCCGCCGCCCACACGATCCCGCGCGAGCTGTACGCCGAAGGTGACCTCCATCCTGAACCGGACTGGCTCACGTCGGTGACAGCGCCGACGCTTCTCCTGCTCGGCGGCGACAGCCCACCGTGGGCCGCGGAGACGACCGATGTGATCCGCGGTGCCCTCAGCGACGCCCGGGTGGAGGTCCTGCCTGGCCAGCAGCATGTCGCCATCGACACCGCGCCCGCCCTGTTCGCGGAATTCGTGGTCACGTTCCTGTCCGGCAAGGATGAGTCCGTCAGCGTTCGCTGAGTCCGGCGTCGCTGACCATCGCGCAATTTCGCCGACGGTGCATCATGGTTCCGTGTCGTTGTCTCGTCGCACCGTCCTCGGGGTCGGATTGGCAACAGGCGTGGCAGGATTGTCCGGTTGTGGCGAGCGCACGGCCGCGACCTGGACCGAGCCGACATCTGTCCGCCCGTCCCCTAGCGCGACGGCGACGTCGGGCGCCGACATGCCGGCGTATGGCCACCGGTTGGTCGAAACGCTGAACCGATTTCTGAAGCCAACCGTCGAGAACCCGAACCACCCGACGTACGCGGGTGCTGCTGCTCTGGTGTCGGTCAACGGCTCGGTGACCGTGCGAACGGCGGTGGGTGACGCGCTGCGCTACGGTGCCGGCCCGGTTGAACTCCCGAAGGCGCAGCGGGCGGCGATGCGGGCGGATTCGATCTTCGATCTTGCCTCGATCACGAAGGTATACACGGCCGTGCTGGCGCTGCAGCAGGTGGACCGCGGACGCATCGATCTCGCCGCGCCGGTGGTGGATTACCTGCCCGGTTTCGACGGGCCCGGAAAGACGACGATCACGGTATCGATGTTGCTGGCGCACACCAGCGGATTGCGCGTTGGCGCCGACGTGCGTGGACTGCCTGATGACGCCGCGCGGCGCGCGGCTGTGCTGGCGACTCCCTTGATCGCGGGCGAGAGCCCCGGGCACACCTTCCGATACTCCAGCGTCGGCCTGATGGTCCTGGGCCAGTTGGTAGAGAAGATCACCGGCGGGCGGCTCGACGAGTCGCTGCGGGCCGGCCTGACCCGTCCGCTGGGACTGCGCGACACCGGTTTTCGGCCATCTACCTGGTTGAGTAAGGCCGAGGGAGCGGCCCGGCTGGTCGCCACGGATGCGCGCTCGTCGCGCGGACTCTTGCGCGGCGTAGTGCACGACGAAGTCGCCAACATGCTCGGTGGAATCGCGGGGCACGCCGGTGTCTTCAGCACCGTCGACGACGTCGCCGCGATCGGACAGATGCTGCTCAACGGCGGCCACTTCCGGGGTGCGCGAATACTCGCCGAGTCGACCGTGCGGCGAATGCTCACCAACGTCAACGTCGGACGGCCCGCCATCGACCCTGATCGACCCGGCCGCTCATCGGATCACGGACTAGGCGTGGAGCTCAACCAACCTTGGTTCATGGGCCGGCTCGCGTCGCCACAGACGTTCGGACACACCGGCTTCACGGGCACGTCTCTGCTCGTCGACCAGCGCCACCAGTTGGTGTTCGTCCTCCTGACTAACCGCGCCCACCCGAACTGGAGCTGGTCCAACCCCGACCCTATGCGGGCGGCGGCGGCCAACGTCCTTGCGGACGCGATCGGTTCCAACCAGCTGCGGTGAACACCGGTGGGCCGACGTCGGGGATTGACCGGGCGCGCGACAATCACTCCGTGGTGAGGGATATCTGGGCCGCCGGCGACCTGTACGAACCGTACGTGGGCCGCTGGAGTCGGCTGGTCGCGACGGCGTTCGTGGAGTGGCTGGCGGCCCAGGATGGCGGCCGGTGGCTCGACGTCGGGTCCGGGACGGGCGCGCTCGCCTCCGCTATTGCCGCGGGTGCCCACCCAGCGCTTGTCGTTGGCATCGATCCATCGCTACCGTTCATCCGCCATGCACGGTCGGGTCTGCCCGATTATCGGGTCGTCTTCGCCGTGGGCGACGGGTTGGCGCTCCCGGCTGGCGGTGGCGCATTCGAGCGTGTTGTGTCCGGGTTGGTGCTGAACTTCTTCGCCGATCCACTGGTTGCGGTAAGGGAGATGTGTCGCGCCGCGGCGCCCGGCGGCACCGTGGCCGCCTATGTCTGGGACTATGCCGGTCGGATGCAACTGATGCGGTATTTCTGGGACGCCGTCGTCGCCCTTGATCCCGCGGCCGAGGAACTGGACGAGGCGCGCCGATTTGCCCTCTGCCAACCGGAACGACTGCAGGCTCTGTTCGAGGCCAGCGGCCTCTCCGCCGTGGCAACGTCTGCGATCGAGGTGCCGACGACGTTTGCCGATTTCGACGACTACTGGGTTCCGTTCCTTGGTGGCCAAGGACCCGCGCCGGGCTACGTGGCCGCGCTGACGGAGGACCGGCGCACCATGCTCCGGGAGCGACTCCGCGCCGACCTGCCGGCATCATCCGACGGCTCGATTGCTCTAGTGGCGCGGGCGTGGACTGTGCGTGGGACGGCCTAGCAGTGCCGCGATGCGCTGGCTCAAGCCGTCCCGAGCGTCGCGCGGGCGATGGCGCCGGTCTCGGGTCCTGCCCGGTCCATCACGACCCCATCGGATGTCCAGATGCTTGAACGGCCAGCGGCCTGGGAGTAGCCGCCGCCAGTTGAACCAGCGAAGCTGGCCACTGCCACCCATACGCGGTGCTCGGTAGCGACGCGACGAGCGCGCTCATCCTGGATGTCTGCCTCTTCGACGGACTTCAGGGTGCCAGCGACGTAGGCGTCGATACCCAAGACGGCGGTGTCGGCCGCGTGCTGTCGAACGCCGCTGTCCTTGCATATAGCAAGACCGAGCCGCCAGCCGTCAACGTCGAGCACGGCTGGCTTGTTGCCCGGCGTGAACCGATTGGACTCAGTCGTCGACAACCACAACTTGTGGTAGGCCACGGTGGCCCCGGTGCCGTCAACGGCCAGCATCGCTATGTGCGAGCGGCCCGCCTCGCCATGCACCGGCGCGCCCACCAGCGCCATCGATCCCGCCTCGACACAGGCCTCGACGATAGGCGTCAGCCGCGGGTCCTCGGCTATGATCGCTGGTGTATCCAGCTCGTATCCGGTGAGGGAGAGTTCGGGAAAGACCACGACCCGGGCGCGTGCGGAGCGAACTGTCGCCGCATGCGTCACCGCGTTCGCCGCAACGTCATAAGGTATGCACAGCGGCTGGGCAACTGCGATGATCAACGGGTCACGCATGCGAACTCCCCTACACGCCGAGGCAACAAATCAGAGACCGATCATAGGCTCGCGGGCCAACGCGGGCGGTCACGCGCTATCGGACGCGCGCGAGACCGCCGTCGTGGGCGGCGAGCCAGGTGGGGAGCCGGTCTGCAGGCATCGCGTGGGCGGTGAGCCAGCCTTGGGCCAACGTGCAGCCTAGGTCGGCGAGGAGTTGGTGGGTGTACTCGTCCTCAACGCCCTCCGCCACCGTGCGTAGGCCCATCGAGCGGGCCATCTCGACAGTCGAAGCGACGATGGTGGCATCGTCTGTGTTGCGTGCCATGCCGGCCACGAACGATCGGTCGATCTTCAGTTCGCTCAGCGGTAGCTTACGCAGGTGCTGCAGCGAGGAGTAGCCAGTGCCGAAGTCGTCGAGCGAAATGGCCACGCCAATGTCCGCGAGGCGCGACGTTGTCGCAAGCGCACGGGCGGGATCGGCCATAAGCGCGCTCTCGGTGATCTCGAGTTGGATTTGATCCGGCGACACGTGTTGCCGGGTCAGCTGCTCTGACAGGTAGCAGACGATGTCTCCACTGTAGAGGTCGCGGGCACTCACGTTGAGCGACACCCGCAGGCCGATGCCATCATTGTTCCAGGCAGCGACCTGGGCCAATACCTCGTCGATGACGTAGGTCGTGAGCATCTGCATGACCGATGTGTGTTCTGCGACCTGGAGCAGGTCCTGGGTCGGGACCGGTCCGTAGTTCGGGTGCCGCCATCGCAGTAGCGCCTCCACGCCAACGACGCGCCCGTTGTCGAGCGATACTTGTGGCTGGTAGTGCAGGGCAATCTGGTCCCTGTCCTTGGCTTCCAGGGCGTGCCGGAAATCGGTGAGCAGGCCAAGCCGCTCTGGCGTGTTGTGGTCGGCCCTAGGCTCGTAGAGGGCGACGCTATCGCCACGTGCCTTCGCTTCGTACATGGCCACGTCGGCGTGGCGCATGAGGGTCGGGAAATCTTCGCCGTGGTCCGGGTGCACCGCGATCCCGATCGAGGCGGTCACGTCCATTGCCAATCCATCGAGTGTCACGGGGTCGGCCAATGCGGCCATGACGTGGCTGGCGAAGCTGTTTGCATCCTTCACGTTGAGCACTGGGACCAGAATGGCGAACTCGTCGCCGCCAAACCGGGCCACGACCCCGTCCTTGGCCTCGGCGGCCGCGAGCCGGTTGGCCACCGCGACAAGCAGTTGGTCCCCGATGTCGTGACCGAGCGCATCGTTGACGTGCTTGAATCGGTCGAGGTCGAGCACCAACAGCGCCAGGCGTCGGCCGGCGACATCCGCGGTTCGCCGCCCGGCCCAGGTCGCGAGATCATCGAACCGGGCCTTCAGACCAGCCCGGTTCGCTAGCCCCGTCAGCGGATCCAGACCAGCCGCGCGCTCGCGCTCGTTGGAGAGCCGGGCCATCCGCTGAACCGCGAAGAGCGGCACGAAGACGAGCGGAACGAAGGCCATGTTGACGTGGGCCGTCACGGCCAGCACCGGGCTGAGCAACAGCAGAGCGGCTTTGAACAGGATGTGGTAGCCGATCGTGCCGGTGGCCGCCTGCGGCGGCAGGCCCCCGCGCCGAAGCCACGCCGACACGGCCAGCAGAGCGCCGAAAATCAGCAGCCAGGCTGTCGCCGCGCCGACCACGGTCAACGCGTCGCCCAAAACGTTGACGGGCCCGTGCTTTCCGAACGGATCGGGGTCGCCCAGGTAGACCACGGCAGAGGCACCGGTGAATGCCAAGGTGAACTCCCCGCCACTCACCGCGGCGTCCCGCGGCGCCTGGCGGACCCGCCATGCCACCGCCACGACCGCGGCCGTCTGGGCCACGATCGCCGGACCGAGGCCCCAGCACAGCAGGATCGCGAACGTGAAACACACCGTGGGACACAGGACTATCCAGGCACCTCCTGGCCGGGGGGTGACGAAAGCCAGCCAGGCGACCAACACCGCAAGCGCCGCCAACAACCAGAACCGGGGCTCCGTTCTCGCCGTCTGAGCGATCTGTCCGAGCTGGCTGACCGTGATCGCCGTGGCCAGCGCCGTCACCCCGACGGTGTAGGCCAGGAACAGGCGCGGTCGCGCCGGGCCGATGTCCGGTCTGGTCAGAACCTTCACAAAACTCAACCCTCCTGCCGCGATCGCAGCTGGCAATGGTTGCAAGCCGCAAATCGTATCCCATCGGGTTGAAATAGACGAACGGGTTTCATGTTCTTTAGTCCGATACACGACCTGAATGTCCGAATGTCGAGTGGGCCCAGCCGTGCCACGCGCTCGTTGTGTTCTCCGACGGGACACTAGGGTCAGAGGCCATGAGCCTGGTCGCGGTCACCGGCGGTAGCGGCAAGCTCGGCCGCGCAGTCATCGACGAACTCGTCGGCCACGGCTATGACGTGGTGAACCTCGATCTGGCGGCGCCCCGCGAAACCCAGCCCGGGTTCACGCGGATCGATCTCACTGACTACGGGCAGACAGTCGAGGCTCTGACTGCCATCGACGATCGCTATACCAGTGTGGATGCGGTCGTGCACCTGGCAGCGATCCCGGGTCCCGGCATGGCCGCCAACGCCAAGACGTTCGCCAACAACCTCACCTCGAGCTACAACGTCTTCGCCGCCTCCCGTGCGGCCGGCATCGCTAACGTCGTGTGGGCGTCGAGCGAAACGGTGCTCGGCCTCCCCTTCCGGACGCCGCCGCCCTATGTGCCGGTCGACGAGGAGTATGCGGCTCGCCCGGAGACCGCCTACTCGTTGGCCAAGCACCTCGACGAGCAGATGGCTGCCCAGTTCTGCCGCTGGGATCCGCGCCTGAAGATGATCGGCCTACGGTTCTCCAATGTCATGGAGCCGGCCGACTATGCGGCGTTCCCGTCGTTCGAGACGGATCCTCGGCTGCGCGCGTGGAACCTGTGGTCCTACATCGACGCGCGCGACGGCGCCCAGGCTGTCCGGCGGGCTCTCGAGTACGAGGCGACCGGTATTGAGATGTTCATCATCGCCAACGCCGATACGGTCATGACAACGCCCTCGGCCGATCTGGCCGCACAGGTCTACCCTGATGTGCCTGTCACGAGGGAACTCGGCACCCACGAGACGCTGCTCTCGATCGACAAGGCCCGCCGATTGTTGGGCTACGAGCCGCAACGCACCTGGCGCAACCAGGCCAGCGGCTAAGGCCATCAGGCCCGTCGAACCCGGCGTGGCGGGTATGTGCCACACCCGGTCCGGTCCGCTAACCTCAGCCCAACGAGGGCACGGGACGTTTTCGAGGGACTGGTCTACATGACGGGCAGGGCCACGTTTTCAGACGAGGAGTGGAACCTTCTCGTGAATCTACCTCGGTGGGTTGTACGAGCAGCGAGCGCGTCGCAGCGCGACAACGCCAGGCGGACGTTTATCGAGGTCGAGGCCGGGTTCCTATCGATCGCCGAAGGCCGCACATTGGGCAGTGATCTCGTCAAGGAGATCGCACAGCAGACGATGGGCGTATTCGACCAACCACGCGGGCGCCCGGAGGACGCCGGCATCTCGTTCACCGACGCCGACACCGAGTCCGGGCTGGCGGCGGTCATCGACCATGCGCAGGCGGCGGTCGCGATCATGGTCGCGAAGGCCCCGGCGCACGCATCCGCGTACCGCCGCTGGCTGCTCACCATCAGCGACGAGGTCGTCAGCGCAGCCAAGTCACACGACAAGTTCGGCATCGGTGGTGTTTACGTGACCGAGTCCGAGGAGACCTTCGACCGCCGACTCGAGCGGGCGATCGCGGAGCTGTAACCCAGGGGACCGGAAGGGACCGCTATCGGTCAGGGGCTGCGAACTAGTGCGGCCCCGGGCCGCGTAGCCTGCGACCCGGGGCCTACCAAAGGATTTGTGGTCCTGTGGCCACCGCCGAATTGCGTACGCCAGCGGCGTTTAAGGACACCACTTAGATCAAAGTGCACGCGCTCTGCCTATTGAGCTACGGGGACATGTGGCGTCCCCGACGGGGGTCGAACCCGCAACCTCGTGCAGCGGGCGGCGTCCGGTCGATCTGGCGATCAGCGGCAATATTGAGGTTTGGACAAGAGCCTGAGTTTGCGCACCCGACGCCTCTACCAAATGGGCTACCGGGGCCCGTGGTGCCCCGGACAGGATTCGAACCTGCACTGAACGGATGTTGTGACTATTCAGTTATGAATTTGAGTTTGTGTCCAGCCCCCGAAGGGGCGCTTGCTCGGCTACGCGAACAGGTAGCCGAAGATCTTGTCACCGATCTTCTTGTCGGTCACGACGGTTGAGTTCGCTTCCTCCCGCGCGATCTTGACTGCCTCCGACAGCTTGACCACGCGCGCCTTCAGCTCGTTGACCCGCGCCTGCGGCAGCGCGCCGGAGAACTTCACCGTCGTCCAGTATCCAACAAGCACGTCCTCGAAGTACATCTCCACCTGCGCCGGGTGCTTCTCGGTGGCCTCAGCCTTCACGTGGTTGCGCGGCACCTTCTTCGAGCGCGTCGTCTGCGTGGGCGCGGTCGCGTACGCGTCGGTCGCCTCGTCGTACGACCAGGTCTCCGCCGCGTCGAGGACGGGCAGCTTGTTCACGAACGTGAGAAGGTCGGTGAGCTGCTTCTCGAGAAAGAGCAGGTATGTTACCGGTACGTCGGCGGCTAGTGTCTTGCCATCGACGACGATGTTCGCCTTCGCCGTACCGTTGGCCACGTCCTTTGTGAGCGTGACGTCGAAGAGGCGCGCCAGCGCAACCTGTGCTTCCAGGAGAACCTCGGTCGTACGCACCTGGACACGGGTCGACTCCGGCGGCAGTTGCTCACCCTCGTCGTCCTTCGGCTTGTAGGTGCGCGAGATGCCCGACAGCATCGGCGCCTTCTGCAGCTGGTGATGAGCGGCGGTGAAGTCCGCGTACGAGCGTGACTTCACCCCCTTCTCAAGGGCGACGATCTGGTTGAGCTGGGTCTGAGCCACCAGGTCCTCCTAGGCCTCCGTTGGTGGTGCACATGGGACGGTAGCGCCGTGGGGCCTTGCGGCGCAAACAGAATCGATCAGGGCCTCGCGTTCACTCAGAGTGACGCCGAACGGCCGACCGTAGCTACCGGAACGCCGCGATCACCTTGGCCATCCGCTCCAGTGGACTGGCATCGGCCAAATCCGGTAGGCGCACCATCACCTCCTGTACGCCCGTTTCGGCCAGCTCCCGGAAGCGGCCGATATGGTCTTCGACGGTGCCGGCGTTGACAGTGGCGGCGTACTGGGCGGCACTGCGGCCGCGAGGACGCAGGCGCTCAACCAGATCGGCGACCTGCCTATCGGTGGTGCCGATCAGGGCGGTCGACAGGTGTGTGAGCGCCACGTCGCCGGGTTCACGGCCGGCGCTCGCGCAGTGCCTGCGCAGGACAGCCGCCTTGTGTCGCACCGTGGTGGCGTCGCCGAACACGTTCGCCGCATCCGCGTGCTTCGCGGCGAGACGCAACGTGCGGCGCTCGCCACCACCACCGACGATGATCGGTATGCGGTCCTGCAACGGACGTGGATAGCACATGGCCTCGGGCACTGTTAGGTCCCGTCCGGCGAAGGCGGGGCTTCCCGGTCCCCACAGTAGCGGCAGCAGCTTGAGGGCGTCCTCCAGGATGGCATAGCGGTGCTCGACCGATGGAAAGTCCCAGCCGTACGCCTTGTGCTCCGCTGCGAACCAAGCAAGTCCGAGTCCGCATACGGCCCTGCCACCGCTGAGCACATCCAATGTGGACACAATCTTGCCGAGGTGGGCCACGTTGCGGTACGTGATGCCTGTAACCAGTGCGCCCAACCGCACTCGGCTGGTGCACGCGGCGAGGTACGCCAGCGTCGTATAACTCTCCAGGAAGTCCTCCCACGCCCGGCCAATCTGGGGGATCTGCCGGAAGTGGTCCATGACGTAGATCGCGTCGAACCCTGCCTCCTCGGTCCCTGCGGCGATCTCGCGCAGCCGGTCGGAGGTCGCTACCGTGCCGCCGTCGAATACGAAGCTGCCGAGGTGCAACCCGAAGCGCAGTCCGGTCGGCCGCTCGTACTGCCGGCGCGCCGCCGCCGTCGCGGTGACGAGCCCCTCGGGCACAACCCGGACGAACTGCGGTGCGAGCACCGCGTCGTAGCCTTCGGCGGCTAGGGCGTCTCGGCTACGCGCCCAGGCGCGCAGCTGCGAGGTGAGCACATCGGCCGGGATCCGTTTGGTACGGGTACGGTTGCGGGCCCGGCACTCGGCGGCCGGGGTGTCGAAGGCGACCGCCACGCACGCGAGGCCTTGCTGGCGCGCCAGGCTCAGCCACGCCGTGCGCCGCTGCCGGTCCAGGCCGAGCGTATCGATGACCGTCGTGAGTCGGCGGCCAACCCGGCGCCGCACGATGTCCTCGAGCACCGCGAAGGCGTCGGCGCTGGCAGCAATGTCATCCTCGCTGTCGCCGACCAGCGCTCGCAGGCGGTCACTGGAGACGACGCAATCAGGCGGAAAGTGGTCTGCCGCCCAGGTTGACTTGCCGGAGGCACCGGGGCCCGCGAGGATGACCACGCAGGGCGACGGCAGGTTGAGGACCTCGTCCATCCGCACAGTCTGCACCGGCGAATAGCAGGTGTCGCCGTGCCCGGTCCCCATCCGATCGCGTGAGGAGTACGACATGGACATGATCCTGGCCACGGTGCCGGGAAAGGTGCGGGGACGGGTCGAGGGCGGCATCGCGACCTTCCTGGGCATCCCGTACGCGGCCGCGCCGTTTGGCGAGTTCCGCTTCCGAGCACCCGCGCCCGTCCCGGCGTGGGTCGGCGTACGGGACGCGCTCACCTTCGGCCCGACCGCGCCGAAGCTGCCGTATGCCCCGCCGATGGACCGGCTTCTGCCGGATCCCTCCATCCCGGGCGATGAGTGCCTCAACCTCAACGTCTGGACGCCGGATCCGGCCGGATCCGGGTTGCCGGTCATGGTGTGGATCCATGGCGGATCGCTGCGCAACGGATCGTCGAGTCTGCCGGTCTACGACGGCCGCGCCTTCGCCCGCGATGGCGTGGTCCTGGTCTCGATCAACTACCGACTCGGCGTGGAGGGCTTCGGCGTCTTCCCGGATGCGCCGGCAAACCGAGGTCTGCTCGATCAGCTGGCCGCCCTACGATGGGTGAACGACAACATCGCCGCATTCGGCGGCGATCCCGGCAACGTGACGGTCTTCGGCGAGTCGGCCGGGGCCATCTCGATCGGGGCGTTGTTGGTCAGCCCGCACTCCGCCGGCCTGTTCCGGCGCGCCGTCATGCAGAGCGGTCCACCCACCGCCGTCTCACCCAAGAAGGGCGGCCGGACTACCGCGCTGATCGCCAAGCAGCTCGGCTTGCCCGCGACGGCCCAGGCCTTCGCCGGCGCCGACCGGGGCGCGCTTCTGGCCGCTCAGGTTGCCATCACCCGTGCGGGCAACCCGCTCACCGGTGCCAACGCCTTCAGCATCGTGGTCGACGGCGACGTGGTCCCCACTGAACCGCTGGCGGCCGTCCGCGCCGGCGCCGCCCGCGACGTCGACCTGCTCCTCGGCTACAACAGCGAGGAGTACCGGCTGTGGTTCGTACCCAGCGGTGTCGTCGACCGTGTCAATGCGATCACCTTGCGGCTCGCCTTGGCGAAGTTTCGGATCAAGCAACGGGTAGCCAAGGAGTACCGACGCAACCGCCCCACCGCCAAGCCCGGCGAGATCCTCGGCGCCATCGCCACCGACATGTTGCTGCGGGTGCCGGCCAACCGGCTGGCCGATGAGCGCCGAGGCGACAATACGTTCATGTACGAGTTCGGATGGCCATCCCCTGTGGACGGACTCGGCGCCTGTCACGCGCTGGAGATCGGCTTCGTCTTCGACACGCTCCGCAGCCCCGATGTCGCGGCGCTTGCTGGCCCGGTCGCCCCACAGGTTCTGGCCGACGCCATGCACCGTGCGTGGGTCGACTTCGCCGCCACCGGGAAGCCCGGCTGGGCTAGCTGGGACACCAGCCGTCCGGTCATGCGCTTCGACCTACCCGCCCCCATGATGATGCAAGCTCCGCACGACACCGAGCTGAGCCAATGGCCGTGATGCGCGATGGATGACGACCTCCCAGCGGGGCTCAGCAAACCGGCGCTCCGGGCTCTCGCGAACGCTGGCGTGACACGGCTTGCTCAACTCGCAAGCATGACCGAGGCCGAGGTCGGGAAGCTGCATGGCATGGGGCCTAAGGCGCTGGAGCAGATCCGTCACGCTCTCGCAGCCGAGGGCCGTTCCTTCGCCGACGGCCACTGACGACCTGGGTGCCTACACACGAGCCTTTGCTGACTGGGCCTCCACGATAGGCATGTGTCTCCTGACGTTCACAACTTCAGCATTGTGGCTACAACGCTGTGGGTTTGCCCGCGGATCGACATACAGGTCTGTACCTCGACACGCCGGCGCCAAGGGAGTCCAAGCACACCTCGGTGCACCCGTTTGCCAGCGCGAGCGAGGGCATTGCCCGATGCTTGGGATGAGGAGCCCCAGCGCCGAGGGAGTCGAGGAGGCTGCGGTGAGCCGACCAAGAATTGTCATCGTGGGGGCGGGATTTGCCGGCTACCACGCCGCCCGCACACTGTGTCGACTCGCGCGGAACAACGCAGAGATCGTCGTTGTCAACCCGACCGACTACTTCCTGTACCTGCCGCTCCTGCCGGAGGTCGCGGTCGGCCTGCTCGACCCGCGGCGGGTTACCGTGTCCCTGCCCGCGACCCTGCCCGACGTCCGGCTCATTCTCGGCGAGGTGGACCGGGTGGACCTCGACGCTCGCGAGGTCGCCTATGTCGACCCCGAAGGTGGTCGTGACCAGATCACCTATGATCGCCTCGTGCTCACCGTCGGCAGCGTCAACAAGCTGCTGCCCGTACCCGGAGTGGCCGAGCACGCCCACGGCTTCCGGGGGATACCAGAGGCGCTGTACCTGCGCGACCACATGACCCGCCAGATGGAGCTCGCGGATGCTAGCGACGAGTCGGACGAGCGGGCCGCGCGCACCACCTTCGTCGTCGTCGGTGCGGGCTACACCGGCACCGAGGTCGCGGCCCACGGTGTCCTCTACACCGACATCCTCTACAAGCGACACCCGAGGTTGGCCGAGCGGCAACCACGGTGGCTGCTGCTGGATGTGGCGGATCGCGTGCTGCCCGAGTTGGATGAGCGGTTGTCCCGGACCGCCGCGTCGGTGCTGAATGAGCGAGGTGTGGAGGTGCGGACGGGTACGTCCGTGAGGGAGGCCACCGAAGCAGGCGCACGCCTGAGCGACGGCGACTTCGTGGGCACGCGGTCCCTGATCTGGTGCGTCGGCGTACGCCCTGACCCGCTCGTAGCCGACCTCGGCCTGAGGATCGAGCAAGGCAGGCTCGCCGTCGACGCATATCTCACCGTTCCCAACCGGCCCGAGGTGTACGCGTGCGGCGACGCCGCCGCAGTCCCGGACCTGACCCGCCCAGGGGAGATCACCCCGATGACCGCCCAACACGCGGTCCGGCAGGGCAGGCGGGCCGCACACAACATCGCCGCCTCCTACGGCCAGGGCCGCCCCAAGCCGTACCGGCACAAGGATCTTGGCTTCGTCGTCGACCTCGGCGGCACCGAGGCCGCAGCCAACCCACTCAGCATTCCGCTCGGTGGCCTGCCGGCCAAGGCGTTAACGCGCGGGTACCACTTGTTGTCACTACCAGGCAACCGCCTCCGTACCGGCACTGACTGGCTCCTGGACACATTGCTCAGCCGGCAGACCGTCCAACTCGGACTTGTGCGCTCACCGGCCGTGCCGCTCGACACGGACTCGCCCGAGCTTCCTACCCCCGCTGGGCGCCGATGACGCATCGACGTGGCCAGGTCGCCGACCTCCGCCGCATGTGCCCAAACGAAGTCCCGTCAGCGCCGTCGGCTGGCCCGGGCACCGCCACCCGGAAGCACGATGGCACCGAGCACGAAGCCAAAGTTGTACCAGTTGCCGTTGTTGTGGACGTCGTAAATATTGATGCTGTCAGTGAACAACGAGATGACGAACGAGATGGGCATGATCAGACCTTGCCAAAGGCCTGCCCAGAATCCGGCTATGTGGTCGGTGTCAACGTCGGCTACGTTGTTGGGCCCGGCTAGTCCGGCGCATGCCGTCAGGAGGGCCAGTATCCCCAGGCCGACCGCCACGGAGGCGATGATCTTCGTCCTACGACCGTCTGGGCGGCGCTCACTGCGCCGTACTGGTTCTATGCTCATTCGTCCTTGTTATCGTACTCGGCCGGGGCCGGGTGCCAGAACCGGCCGACAACAGGCGCTCCTGTCACCGGCCGCATTGCGGAAGGCTAACGAATGAAGTTCGTTCTCGAAGTCGACATGGGCGACGATGCGTTCGACGGAAAGGCCGTCCAAGAATTGGAACGGATCCTACGATACTGGGGCGGCAACCTCCGCCACTACGAGCTGACACACGGCGTTGGTGCAGCCATCTACGACTCGAACTATCACGAGGTCGGACGATGGATCATCACCGGCTCCGACGAAACCGACACACCCAGGCCCTAGTGCGAGGGCCCAGGATCGCAGTCGTCGCCTCGCTAGTCCGTGTCGCTCCGCTTGACCTGCCGGCGCACCTCGCGCTCGGCCTCCTTGCGGGCCTGTTTGGCCGCCCACCTTTGCGGCTCGTCGCGGATGAGCCCGCTGATCGTCTGAACGAGCAGTACGGCCCCCCACGGTCCGGCGACCCAGCCGGGCCAGAAGTAGATCCAATCGCCGGCGAGCAGCGAGATCACCGCCCAGATCGCCACGCAGACCGCCACAGCGCCGGCCCAGTCGTCCCACGTCTCGACCACCCATCGGCGGGTGGCGTCTGGATACCGGCCGTCCTCCCCGGGGCGCCATCGGGACGTGGTTGGCGCGAGCGCGCTCGGTGTGGCCGGCACGAGTTGCGAGTGCGACGGGGGCGCCGTGCCCGGCAGGTCGGCGAGCAGCGTGTCCAGTTCCGCGTACGTCTTGGCGGCGAAGGCGTCGCGGAGCCGCTCGTCGTACTCGTGCAAGTTGAGCCGGCCCTCTTCCAAGGCGATGCGGAGGCGTTCCGCCACCCGTTGCCGATCAGCGTCGCCGGCTCGAAGCTCACTCGGATCCATGACCCGAGCATTCCATGGCCGGTCAACGCTTGTGTACCTCGCGTTGGCCGAACGCGCTCAGTGAGACGCGCCGGCGGCGGCAGCACCTGACGAGTCCACTTCGGACTTCATGATGTGCATCGGTGTGGCATCAGCAAGTGTCGTCAGTTGGCGATCGTGGAGCCGGCTGAGCGTGACGAGAGCCGTGATGGCGCCGACCAGCGCCGTGAACATGTCCCATTGGGTGTCCCATACGTCGCCCTGGGTGGCCAGGAAGTCATCCGCGGCCGACCCTCCGATAAGGGCCGACCACCACTCGATCATCTCGAAGAAGGAGCTGAACGCCAGACAGGCGCAGACCACGAGCGGGGCGAGCCAGCGGCTGCCGCGCAGCGGCGACTGCCGGACCAGGATCTCGCGGATCAGGATGGCCGGAACGAAGCCCTGGGCGAAGTGGCCGATCCGGTCGTACGGGTTGCGTGACAGGTCGAACATATCGCGGAGCCAATCGCCAAGCGGCGTACGAGCGTATGTGTACAGCCCGCCGTACATCAGGATCAGCGCGTGCAGCGCGAGCAGGCAGCACAGCAGGGTGGTCAAGGGAAACCGGCGCCACGTGAGCAGTACCACCGGGATCCCTGCGATCACCCAGACGGTCTCCAGGAGCCAGGTCAGCCGGTCGTATGGCCGGATTCCGGTGGCGATCAGCGCCACCACCACGAGGCCGAGGAGTGCGGGCGGGAGTGCCCTGCGTGGTCGGCTCATCGGCCACCGCCTATCGGACTCGCGCGACGGTGTATTGCCCGTCTGGGACGATGACCGTACCAAGCCGAATGCGGCGGTCCAAACTGGACTATTGCCGGTGGCGGGCCAGCGCGCCGAACGTCGCTCAGCCGGACGGAGGCGCAAATGTGCGCCTGGGAACGTTGGGGCTGCAGAAAAGCACGAATCACATCAAATACTACTAGAGTACGCAGAGGTGGCACTGGTCACCGACGAACTCATGATACGGAGAATCATCGATGTCCAGCAGCCTAGGCAGAGCCCGCCTTCTCGCCCTCCTTGTCGTGATCGCCGGAGCGATCCTGGTTGTGGGCGGTGTGGTCACGTGGTTCACCGTCCAGTCACAGTTGGCGGATGAAAAGATCAAGGTGTCGAGCGACGCCTCAGCCTTCGCCGGCGAACCGGTCGACGGTCCGCTGACCGCGTACGTCGAGGCGAACACGATCGAGAAACACGCGCTCGAAGCGACGGGCGGCAAGACCTACGCGGAGCTTGGACGGGAGGACCCGTTGCGCCAGACGGCCATGACCGGATCGTTCCTGCGGGCCTCGCTGTTCACCTCGGTCGTCGCCTTCGGGGTAGCGGTTATGGCCGCCGGTCTAGGCATTGTCCTCATTCTCGTCGGACTCGCGCTGCGGTCGCTGGCGGGCGCTCTAGCCATGCCGCAAGATCGGTCGTCGCCGACCACCGCCCTGCCGTAGAGTGCCCCAAGGGGGTGCCATACGAAGTGGGAGGCCGATGGCGGGCTTCGCTCTCACCGAGGACCAGCTCGCACTGGTGCGGGACGTTCAGGGCATCGTGACGTCCGTCCTGGCCCCGCTGGCCGCTCGGAGCGCACCCGGCCACGTCGACCGTGCGCTGGTGACAGCGATGGGGGAGCATGGCCTGCTGGCCCGCGTGTTGGGCACGGCCGAACGCACCGCGTCGGCGATGGACCTCTGCCTGGCCCGTGAGACGCTCGCGAGGGTGAGCACGGAGGCCGAGACCGCGCTCGCCCTGCAAGGTCTCGGGAGCTATCCGTTCCTCCGGTTTGGTGGCGACGATGTCGTCCAGCGATGGCGGCCGGCGGTCCTCTCCGGCGCCGCCATAGCCGCCTTCGCCCTGTCCGAGCCTGGCGCCGGATCCGACGCCGCCGCATTGAATCTGTTGGCCGAGCCCGACGGAGACGGCTGGCGCCTGGTCGGCGAGAAGACCTGGATCTCCAATGCGCCCGAGGCCGACGTGTACTCCGTGTTCGCCCGGACGACCCCGGACACCCGGGCCAAAGGCATCACCGCTTTCGTTGTGGCTGGCGACGCAGCGGGCCTCAGCGGGGAGCATCTCGACATGTTGGCGCCACACCCCATTGGACGCTTGAGCTTTGACGGCGTACGCGTCACCGCGGCCGATGTCCTCGGCGATGTCGACGGTGGGTTCACGGTGGCGATGCGCACGCTTGACCTCTTCCGTCCCAGTGTGGGCGCGTTCGCCGTCGGCATGGCCCAGGCCGCGCTCGACGCGACCGTCGCCCATACCAGGCGGCGTCAGGCTTTCGGCAACCCGTTGAGTGAGCAGCAGGTTGTCTCGCACATGCTCGCCGACATGGCGACGCGGATCGAGGCGAGCCGCCTGCTGGTCTACGCGGCCGCGTCGGCCTACGACGCGGGGGCTGACCCGGCGGAGGTCACCAGGCGCTCGGCGATGGCCAAGCTGTTCGCGACGGAGAGCGCACAGTTCGTCATTGACGCCGCCGTCCAACTGCATGGCGCGCAGGCACTGCTACGAGGACATCTCCTTGAGCACCTCTATCGTGAGGTGCGCGCGCCGCGGATTTACGAGGGGGCATCGGAGGTGCAGCGTACGATAATCGGTCGTTCGCTGACCAGGTGAGGAGTCGCGGGTGGTGAGCAGGTACAGAGCGTCCGCCGGGCTGACACAGCGGTGGGACCACTTCGACTTCAAGGTCGGCGACGGCGTGGCGACGGTGACGTTCAACCGTCCGGACAAGCTCAATGCGCTGACCTTTTCAAGCTACGCCGACCTGCGCGACCTGCTCCACGAGCTGCCCTATCGGGGCGACACCAAGGTGTTGGTGATCCGGGGCGCGGGCAAGGGGTTCTGCGCAGGTGGCGACGTGAACGAGATCATCGGCGAGCTGCTCAGCATGAAGCCCGATGAACTCATGGGCTTCACGAAGATGACGGGCGACGTCATCACGGCCATGCGCGAGGTGCCCGTCCCGATCATTGCCGGCATTCAGGGGATGGCGGCCGGGGCCGGGTCGGTCATCGCGTTGGCGTCCGACTTCCGGGTGGTGAGCACCTCGGGGAGGTTCGCCTTCCTGTTTACCAAGGTCGGCCTGTCCGGGGGAGACATGGGCGCGGCGTACCTGCTGCCTCGGATGATTGGCATGGGCCGCGCCACCCAGCTGCTCATGCTCGGCGACACGATCGACTCCTCGACCGCCGATGCGTACGGACTCGTCAGCGAACTCGTGCCGGACGACGAGCTCGACGCGGCCGTGCAACGGTTGGCTCGACGGCTCGCGGACGGTCCGACGCTCGCGCTCGCGCAAACGAAGGCGCTGTTGACTCGCGAGCTCGACATGTCGCTATCCGGCGCCCTGGAGCTCGACGCCATGACCCAGGCCCTGCTCATGACCAGCGACGACCACGCCGAGTTCCACGCGGCATTCACCGAACGTCGCCCACCACAGTGGACCGGACGCTGAGCGGGAAGGCGGCGCGGCCGTGAATCTCGAGCGGATCAACCCGCCGGAGTTGGCGAAGCCTGCGGGTTTCGCGCACGCCGTCCGCACGTCGGGCACGACCACCGTCCACCTGGCCGGGCAGACCGCATTGGATGGCTCCGGGCGCGTCGTCGGCTCCGGGGTCGTCGAGCAGTTCGAGCAGGCCCTGGGAAATCTACTCACGGCGCTCCGAGCCGCCGGCGGTGAACCGCACCACCTCGCGAGCATGACTGTCTACATCGTGGACATGGACGACTACAGGGCCCATGCGCACGAGATTGGTACGGTGTGGCGGCGCCTCGTTGGTAGGGAGTACCCGGCGATGGCGGCAATCGGGGTGGCCCGGCTGTGGGACGTGGCGGCCCTCGTGGAGCTTCAGGGCGTGGCCGAACTGCCTTAGTCCCATCTGATGTTCGACGCCACCACAATGGTGCGTTGACGTGGGGGTTGACACGCGCATTCGAGGTTGCACACGTCGGTGGGCCCACCCTGCGAGTACGGGGTGGTGTGATCGATCTCGGCGCAGGCGGCCGGCCGGCGGCAACCCGGGAAGCGACATCGCCGATCCCGGGCCCGCACATAGGCCGCCTCGGCCGGGCTGGGCCGCCGGCGAAGATCGGCCTTGCTGGGTCGGCGGCGGATCGGGCCGTGCCAGATCACCCGACCCTGGTGGTCGGTGGCGGATAGCCGCCACGGCGCATCCCGCAGGTCGGCCAGCAGGCCCCGGGCG
>JAHRHA010000006.1 GCA_020027875.1 Micromonosporaceae bacterium | reverse complement strand
GTCGACACGCAATTGACGGATGTGCCCAGCGTGGTCGAACATCGACGGGTTCTCCGCCTCGGTGACGAACACAGGTCCCGGCTCCATCGGGCTGAAGAAACGCGACTGCATGTTGTACGGCCAGAGAAACGACGTAAGCACGCCGTCGGGCACCGGCTGATCGAAGAAGACCGTTCCGGGCGGCGCTAGCGCGAGGTCAGCCTGGGCGTTGTGCAGGTAGTCGCGTCCCTGCCTGAGCGACCAGACGTCTCCGTACCGCGCCCCGGTCCAGGCGGCACCAAGCCCCAGCAATGCCAGGGCGACGAGCGCGACGGCTGTCAAAAGAGCGGCGGCCCCTGGTTCTCGCATTGCCGTCGGCCAGATGCTGCGCCACGTCGGTTCCTTGTCGGCGGTGTCGACGAGGCCGAGCATGGCGACCCCAATGCAGAGGGCACCGACCACAACCACGTCACTGACGTAATGAGGCACCAGCCCGTTCGAGGCGGCAAGGATGGAGTCGAGTCGTGTCGCGGCCAACATGCCTGCGACCAGCGTGACGTATCCGGCCAAGATCACCCACGCCCCGATGGCCGAGGGGCGAAGCCGGACGGTGATCACGACCAGTGCCAGAAACACTGCCCACGCCAGCCAACGGAGGAGGTCGTCGGGGATGGCGAGCGGTGAGAACGTGCCGAAATAGACCCATTCCCACGGGCCTCCCAGGAGCCCGGGGATGATGTTGGTTCCGACCAGCTGGCGCACGAAGGACAGCACCTCGCCGGCCGAGGGGCTGCGAATCTGCGACACCCCGACCTGGGACAGATAGAACCCGAGGTAGGTCACGGAGACGAGCATGAGGACCAGCCATGACGGCCAGTAGCGCACGAGTGTGCGCGTGACTCTGCGGAATGGTCCCCCGGAAACGAACAGACACGCCGTCACCAAAAAGACCAGGGGCACGATCAACAGCGCCTTCTCGAAGAAGAGGAGGCCGACTGCCACAGAGAGGCCGAGGGTCAACAGGTGACGCGGCCTGCGGGTTCGCACGTACCGTACCTGGGCTCCGAGGGCCACGACCATCGCCATCTGCATCGGCAGGATGTTGATCCCGGCGGCCCACCACGACGTCGCTTCGAGGGTGAGCGGACTGAACAGAAGCACGCACAACGGAATGAGCAGCCCCCACCCCGGCCGACACAGTTGGCGCAGCAAGCGGAAGAAGGTCACACCGAGAAATGCCTGACCCGCAAGGAGCAGTACGAGGTACGGCCAGTAGACGAGGCCGGCGGCGCGGGAGACCAGCCAGATCACGAGCCACGCCGCTGGCGTCGTGCGGCCGGCGAACGTCGCCAGGAGGTAGTCGACGGTCAGTCCCGATTCGGCGGCGCGGGCGATGTAGGCAAAGTCGTCGTTGGACAGGGAGCCTCGCGTGGCGATGGCCGCCCGCCACACGAGATGAGCCACGATCAGCACGACGGCGACGGCGCGAACCGGATCCGTCCGGGCCCAACGCCTGATCCAGCCGGGCTCGGCCCGTTCCGTCGTCTCGGACGCCGGCGTTGTCGTCGACGCTTCGGCTATCGAAGACCCCGTCACCACCATGGCACGCAGACTGCCACATGCGGGAGTCTCCCGCGGGCCGGCGTTAGGTGGCTTGGGTTGCCCTGCGGCGCCAAGCCATGATCGCCAGGACCCCCGTCGTCGCCGCCGCGGTGACAACGGCGCCGGTCACAATCCGGCCGATAGTCGGCGGGTTAAGCAGCGCAACAACGACGACCAGCCCAACCACTGCAATCCACAGCGGAGCCGCCGGTCGCCTGCCTCCCGCGGCGATTCGCGCGTTGAGAAACACAAAGGCGATTGCGTACAGGGCGCCAGTGGCGGCGAACAATGGCGCGTACACGGCTAGCGCCTCGTATCCGGAGCCCCCGGCCAGAGTTACGGCTAGCCGGCCAGCGAACGTGGCGGAGAGGACAAGCACCGCACCGCAGGTGGCGACCGCGGCGACGGCGATGCGGAGTGTGCGCTCGCTGCCACGGGCCAGGCGTGGCAGCGCGATGATCGTGACGACCCCCGGTGCCCAGAGCGCGCCTTTGGTGAGCACTGCGCCGACGGTGTACGCGCCCGAATCCGCCGCTGACAGGAAGTACCGGGCGAGGATAAGGTCGGCGTAGGAGATCGTGAGCATCGCCAAGCTCGCGCTACTGGCTGCGACCACCGCGCGCCCGAGGCTGAGATCGGCCGTCGAGACCCGTTCGACGGGCACCGCCTCCCCGCGGTGAGCCAGTAGTGCGAGCGCCGGCAGCGTGATCCATGCCACGGCGGTCCCCAGGGCGAGCGAGCCCACGACACCGGCGCCGGTCGCGAGTCCGACGATCACGCCGCCGTACCGGGCAAATCCCAGCATTGCCATACCCCACGCCAGGGCGTGGAATCGCTGCGCCCCCTGCGCCTCACCCAGCCAGCGACTACCCAGGACTACCGCGACGGTCATGACTCCCATCAGCGGAGGTACCCAGTAGGACAGGTTCAGGGTTGCAGCGAGCAATGGCGTGGACACGATGAGCAAGCCGCCGGCGCACGCTGCGGTAATTGCGGTGACCATGCCCGCGCGAACCGACCCGCGTCGAGCTTGGCGCACAGCTACGGCAGTCTGCAAGCCCAACCCCACCACGCTGGCCACGGCAGCGAGCGCCAACGCCGAGCCGAGGGCACCGAGATCACCAGGGCTGAGGAAGCGAGCGCCGAGTAACGGCGCCGCGTACCCAAGGGCATTGACGGCCACGCCAGCAGCGGTCACGGCCGCAGCGGCTCGTAGTCCTTGACTCCCCAACCGCTGTACGGTCTCTGTCATTTCGCTCCGCGTCGAGGTGAGGTCGCCCGCCGGCCGGTCGCGGTGACGCGTAGAGTGTCGCCACCGCCGGCTTGCGCCGTAGGGGAACAGCGTAATGAGGAGGTCCAACCGTGCTGCATCGGCTCGAGTCACCTCCGGTGTTTCGAGCGGATCTGGCACGCTCGGTCCGCCTGTTCTCGGCCTTCCGAAAGGAGCAGACCGACCCCGAATTCTTCTACGGCGTTCTGGCCCGCGACACCGTCGGCCAGCTTCGCTCGTACACCGATCTCGATGGCGCCATGGTCCTCGACGTCGGCGGGGGCGCCGGCTTCTTCGGCGAGGCCCTGCGAGCGGCCGGCGCTCGGGTCATGTGCGTCGACGTCGACGCGGGCGAGATGACCTGGCGTACCGGGAAGCCGCCGGAGGGCGCGGTCCTCGGCAGCGCCCTCCGGCTGCCGTTTCAGACTGGTTCGATCGATCTTTGCTTCTCGTCGAACGTGCTGGAACACGTGCCGGATCCGGTCGCGATGGCGGAGGAAATGGTACGAGTGACCCGGCCCGGGGGCACGGTGTTCCTGTCGTACACCAATTGGCTGTCGCCGTGGGGCGGCCACGAGACCTCCCCGTGGCATTACCTCGGTGGCCACTGGGCGGCCCGTCGCTATGAACGCCGACACGGCCGGAGGCCCAAGAACCTCTACGGAGAGTCCATGTTTGGCGTATCGGTCGCCACCGCCGTCCGCTGGGCCCGCCACCAGCGCGCCGCCGAGGTGGTCGACGTCCTGCCCCGCTATCTGCCGGTGTGGACCAAGCATGTCGTCCGCGTGCCCGTCATTCGCGAGTTCCTTACCTGGAACCTCGTGCTGGTCCTGCGCAAGCGATGACCAGGCGCGAGCGGCTGACGCTGCACTGCGTCGCCGCGGTGGTCACACTTGGCGTGCTGGCGCCACTCATCACGCCGGGCTACGCGCTGAGCTACGACATGGTGTTCGTGCCGCACCAGCCGCTGCGCTGGGAACTCATCGCGCCGAGCAGTGGTCTGCCGCGCGCCGTGCCGCAGGACGCCGTCGTATCCGTATTGAGTCTTATTGCCCCGGGTTGGTTGCTGCAGCGTGTCGCGCTTGCGGGCGCCATGTATGGCGCTGCTCTGGGGGCCGGGCGGTTGGTGCCGTCGCGGCGCCTACTCACGCGCGTGGTCGCCGCTATTGGCTATGCCTGGACGCCTTTCCTGGCCGAGCGGCTCCTCCTGGGTCAGTGGGGGCTGCTGCTCGCGTACGCCGCGCTGCCCTGGCTAGTCGCCGCCGCGATCGGCGTGCGGGCCCAACGCCGCGGCGCCCTGCCGCGGCTGGTCCTGGCCGCGGCCATCTCGGCGATCACCCCCACGGGCGGTTTCATCGCGCTCGTCGTCACGGCATTGCTCGTAGCCCGACGACAGGCGCCGCGAACGACACTGGCGGCGATTGGCGCGGTGGCGTTACTCAATCTGCCCTGGCTCGCCTCCGCGGCGCTGACGGCGGCTGGCGGCACGTCGGATCCGGACGGAGTAGCCGCGTTCGCCGCGCGTGGCGAGAACTGGAGCGGCCCTCTGGGTGCACTTGCCGGCACGGGCGGGATCTGGAATGCCCAGACCACACCGGACAGCCGGGGCTCGGCGCTCGTGCCGGTCGTGACATTGGTGCTACTGGTGCTGGCCGTGCTCGGATTTGGCGATCTGCGCCGCCGCTGGGACCCCGGTGCGGGAGTCCGTCTGGCGATCCTGGCCGCCGGCGGCTTCGTGGTCGCAATGCTCGGCACCCTTCCGCTCACCGCCGAGGCTCTAGCTTGGGCCGTGTCGGCGATCCCGGGCGTCGGACTTCTGCGTGACGGTCAAAAGTTCCTTTACGTATACGCCCTGTTGCTGGCGGTATGTACGGCATTGGGCGTGGAGCGGCTGGCTGCGCGGGTGGCCGAGCCCCGGGCGAGGCTGGTCCTCGTGGCCGCTGGGTTGCTGCCCATCGCGCTCGTGCCCGATTTCGCCTTTGGTGGCGCCGGCGCACTGCGCCCAGTCTCGTACCCGGCGGACTGGGATCGGGTCGCCGCGCAGATTGCCGGGGCTCCGGGTGAGGTTCTGACCCTGCCGTTCAGCGAATACCGCAACTACTCGTGGAACCGGGGGCGCACAGTGTTCGACCCCGCGCCGCGATACCTTCCCGCCGCCGTTCTCGCCGACGACACGTTGGTTGTAGGCAACCTGGTTCTCGAGGGCGAGGACCCCCGCGCCGCCAGAGTCCGCGATCTGCTCGCAGCGGGTGAGCCCGTTTCGCAGGTTGGCACCCGCTGGGTTCTGGTCCAGCATGAAGCTGGTGCGTCGGTCCCGACCGGTGCCCTCGACGGGCTTCGCCTTGTCCACGACGGACAATTCTTAGACCTGTACACAAACCCGACGGCGACCGCAGACCAAACTCGGCAATCCGGGCGGAGATGGGTGATTGGCGCGGTTGACCTGATGGCCGTCGCGCTTGTGATAGCAGCCATTTGGCAGCTACGCCGATCGCCTACCGCGTGGTAACGTGCCCGCACGGATCCAAGGAGGAGTGGCATGGCGAGTTCGCGATCGGTGTACCTCACCGCTGTCGTCGCAATGGTGCTCGGCATCTTCATCGGCGTCGTTGGGCTAGCCGCTGTGAGCAACCAACTCACGCCAACGGCTGAGGAGGTCGCCTCGGAGCTGGACGCCCCAACCCTGAACCAGAAGCCACAGATCTACGGCAACAGATAACACATCGTTCGCCTACGCTTCGGGCTCGACACCTCGGCGGTGTCGAGCCCGTCTTTGATCTCCGTGGATTCGATTCACTGCGACACAACCCGACTACGGAGTGAGGCGCGCGCCTCGCGCCTCGCGCCTCGGCTGCGGTATGCGCGGCGAGGCTGAATCGACGAGCGCCGTGAACAGTTTCCCGGCCGTGGCCCACGTGAATGCCGCGGCGTGCGCCTGTGCGGCGTCGGCCATGGCCTGGCGACGCGAGCTGTCGGTGAGCAGTATCCGCACCTGAGCCACGAAGTCGTCCTGGTCGTCGGCGAGCAGGCCGGTCTCGCCATCCAGCAGCGACTCGTTCACGCCTCCGGCGCTGCGGAAAGCGACGGTTGGCGTCCCGCGGGCGCCCGCCTCGACGATGGTCAGACCCCAGCCCTCCTTGAGCGATGGGTTCAGCGCAAGCCATGCTGAGCCGAGCAGAATGTGCTTCGCGTCTTCTGTGACATAGCCAGCGAAATGCACTCGGTCGGCGATGCCAAGATCGTCGGCGATCTCCCGGAGCCGCGGCTCCCACCAGCCCTGGCCGGCAATCACTAGTTGCAGTTCGGGTAATTCCTCCGCGAGCACGGCGACCGCATGTAGCGACACCTCGACCTGTTTGTGCGGGACAAGCCGGCCGAGAACGACCATGGACGGGTGCGGGTTGCGGGTCACCGGCGTCACCGGCGCCTCTGGTGTGCCGTTGTGGATCACATTGATGCGAGCAGGATCGACGCCGAGGCTGCCTAGCTCGGCTCGGGTCGCCTGGGAGACTGTGATGTAGCGGCAACGGCGGTACACCCGCGGCGCGAGCCTGGACTCAATCCACCAGCCCAATCGTCCTTGAAAGCCCGGGAGTACGACCGGCCACTGCTCGCGGTGGACGTGATGCACAAGCGCGATCACTGGTCGGCGGGCATAGAGGGGGGAGAGGAACGGCAGCCCATTGCCGACGTCCACCACGACATCGGGGCGGCCCAGGCGGCTCGGCGCAAGCGCTCCCAGCCGAAGCAGACCGCCGAGGTATGTCAACGCCGCACGAATGTAAATCGAACGACGGCCGCCCCGACGAAGGATCCGGACACCGGTATCGGTGGTTTCGTCCGCTGGTGCGTCACCGTGCGCCGCGCACAGCACTGTGGCCGCGTGCCCCGCGCCCACCAGCTCGGCTGCGATCCGCTCGACATAGACTTCTGACCCGCCACCCTCCGGGTTGCGGGTGTCGCGCCAGTTAAGGAACAGCACGTGGCGGCGTGCGGCGCCTACGGTCTGTTCCCCCACTGCTACTCCCGAGTAGTCTTTCGCGATCGCGCCACGATATGGGTTTGTGGCGTGCGTGGCAATGGCAGATCCGCAACGGTTGGAACGGAGGCGACATGCAGGCGGAGGTCGCGGACAAGCACAGCGCGGCCGTACCTGGGTCTAATGTCGTCTGGCGGCTGCGGATGGTCGCGATCTGCGTCGGCCTCACCGCCCTCACGTTTCTGCAGGAGCCGGGCACGATCGCCGTCGACACAAAGGCCGACCTAACCCTGAACCCCGCCGGGTGGCTGCAGGGGGCCCTTCACCTCTGGGACCCGTCGAGTGCGTTCGGCCAGTTGCAGAACCAGGCGTATGGCTACCTCTGGCCCATGGGCCCTTTCTTCTTGGCCGGTTCGTGGCTTGGCCTACCGGGGTGGCTGATCCAGCGGCTGTGGTGGGCGCTCTTACTGTGCGTGGCGTTCACCGGTGTGGTGAAGCTTGCCGGGCGGTTGGGGCTCGGCACACCGGCCTCGCGGCTGATCGCCGGCGTCGCATTCGCGCTATCCACTCGAGTGCTCACCGAGCTTGGCACCATCTCGATCGAAGCTTGGCCGATGGCGTTGGCGCCGTGGGTTCTCGTACCACTGATCGGTCTCGCGCACGGCGGCAGGCTGCGCCCTGCGGTGACCCGGTCGGCACTTGTGGTGGCATGTGCCAGTGGCGTCAACGCGACCGCGGTGCTCGCCGTGCTACCGCTCGCGCTGCTGTGGCTCGCGATGTTGCAACCACTGCGCCGCCGGCTCGTGGCGACCGCGGCCTGGAGCGCCGCTGTCGTATGCGCCACGGCGTGGTGGGTCCTCCCGCTGTTGATCCTGGGTCGGTACAGCCCGCCGTTCATGGACTACATCGAGACGGCCGAGGTCACGACGAACGTGACGGACGTCGTCACGAACCTGCGCGGGGCCTCGCACTGGTTGGCGTACCTTGGCGGCCCTTATGGGCACAACCTTCCAGCGGGATGGCGGTTGGCAACGGAGACCGCCTTGATCATCGCCTCTCTGGCGGTAGCGGCGCTCGGAATCGCGGGTCTCTCCCGTCGCGGAATGCCACATCGTCGCTTCCTGATCACCTCGCTTGCAGTCGGTGTCGCGTTGGTCGGGTTCGGGCATGTCGCCTTCGAGGACGGTCTATTCGCGGGACTTCAGCGCGACTTCCTCGACGGCGCGGGGTCTCCGCTGCGCAACGTGCACAAGTTCGACGTGGTGCTGCGCCTGCCACTGGTCCTCGGGCTAGCGCATCTGGTGGGTGTTTTCGGTAGGGCCGCAGCGTTGCCACGCCGTGGCCCCAACCCCGCCCGGCTACCCGCGGCATTCGTAACGGCCGTCGCCGTTGCCGGGATCGCGGGGGTGGCGAGCCCGGCGTTGGCCGGCGGGCTCAGCGCCCCCGGCGGTTTCAAGGAGGTCCCCGGCTACTGGCACGAGGCGGCTGATTGGCTCGACGCGAATCTCGGCCGCGACCGGGTCCTCGTCCTTCCGGCGGCACGCTTCCCTAAGTACCTCTGGGGCAGCCCGCCTGACGAGATCATCCAGCCGCTACTGAATGGCGCATCGGCGGTTCGAAACTCCATCCCGCTGACACCGCCGAACACAATTCGGCTCCTCGACGCGGTCGAGTCGGCCATGTCCACGGGTTACGGGTCCGCCGGCCTGGCCGACCTCCTTGCCCGATCTGGCGTGCGGTACGTGCTTCTGCGATCCGATCTCGACAGCGGCCGGTCGGGGACGACCCGACCACTGATCGCGCGCCAGTCGCTCGAGCGGTCGCCGGGACTATCCCGGGCGGCCGCATTTGGCCCGATCATCGGCGGAGCCAAGCTGCCAGCCAACGAGTACATCGACGACGGCCTGGACGTTCCAGTGCGGGTGTTGGAGGTGTTTCGCGTTGACCGGCCCGTCTATCCGGTCGTGGCGTACGACGCCGCTGCGGTGACGACAGTCGTGGGCGGCCCGGAGTCTCTGCTCGATCTCGCCGCCACAGGCCAACTCACGGCCGCTCCCACGATCCTGGCCGGCGACCTCCCCGACGACTGGCCGGCTGGCCCGGTCGCTCTGACGGACGGGCTACGCCGGCGAGAGGTCGCCTTCGGGCAGTTACACGACAACGCATCGGCGACGTTGACCGCGGACGAGAAGACAACACTGGCCGCGCCGACGGCCGACTACCTGCCGTCGTGGGGCCCATCCGCGACTGCGGTGGTGGCGTATCGCGGGATCCGAGGCCTCCGAGCATCGAGCTCCTGGGCGCAGGCTCAGCCGCTCGGCAATGGGCGTCCGGAGCACCAACCCTTCGCCGCCCTTGACGGCGACCCGCTCACTTCATGGCGACCGGCGCCCGGCTTCGAGCCGGCCGGACAGTGGATCGAGATCTCACTGGAAACGCCACGGACCGTGTCTGAGGTCCGGCTGACGTTCGACACGCGCTCGGGCTCGCTCCCGACCAAGATTACCGTCGCCGCCGGAGTCGAGAAGGCCACCGAGGAAACCTTCGGCCCGACCTCGACGGTACGGCTGCCGGGCGCCCTTGCCGTCAACACCATCCGGGTCACCGTGGACGAGGCGGCACAGGTCCGAGACGGGGTGGGCGGCGTCGGGATCACCGAGATCGCGATTCCGGGACTGCTGCCGGCGAGGACTGTGGCCGTGCCAGCGCCGCCCGCAACGAGCCAGGCGGCCACGGTGGTTCTCACTGCCGCACCAGCGGTCCCCCCCTGCTTCTTCGTGAACGACCGGCCGCGATGCTCGCCCGACGTCGCGCGGGGTTCCGAGGACGGGAACAACCTCGACCGCGTGCTGACCCTGCCCGCAGCCGGGTCGTACCTGCCGCTGGTGTGGGCGCGGGCACGCTCGGGCGCGGAGCTTAATGCCCTCATCGACGAGCACTTGGCTGCGGCCACGCCGCTGGGCATCGGCGCGAGCGTGTCCGCGTCGACAAGTGGAGCCTCCGGACCGGCCGCGCGTCCAGGAGCGGTGCTCGACGGTGACCCGACGACCACATGGTCGCCGGATGCCGCAGACGCGGATCCATGGCTACGCATCAGATGGATAGCGCCACGCGCGGTCACAGGGCTGCGACTGACGGTGGACGACTCCGTCGCGGCGAGCCGGCCAGGTGCAGTGACGGTGATCGGTGACGAAGGCGTGCGCGGCGGCGTCGTCGACGCGGACGGTTTGGTCACGTTCGACCGGCCGATGGTAACGGACGAGGTGACGATCCTCTTTCTCGATGTCCTGCCAGCGACATCCTTCGACCCGTACGAGAACAGCCGAAGATTCCTGCCCATCGGGGTCGGCGAGGTGAACGTGCTGCCGGATCCCCGGAATCCTCAAGCCGATCTCGATGCGCGACTCACCCTGCCTTGCGGAAGTGGCCCCACTCTCGATGCCGGCGCCGTCAGCCGTCAGACCGCAATCTCCGCCACTCTGCGCGACCTGGTCCAGCAGCGGGAGGTCGTGGCGACGCCGTGCGACCAGGGGAACGGAAGCCGACTGACCCTACCCTCCGGCGAGATCAGGGTGATCGCATCTGGCAGTGGCGTCGCGACACCGACCAGGCTGGCGTTGGTGCCAGGGGTCAGCGCGGAGGTACCCACCGCGTCGCCGGTGCGGATAGGAAGCTGGTCCGCCGTGGAACGGCGTCTGCACGTCGACGCCCACTCGTCCGACCGAGTGCTCGCCGTTCGCGAGAACACCAACCCGGGGTGGGGTGCCACGATCTCCGGACGGGCGCTGACGCCGATCGTTGTCGACGGCTGGCAGCAGGGATGGCTGCTGCCAGCGGGCGTGGCTGGCGAGGTGGTGCTCAGGTTCACGCCCGACACGGCTTATCGCGCTACCCTCGTCGGCGGTGCCGCTCTTGTCGTATTCGTGCTCGTCCTGGCGCTCGTGCCGGCGCGTCGCCGTGGGTCCCATGCGCTGCATCCGACCGGGCGCGGCGTGACCCCAACTAGGACGATCCCGCTCGTGCTCGGCGGTGCCGCTCTTATTCTCGTCGGGGGCATGGCGGGCGTGCTGGTGGTTGCGGCGGCCGCGGCTGTCGCCGCGTATCAGATGTTTCCTACGCGAACTCCTCCAGCGGTGCTGCGGCAGCTACGTCGATTGTCAGGCCCGCTGGAGTCGTGGCTCCCGCTGACGCTCGTGGTCCTCGCCGGCTGGCTCTCGCTCACCAGCGACGACCGGCACCACGCCGCCGGGCCCCAGCTCGCGGGTGTCCTTGCGGTGGCCGCTGTGTGGCTGTCTGCCGTCGTTCGGCACGCGCCGAGGCCAGCGGGCCCCCCATTGCCGGACCGGGAGCTCGACGAGGTAGTAGCTGACCGAGGCGACCACCAGGCCACCGCCCAGAGTCAGCAGGAAGATGCTGGCGAAATCGCCGGTGAAGTTCGGACGGTTCAGCACAAAGTAGACGGCCTCGAGCACGAGCGGATGCCACAGGAAGAGGCCGTACGAAACCGCTCCTAGCCACCGCCCAGACCGGCTCGCCAGCATCAACCGCACCCCCATTCGCGGGCTGAAGGCCGCGGGAATCAGCACCATGACCGCCACGCCGACGTAAAGGGCCAACTTGGCGCCCAGCTCCGCTGGGGCCGACGCTGACAGATCCCGCGGCCCGGCCACCGGCGTTGTCACGATCGCGAAGAGCCCCACCGCGACGAGCCAACACGCGAGCGGTGCCCTGCCGAGGTCGTCGAGCCTGCTCCACGACGCCGGCGCGGTGCCCGTGCGCAGGGCGACGTGGATCGTGGCTAGGACCATCCCGGCGCCAAACCAGACCGCGAAGGTCGGGAACCAGCTCGTGTGGACGGTGATTTGTAGCCCACCGAGGCCCATGGCGGCGAGCCACGTCAGGGTGACCAGGACGCTGGCGATCGTGAGGATGTTCACCGTCCGCAATGGCCGCCAGCGCCGGCCGAGCGCGAGGATGGCGATCACGGGAAGCAGGAGATAGAAGGCCGCTTCGGTGGCGAGGCTCCAGGTCTGGACGAGACCAATTCGGAGCCAATCGAGCTGGTAAATGTGAGTCAAGGTCAGGAACCGAACCCACTCCCATGCCGTAGCCGCAGCGTTTTGGGGTGTCAAGGCCAGGCATGCGATCACCGCGAGCCAGTAAGCGGGGAGAATCCGTAACGCCCTCCGCCATAGGTACCGCCCCGTGCCAGGGCGTCGGCCGCCGACCGCGACCGCGTGCGCGTAGGGGCGGAAGAGCAGGAAACCGGAGAGCACGAAGAATATGGCCACACCTACGTCGAGCCGGGCCAGGAAACCGCCCCAGATTCCGTGGAAGACGACGCCGGTGGCGAACGCGACGTGCGTGCCGACCACTGCCACCGCACCGATCGCCCGAAGCGCATCAAGCGTGGGCAATCGGGGCGGGCCGGCCGGCGAAACGGCAGAAGACATCAGACTTCCAGGGGGTCGCGTCGGGGTTAACTAGGGAGTAACCTCGCGCCGATACTAGGCAACTGACCACCAGAGCGACAGTCACCACCAGGTGTGGGAGGAAATGTGAAGCGTCGCTTCGTCGGCACCGTACTCGTGGGGTTCGGTGTCCTATTTCTGATTCTTGCTGTTGGGCTACCGTTCTACGTCGCCCCGATGGTGACGAAGCTGCCAAACGACCTTCGAGCCTGCCCCGCACCCAACGAGGCGCAACCCTCGGGCTGCCTCAAGCCGTCGGTGGCCGATGCTGCCAACGCCACATTCCTGCAGATAACGGGCAGCGGTGCCACCATACGGCACGGCACGCTGCGGAGCACGACCGAGGTACTTCCGCGGCCGGATGTCACCGCCAGCTGGCAGAAGTCCGGCAAGCTCAGCGATGACGCAGTGGTGTGGGATGTGTATTCGAGCGCGACGTGGGTCGAGACCCGCGAGCTGATCAGCGCGTATAGCACGGAGCTGGCGCTGCATCGAGTCTCCGGCGCGGCCATCGCGTGGGACGGCCAATGGCTCGACGACGCGGATTTGACCGCGAAGAACGTCCGGCCGAGCAACGTCAACTACGAGGGACAGATCTACAAGTTCCCGTTCGGCACGGAGAAGATCGAGTACAAGATGTTCGACCGCGACCTGCGCAAGGCGCTGCCGGTCAAGTTCAAGGAGGTATCTACGGTCGGTGGCGTCGAGGCGTACAAGTTCGAGCAGATAATCGACAAGCAGGACATTACGCCACCGGCGTCGAGTCTTAGCGCGCTGATCAGCGCGTTCGCCCCTGGTGCGACCACCGGAAAGGTCCTCTACAGCAACACCCGCGAGGTCTGGATCGAGCCGGTCACTGGTGCCTTTGTCGACGTGCGGGAGCGGCCGCTCAAGGTGCTCGTGCCGGACGTCGGAGCGGAAACGACCCTCCTCGAGGCCGACTTCAAATACACCAAGTCGACGGTCGACAACAGCGTCGCCTCGGCGAGCAACAACGTGAGCAGGCTCAAGCTCGTGAACCTCTACGGGCCGATCGCGTTCGGGATTCTCGCGGTGCTTCTCATCGTTGGCGGCGGACTGCTCATGATGCGCCGGAAGCCGGACGAGTTCGACGCGTCGGCCTGGCAGGATGATCTGCCCGACCCCCGCCACCGACTGCGCCAGGACGTCGGCAGCTACGAATAGGCGCAGAATCGAATAGGCGACCGCCGACAGAGGCGCGCCCACACCTTCTGGGGTGGGCGCGCCCTACGGCGGTGGGTGGCGGTAGCTGACCGGCGTCCGGGAGAGTCGTATCGGGTTGGCGACACTCGACACCATGGTTCCCGCGTCCCGGTGCTGCCGGACGACGGGATCGAGCCCGAGCCGCTCGCCGAGCGCAAACCCTTCAGCGACTGTGTTGACCGGACCGCACGGGACCCCTTCAGCGGTGAGTCGGTCGATCCAGTACTGCGCGAGATCCTCGCGCAGCGTCGACTCCAAGGCAGCGGTCAGGGCGTCGACATTCTCGACCCGTCCTCGATTGGTGGCGAACCGTTCGTCACTCGCGAGCGCCGGGTGCGCACCGCGCGTGTCGTCCAGCACCCGGGCGAGCCGAGCGAACTGGCCATCGTTCCCGACCGCGATCGCGATGGGGCGGTCGGCCGTTCGCAGCGTCTGGTACGGCGCGATGCTCGGGTGCCTATTGCCGAGCCGATGGGGGATCACGTCGGCGTTGAGGTACGCCGAAGCCTGGTTCACCAGGGAGGACAGCAGACTGGACAGGAGGTTGACGTCGACCCGCTGCCCACGTCCGGCCCGCTCGCGGTGATAGAGCGCTGCCAGAATGCCCGCGACGAGATTCTGGCCAGCGAGCACGTCAACGAGGGCGACCCCAACCTTTGTTGCCTCGCCGTCGGGATTCCCCGTCACAGACATGAGGCCGCCGACGGCCTGGATGAGGAAGTCGTAACCGGGCAGAGATGCCCCTGGCCCGCGACCGAAGCCGGTGATGCTGGCGTAGATGAGGCCGGGGTTCTCCGCAGCCAGCACCTCATATCCGAGCCCGAAACGCTCCATAGTTCCGGGTGCGAAGTTCTCTACCAGCACGTCGGCATCGAGGGCCAGCGTCTTAGCGGCACTTTTACCCTCCGATGTGGAGAGATCCAGTGCTATGCTCCGCTTGTTGCGGTTCACCGCGAGGAAGTATGTCGACTCGCCATCCGCGGTGGCCGGCGGCATCCACGACCTAGTCTCGTCCCCCACATCCGGCCGTTCCACCTTGACCACCTCGGCACCCAGGTCGCCGAGCATCATGGTCGCGAATGGTCCCGCGAGCACCCGAGAGAAGTCGGCGACGACGATCCCGGCGAGCGGCCCGACGCACTGCTCCCCATCAACACCCCTCATGGAGACAGCAGAGCATGAACGACATCAGGATCACGCGGGAGGGGGTGGCATAGGCAATGCAGGGCACCATCATGCATACCATGACCACCACCGACGATGCCGCACCCGCAGGGGTTGCGGGGACCACGGCCAATGCCGGTGGAGAGGGCTGGCGGCTCAGCGTTCTGGGCCCGGTAGAGCTCAGCTACTCGGGCCGCGTTGTCGACGTCGCGGGCACTGAGCGGACGTTGCTCGCGCTGCTGTCGCGCGTGCCGGGCGAGGAGATCAGCACCGCGACCATTGTGGCGGGAATGTGGGGCAGCGCGCCCCCACAGGATGCCGAGAAGACGGTCGCCTCGCATGTCGCCCGCCTTCGCAAGGCGCTGACGGCCGTCGCGCCAGATGTCGACCCAACGAGTGTGATCGTGACCATGCCGGCCGGCTACATTCTCACCCTCGCGCCATCCCATGTGGACATCAGCTTGTTCGAGCGCCTCGCGGCCGACGGCCGGCGCGCACTCGAGGTTGGCCAACCCGCGCTCGCGGCCGCCAGGTTGGAAGCCGCGCAGGCGCTCTGGCGTGGAGCCCCCTTCGCGGACCTCGCGCACCAGACGTTCGCCCGCGCAGAGGCCGCCCGCCTCGAGGATCTACGCCTCGCCGCCGTCGAGTCCACAGTGGATGCTCAACTGGCTCTGACGGCTCCGTCAGCGTCGCCTGCGGTCGTGGCCGAGTTGCAGGCGCTCGTCACCGAGCACTGGCATCGGGAAGGACTCGTGGCGCTGCTGATGACGGCACTCTTCCGCCTCGGCCGCCGGGGAGACGCCCTGGCGGCCTTCAGGCAGGCCCGGACGCGTCTCGCGGAAGAGCTCCGAGCGGAGCCCGGCGCCGACCTGCGGGCGGTCGAACGGGCGGTGATCGCTGGCGATCCCGTTCTGCTCGGCACGCCTGTCCAGGCGACGCTCGTGCCGGACGCGCTCGCGGTGACCATGCCGGCCTGCCTCGGACGCGAGGAGGAACTCTCCTGGCTCTCAACAGCGCTCGACCTCGCCGCCACGCGCCGCGGTCAGGCCCGGCTCGTCGTCGGATCGCCAGGGATCGGCAAGAGCAGACTGCTCGCCGAGCTGGCGCAGCGGGCCGCCGCGCGTGGCGTCATCGTCCGGTTCGGGCGGGGCGGCGCGGGTGCGACCGACGCACTGCACGCCGAGTCCGACCGGCTGAGCATGCTCATTCTCGATGACGTGGACGCTGCCGCGCCCGAGGATCTGGCGAGCGTAACCGCATTCCTCCAGTCCACCCAGTCAGACCCGGTGGTGACCATCCTGAGCTGCCGGGATCCGGTTCGGGTCGGGGATCTCGTCAGCCTGCCGAAGCTGGTGCTGTCGCCGTTGGACGATCAGACAGTCGCAGAGATCGTACGCATCTATGCCCCCACCACAAACGACGCGGCCGCCGCCGCGGCGATGGTCAACACCGGTGGGGTGCCGGCACGGGTGCATCGAGCCGCTAGCGAGTGGGCCTTCGCGCGGGCTGGCCGCCGCATCGACCGCGCGGTCGCCGACGCGGCGGAGCGACGGCGATGGCTCGCGAACATGCAAGACGAGGTTGTTGCGGGCGTGCTCGATCTGGCCCACGTGCGGGCCCAGGCCCGACCCCTGCGCCCAACCGCCCGCGAAGGTCGTGCGTTGATCGCCTCCGGCACTGGTATGCCGTGCCCGTACAAAGGTCTGGCCCGGTTTGAGACGGCGGACGCCGACCTGTTCCACGGTCGTGAGGCGCTCGTCGCGGAGATCGTCGCTCGCCTCACGGCCGCTCCGCTTGTGGCCGTCGTGGGTGGTGCCGGTACGGGCAAGTCCTCGCTCGTTCGAGCCGGGCTGCTACCCGCACTCGCCAGCGGGGTGCTGACCGATTCCGGCCAGTGGCACCAGATTCTGGTGACACCCGCGTCCGCCGGATCGTTGGCTCAGCGACTGGTGGATGCTGGCGACGAAGCCGTCCTCCTCGTGGTTGACCAATTCGAGGAGGTGTTCACCACTCTCGACCCTGCGCAGCGCGAGGCGTTCCTCAGCGCAATGGTCGGAGCCACCACGTCCGGCCGTGTCGTGATTACTGTGCGGTCGGACTTCTACGCCCGCTGTGCCGAGCATCTTGAACTGTCTCGGCTGGTCACCGCGAATACGCTGCTCGTGCGGCCAATGGTCACGGATGAGTTGCGACGAGCCATCGATGACCCGGCCAGGCTGGCGGCGCTGCGTCTCGAGGATGGTCTGGTCGATCGCCTCGTCAACGACGCCGCGCACGTGCCCTTGGCCGAGCTGTCGGCAGCGCTATGGTCGCTCTGGCAGAGACGGTCCGGGCGGGCCCTGACGCTGGCCGGCTACGTTGCCAGCGGCGGAGCACCAGGGGCCATCGAGGCGTTCGCCGAGTCGACCTTCGCCGAGCTGGGATCCGACGACGAGCGTGCGGCAGCGCGTCGGATCCTGATGGGCCTAACGCAGACCCTCGATGGTCACGACGCCGTAGGGCGCGCGGTCGACCAGGCGGCGCTGGTCGCCGCGGCGGGCGCGAGCGGCCCAACCGTCCTGGACCGGCTTGCCGAGCACCGAATGGTGACGGTCACCGATGGCGTGGTCGAGCTGTGCCACGAAGCGCTGCTCTCGCGCTGGCCGCGGCTGCGCGCCTGGCTCGACGACGAGGCGTTGGAGCGCGGACTCGGCGACCGGGTTGCCGCGGCTGCCTCGGCGTGGTCGGAGCATGGCGGCCGTGGTGGGCGACTCTACCGGGGTGCCCAGCTATCCGTGGCGCTTGACTGGGGACGCGAACACCCAGGCGCACTTGGCGTACGGGAACACGAGTTCCTGGCGGCGAGCCAGCGAGCATTGCTCGTCGAGGAGACGCGACGCCGGCGACGTACCCGTCGTCTCATCCAGTGGTTCGCGGCCACTGTGGTGGCTCTCGTCCTCGCCGTGGCGGTCGCCGTGGTGGCGGTCTCGCAACGGTTGGACGTCGCAGCCGCCGGCTCGCGGGCCGACGCGCAGCGGCTCGCTGCCCAGGCGCTGGCGGAGCCCGACCTGCGCCGAGCCATGCTCCTCGCGGTTGCGGGCACGACCGTGGCCGGCAGCGCTGACTCCTCGGCCATCGATGCGGTCCGCGCGGCGCTGCTGCGCTTCCCCGACGTGGTCGCGGCCGCAGGCGACGGCATCACCGCGATGTCGCTCAGCCCCGATGGCCAAACGGTAGCCGCCGGCTCGTCCGATGGAACGGTGTGGTTCCTCGACGCGCAGACGCTCGGCACCATCGCACGGATCGAGTACCCGGGACACGGACCGATCAACGGGTTGGCCTTCATGCCGGACGGTAGGCGCCTAGTCACGTGGGGCCGAGGAGTGACCGCGAGCATCGTCGTCTGGGACATCCTGTCGCGGGCGCCGGACGGCCCGGCGTTCGGCCAGATCTGGCCAGGATCCGCCGGAGGCTTGCTCGCCGATGGTGGGACGCTCCTGGTTGCGCAGCACGGCGAGGACGGCAAGGCGACGACGGCCGTGGCGTGGAGCATGGAGGCCCGTACGCCCTCTACCGCGTACGACCTGCCGAGCGGCAACGTCGACAGTCTCGCGGTCGCCCCCGACGGACGGCGGGTCGCGCTCGGCTCGGCCGGCGGGACGCTCGTCGTCGAGCTGGAGACGGGCGTCACGCACGAGGTGCGCAACGCGCGCCACCCGTCGGCGCTGAGCCCCGATGGGCGGACGCTGCTGACCGCACAAAGCGGCGACGTCGTCGTATGGGATGTGGACTCCGGCCGGCGCGCGGGAGAGGCGCGCCGCCACGTCGGCGACGTGCACAGCACGGCGTGGTCCGCCGATGGCCGGGCGTTCGCGTCGGTCGGCGCGGACGGACTGGTCGTTGTGTGGGACGCGCGGACCCTGCGGCCGACCAAGGTGTTCACCGGGCACCAGGGCGCGGTACGGGTCGCGCGGTTCGCCTCCGACGGCCGTACGCTCTACACCGCCGGCGACGACGGATCCCTGCTGTCCTGGGACCTGACCGGCGCCCGGGGAGTAGATACGACGTTGGGTGGCGCCGGCGACCCCGCCTCGGTCATCCGGCTGGCGTGCGCGTTGGCCGCACGAGACATGAGCCGCGACGAGTGGCAGACGTTCCTGCCGGGCCGTCCCTACCAACATGTGTGTCCCGGCTGACCTCGACGAAGCGATCAGATCCGGGCCAGCGCCGCCCGTAGCGGATCGAGGCCGAGCGCGCCAAGGTCCAGCGCCGCCCGATGGAACGCCTTGAGGTCGAAGGCGGCGCCCTGGCGGGCCTGCGCGTCGGCGCGCGCCTGCAGCCAGATGCGCTCGCCCACCTTGTACGACGGCGCCTGCCCCGGCCAGCCCAGGTAGCGGTTGAGCTCGTAGCGCAAATTCTCGTCCGGCGTGCTGCAGTGCGCGCGCATGAACCCCCAGCCAAGCTCCGGCGTCCACCGCTCACCGGGGTGGAAATTGCTGAGCTTGCCTGATTCGGCTCCGCCGAGGCCATTCCCCTGCGGAATCTCCAGTTCGAGGTGCATGCCGATGTCGACGACCACGCGGGCGGCGCGCATCGCCTGCGCGTCGAGCATGCCGAGCTTGTCGCCCGGGTCGTCCAGGTATCCGAGCTCGTCCATCAGTCGTTCGGAGTAGAGCGCCCAGCCCTCGCCATGCCCGGAGCACCAGCACAGCAGGCGCTGCCAACGATTGAGCACGTCTGCCCGAACGGCGGTCTGCGCGATCTGAAGATGGTGACCCGGCACGCCCTCGTGGTAGACGGTGGTGACCTCCTGCCACGTGGAGAAGGAGTCGATGCCCTGCGGGACGGCCCACCACATCTGGCCGGGGCGGGTGAAGTCCTCGCTCGGGCCGGTGTAGTAGATCCCCCCGTCCGATGTCGGCGCGAGGCAGCACTCGATCCGTCGCACCTGCTCGGGAATGTCGAAGTGGACGCCGTTCAGCTCGACGATGGCGCGGTCGGCCAATTCCTGCATCCAGTCGCGGAACGCCTCCTTGCCGACGATCTTTCGCGCCGGGTCCGCCTCGAGAGCCGCGATGGCCTCGGGCACGGTACCGCCAGGGATGATCTTGCCGGCGATCGCTCGCATCTCGGCCTCGATGCGGGCCAACTCCTCGAAGCCCCAGGCGTACGTCTCGTCCAGATCGACTGTTGCGCCAAGGAAGTAGCGCGATCCCAGGGCGTAGCGGTCCGCCCCGACCGGTTGTTTCTCCCGGCCGAGAGGCGCCAACTCCTCGCGGAGGAAGCGGGCGTAGTCGGCGGTCGCCTGGCGTGCGGCCGCCGAGGCGCGCTCCAGGTCCTCGGAGAGCGAGTCCGGCAACTGGTTGGCATCTGCGACTCGGCGGGCTAGACCGGGCCAGAAGTCGTCGCCGTCCACCGCGACCCAGGTGTCGCACTGCTTCGCCACCTCGAGCATCTGTTGGCGTGCCGCGACGTGACCGTGCTCGGCGGCCTCGAGCAGCGTCCGGCGTGACTGGGCAAGTGCGGTCGGGACCGCCGCCATCCTGACGGCTACCGTCGCCGCGGCACCCTCGCCGGCGGTGGGCATGAGGTCGAATATGTCCCGTACGGCGTGAAGCGCGCCGCTGACGACGCTCACCTCGCTGGTCACGGCGCCCGCGTCGTACATCTCCAACGCCAACCCGAGCCTCTCCTGCATGGCGTCCTTGGCCACCCGCTCGCGCTCGTCGCCCGGGGTGACCATGTCTAGCTGGGCCAGTGTCCGGCGGTCGAGGTCGGCGAGGGCGGCGTAGCCCTCCGGGGAGAGGTCGGTCAAGACTCGGTCGTGGCCGGCGATGCCGGCGTAGGTCGCGCCAATCGGGTCGAGCGGCGCCCATTCGTCGACGTATCGATCTGCGATCTGGTCAATCTGTCCCACGTGCCGACCCTAGCCGACCGCGCGGTCCGAAAGTCGCGAGACGATGTCGTACCCGCCAGGCAGGATAGGGGCCGTGACTGCTGCGCTCCTTACCGAGAAACCGCCGGCCCGGCCCCATACCGGCAGCTGGCTGCCCGCTTTCATGGTGCTCGCGTTGATTTGGGGCTCGAGCTTCCTCTTCATCAAGGTCGGCATCAGCGAGCTCCACCCGGTCTATGTCACGCTCATCCGCTGTGCGGCGGGCATGCTCGTGCTGCTCGTTGTGGTCCTCGTCACTCGAGACCGGTTGCCTCGGGACCGCCGGCTGTGGGGGCGCTTGGCGGGGATCGCGTTCATCGGCAATGTGCTCCCGTTCACCCTGTTCGGCTACGGCGAGCGGTACGTCTCGTCGATCATTGCGGGCATCTGGAACGGCACGACGCCACTCATGGTTCTGCTGGTCGTCATCGCCTTTCTGCCCGAGGAGCGACCGACCCGCCAGCGGGTGCTTGGCCTGCTGGTCGGATTCGTCGGCGTGCTTGTGGTACTGGGTGTGTGGCAGGGCGTCGGCGGTGGCGAGCTGATCGGGCAACTGCTCTGCGCGGCCGCCGCCGTCTGTTACGGCTTCACGATCCCGTACACCCGGCGGGTCGTCGCGGGCCGGTCCGAGTCGGGGGTCGCCTTCGCCGCAACCCAGCTCGTGGCCGCAACGGCGCAGCTCGCCATCATCGCGCCGCTGTTGGCCGGAGCGCCGCCGTCCCCGACGAGCCTGTCGGCCGATGTCATTGCCAGCGTCCTCGCCCTGGGGGCGCTTGGTACGGGTCTCGCCTTCTGGCTCAGCTACCGGGTCATCCGGGTCGCCGGAGCCACCACGGCCTCCACCGTCACGTACCTGATCCCGCTCTTCGCGACCGCTCTCGGGGTCGTCGTATTGGGCGAGCAGATTCACTGGTACGAGCCGGTGGGGGCGCTGATCGTCCTGGCCGGCGTCGCCATCGCCCAGGGGGTGACCTTCCGTTCCGTCAAGGTCAGTTCTCGTGGTCGGCGGCCCAGCTGACCAGTTGGTCCGTGGGCCAGGTGTTCACGACCCGGCTAGCCTCGACCCCGCACAGCGCGGCGCGTTCGCAGCCGTTGGGCAGCCAGTCGAGCTGGCCCGGTGCGTGCGCGTCGGTATCGATGGCCAGGAGGCAGCCAATCTCGTACGCCTGGCGCAGCAACCGCTTCGGCGGATCCAGGCGGTCCGGGCGGCAGTTGATCTCGACCGCCTTGCCCAGTGACGCGCAGGCAGTGAAGACGGCCTCGGCGTCAAACTGACTCTCCGGCCGGCCCCGGCCGCCGCGGTGTGCCCGATCCCCGCCCTCCGACGAGGTCGCGAGCCTTCGCCCTGTGCAGTGACCGAGGATGTCGAGGTGCGGGTTGGCCACGGCCTTGAGCATCCGTCGCGTCATCGTGTCCGCCTCCTCACGAAGGCCACTGTGGACAGAGCCGACGACGACGTCCAACCGGGCCAGCAGCGAGTCCTCCTGATCCAGCGAGCCATCGGCGAGGATGTCGACCTCGATGCCGGTGAGCAGGTGGAAGTCCACCGAGGCGTCAACGAGCGTGGTGTTGATGGCGGCCACTACGTCCAGCTGTTCGCGGAGGCGCTCCGCCGAGAGCCCGCGGGCCACGGTGAGCCTCGGCGAGTGGTCCGTGAGCACGAGGTACGAGTGGCCGAGCTCGATCGCCGCCGCGACCATGTCCTCGATCGGCGAACCGCCATCGGACCAGTCGGAGTGCGCGTGGCAGTCACCGAGCAGCGCCTGCCGAAGTGCGGCCGCGGCCTCGCCGACATCAGATCCGGCCGTGGCGTCCAGACGCCGTAGGTAAACCGGCTCCTCCCCGCGCAGCGACTCGACCACACAGCGGGCGGTCACGTCGCCCACACCGCTGACCTTGGTGAGTGTCCCGTCCGCCGCTCGGGTCGCGATCTCCTCGGCCGTCAATGCTGCGAGGGCGGTGGCGGCGCCGCGGAACGCCCGTACCCGGTAGGTCGCCTCGTTCGCCCGCTCCAGTAGAAAGGCGATCCGACGCAGATCGGCAACCGGGTCCCGAGTGGCCATGCGCCCGAGCCTAGGGCACTCGTCGCCCGCCCCCGCGCAAGCTATCGGCCGATGGCTTCGTACGACAGCCGGCGCACCTTCTCGAACCAGGCCGCGGGCCGCCCGCTGCCGTAGCTCCACGGATACTTCGTGACGAGGTCGCCGATAAGGTCGAACTGCTCCGCCGCGGCGCGGTCGTCATCGCCGAGGCAGAAGACCAATGCGAACGTGTTGTGGACCGTCGGCCAGCCTGGGCGGCGGCGGTAGTCGGGGTGGCGGATCGACCGGTCGGCCGCCTCATTCACCTCGGCCAACACCTCGGGCTGCTTGAAGTAGTCGAACTCGGTCCGGTCGATGCGGAGCCACTTCTCGATGTGGGCGTCCGGAATCAGGACGCCTAGCGCGTTGCCGGCAGGCGCCTTGGCGGCCGACTCGCGGGCAAAGGCGAACATCTGCTCGTGGCTGCCGAACCACTTCTCGCACAAGTACTGCAGCCGGGACATGTGCCCCATCAGGTGAGTCGGATGGCGCGCGATCAACTCGTCGAAACGGCGCTGCGCCTCCGGCGGATTGATCGATCGGCCTCGGGAGGTGGTCACAAGGCACGTTCGCGCGGTCGTGTCGCCCGGGTCCCGCTCTATCACCTCGTCCAGGCAGTTCTCCGCGAACGTCATCCACTTGTGGAACTTCTCGAGCTGGTCCGCCGAGGTCTGGGATGCGTACGCCGCGCCGCGCTCCTCGCCCGCGCGGTACATCGCCCGAGCGCCGCGTACAAGGATCGGCAAGGTTGACTCCGGCTCCGCATCCTGCCACTCGCCGATCCAGTCCTCGAGGCCGACCACATCGGCACATATTGCTATATAAAAGGCATGGTCGTCGGGGTCGGCGACGCCGACCAGGAAATCCCGAGCCGCGCGCCAATCTCGTCGCTCAAGGTTCGTCCGCAGCGTCCGTGCGTTCGCGTCGCCGACGCAAGGGTCGATCGTGATCGTGGGCGCCACCGGCGCTTCCGCTTTCTTCTTGCGGTTGAACAGGCCCATATGATCATCCTCCCCGTTGCTCAGGCTGCTTGCCGCGCCAGCTTAGGGCTCCCGATGGGGTTGTCGCACACTCGGGCGCATCGATAGAGTCGCTACCGCCACCGGGGAGGAAGAACATGATCACTACAATTCGCGCTGCGATCTCCGTCCTGATGCTGCTTGGTTTCTACGTACTCGCACTCGGCATCATCGGCGGGCTGGCCTGGGCGTCGGTCTGGCTGTGGCAGGAGCACGCCGGCAGCGGCGCGGCGAAGCTCAGCTATATCACCGTGGTCGTGGCGTTCGGGGTACTCGTCGCGCTGTGGCGGGTGCTGCGCGCCAAACTTGATAGTGCGTCAGGGCTGCCGGTCGGACCGGACCAGGCTCCCCAGCTCTGGCACACCGTGCGGGACCTCGCCGCCGAGGCGAAGACCCGCGCGCCGGATGAGATCCTGCTCATCCCCGACGTCAATGCGGCGGTCACCGAGGACGCGAAGCTCTTGGGCCTGCTTGGTGGCCGCCGCCGGCTCTACCTTGGCGTGCCGCTGCTCCAGGCGCTCTCCGTGGCGCAGCTCCGGGCGGTCATCGCGCATGAACTCGGCCACTTCTCCGGCCAGCACACGCGGCTGAGCGCCATCGCCTACCGCGGCCGGTTGGCCATCCAGGGCACGGTCTCACAGCTCGCTGGCCACCTATCTGGATGGATCTTCAAGCTGTACGCGAAGATTTACTTCCTGGTGGAGGCCGCGGTCTCCCGCCGGCAGGAGCTCGAAGCCGATGAGGCATCCGTCCGCGTCGCGGGGCGAGCCACCGCTCAGGGCGCCCTGCGCGAGCTGCCGGTCGTCGACGCCGCCTGGGGCTTCTACTTCGAGCGCTATATCGGTCCCGGCTGGGAGGCGGGATACGCGCCCCGGGACTTCTTCGGTGGCTTCGGCCGGATGCTGGCGGCGCGCGGCGACGAGCTGGAGCGGCTCAGGGCCGCAGAGCCACCGAGCGAGCAGTCGAAGTGGGACTCACACCCGCCGATCGCGGTGCGTGTCGCGGCGATGGCGGCGATGCCGGAGGTCCCGGTCAGCGTCGACACCCGCCCCGCCAGCAATCTGCTGCCGATGTTCGACCAGATCTGCGCCGCGCTGGCCGAGAAGGAGGTCAACTACGGCGGCCGGAAGGTCGTGTCGTGGGACGAGTTCTCGGCGATCTCGGTCGTCACGGAGGAGCAGCGCACGGCCGACCAGGTCTATCGGGCGGCGGCCAGGCTTGCCGGCTCGAAGCAAGCTGACCTCGGCACGGTCCTCGGCATTGTCGAGTCCGGCCGGTTGGGCGAGCTGGCGGAGCAGTTCTTTCCCGACGCGACCCGCAAGGAGGCCCGCCAGCGGTTCGCTGGGCTCTTCCATCTGCTCTTCCGCGTCGCCGCGGTGCGCTCGGGAGTGGCTCATTGGCGGCACTCCTGGGCCGCGGCAGCGGAGTTCGCGCGGACGGACGGCGCACCCTTCGACCTGACTGAGGTGGCGAACCTGGCGACCTCACCGGAGACGCTCGACGGCGCCCGGGCCCGCCTGGCGGACCTTGGCATCGACGTGAGCGTGGCGACCCAGGTGGACCAGATCGCGACGGCCCACGGCGCCGAGATCATTGACGGACTAGCCAACATCAAGGTCAACGATTCGCCGAATGACGTACTCATCCTGGACAACGGCCTGATCATGGTGCCGTGCCCTAAGAGCACGGACAACGGTAAGAAGCGCCTCGTCGCCCTCGCCCGCTCGGCACCAGTCATCGAGTTGGCCAAGCAGAACGTGTTCCTCCCGTTCGAGGAGGTCGCGAGCGCGGTCATTGTGAAGTCCGTGCCGATCCGGGTCGACCTGACGCTCCACGATGGACGCCGCCTCTCCCTGCAGGAGACCTGGACGGGCGAGAGCCTGACGAAGGAGAGTCGGGACGTGCTCAAGGATGCTGTCTCTCGCTACATCTCGGACGCCTCTCTGCCCACCGCGTAGCGCCGCGACTACGCTCGGAAGCCGTGCGGACAATCGACTGGGTGGACGGCGCGGTCGAGATCATTGACCAGACCGCGCTCCCGGCTCGCGAGCTCTGGCTTCGGATATCCACTGTGGACGAGATGGTCGACGCCATCGTGCGGCTGGCCGTACGGGGCGCGCCAGCCCTGGGCGTCGCCGGCGCACTCGGCGTGGCCCTCGCCGCACGCACTTACCCGGACGATCCGGCCGTACTCGCTTCGGCGGTGCGCCGCCTCGAAACCGCGCGTCCAACGGCTGTCAACCTGGCTCGTGGCGTCCGGCTGGCCATGGCCGCCCTGCCCTCCGGCGCCGACGCGGTCCTCGCCGCCGCGCTCACCATGCGCGACGCTGAGATTTCGGCGAGCGAGGCGATGGCGCAGCGCGGCGCCGACCTCGTCACCGAACTGTGCGGGCCGGCGCCGCGGCTGCTGACGCACTGCAACACCGGCGGCCTCGCCACCGTCACCGGCGGCACCGCACTCGGTGTCGTGGCGGAGCTGCACCGTCGAACTGCGCTCGCCGCGGTGATAGCCAGCGAAACCCGGCCGCTGCTACAGGGCGCCCGCCTTACCGCCTGGGAACTCGGGCGCCTCGGCATCCCCTACCGGGTCGCGGTCGACGCCGCCGGACCCTTCCTGATGGCTCGCGGCGAGGTGGATGCGGTGATCCTTGGCGCGGACCGGGTGTGTGCCAACGGCGACGTGGTGAACAAGGTCGGCAGCTATGCCCACGCCCTTGGCGCGCAAGCCGCCGGCATCCCGTTCATCGTGGTGGCCCCCGAGTCGACAGTGGATGAGAGCACCGCCACCGGGGCCGACGTTGAGATCGAGGATCGCGCGGCCGCGGAGGTGTTGGGTTTCGGCGATGCCAGGGTTGCCCCGGACGGGGCGGCGGCGGTGAACCCGGCCTTCGACGTGACTCCCCACCATCTCGTGACCGCGATCGTCACCGACCGCCGCACCCTCCACCCACCCTCCTCGCCCCCCACCCCCTCGTCGATCTAGGGGTTAGCGACGCGATCGGAGATCAACTAACGTCGCAAGGCCCTAGATCGGCGAGGCTAGACCGGGCGGGCGGCCGTGACCGTACGGCCATCGGGGGCGATGGCGGTGACCCAGCCACCCTCGTCGCCGAGAGCGAGCAGGGCCTCGGGTGTCGCCGGGATCTGCCGCGGCGCACTCCAACCGCGCGGCCAGGCTGTGCGGGCAGCGTTGGCGGGCGCGGCCCAGCGCCGTACGGCTCCTATCGGATCGTCCGAATCAAGCGCATCCCGCGCTTCGTCGAGCCGACCAAGCACCTCATCAAGAGCGTCTAGCACCGGGCCCGCGTTGCCGCCGCACATCGACGCGATGAGTTCCGGTGCGGTCGCCGCGACCCGTGTGCCATCCCGAAAGGATCCGGCGGCAAGGGTCGCCGCGAGCGGGTCCGCCACGGCGGTGGCCAGGGCCGCCGCGAGCAGATGAGGCACATGCGATACGGCGGCCACCACCCGGTCATGTTGCTCGGCGGTGGTGGGCACGACCCGCGCACCGAGGCCGGTCACCACACGGGCCAGGGTGAGCCAGTCATCGAGGTTCGTCTCCTGCTCGAGGCAGAGTACCCAGGCGGATCCGTGGAATAGCGCGGGATCCGTGGCCGCGAATCCGGCCGTCTCCCGGCCGGCCAGCGGATGTCCGCCGACGTAGGCCGCCAGGCGCATGCCGCCGGCCCGCAGCCGCCGAGCGACGAGTTCGCGGACCGGTTCCTTGACCGATACCACGTCGGTGACGAGGCCGGCGAAGCCCGCACCGGCCATCTGGTCAAGCACCGGGGATACTGCGGTCAGCGGGGTGGCGACGACGACGAGGTCGGCGGCGACGACGGCGTCAGCGATCGACGGCGCGACCTGCCACCGGGATTCCTTCGGCGCCTGCGCTGCGCCGGTGCGGGCCATCGCCCGAGTTGCCGGGTCGAGGTCGTACCCGATCACCCAATGGCCGGCCGTGGCGAGCGCGCGCAGCAGCGAGCCCCCGATGAGTCCCATCCCGATCACCGCGACGTTCACGCTGATCACAGTAAGTCCGAGGAGTTTGGCGTACTAGCCGGCGTGTCGCAGGTGGATGCCGGCGAGTCCCGGCCGCGTCACCGGGCCGGCTACTAGGCTGGTGAACGTGGAGTCGCGGGCACCGTCGGGTCTCTTTCCATCGGGTCCGCCGAGGCCCACCTTCCGTGAGCCGCACCCAGTACGCATCGGTGCGCTGCTCTCTGGAGCCGGCCTGACGGCGGCATGGTTGCTGTCTTTTGGACTCCTCGCCACATCGGCACGTGGATATATATGGCTAACCTTGACCGCGTCGGCGGCGGCGTGGTTGTGCGCACTCGCGCTCATGCGGTTCGGCGATCGGGGCGTCGCGGCGGGTGTGGCGATCACCACGGGCATGGGAGTGGCGGTCGCGGCTGGCCTCGTGGTGCAGCGATGGCTGACGGTGGGCTGGCCATTGTGGTGACACACTGTAGCCCTGCGTGAAGGGCGCGCTGCGTCCAGTGATCGGTATTGACTGCGGAGCGTGAAGCCGGCAATCTCGGCGCATGGATCTCACGCTGCGGCAGGTCGATCCGGAACGGCACCGGCGGCGTCTGCGGCTACTCGCCGAGCTGGCCGAGGCGAAGGCGGTGCGCGAACGAGTGCGGGCATGGGGAGTTCGCGGCGGGCGGATCCGCGAACTCGAATCGGTGCGGAGACGTCTAGCCGGTTGAGCGGCCGCGGTCGCCGCCTGGGTGGAGATCGAACGGCATGATCAGTCGTTGTCATGGTCGGGTATGTGAGAGAGTCAACCCGGGGGAACCGTGTCCTACTTCGCTGCCGCGGTCGTGCGGAACGCAGACGGATGGTCCGCGTCCGAGGTTTCGCTCGCCGACGCGGCTGACGTCGAGGACGTCGCCGACCGGCTCCGTGACGCCGACCCGTCGGCCGACGTATCGCTGTTGTTCGTCGAGTCCGACGACGCGTACCTGGTGATCCTCCGCCTCGATCAGGGTGAAGACCTCAGGGTCTTCGGCTCCGACGTCGTCTTCGCCGAGGAGTCCCGCATCGGCGCTCTGTTGCTCGGCGACGTGGCCCAACCGGTGATCGAGCTGGAGGCGGTAGAACTCGCGGTTGCTGAGCCGCGCGAGTCCCCTGATGAGTCGGAGGAGCCGAGCGAGTCCCCGCCGCCCGCCGACGCCGATCCCGCTGGTGATGCGGACCTGTTGGCAGATCTGGGTGTGTCGGCTGGCCGGCTGCTAGAGCTCTGCTCGCAGGAGGGCATGCTGCCCAGCGATATCACCGCCGAGGTCTGCCAGGCCATCGGCTGCGGTGACGAGGTCGAAGAACTGCGCGTGGCATGAGCGATACGGACCCGGACCGGCGGGTCCGCCACGAGACGTGGATGCGTCGGGCCCTCGCCGTGGCCGCCTCCGAAGGCTCGTCGGTGCCCGGGTCCGGTTCGCTGGATGTTCCCGTCGGCGCCGTGGTGTATGGCCCCGATGGCGACGAGCTGGCCTTCGGGCGCAACGAGCGGGAGCTGACCGGGGACCCTGCAGCCCACGCCGAGATCGTGGCCCTTCGCCGCGCGGCGCTGCGTCTGGGCGGCTGGCGTCTGGATGCCTGCACTCTCGTGGTCACCCTAGAGCCGTGCACGATGTGCGCGGGCGCTCTTGTGCTTGCCCGAGTATCGACGCTTGTCTTTGGCGCCTGGGAACCCAAGACCGGCGCGGTCGGCTCGCTCTGGGATGTCGTTCGCGACGCCCGCCTCAACCATCGAACCGAGGTCTACGCCGGTGTACTCAAGGATGAGTGCGCCGCCCTCGTCCGCGAATTCTTTACCCCGCAACGTCATCCGCCCCGCCGCCCCCCCACCCCCCCGGGCTCCCCGTCGATCTAGGGCGCAGTCGCGTGGTTAGTGATCCACTCACGCGACTACGGCCTTGATCGCGCGGCCGAGCGGGCGGCGTTCACCGTCTGGATGATCCCCGGCGCGCGGAAGTAGATGTCGTGATCGGTGAAGTAGCGCATCCGCCAGCCTCGACCCTCGAGCCAGTTATGCCGATCTCGGTCTGCGCGCAGACGCCCGCGATCAAGGTGAGATGCGCCGTCGTACTCCGCAGCGACGAGATTCTGCTCGTACCCGAGGTCGAGATAGTGCCGGGCGTACCCGCGGTCGTCGAGCACGGGCACCTGAGGCACGAAGCCACGGATCCCGCCATCGTGGAGGATTAACCGGAGCTGGCTCTCCTGACGGCATTGCGGTCGCGGATCCGCTAGCGGAACGAGATCCCGCGCCTGCCGGATGCCGCGCAGTCCATTGTAGAGTTTCAGCTCAGCTTGGAGGTCATCGAGTTCGCATCGACGCGAGGAGAGCGCCGCGTCCAGCACCGGTAAGGCATCCATGCGTGGCAGGCTTCGGGCGAGATCCACTGCGCATCGTGCGGCGGGAGTGCACGGCACGCCGAGCACGTCGATCGGCTCGCCTACTGGCACTACCGACTGGTGCGCGATAATTCCGGTCCGTTGCGGGACGGAGCTGTCCACTGGGACGACGATATGGATGTTGGTGCTGGGAACCACGCCGAAGCCAAGGAGCGCCGCCGCGGTATGGAAACCGACCACCGCGAGGGGCGGCGACACGAGCATGGCCGCACGAACTGCGTCGAGTAGGTCGGGCTCGTTGCGACCAACGACGTAGGCCCCGCGGTGGGGCCGGAGCAGCCGTTTGTGGTTGGCACGCCAGGAGAGCGCGTGTTTTGTCGCTCCACGGTCTCGCAGTTCGGCGTGGGAGAGTGTTAGGCCGCGACCCAGGAGCGTTTGAGGAAACTCGTGTGCTCGACTGTAGAGGTCCATGGCAGGAGCCTGAACGGCGAGAATCCACGGCACCACCCGTCGATGAGGATCTGTGGATATCTCACGCGCCTGTGGAGAACCGCCCACAGAACCTGTCTACGTGGTAGCGCCGCTCCCATCCCGTCGATCAAGGGCTTAGTCGCGTGGTTAGAGATCAAACCACGCGACTAAGCCCTTGATCGACGAGGGGGGCAGGGTCGAGGGCTCGGGGAGGGGGCGGGAGAGCTAGGAAATGGCAGCATCGAGGGCGATCTCGACCATCTGGCCGAAAGTCTGCTCGCGCTCCTGTGCGGAGGTGTGCTCGCCGGTCTTGAAGTGGTCGCTGACGGTGAGCAGCGTCAGGGCTCGAGCCTTGAAGCGCATCGCGATCGTATAGAGCGCCGCGGACTCCATCTCCACGGCGAGGACCCCATAGTCGGCTAGCGTGTCATAGAGATGCGGCCGGTCGGTGTAGAACGCGTCGGCCGCGAGGATCGGGCCCACGTGCATCTCGACGCCGCGGCGTTCCGCAGCCTCAACCGCGGCGCGCAGCAGGAAGAAGTCCGCCACCGGCGCGTAGTCGATCAAACCGTCGAATCGCATCCGGTTCATGGCCGAGTCAGTGGAGGACGCGCTCGCCGCGATGACATCGCGCAACTTCAGCGACTCGGTCAGCGCGCCACACGAGCCGACGCGGATGAGGGTCTTCGCGCCGTATTCGTTGATCAGCTCGTGGGCATATATCGAGCACGAGGGCATGCCCATGCCGGATCCCTGCACCGACACGTCGACGCCCTGATACCGGCCGGAGAATCCGAACATGTTGCGCACCGTCGAGTAGCACGTGGCGTCCTCGAGGTAGGTCTCCGCGATCCACTTCGCCCGAAGCGGGTCCCCAGGCATGAGGACTCGTTCCGCGATCTCGCCCGGCTTCGCGCCAATGTGCGTACTCATGTCGTAGATCATTGCAGAGCCATTGGCCGTGTGCGGCCGTTGTCACCGGCGCGATACCGCCGAGACGAGCGCACGAAGGCTCGGGTAGCCTACTCGGCGGTGGTGTGTCCGAGTGGCCTAAGGAGCACGCCTCGAAAGCGTGTGAGGGTGCAAGCCCTCCGCGGGTTCAAATCCCGCCGCCACCGCCAATCAACCGCCGCAGCTTAAACTGCGGCCGGCATGCGTTAGCAGGTGCCGAAGCCAGCGTCGAAGAGCAGCCGTGCGTACCGTTCCATCCCGACGACGAGCTTCTGCACCTCGCCGGCGTCGTAGAGAAGCAGGTACGCGCGATCGTCGCCACCGGCTACGAGCAGGCCCGGGTACTGCGTCGACCCGGCCGGCCGGCTCAGCTCCACCGCGGCCGGGTAGGCGCGGCGGGCCTCGTCCACGGACGTGCCGACCATGACACCCTCCGGCGTACGCAGCGGTGGGTAGGCCCAGATGAGTACGAGCTCGTCGCCGTCGAAGACCGGGCTCGCGTACGGCAGGGCGGTGAAACTCGGCCCACATCCGGGATTGGCGGTGGCCACCACGCCGGAGGCGGTCAGCTCCCGCATCGACGCGCCGATCAGGATGTCCCGCAAGCCCACAAAGTCGATCACGTCGGGATCGGCCGGCCGGGTGGCCGTAGCCGTAGCCGGGGCCGTGGCCGCGGCACTCGTCGGTCCGGGCGCCGGCGTGCTTGCGTCTCCCGTGCAGCCGCTGGCGGTGACGATCGCGACGAGGCTCAGGACGGCGAGCCTCAACGACAACGGGAGGGCCATCTCCCGATCATGCCTGGTGTTGGCAGAGTTGGCAGACCCGGGCATCCGCCTTTTAGCAGGCGCCGAAACCCGTCTCGAAGAGCAGCCGCACGTGCCGCTCGTATCCGACGATGAGCTTCTGCACCACGCCTTGATCGTGCAGCAGCAGATAGGCGCGGTCGCCGGCGCCGGGCACGAGCAAGGCCGGGAAGGTGTACGACCCCGCGGGCGGCGTCAATGCGATCGCAGATGGATATGCCCGCTTCACGTCGTCCACGGAGGTGCCGACCATCACGCCCTCGGGCGTGCGCAGAGGTGCGTGCGCCCAGATCAGTACGAGCTGATCGCCTTCGAAGACCGGGCTCGCCGCCTTGATATCGGTGAAGGTCGGGCCGCAGGCCGGATCCGCCGTGGACACCACGCCCGTACTCTCAAGTCCGCTCATCGACGCGCCGAACCGGATGTCGCGAAGGCCGGAGAAGTCGATCACGTTCGGATCGGCCGCGCGCGCGGGGGCAGACAACCTTGCTTGATCGCCGCGCGACTCGGTCACGCCTGTGCTGCTTGCGACGGAGACGAGCGCCAAGGCTCCTGCCATCGTGCCGAGTTTGATCCACAGCCATCCAGTCATGCAGCGATGGTGCCTCATCCGATTACGGACAGCCACCTCGCGATTACGGAAACGGCACTTCCACAGCGTGGAAGGCCTGCAAACAGTGACTCGGAACACATGAAGGCCCGACCAGGTGAGTCCCGGAACTCCGGTCGGATCACTGCCACACCTGTCACGGCGCGATCGTCGTGCGTGGGCTCACTCCCGTACCTGCACGTCCAGCTCCGACCACTCTCGCGCCTCGCACTGGTAGTCGGCAAGCGCGTCGGGATCGGCCTCCAGCCGGGCTACCGCGGCCGCGGCCTCGTGCTGGAAGAGCGCGCGCAGCGCCTGGTCCACGCTGACACGGGCCGAGTTCCTCGTCCGAGATCCGGGCAAGCGCATCCTGTGCCTCCGTCGACGCCCATCCCGCGGGCCACTGGATGCTGGTCATGGGAGCGGAGGATACGAGATTCGAACTCGTGAGGGTGTTATCCCAACACGCTTTCCAAGCGTGCGCCCTAGGCCTCTAGGCGAATCCTCCGCCGGAAACAATACCGAAGGCGGGGTCCAGACGTCACTCGGGTAGACTCGACCGAGCCCCTCGTGCGGCGCTCATCTCGTGAACCTCCCCAGGGCCGGAAGGCAGCAAGGATAAGCGAGCTCTGGCGGGTGCACGGGGGGCCTCTGTGTTGCCGCGCCGCCCACCAGCGCGTTGACAGCAGCCCCGACCGCCGGCAGCCCGAGAACGCTCGGGTTCACTGTGGACTGGCCTGCGTCGAGGTACAGCGGTCGATGGGACGTCGCGAAACAGAGGGTACGGGCGTTGGACCTCCCAGCGGGCGGGTGACGATGTCGGCGGTGGGCGGTACGGTGGCCGCGGGCTCAGACGCGTTGACCCAGACGATGATCGAGGGGAGGTGAGGTGGTGGCGCTCGCGCTCTATCGCAAGTACCGGCCGCGCACGTTTACCGAGGTGATCGGACAGGAGCATGTCACCGAGCCGCTGATGCAGGCGCTGCGGTCCGGCCGGCTGCACCATGCGTACCTGTTCTCAGGCCCGCGCGGCTGCGGCAAGACGTCGTCGGCCCGCATCCTCGCCCGCTGCCTCAACTGCATCAAGGGTCCGACCCCGGAGCCGTGCGGAGAGTGCGACTCGTGCGTGGCGCTCGCCCTCGATGGCCCGGGGTCGCTGGACGTGATCGAGATCGACGCGGCCAGCCACGGTGGCGTTGACGACGCCCGAGAACTGCGCGAGCGGGCTGTCTTCGCGCCGGTGGCGAGCCGGTTCAAGGTGTACGTCATCGACGAGGCCCATATGGTCTCGCCCCAAGGCTTCAACGCGCTGCTCAAGCTGGTCGAGGAGCCGCCGGACTACGTCAAGTTCATCTTCGCCACCACGGAACCGGAGAAGGTGCTCGCCACCATCAAGTCGCGCACGCACCACTATCCGTTCCGGCTGATCCCGCCGAGCGTGCTACGCCCGTATCTGGAGAAGCTGTGTCGGGAGGAGGGTGTCAGCGTCGAGCCGGCCGTGTTGCCCCTGGTCGTACGGGCGGGTGGCGGCTCGGTCCGCGATTCGCTGTCGGTGCTCGACCAACTTATCGCCGGCGCCGGCGTCTATGGCGTGACGTACGCACGCGCCGTGTCGCTGCTCGGCGTGACCGACGTCGCCTTGATCGACGAGATGACCGACGCGCTGGCGGCCGGCGATGGCGCCGCGGCGTTCGCGACCGTCGACCGGGTGGCCGACGCGGGCCACGATGCACGCCGGTTCGCCGCCGACCTGCTGGAGCGGCTCCGCGACCTGATCGTCCTGCAGCGCGTGCCGGACGCCATTGCGAGCGGCATCATCGACGCCCCGGACGATCAGCTTGAGAGGATGGCCGCGCAGGCCGCTCGGATGGGCCAGGCCACCCTGTCCCGGCTCGCCGACATCGCCCACAATGGACTGACAGAGATGCGGGGGACCACGGCTCCCCGGCTGCTGCTAGAGCTCATTGTCGCGAGGATGCTGCTACCCGGGGCGGACGACTCACACGGTGCGTTGCTGCAACGCCTGGAGCGAATGGAACGCCGCCTCGGCGCGGCGTCAGAGCCGTCCGACGCCGGATCGCGGGAAGCCGAGACTGTGCTCGTCGCTGCGCCCGTGGCCCGGGCACAGCCGCATTCCGAGCGGACCAGCCCACCCGCCCAGTCCGCAGACCTCCGAACGGCGGACCCCCGAACGGCGGACCCCCGACCGGCGGACCCCCGAACGGACACGAAGGCAGCATCGGCGACGACGTCTGGCGCGGAGCCCGTACCTGCGTCCGTCGCAGAGTCCGTTCCTGCCTCCGTCGCGGAGACCGCGCCCGCACCGGCGGCCGCGCCCGAGGTCGCGCCCGAGGTCGCGCCCGAGCTCGCGGCGGCGCCCTCGCGGCCGGACAAGGCGGTTGCCCTCGACGCGGCGGCGGTCCGGCGGGTCTGGGACGAGGTGCTGACCATCGCTGGTCGCAAGAGCCGGAAACTCGCCGCGATAGCACGCGATGGCATTGTGCGTGATCTCGATGGGAACACCGTGGTCCTGCTCTTCAAGTCGACGTTCCACGCGAAGTTCGTCCAGAGCAACGCAGAGCCGCTAGCTGAGGCGTTGTATGAGGTGCTGGGCGGACCGTGGCAGGTACGGGCCGAGCTGAGCGGTGACCAACCGGCCCTCCCCGACACGCTCCGGGTAGACACCGCGCCCCGACCGCCGGCGCCGACCGCCCACGCGCCCGCGCCAACCACTGCTCCGCCAACCACTGCTCCGCCAACCACTGCTCCGCCAACCACGGCTCCGCTGACGACCTCGACCGAGCGGGCGGAAGGCGAGGCGACCTCCGGTGACGGGGACTGGCCGACGCCGGCGGTGCTGGGCCGCGGCGCGGTGCCCGAACCGAGCCAGGCCTCGGAGCAGCGCAGGGGGTCGGCCAAACGTTCCGCAGTAAAGAAGCCTTCTGGCCGTGCCGATAGCGCCCGCGCCAACAGGGATCGCGCGGTACCGGCGGAAGCGACTCCGCTTCCGGAGCAGGGGTTCGATCCTGGCGACGGGCCGCTCGACGATGCGACCACGGTGCGAGTGAGCAGCGAGGAGCAGGCCATCCGGACCGTGCAGGAGATCATCGGCGCGGAGCGGATAGAAACCCCCAACCCGCGCCAATGACCGTTGTCCGTCGACGTCTAGGCTCGTGGTGACCGACTTGAGCTCTGAGCGAAGGAGCGCGCCGTGCGGCCAGGGGGGCAACCCAACCTGCAGCAGCTCATGAAGCAGGCCCAGAAGATGCAGGAGCAGCTCGCGGCTGCCCAGGCGGAGTTGGCGGAGGCCGAGGTGACCGGAACCTCGGGTGGCGGCCTGGTCACCGTCACCATGACCGCATCCGGCGAGTTTCGATCCGTGAAGATCGACCCCAGGGCGGTGGACCCCGACGACATCGAAACGCTGGAGGACCTCGTGCTCGCCGCCATTCACAACGCGACCGGGGCCGCGCGTGAGCTGACCGAAGAGAAGATGGGTCCGCTGAGCTCCGGCATGGGAGGCCTGGGCGGCGGCCTCGGCCTGCCTGGCCTCTGACCGCGCCATGTTCGAGGGCGCGATTCAGGACCTCATCGACGAACTAGGACGGCTGCCCGGCATCGGGCCGAAGAGCGCGCAGCGGCTCGCCTTCCACCTCCTGCAGGCGGACGATGCCGATGTGGCTCGGCTCGTCAGCGCGCTCCAGCGGGTCAAGGAGCTGGTGCGTTTCTGCGCGACCTGCTTCAACGTGGCCGAATCCGAAGAATGCCGGATCTGCCGCGACCCCCGGCGGAGCGACGAGAGCATCTGCGTCGTAGAGGAGCCCAAGGACGTCGTCGCGATCGAGCGGACCGGCGAGTTCCGCGGGCGCTACCACGTGCTGGGCGGGGCGATCAACCCGCTCGAGGGTGTCGGCCCGGACAACCTGCGCATCCGCGAGCTGATGGCCCGGCTCGCCTCGGGTGAGATCAAGGAGCTCATCCTTGCCACCGACCCCAACACCGAGGGCGAGGCGACGGCTACCTATCTGGCGCTACTGGTCAAGCCGATGGGGATTGCCGTCACCCGGTTGGCCAGCGGCCTACCCGTGGGCGGCGACCTCGAGTACGCCGACGAGATCACCCTAGGCCGCGCCTTCGAGGGCCGCCGCGCCGTCTGACCGCGCCGTCTGACCGTGCTGTCTAACCGTGCCGTCTGACCGCGCCGTCTGGCGCCGTCAGTCCGCGCCGTCAGACTGCTACCCAACCAGGGTGATGCGGATGCCGATGGTGCCGTCTCGCCCGCGGCGCAACAAGCTGCCCCGCAACGTGAGCCGGCCGATCAGTCCGTACTTCTTTCGCAGCAGATCCCGTACCCGCTCTGTCCCCGCGCTGTCGAGAATCACCGCCCGGCCGGGCACCTGGTCGCCGGTTGGCTTCCCTCGAAGGTCACAAGGCCCGACGAGCACTTTGGCTGTCCGCCGTATTCGCTTGACCTTGCCCGTGTCGTTGACGCTCCAGACGACGAGGGCGTCGTCGTCGCGGGCGACCCACACCGGAGTCGGCACCGCTCGGCCGTCGTTGCGAAAGGTGGTTACGAGCAGGTACTGTGACGCGCCCAGAGTGTCCAGTGTGGATGCCACGAGCCAACCCTAGCGCGGCGGCGGGAATGGACGAGCCGCCACCCCGCCAGCCCGCTAACGTGACCGGATGGAACCACGCCCCGGGGATGCCTTCGGTGAGCTGATGCGGGCCGCGCTCGCCGAGGAGACCGGCCTCGGACCGAGGCCAACCATCGGCGGGACGATTCCCCGTCCGGTCATCGAGATCGTTGAGCGCGACGACGGGCTGATCAATGGTGCCCCGGCCGCCCGGTACCTCTGCGGGCCGGACAGGTGGCCGCCCTTCGACCTGCGGGCGCTCGACCGTCTGGACGGCCGCACGCTGGACATCGGCACAGGGGCGGGCCGGCTCGCGCTGTCGCTGCAGGAGCGTGGAGTTCCGGTGGTCGGGCTCGATGTTTCGCCGGGGACCATAGAGGTGGCCACCGCGAGAGGGGTACGGGCAACGGTGTGCGCGACCGTGGACAGCCATGCGGGGGCCGCGGGTGAGGGCTATGACCGATTCGCACTGCTGGGCAACAACGTGGGCCTGTTCGAGTCGCGCGAGCGTGCGCCGGTCTTCCTCGGCGCGCTGGCGGCGATGGCGAGGCCGGGTGCGAAGATCGTTGCGCAGGGCACCGACCCGTACGCGACGCAGGACGATCTGCACCGGACCTATCACGCCCACAACCGAGCGGCTGGGCGAATGGGTGGTCAGCTGAGGGTTCGAGTTCGCTACCGGGACCTCGCCACCGGGTGGTTCGACTATCTCTTGTGTACCCCGGATGAGCTCGCTTCGCTTGTCGCGGGCACCGAATGGCAGCTCGAGGAGATCGACGACGCGGACGCACCCTTCTTTGTCGCCACGCTACGGCTCAGGTGAATCCACAGTAGACTTTGGGCTGGTCACGGTTGCGGGCGCTGGGTGGGCGGGTCGGGTAGGCCCGCACTGAGGGCCGCAAAGGCCTCGTCGCGAAGGTCGCGCATCGACAGCCGGCCACCCGACTCCGCCCACAGCGTGAGCGAGGTATCCCACGAAGCCGCACATGCTCCCCCGACGAGGTGCGGATACATGTCATGGCGGGGGTCAAGACCCGTACGGTCAGCGACGAACTCCACCACAGCCAACCGCATCGCGTTGATCAGATCGAGATACTGGGTGATCAGCGATGGCTGTTGCCGCATGAGATCCATGCGGGCGAGGATCTGCTCCTCCTCCTCGTCGCCCGCCACATCGAGGAGCGCCATGACCGTGGTGATCGACGCGACCGGCGGCTCTGTGCGAGGGCGTGCGGCGAGCTCGGTGCGTAGCCGGGTCACCCGGTCGGTGACGACGTCCCCGAAGAGCACGTCCTGCTTGGACGAGAAGTAGCGGAAGAAGGTCCGCACGGCGACGTCAGCGGCCTCCGCGATCTCCTCGACCGTGGTCTGCTCGTAACCCCGCTCCGCGAAGAGTCGCAGAGCGGCGCGCTCGAGCGCCTTCCGCGTCTCCAGCTTCTTGCGATCGCGTCGCGTTGGTGCCTGATCGATGGTCACCACGAGGGTCATCGTGGCATAGATCGCGCCGCTGAAGCGGCTGGTGCATCGATGCGGCGGCGTGACGTGACATGTGGCATGCTATGCCAGAAGGCAGGAAGCGCCAGAAGGCATGTCACGCCATAAGTCATATAGCGCCACATCAGGGTGGGGGAGACCATGTTCGCGAGGATTGCGCGCGGCGTGACCGCGCGGCCGTGGTTCGTGATCGTCGGTTGGCTAGTCGCCGCCACCACCATCATCATCTTCGCTCCAAGGATCAGCGATGTCACCATCTCGGACCAAGCGGCATTCCTCCCGCAAACGGCCGAGTCGGTACGCGCCGCCGACCTGGCGGGTCGAGCGTTCCCGGACACGCACGGCGCAACGGCGGTGATCGTGGTCGACCGCGCGGACCGTGCGGCCCTCACCCCGGCCGATATCGAAACGATCAGCCGGCTCGGACAGCGACTCAACGCCGGCAGCCCGGCCGCCGTTCGCGGGGTTCAGTTCGACCCGCAACGGTCCATCTCACCCAACGGCGCGATCGGGCTGGTGGGCGTGGGGTTCGCCGCCGCCGCCGCGGACCAGAGCGTTCGAGATGCCGTCGGCACGCTGAGACGCGACACCGCCACCGCGTTGGCGGGTAGTGGGCTGAACGCGGGCATGACTGGTGAGGCCGCCATCGTCGTGGACAACAAGCAGGCGTTCGCCGACGCCGAGCTCACCGTGACGATCGCAACCCTTGTGCTGATCGTGGCGTTGCTGCTGCTCATCTTTCGTAGTCCGATCGCGGCACTGGTCCCGCTGCTCACCGTCGGTCTCGTGTTGGGCGTGTCGACATCGCTGGCGGCGGTGGCCGCCAAGACGTTCGACTTTCAGGTCGGCCAGGAGCTGCCGACCATGCTCACGGTGGTGCTCTTCGGCATCGGCACCGACTACATCCTCTTCGTGCTCTTCCGCTACCGGGAGCGGCTGCGTGCCGGCGACGAGCCGCGCGACGCGATCGTCGCCGCCGTCGAACGGGTCGGCGAGGCGATCTTCTCGGCCGCGTTCGCGGTGATCGCCGCATTTGGCGCTCTGGTCCTTGCTGCGCTCGGATTCTTCGCGACCTTGGGGCCGGCGCTGGCAATCGGCGTACTGGTGATGCTGTTGGCGGCGCTCACCCTGGTGCCCGCGGTGGTGGCGCTGCTGGGCCGGCGGGTCTTCTGGCCGTCGACGTCCGCCCAACGCCCTACCGGACGCGGCGCCTTCGCTGCGGTGGGGCGGTTGGTGGCGCGCCGTCCGGCAGCGGTGGGTGTCGCCGCCGTCGCACTCCTTGGCGGCCTCGCCGCCGGTGCATCCGCCTTCAGCCCCGACTACGACCCGATCGGACAACTGCCGGCGAAGACGGAGGCCACCAGGGCGTTTGCGGTTCTCAAGCTGGGCTTCCCGGCCGGGGCGTTGCAGCCCACGGACATCTACCTCGCCACGAGCCGGCCGCTGACCGAGGCCGAGATCGGCGTGTTTGTGCAACGAGTCGCCGGGGTTCACGGTGTCGCATCACCCCTGCCACCGCGCGTCGCACTCGACGGTCGCACCGTGCACGTCCCGCTCGTGCTGGCCGACGAGCCCTACGCCGCGGCGGCCCTCGACCTCGTCTCGGGGCCGCTGCGTGACGTGGCCCGCGCGGCAGCGCCCTCCGACGCGGCCGTGCTCGTCGGCGGCCAGACGATGGCCCTCGCCGACGTGCGGGATACGACGAATCGGGACCTCGCGGTGATCTTCCCAGTGGCCGGCGTGCTGTTCGTGCTGATCCTTGCCGCCCTCCTGCGGGCGCTGCTCGCTCCGGTCTACCTCGTGGCGATGGTGGTGGCCGGATTCGCGGCCACGTTGGGCGCGTCGGTCCTGCTGTTCCAGCGGGCGCTCGGCCATGCGGGCCTCGCCTTCACCATCCCCATCATCCTGTATCTATTCGTCACGGCCATTGGTACGGATTACAACATCCTCATGACCGCGCGGCTCCGGGAGGAAGTACGGGACGGGCGCGGCCCGCGCGAGGCAGCCGCACTGGCCATCGCGCACGCAGGTCCCTCGGTGGCGGCTGCGGCCGTCATTCTCGCCGGCACATTCGGCGCGCTGCTCGTCAGTGGCGTGCCCTTCTTCGTCGAGATCGGGTTCGCGGTGACGCTCGGCATCCTGATCGTCGCGTTCGTGGTCTCGCTGTTGCTCGTGCCGGCCACGACGGCTCTGTTGGGGCGGGCCGCATGGTGGCCCGGCACCCGCCCGCCGACGCGAGCGTCCGCCGGCTTCGCCGTCGATCATGATGTGACCGTCGCAGAAACACGTCGATCATGACCTCCAGGTCATGATCGACGGAAAAGGGGGAAGGTGGGGTGTCGCGGCGGAGTCGGCCGGTAACGTCGACATATGGGCCCCGCCCGGGCCAGGTTGGTGCGCAACTCGCTGGGCAGCCTGGCCGTCCTGGGGGTCGTAGCACTCATCGCTTTCGGCCTTCCCCTCCTCGATCACTCGCTACCGGCTGGCCGGCCGGTGGCGGCTGACGTTCCCTACCGGGTCGGCGGCATGGTGACCGTCGTGCCACCGGCCGGGGCCGCCCTGGACGTCACTGGCACGCGGCCCGACGACGACCGGGGCACGGCCCTCTTCGTCGTCGACGGCGTACGGGTGGTCCTCGTGGTCGGGCCATACCACGGCACGCTCGACGATGCCGTCGCGCGGCTTCGAAGCAAGATCACTAAGACCTCCGGCTTCCAGGTGACCCCGGACCGCGCGACGCGCACCGACCAAGGCGTGGCGGGGCGGCGTGGCACCTACGTGTCGCCCGGCCGGATCGGCGAGTATGCCGTCTTCGTGGCCAAAGACGTCTCCGTGGAGATAACGGCCAGCGGCCCGGAACACCAGCTGCGGGGGCTTCTGCCGAGGTTGGCCCACAGCCTGCGCACCGTCACCTTCGGCGGCGGTCCATGACCAGGGCTGATCGCGTGCCCACTGGGCCGGCCCCGCAAGGGCCGGCCTTGCAAGGGCCGGCCTTGCGTCGCCTCGGATACCCGTCGATGCGGTTGGGCTACCCGCCCAAGCAGGCGGGTGCCGGGGCCGGTCGTTCGTACCTCAAGAGGCCGGCGTTCTGGATGCTGCTGGTACTGCTAGCGGTCGGCGGCTGGCGGGTCGGCGAGATCCTCCGGCGGTCCATCGAGTCATACCCCGTGGGGACCGCGGTATCCGTGGTGCTCTTCGCCCTGTATGCCATCCCGTTCGTTCTGCTGCTCCGCATGATCGACTATCTCGAGCGTGAACCGTTGCCACTGCAGGCCACCGCGTTCGCTTGGGGCGGGTTGGTCGCCACATCCGCGGCGATCTCCGGCAGTACGGCGCTGCAAAATATCCTGGCTAAGCTCGCCTCTCCCGGGTTTGCGACGCGGTGGGGTCCGGCGGTCGCCGGCGCCGGCGTCGAGGAGATCTTGAAAGTGCTGGGCGTCGTGGCGATCGCGTTGGTGGCCCGCGCACAGGTCAACGGTGTGGTCGACGGGTTTGTCTATGGGGCCCTCATCGGACTCGGCTTCCAGGTGGTGGAGAACGTCGTTTTCGCGGTGAACGCCGTGGCGCTCGACGGGGGCACTGATCAGGTGGGTCCGGTGGTCGTGACCTTCCTGCTGCGCGGATTCCTGGGCGGGCTCTGGAGCCACACCCTGTTCAGTGCGCTCGCTGGGGCCGGCGTGGCCTATGCGCTCGTACGACGTGATAAGAGCCCGGGGATCCGCTTCGCCGTGGCAGCCGCCCTCTTCGGCGCCGCCTGGGGATTTCATTTTCTGTGGAACTCGCCGCTGCTGGAGGGCGGTTTCGGCCACAGCACGGCGGGCCTGATGGCTGCGTTGCTCATCAAGGGAATCCCGGCCCTGATAGTCGGAGTCACGCTGATCGTGGCGGCCGAGCGCCGGGAGTCCAGCTACTACGCCGCGATGCTCGCCGGGCTGGCCGATCCCCGGGTCGCCACACCCGAGGAGATCACCGCACTGGTATCGCTGCGGCAGCGGATCCGGGCGAGGCGGCGGGCCCGGCTGCGGCTCGGGCGAGGTGGTGCGCGGGCGGTACGCCGGCTGCAGCGCGCCCAGGCGCGCCTCGCGGTGGCGCTGTCCCGTGATCCCGGCGCGGAGGTGTCGCGCCGGCAGCGCGAGGTGCTCGTGCGCCGCCACCAACTGCTCGCCCTTGGCATCGCAGCAGCGGGCACACCAGTGCGGCGAAGCGCCGCATTGGCCGCCGCGGCGGTCGTGGTGGCAGAGACGCTCGTGGTAGCGCTCCTCGTGCTGGGCATCGGCCTGGCGATCCGCGCCTTGGGCGGCGGCACCTAGCCCAAGATCGCGTCGATCTAGGGACTAGCGACGCTTGTAGAGATCAAACCACGTCGCCAATCCCTAGATCGACGAAAGCGGGGCCGACGAAGGCGGGGGAGGGCGAGGGTGGGCGGGGGGCTATGCCGGGGGGAGACCGGCGTCGCCCTTGATGACCTCGTCGGGGTTGCCGTCCTGAGTACGGTCGACGATAGTGAGATCCACCTGACCGTCCCCATCGTGGTCGAACTGGAACAGGTCGGCCTTACCATCGCCGTCGGTGTCCACGACCCAGAGGTCGGCCTTCCCGTCGTTGTTCGTGTCGGCGACGATCAGCTCGATCCGCTCGTCCCCCCGCGTGTGTCCGGTCTCGTTCTCGCTCATGGTCTACCTCTCTGCGAAGACAGTGACGTGCACACCGTAGGGCCATTGGTCTGGGAAGGCGACCCGAAGGGCCGCCTTTCATAAGCTGGGGCGCGCCCGGCACATTCCGCACAGAGCGGACGAAACGGAGGCGTCCCGGACCGAACGGCTTGTGGTGATCGGCGGCGGCACCATGGGGGTGTGGGTGGATGGGATCAGATCGCCCGGGACGTGAACCCGACCTTCAAGATCGAATCGAGCGCCTTCGCGGTCTCGTCGTAGCCGATGATGAGCACACCCTCGGGAGCGAACGATCTCATGGTGGCGCCAAGGCTTTCGAATTCCGGCTCGTCGGTGTTGTAGGGCACGGTCTTGATGTCGGCGGCGGACAGCCCGGCGCCGATGAGGTCGTCACGGACGGAGTCCATCAGACCTTTCCCGTACGCGTCGTCACGCGCCACAATCGCTATCCGGCGCACCCCGTCGCGCATGATGATGTCGGTCAGCGCGGCGGCCTGTAGGCCGTCCGGTGGTGCGGTGCGGAAGTAGAGTCCCTTGTCGTCGACGTTGGTCAGTTCGGCCGCCGTGTTGCACGGGGAGAAGAGCACGACACCAGCCGCAAGTACGGTGGGCAGCACGGCCTTCGTGATGGACGAGGCACCGGCGCCGATGATGACGTGTACCCCCTCGCCGATCAGGCGCTCGACGGTGCCCTTTGCCTTCGCCCCGTCGGTGAAGTCATCGCCGTCGATCCACTTGACCGGTCGTCCGAGCACGCCGCCGGCGTCGTTGACTTCCTTGATGGCCAGCAGCGCCCCGGCGAACATCGGCGGCCCGGCCCCGGCGAGGTCGCCGGTGTGCGGTAGCAGCGCACCGATCGTCAGCTGGCCACCGGTGGACGGAGTGCCCGGCGCGGGTGGGCGCTTCGTGGTGGCCGTCGTGGGGTCTCCGGCCGGCACGTACTGGGTCTGCCGGCTGTCGAGGTGGTTCATGGCGGCGAAGCGCAGGATGCCGAACGTGCTGGCCGAGGGCTCGCCCTGTTCTGTGAATCCCCCCAGGCCCAGCGAGATGCCCTTGTAGAGGATGTCCTGGCCGGCGTCGATGAGTGCTAGGCAGTCGCCGGGCGTCTCGCAGGCGGTCCCGCCGGTGGTGACCCCGTTGATCTGGCCGGCGATGGCCTTCGGGTCGGTGGTCAACGCGATCTGCGCGGCTAGGGCGCTGATTACGACGGCGTCATACGCCTCACCGGCGTATGCCTCGTCCTTGAGCTGGCTATCGATGCTGCGCAGGCGATCCCGGAAGCTCTGCGACAGGCGGGAGAGCGGCGTCGTTCCCTTCATGCCGGTCAGCGCGTCCGGATAGTCCGCGAGCAGGTCGCCGACGGCATTGAGCATGTTACCGTCGCTGCCGTAGAGGCGGATCTCGTCCGCCGGCCTCTCGAGCGGGTCGGCACTTGGCGCCGGCTGTCCACAGCCTCCCGCGGCCAGTACGGCGGCGGTCGCGAGCGTAGCCGCAACGGCGCGCGAGATCCGACGCATGAACGTTCTCCTCCCCTGGACGCGCGCCTCCGTGGCCCCAACGGTTCGCGCCACTCGCCAGGGAGAGTACCCGCCGGGGCTGCACCGTGTAACCGCGGTCGCTGCCGGTGCCCATATGGACGGGGTGGATATGCCCTGGGCTCCGAGATCTCCGCCACACACCACCGCTCGGCCCGTGCTGGTCTGGTGACCGGCGTAGCGACGGCGTTGCACCTCGGCGGTTCGGTGCGACGTACGAGATCGTGATCACCGATGAGGCGGGTGAGCGGGTCTGCACGGCGCGCCTCACGTGCCTGATCCGCCGTCCGTAGCTTGCGCCGCCGTCCTACGCTGCCCCACGTGGGTGTTCGAGACGGCGCTGCGCGGGATATTCCGTCAGAGGTCTACCGGGACGCGGCCGCCGTCATCGACTCCGCGGTGCGCGGCGACCGCGACGCCGTGGTCGGCGCCTTCGACGCGGCGGTGAATCGGGGCGGCGTCCGGGGCGCGTACGATGTGGCGTGCTGCCTCGCCGCCACCCTCGTCGGCGACGACGTTCCCGCCGGCTTCGCGGCGCTGGACTTTCCCGGGATCGAGCAGGCACGATACGACGCCCGATGGGTGGCTCGATTCGTGAGCGCCTATGCCAATGCCGACGCGCCGACCGGGGTAGCACTGTTCGGTGCGGCGATGGCGGACGGGCAGCTGTCAGAATGTCTCGTGACGCTGGCCGGCTCGACGGTGGCGACGCTGCAGCGTCGCGGGTCCGGGGCGTGATTCGGTTCCACTCGGTGCCGTCGGTTCGATTCTGTCGGTGGGGGCTGGTACAGGTGTTCGTATGACTGACACCATGCTTGAGAAGGTCCGTAAGCTCTTAGCCAAGGCCGAAGATCCGGGCTGTACGCCGGACGAGGCCGCGGCGCTGAACGACAAGGCCGCCGAGCTCATCGCGAAGTACGGGGTGGATCGCGCCCTCCTCGCTGCCGCCTCACCGGACAGTGATCCCGTCGGAGATCGAGTGGTTTCGGTCTTCGCACCCTATGCCCTGGACAAGTCGGGCCTGCTCGCCACGGTCGCGGGTGCGCTGCGGTGTCGGAGCGTGCGCCGGAAGGAATGGGTTGGGGGCGGGTACGCGTACGCCATGCACCTGTTTGGATTCGCCTCCGACCTCGAGCGCACGGAGTTGCTGTTCACGTCTCTCCTGGTCCAGGCGTCGTACGGGCTCGCCGCCGCGCCAGTGCCGTCGTGGGAGACCCCCGCGGCCTTTCGTCGTTCGTGGCTCATGGGCTTCACCCATGCGGTCGGCATCCGCCTGCGCGAGGCGGAGCAGCGGGCCTCGTCGGCGGCCTCCGGTTCTGCGGCGGGTTCCGGGCCGTCGGTGGCACTCGTCCTGGCCGACCGCGGCCAGCGGGTCGACCGCCGGGTCGAGGAGGCATATCCGCGGCTGCGCATGTCCGAGCCGCGCCGGCTGCGTGGGAGCGGGCTCGAGGGCGGGTACGCCGCCGGTCAGCGTGCCGATCTAGGCGGCACCCGGCTCGGCCGTCCGGCGCCGCGACGCCTATCCCGGGGCCGACCCAGCGCGCGATAGGCGTCGCTACGGCAATGGTCCGGGGTCATCCGATCGAGCCACCCGTGTAGGCGCATCGGTCGATTGTCACGATTCGAGCCTGCAAGTTCACTGTTAGCGACGGCACGAGAGGGGTCTCATCGATGAACCCAGTCGAACCAGTGCCCCACGCCGGCGCCAAGCGGTCGCGCCGCAGGCGTTGGTGGCTGCCGTTGGCGCTCCTCGTACTCGCTGTTGGCTTGGGCGGCCTGTCCGCCTACTACTTCCTTGGTACGTCGCGCACAGGCGTCGGCGCGCCCAACGCCGCGCCTACCGTGCCCACGGCCACGCGGACGACCATCGTCACGACGCCGGCTTTCGCGCCCACCACCGGACCGAGTGGCACCCAGGCACCATCGACGGCACCGTCGACGCAGGCGCCGCCGACGACACCCGGTTCAGCGTCGCCCTCGGCCGGCGGAAGCGGACCCTTCCGCATCGATCAGTTCGTTTACCAGCTCGACATCCTTGACCAACGGTCGGCCCTCAAGAGCGGCAGCGTATACGCCGACAGTCTGATCAGGGCAGACACTGGTCGCGGGTACCCGGTCAGCGTTGTGATCTGTGGGCTCGAGAGCCCGGTGTGCGGTCGGCGTGACGTGTCGACACCAACTCCGACAGTCCAACCCTCCGGATTGCCGCCGGCGCTCGGGCCGGTCAGCGTCGGCGCGAGGATCAAGGCCGAGCTGGTGTCCGGCTACGAAGAGGTCTCCGTAGCCGGACCACAAGCGGCGTCGGTACAGCCCATCATCGAGCCGACCGACTCAGCCAAGTGGCGCTGGTTCGTTTATGCCCACGAGCCGAACACGTACACCTTGACTCTGTCGATCAGCGTGCTCCAGACCGACTCCGACGAGCTATTGATCCCGAGCCAGACGTTCGACATCACGCTGATCGCCACCACAACGACCAAAGACAAGATCGCGCAGGCTGGGGCCGCGGTTGCGACCTTCTTGACCACCACCGTCGTCGGTCTCATCACCACGGTCGCGACGCTCATTTCCACGTTTGGGGCCGTCGGCAACGGGGTGCGGAGGGTCTGGAAGCGCCGACGGTTGGCCCAGGCCGGCACGCCCTTGCAACCCCCGCCCCCTCCGTCGATCTAGGGCGTAGTCGCGTGATTTGATCTCCAAACACGCGACTATCCCCTTGATCGACGAAGACAGATCAGAGCTAGAACAGGCGGGTCCGTCGGCGCGTAGGAGTCGGCGCCGCCGGCGCAGCGATGAGTTGTTGCCACCAAGAAATCACGAACACCAAGCTCCCGGTCTGGGCCATGCTCGCCCCGCTCGTTACCCTGTTCTTGAACTAGCCGCGGCGAGCCGACGACGTACCCGTCAAGCGAGTGTTCAAGCTCAACGGCGATCTGACTATGGTCGACGTGTTCGACGCATTAGGGCATGCCATGTACTGCGCCCCGTCAACGGCGTACGTCGTCGCCAGCAGCGCGGGTCGGCGACCGCGAGGGCTAACGCCTCGACGATCTCGTCGCCCGCTGACGTGCATGCGCCCAGCACCGGCGTATCGAATCGAAGGGCGGTTTCATGGCAGAAAAGTTCGCGACCATCGATGACTACGTCAGTTCATACCCCGAAGACGTTCAGATCATTCTCGAGAAGCTGCGACGGACGATCCGGAGCGTCGTGCCGGCGGCTGGCGAGACAATCAGCTATCAGATACCCACGATCACGCTCAATGGCAAATACTTGGTGTACTTCGCGGCGTGGAAGCACCACGTCTCCCTCTACCCGCTGCCCGCAACAGACGAAGCGCTCGAGCAGGAACTCGCGCAATACAAAGCGGGCAAGGGCACGGCGAGGTTCCCGCTACGAAAGCCCATTCCGTACGACCTCATCGAGCGATTGGTCGCACTCCTCGTCAAACAGCGGGTGGACAGCGGTAAATAATCGTCACCGTACGACCGGACCGCGACGGGTCGGCGCCACAGTCGGCGAGGCCGAGCCCGTACGCCGATGTGGTCCCAGCCATTAGATGAGAATGGACTAGTCCACAATGGAGGATACGAGTCATCGCCGCTTGCTCGCTGTGCCGGCCCAGCGCCATCCAAAGCGGACTAACATGAGCATCCGCCCAACTGGCGACGCCGGACCGGCTGTTGCGTCTCTGTCGGATGTGGCGGCTAGCCACAGTGCTGCTGCCCACGGGTAGGTCAGCTGTTGCCGGACACGCGGCCCTCGCGGGTGTTGGCGTTCGGCTCCAGGACCGTTGTCGTGGGCACGCGGTCCTCGCGGGTATTGGCGTTTGGGTCCCCGTACACAGTCGCGGAGACGCGACCCTCGCGGGTGTTGGCGTTCGGCTCCTGGTAGAAGGTCTCGTTGGCCGGCGCTGGGCGGGTCGGCTGCGCAGTGATGGCCACCCCGGCCACTACGGCGATCGCCGTCGCGATGAACACGGCCACCAGCCAAGCGACGTAATGCGTTTGTCGGGCGGGGCGCTCGCGGCTGATGTCAGCGTCAGGTAAACGCTCGGTCTGCAGGGTCATGGCTGCCTCCTCGGCTGGATTCAGGCACCGGTTCGGTCCGGGCTATGACCTGATCGTCGTCAACACCGAGCGGCACTTCATCGTGGAGGCACCACAAAGATTGGCTCCCGCGTCAGCCGAGCGCTGTCGCAAGCTCGTCCCGCGAGCTGATGCCGAGCTTCTGATACGCACTTGTCAGGTGGGCTTCCACGGTGCGGCGCGTGAGGAATAGCTCCTGTGCGATCTCGGGGTTGCTACGGCCTTCGGCGGCGATCCGCGCAACTCGACGTTCGCTCGGGGTAAGCGCCTCGGGACCGCTGATCCGAGAAACTGACGGCCTGCGCGGATGGCAGGTCGTAGGGGGTGGCCAGGGGCGGGGTCGAACCGCCGACCTTCCGATTTTCAGGGGCCGCGTGGGCGTATTGCCGACTGCTGCGGTGGGTCATTTCATGGCCGTCCGTGCTGGCTGACGTGCGCGCTTCTGCCGGCCCTCACTCGCGGCCGGCTATCAACATCATCTCGTCCGTGAGCAATCCGTTAGCCACGAATCCGCCGTCTGAGACCCGGTTGGCTTCCCGTCACGCAGGGCTTGCTCCTGCCGGGCCGCGCCCGCCCGGTCAAGGTGGAGCGCCCCACGGACGAACGACCTTGACCGGGCGGGCGTGGTCTGGCGGCCTTTGGTGCGTGACGGGGAGACGGCCGGGCCCGGCTTCCCAGAGCGCCGGGGGGTTCGGCGGGGCGGAGCCCCCCGAGATTACGGACCCGGAGAGAACGCGTGGGGTGACGTTGGTCGGCATCGCCGGAGCGGCCGAGCCGGAGATGGCGACCGGGGTGACGTCGCCCGTGACGGCTGGAGGCGTGCGGTCGCCCTGGCGTGGAGGTCGGCGTGCTCGTCCGCCGTGAGGGCCTGGACGTCGCCGTGGTCGCCCGGTGCCGGTCGCTCGTCGGCTGGTGCCGGGCTTTCTTGCGCTGGCTGATGGGCCATCGCACGGCGTGCCGCCGGCGGCGAAGACAGAGGCGGCGCGCCGGGCGGAGCGGCCCGTCAGGGCCGCCTTGAAGGCGTATAGAAAGTTCTCACCGATCGGAGACCAGGCACGGAGACCAGGCACGGAGACCAGGCACGGAGACCAGGCACCGAGACCAGGCACCGAGGAGACCACAGCGACGTCCAGGCACCGAGACCAGGCACCGAGACCAGGCACCGAGACCAGGCACTGTCCGACTCCGGTTGGTGCTTGACGCGGATACACAGTTGCCAAACGCCACCGTCACCGCGACCCGGCGCGCACGGATCCGGAGAAAGAGTGCCTGCAGCCGCCGTGCAAACTAGAACCGTGCCTCCTACAGCCCACCCGTTCGCCACCGCCGGCGGTGGGACCTTATTCGAGTACAAAGTCGCCACGCTGCTAGCAGTCGACATGATCCGATCCCGGTACACCGAGCTGGGCGGCGTTGTGGTGGCTTTTGAGATGCAGGCTGGATCAGCAGGATTCGAGGACCTACTGATATCCCTCGAACTAGTCGAAGGAGGCCACCGTACCGTGCATGCGCAGTGCCGGCATGTGCAGAGGTTCACGGGGGCAGACACCAAGTTTGCGACTCTGCTGACACAAGCTGCATCTGCGCTACTCGCTGACGAGGCGTCATTCGCGTCGGAAGAGCGACGGTTCACGATCGTCGTGGACCGTGACTCTCCCGGGCATGTCTCAATGGCGAAACTATGTGAGCTGGCACGTGCGGCCAATGGGTACGCCAAGTTCCTAGGCGCGGTTGACGCACATGCGGGACAAATCGCAAAGCGTTGGAGCCACTGCCTCCAAGCGGCCGAAGGCATGGACCCCGCCCTGTTGTATCGAGTGCTCGCGGCGTTCGAAGTCCACGCTGTCGAGGTCCGGACTGCTGTAACCCGGGATTCTGTTGAACTCATCAATCGGCTCGCCCAGGCCTGGGACCCCCCGAACCAGCGTGGAGCGGTAAACCTCGCGAACGCCTTGTTCAAGCACCTAACGGAGACGGGACCCGTCGGCGGCGTCGTCGACATGCGGTCCCTGCAGGGCTCGCTCCGTGCACACCTCCCACTGACGGTCGGAGCGGCTACCCGCCGAGCGATACTCGGCCGCCGGCGGGATGCAGGTACTCGGCGGGTGGCAATGACTCTGCGCGCGATCGGACTTGAAGACGACGAAGCAAGCGTACTTGCAGCGCGTGCTTTGGCGGCTTCAATCAGTATCACGCCGTCGATGGACCTTACGGTGGTTAGCGGCCCGATGGGGGTTGGAAAGACCACGGAGCTCGAACGTCTCCATCGTGATGCGATCGACCGCGCTCTCCGAGATGCGAACGCGCCAATCCCCGTGTTCCTTCATGCCAAGGAAGTTGGTAGCGCGTCTCTCGACTCAGTCGTTACCGGACACGTAAGCGGCCTCGGCGACCCGTCCCGCGTCGGCGTGCACCTAGTCATCGATGGTCTTGACGAAGCGGGCGTGCGAATCTCCGAGATTGCCGCGCGAGTTGCCACCTTGGTGGCTTCGTGGCCAAACTCAACCGTTGTTATAGCATCACGTCCCGAGTCGTCCCAGCTCGGACTCGATACAGTGGCTGTTGAGCCCCTATCGCAAGAAGTGGCTACTGCACTGATGGCCATGATCGATCCCCACATCGACCGATGGCCCGTGTGGCGTCCCGAGCTATCAGAGGTTCTTCGGCGACCTCTGTTTGCCATTCGCTATGCACTCGATCATCGGAAGAGCAACTTCGCGGCGGTCCGCGAGGCCCAATTGGTCGACTCCGTGGGTCGGCACGCCATCGACGACCTCGGCGACATCGCTGATGGGATCTTCGAACTGCTGGCGCGGATGGCTTGCCGCGTCGTCGATTCGGGCGGTCAGTCAGCTGAACTCAGGAGTCTCGAAGCGACGCCGTTGCAGATCGGGCAGATCGCGCGTTCGCGGATAGTCCACGTGGCCGATGGTCGCGCATCGTTTCAGCTCGCCGTACTCACGGAATGGTTTGCCGCCAATGCCTTGTTGCGGGACCCCGACGTGCTCGCCCTTAGTGTGTCGAGTCCCCTGCGTAGTCATCGATGGCGATACGCGCTCGTGCAGGCCCTGCTGCAAGGATCCGCTGAAGCCATCGACACGGTGATATCGACGATGCTCGCCCATGCCCCTGCCACAGCGGCGTGGGTGTATCACCACGCGAAGGCACCATACAACGCGTTGCGAGCGAACCCACTAGCGGCATCTGCCCTCGAGGCCGGTGAGCGGGTGAGACGTGCGGAACGGGCCTGGATCGAACCGTGGCCCAAGCTGGTTGAGTCGTGGACGTTGGCCGGGGAGATGCCGGCGCTTGGTGTGGCTATGGAGGGATCTCATCTTGTCACTGCCTGGAGTCGCAATCCTCACGACGTGCCTAATGCGGTGGTTCCCCTGCCACCCCTCGTGCATCCGCTCGGCCAGCCCAACCCAGCATGGACGGGTGAGAAGGCAGGAACGCCGAACGGCGATGTGCTGTGGCCGTGGGACTGGACCTTCGACGGGGTCCAGCATCAGGTTGAGAGATGGATCGCAAACCGCGATTTACTTGCAGAGATCGAAGTCTGCTGGCCGGAACTCGCGTGGGACTATGCACACCAGATACTCAAACGCTCCCCCGAGGTTCAATCCAAACCGATCCTGCGAGATGAGCTGGAAGCCGCCGTCACTGGGATCCGGAATCAGTTTCCCGACAGCGACGTACATGTGATCTCGTACAGAGGCGGCTGGAGATTGAGTGAAGCCGAGGCCTTCCTCGGGGACCTACACCGTCTTGATGTTCGCGAGATCGTGTCGCCTTGGCCGCCTCCGAACACGAGGGGCAGTTGGACTTGGAGTTGGTGGACCACGGACCAGCTCCTCGCTCGACTACGTCTCGCAACGTCGGCCGCCCTGGATGTCTACCAGGCCATAGTCGATCGTCATGTCCCCTCCATGGCGGCGGAACTCAACACGTACCAGCTGCTACCTGCACGGATAGTCGGCACACTGACGCCAGGCACAGGTGAGGGGCTTGACAGCGAGCCGCACTACAGCTGGCACCTCGAACCACTTCCGGCGGGTGCCGCCAACGAAGCGGTATGGCAGCTCGGGGAGACCAACGACTGGAACGGCTCCGACTGGGAGAAGCGGATCGGTGTCATCCGCTCGCTGCGCGGTGACGTGGCCGAGCGCGTACGGTCGCCCATCCACGGAGGTGAGCCGCAAGTCCTCTCCTCCACGCCCGCCGGATCACTCGCCCTTGCGCTTCTGGCCGGCGACCTTTACGCCTTCAATTGGACGAGGAATTTCAGCCGGCTCGACATGAACTCCAAGAGCACGCGGCCCCTCTACGGGTGATCGGATCCCCGCCATCGGCCCATCAGGGCATTCGGAGACCCGCCCCCGCCTGGAGTGCCAGGGCTCGCGCCTCAATCAGACGCATGCGTGCGGCCCATTCGCTCCCGGCCCGGTACCCCGGCTGTTCCGTAGTCTGGCCGGGATGCTTGCGATAAAGAAGACCTGGCTCCCCGATAAAGTAGCCGGTGCTGACGGCGGATGCAGCTAGGAGTAGGCCGGTGTCCTCGCCCCCGGGCAACGCCATCCAGCCGCCAAGCGCGAGCGCCAAGCCTCGACGGATGCAGAGCGTCGCTGGGTGAACGGGTAGCCGGTAGCTGTTCTGGCGGAAATAGTCGAGTACGAGGCCCGGCGGAAGTGGTCCGTCAGGGGGATCCGAGTGTTCCCACCCAACGGTCGTGCCGTCTGGCATGAGGTCGAGGACGCTAGTCGTGGTCCATCCGACCTCCTGTCGTTGGTCGAGGATTGCAATATCGCGGCCAATCGCTCCGGTGGTCAGTCGGTCATCGGCGTCGAGAACGCGGACAATTGACCCCGATGCACGTCCCAGGGCCAGATTCCGCGCAGTACCCGGGCCGCCCTTGGTGCCCTCTCCCGGGCTGATGCGGTCGTCTTTGGGGAGCGCCGCCGCAACTGCGCCGGAGCGACCGTCCTCCTGGACGAGCCATTCCCACGACCACTCGGCCGGCAGCTCCTGCGCCGCGACCGAGTCGTACGCCTCCGCCAGGAATGGCACGTTGGGCTCGTGTACGGCGGTGATGATGGAAACGATGAGGGTCATGCGTTCCACCGCGTGAGTTTCGTGGTGTACGCGAATTCGGTCCGGTCGCCCGGCATCACCACATCGGACACCTCTACGACGCAGTCGCGAGTGTCGATCGAGACTTTGCGGAGGACGAACACAGAGACTCCCGGCGGAATGTCCAACGCTTCAATCTCCTCCGGAGTCGGCGGCCGAGCGGTGATGTGGTCGACGATGCGGTCAAGTTCGATGCCGATCGTGTGCAGCTGGTGTTGTGTCCCGCCCGGCCATGGTTCGTTTCCAGGCTCCAGCAGGGCCTGGTTCTCGGCCGCGACGTCATAGACGAGGTAAGAGTGAACGAGGCTGAGTGGGATGTTCTCTCGGTTGGCGCGCGTGGTGTAGATCCGCTGCAGTAGCTTCGCGCCGACTGGCACGCCGAACAGCTTCGCGAGATTCTCGTTGGCTGGCACCGTGTGGAACTCAGCCCGGAAGTCAAGGTCCGTCATAGTCAGACCCGTGTCGCGCTCGGTGGCCCCGGTGCGACGCCGCTGGCTGTCGGACAGGAGCACGCGGTCCTTCTCCCACTGATAGCGCTCGGGCGTCCGGCGGACTCGTTGTCGGGGTGCGCGCACATACGTGCCGCGTCCGTGAACTCGGTCGACGAGTCCTTCGGACTCGAGGAGATCTAGCGCCTGGCGGACGACGGGCAGGCTTACGTTCCACGTTGCTCGGAGTGCCTGTTCTGCAGGCAGCTGGTCGCCAGGTCGCAAATCGCCGCTCTGCATCTTCCTGCGCAGGTCGGCTGCGATCCGTTCGTACTTTACGGCCATTCGGCTGCCCTCCCTCTTATCCCAATCCAGTTTAGGTCTTCGTGAACTCTTGACGACTTTCACCCGCAGCCGGTACCGTCACTTCATGTCTTCATGAAGACATGAAGACCCTCTGGAGGATGACATGGCTACTGGCACGAGTGGCCGGCCCGGCTCCGGCACGACCGAAGCGGTGCCGATGGTCGAGGTGTCGGTGGCGCGTTCGTACGCGCGCCGGGCCCGCGTCGCGTTCTACACCGTCACGTCTTCCGCCGGCGCGTTGGCCATAGCTGCATTCGCGACGGTCGGCCATTCGATCACTGCCGTGGTCCTCGGCGTGCTGGTCGGCGCGGTATGCGGTCTGGTGGTGGCGCTGGCCGTGCGGGCGTGGCCGGCGCTGCGGGTGCTGTGGCATTGGGCAGCCGAGATCGTGCTGTTCGCCGTCGTGGTAACGGGCTTGGCCGCCGCCGCGTCGGTAACGCATCCGGTCCTCGCTGCCGCACTGGTCCTTGCCGCTTCCGGCCTGGCAGGACTTGTTCGCCCGGTTCGTCGCCGAGTCGTCGCGTGGGCGTGGTGTGCGGTGGTCCGCCATCGCCTGCGGTTGTGCTTCGCCGAGTTCATCCGCTCGGCGGCGCGGAGTAGTCCGATATTCCTGCCGCTGATCCTGCTGGCGCGTCCGACGCCTGCGGGGGAGCGGGTGTGGGTGTGGCTACGCCCGGGCCTGGACCTGTCCGACTTGGACGGCAGGACGGGCAAGTTGGCGGTGGCCTGTTGGGCCGGTGAGGTGCGGGTGGTCCGCGCCTCGGCCCGGCGCGCGGCGCTGGTGCGGGTCGATATCACCCGCCGGGATCCGCTGACCGGCGCCGTCCGGTCGCCGCTGGCCCGATCGGTGCCGATCGTGAGCGATGCGGTGACGCCGGTCTCGCCGGGCGGGCCGCCCCTGGCCCTGGACCTGTCCGATCTGCCGGAGGAGGCGCCGGTGACCCGGGTGGCCCGTCGCTGACCGCTTCCGCTGGGCCCGACGCGGTGTCGGGCGTGGCGGTGGCCGCCAGACCTGGTGACCAGTCCAACAAGGCTCCAACGAATCAAGGAGATGCCTGAGATGGCGAACGACACAACGGTGACGGTGGTGGGCAACCTGACCGCCGATCCGGATCTGCGGTTCACCCCGGCCGGGGTGGCCCTGGCGAAGTTCACGGTCGCGTCCACGCCCCGGGTGCTGGACAAGACCAGCGGGGAGTACCGCGACGGTGATCCGCTGTTTCTGACCTGCACGGTGTGGCGGGAGTTGGCCGAGCATGCGGCCGAGTCGCTGCGCAAGGGCACCCGGGTCGTGGTGGTGGGCCGGCTGCGGCTGTCGCGGTGGGAGACCGACGAGGGCGAGAAGCGCTCGGCCTACGGCCTGGACGTGGACGAGGTCGGCCCGTCGCTGCGGTTTGCCACCGCAACGGTGGCGAAAATGACCCGCTCTGGCGGCAACGGCCATCACCCGGAGGCGGAGATACCGGCCGGTGATCCGTGGGCTACGGCGACCCCGGCCAACCACCGGGCCGCCGCCTAATCCCCGGACAGGACAGGAGTGTCTGTGATGCCGACCCTGGTCGCGTTGAGCTCCACGGGCCCAGTGCCGGTGGGGCCGGCGCTGTCGGTGTTCGATCCGATGTTCATCGGCATCGATGAGTTTGGCCACCCGGTCCACGTGTCGATGATCTTCCGGAATCTGCTGGCCGGCTCCGAGCCGGGCGGCGGGAAGTCGACCCTGCTCAACCTGATCGTGGCGCACGCGGCGCTGTCGGTGGATTGCCGGCTGTGCCTGCTCGACGGCAAGCAGGTCGAGCTGGGTCAGTGGGAGGCCTGCGCCGACGTGTTCGTCGGCCCGGACATCGACCACGCGTTGGCCACGCTGCGGCGGCTGCAGACTGTGATGAACAACCGCTACGCCCACCTGCGATCTCAGGGCCGACGCAAGATCGTCCGCGGCGATGCGTTCCTGCCGATCCTGGTGGCGGTAGACGAGCTGGCCTACTTCTCGGCCACGGTCGGGGACCGCAAGACGCAGGAGGCGTTCTCGAGCCTGCTGCGGGACCTGGTGGCCCGGGGCCGGGCGGTCGGGGTGATGGTGGTGGCCGCGACGCAGCGGCCGTCGTCGGACATCATCCCGACCTCGCTGCGGGATCTGTTCGCCTGGCGGTGGGCTGGCCGGTGTACCACCGATGTGTCCAGCGACATCGTGCTGGGCCATGGCTGGGCGGCCCGGGGCTGGTCGTCCAACACGATCAGCCCCAGCAATCCGGGCGCCGGGTTGCTGATCGCCGAGGGTGGTGTGCCACGGCTGGTCAAGACGGCCTATCTGTCCGATGAGGACTGCGCCGCGATCGCCTCCTACGCGGCTTCGATCCGCAACCCGCACCGCTACCTCGACCCGTCGGCCGCGTAGGGAGAAACCGTCATGTCGATCCGGATCACCGATGCCGCGATGACCAGCGACCTGACCGGTCACCGCGCCGTCCACGACGGCGATGGCTGGCGGGTGACCTGGCTGCCCGGCCGGCGGCTCGCCCACGGCCAGGCGCTGACCGCGATGACGATCGCCGAGACCCTCGCCGCCGACGACCCTCCGAGCGGATGCCGGTTGTGGCCGCACCTGGCCGGCTGGGCGGCTGAGCTGGGTCTGTCCGGCGTCGACGCGGCTGCGCGGGTCTGCGCCGCGCTTGCCGACGGGGAGGACCGGTCATGACCGTGCTGACCGGACGGACCCGGCGCGGCTTTGCGCATACGGACTGGTGCGCCCGCGACCACCAGTGCGGCCTGGGCGAGCATCGGGCCCATCCGGTGACACTGTCGGCCGGCCCGGCCGGCGTGGCGGTGTTGACCCGGGTGCTGGCCGCCGATGGCCGCCAACATGTGGAGATCCGAACCCGTATCACATTGGCCGCCGGTGAACCTCAGGCCCGGGCGCATCTGGCGCACATCTTGACCTCGTTGCAGGCGCTGTTGAAGCGGGTGATTTCTCGACGGCGCTGACCAATGTCGAGCCGGCGGCACCGGCCCTACCGCCAAGCAGATCCGGTGCCGCCGACCTCTAGCCACCGATTCCCCCCAATCAGGAAAGGAGGTCGGCTGAATGCAGCCTACCCACACCCAGGTCGCCGAACCGGCGACCGACCCCGTCACCGCGCAGACGGTGACCCCGGCCCGCGCCCTGCGGGCGGCCGCCCTGCACCTGACCCGGCACGGCTGGGTTCAGGGCAGCTACTACGACCAGACCGCCGCGGTGTTCACCCCGGCGGCCTGTGTGGTCGGCGCGATCGGCATGGTCTGCTACGGCGGACCGGTCGAGGCGCCGGCGCAGCACTTCGACCAGCCCGGCTGGGCCGAGTTCGAAGCCGCCGTCACCCATCTGGACCGGTTCGTGTCCGCGTGGCACGGGGCGGATTCGGCGTACGGCTTCAACGACGAACCCGGACGCAACGCCCAGGAGGTCCTCGACGTCCTGGCCGAGGCCGCCGACGTGTGGGAGTTGCTGCACGTGTCGTGCCCGGTCTGCGGCGAGCCGGTGTACTCCCGGCCGCCAACGGACTGGCACATGCCCGAGTCCTGGCCGGTGCCGGCCTACTCGCACCGCGACGGAACCCCGCTGTGCCCGGTCTCCGGGTCCGACGGGGTGACGCCCGCCCTTCCAGTGCTGGCCGGGGGTGCCTGATGGGCACAACCACCGCCAAGCCGTCCGTGAAGCGTAAGCGCGCCAAGCGAACGGTGGAAAACGCCGACTACGCCTCGTTCGCCCGCCGGATCCTGCGCGCGTATGCGCGTCGGGTCGCGGCCGGGGACATCGAGGCGCTGCGGTCGCTAGTCCTGCTGCCGTCCGATGTGGACGCCATCACCCGCACCGCGGTACGCGGGCTGCGGGAGTTCGGCTACTCGTGGACGGAGATCGCCGACCGGCTGGGCGTGTCCCGGCAGGCGGCGCAGATGCGCTACGCCGACCGGTCCGAACGGGCCGGCCTGGACAAGCGCCTGGTGGCGGCCGGTCTGGCCGTCACGGTGGCGACCCTCGTGCAGGTGTTCGCCGACCACCATCGCGGAATCCCCGCGGTCGAGACCTGTCCCGGCTGCGGCCACCGCTATCCCAAGGGCGTCCGCTTCGCGGACTGCCCAACTAACGCCGCTGTGCGTCCGGTGCTGTACCGGCGCCGGGCCGAGGACCAGCAGGCGATCGCCCGGCTGGCCCCTGACCAGCGGACCGATCTGCACAACACCAAGGCCCTGCGCGCCCTGCGCTGGCCTGCACCGGCGTCGCCGCCTCGGCGAGACGTCGAAGTCCTGTTCCCGCTTCCCCCCGGAGGTAGACCATGACCGCACTTGTCAGGGTGCCCGGCCGTGGCTGGGCGTACACCGGGGCCGTCCTGGGTGGGCTGGTGTCGATCGCCGCGAACGTGGCGCATTCGTTCATCCCACCCCACGGATCACCGGCCGACTGGGCTCCCGAGCCCGGCGCCGTTGTCGGCGCCGTCGTCTGGCCGGTGTTCCTGTTCGTCGCCGTGGAGATCTTCGTCCGGATCCGGTGGCCGCACGGTGTCAGCTGGCACCTGCTGCGCTGGGTCGGCCTGCTGCCAGTGGCAGCGGTCGCGGCGTTCGTCTCCTACCGGCACCTGTCCGGGCTGCTCGCCCACTACGGCGAGGAGCCGATCATCTACTACGTGGGTCCGCTCGCCGTCGACGGGCTCATGGTGATGGCCACCGGCGCGCTCATGGCCACCAGCCGTCACCGCACCACCGCACCGGCACTCGCGCCGGTCATGTCCATGTCCGTTCCGACCGCCGCCCCCGCCGCCGTTGTCGGCAGCCCGGTGGTCCCGACCAGCCCGCCGCCAGCACGTGTGGCGGCGGCCGCGCCGGTGTCCCCGGCCATCCCGGTTCCGAGCCCGGCCCAGGTGGCCCATCGGATCACCCAACCCCGACCGGCCCCGACGGCCTCGGCCGCCGCGGCGAAGTCCGGTACCCACACCACCCGCCCCCGTCCGAGCAAGACCACGAACCCGTCGCGCCGGCCGGCACCGTCCACCATCGACACTCCTGTCACCGCGTTGGACGTTGCCAAGCCTGCGCTGCCGGTTCCGCCGGCCATGCTCAGCCGGGCCCGTCAGGTGGCCACCGAGTACCGGGCCGAGCACGGCACGCCGATCACCGCCGGGCAGCTAGCCGTGCGGCTCAAGGTGACCTCCGAGCAGGCCGCCCAAGCCCTGGCCGTGCTCAACCTCGAACCGGCCAACCCAACCACACCCGTCCCGACCGTCAACGGCACGCCCGTCAAGGACGCCCGGTGACCGTCTCGACGCTGACCGTCGCACCCGAAGCCCACGCTTCGGGTGCGGCCCCATGCGCCGAGCCGCCAACCGACCCATCCTGGTCGCCGTTGTCCCGCACCCTCGACGCCCGGGCGCAGGCCCTCGCGAGGGCCACCCGACCTGATTTCGACGCCTGGCTGTGGCACATCAAACCGGCCGCCGGCTGCACCCGACCGATCCGGCTGGCCGGAAGCATCGAACACGTCACCGTGCAACCCGACGGCACCTGGTCCTACACCAGCACCTACACCGCCGACATGCCCGACGGGGTGCTCTACAAGCCGTGCGGCAACCGCCGCGCCGCGGCCTGCCCATCCTGCTCCAACCGGTACAAACGCGACGCCTACCAGATCCTCCGCGCCGGCCTGGTCGGCGGCAAAGGCATCCCCGACACCATCGCCGCCCACCCGGCCGTCTTCCCCACCTTCACCGCACCATCCTTCGGCCAGGTCCACACCCACATCGTCAAACGGCACACCTGCACCGACCGGCGCCGCTGCGACTGCCGACCCGAACCATGCCACGCCCGCCGCGACAACCCCAAGTGCGAGCACGGAACCCCGCTGGTCTGCTACGCCCGCCACGAGCCCACCGACCGGATCGTCGGCACACCGCTGTGCCCGGACTGCTACGACCATGACGGCCAGGTCGTCTGGAACCTGCACGCCGGGGAACTGTGGCGGCGCACCCGCATCGGCATCGAACGCCACCTGCACCGCACCGCCCGACGGCGCGGCATCGACCCGGCCGGCATCAAACTCTCCTACGGCAAGGCCGCCGAGATGCAACGCCGCGCGGTCATCCACTTCCACGCCATCATCCGCCTCGACGGCACCGACCCCGACCAACCCGGTGTCATCCTGCCACCGCCGACCGGGCTCACCGCCGCCGACCTGATCGACGCGGTCGAACACGCCGCCCGGGCCACCGGCTTTGGCACCGAGCCACATCCAACCCGGCCCGCCGGCTGGCCCATTGCCTGGGGCGAGCAGCTCGACACCCGAATCATCACCGTCGGCGCTCGTGGAGAGGTCACCGACGCCATGGTCGCGGCCTACCTGGCCAAGTACGCCACCAAATCCACCGAGGCCACCGGCCACCTCTCCGGCCGGCTCACCACCGAAACGATCGACCTGTACGCCGACGCCGACGGCAGCCACACCGAGCGACTCATCGACGCCTGCTGGATGCTCGGCCGGCCCCGCGAATGGCGCCGGCTACGGCTGTGGGCGCACATGCTCGGCTTCGGCGGCCACTACCTCACCAAGAGCCGCCAGTTCTCCATCACCTTCAAGTTTCTCCGCGAGCAGCGGGTCATCTTCCGCCGCACCATCACCGCCGGACCCGATACCGAGCACCAGGCGCCCGAGCAGCCCACCACGCTGGTCGTCAACTTCCTCGAGTTCGTCGGCGCCGGCTGGCACACCGCCGGTGACGCACTCCTAGCCAACAGCGCCGCCGCGAGCGCCCGTGAGTACGCCGACATCGCGGCCGAAGTCCGAACCACCCTCGCCGCCTGATCGGACGTCTACCGCCAAGCTCGCCTTGACAGGCGCTCGCTGCTTGAAGCTCCACAGAGGACACAACCCGACTGGTCCCCACATCATCAGCACCAGCGAAAGGAACGGCATGCAACAGCTAGGTTCTGCAACCCACATCTATCCGAGAGGCCAATCAATGAACAACGTTGTTCCACTGCGGGCGCGGCGATCAGCCGTGCCTGCCGAAACCACCAACCTGCCAGTGACGCCCCGGCGTGCCACGTACACCGTGGAGGAGGTCGCGGTCATCCTTGGGCTGGGCCGCAGCAGCGCCTATGGCATGGTGCGCCGCGGTGAGATCCCAGCGAAACGCATGGGGGGCCGATGGCTGATACCGCGTCAACGTTTCCACGCCTGGCTCGACGGCGAGTTGGCGCCATGAGGGGGTCAGTCTTCAAGCGGTGTCAGTGCCGCGACGATGACGGCGGCCGGGTGAAGAACTGCCGGCTAGCCCATGGCTCGTGGGCCTATGCGATCGACACAGGCCCGGACGCGGCCACCGGCAAACGCAAACAGAAGGTCCGGTCCGGCTTCAAGACCCGACAAGATGCTGAGCACGCCCGCGCGAAGGAACTCGCTGCTGTCCTAGCGGGCACCTGGACCGACGACCAGGGCGTGACGGTGGGCGAGTGGCTGCAACGGTGGCTTGAAGAGCTGACCGAGCGTGGCCTGTCCCCTAAGACCCTTGCCAACTACCGAGGGCACGTTCGTGACGTATGGCAGCCGGCTATCGGTCGCCTCCGCCTCCGCGAGCTTCGCCGATGCCACATTGAACGTGTCCTGACCGGTCTTCGGGTACCGGTCCCCGGCGAGCGGCGGGTTGGCAACGTTGGCCGTCGGGTCAGCATCCGCACCACCAGCACCATCGCTGGTTACCGCCGTACGATCCGGGCCGGCCTCGCGGCTGCGGTGCGGCGCGAGCTCCTCGCGATCAACCCGGCGGAGGGACGCTTGGATGCACTCGCATCATCGGATCACGAGGAAGACGACTCGACCTTCTGGGAGCCAGAGGAGACAGCAAAGTTCCTAGAGCACGTGTCCGATGACCCGCTTGCCGCGCTGTACGAGGTGGCTTCGTACGCCGGGCTGCGTCGGGCGGAGCTTTGTGGCCTACGGTGGTCCGACATCGACGCCGACGGCGCTGGGCTGACCGTCCGGCAAACCGTGGTGGAAGTCAGTCGCGGCCAGCTAACTGACGCCCAGCGCGTGTGCCCCTACTGCGCCGGTGAGCACGTTGGGCGGTTCTTCAAGCGGCCCAAGTCGAGGGCGGGCCGCCGTTGGGTGCCGCTCGCCGGCCCGGCTCAAGCTGCTCTCGCCCGCCACCGGGCAGCCCAAGCCAAGGACCAAGCCTTGTTCGGCCCGGACTATCGCGATCACGACCTGGTGTTCTGCCTCCCGGACGGCACTCCACTCCGGCCCGGGAGCGTTACGAACGCGTTTGAAAGCCACGTTAGGGAGTGCGGCCTGCCTGTGGTCCGGCTCCACGACACCCGTCATGGGGCGTGCTCTCTACTGCTCGCGGGCGGAGTGCCGATCGAGGTAGTCCAGATGATCCTCGGTCACTCCACCCCAGAGATCACACGGAGGGTCTACGCCCATCTCGTACGGAAGGTCGCCGCTGATCAGGTCGAAACTGCTGCCGAGCTTCTGACCAAGCACAGGCGCTCCGCCACCGGGCCTGTGAGCAATCCGTGAGCAAATGGTCTCGGCTGATCCGGCCCACTGATGTCTCGCTTGCCATACGCGTGACGTTCTGGCAGGTCAATAGCGTGATTTGCGGGGTGGCCAGGGGCGGGGTCGAACCGCCGACCTTCCGATTTTCAGTCGGACGCTCGTACCAACTGAGCTACCTGGCCAGGCTCGGCTCATGCTACACGGCCGGCAGCCAGGCGACCGACCGGGTTTGCCCACTCAAGAACGCATAACGCCGCGCGGGCTTCGCGCGGCGTTTGGCTTCGGCGGTCCTGACGGGACTTGAACCCGCGACCTCCGCCTTGACAGGGCGGCGAGCACTCCAACTGCTCCACAGGACCTTGGTTTTGCCGTGCCCCCAACGGGATTCGAACCCGTGCTACCGCCTTGAAAGGGCGGCGTCCTGGGCCGCTAGACGATGGGGGCGGCCCCGCAATCATCGCACAAGGGCTCTGACCGCGACCGCTCCCATCCGGGCCCCGCCGGAGGCCTGCAAAGCATACGTGACCCTCCAGACGATCGCCAAGCCGCCCGTCACGGCCCAGAATTCGCTATTGCACGTACGCGAACCAGGCCCGATGCACGTGGCTCCCAGCCGAATCGGGAGCAGTCTAGGTGGGCAGAGCGATGAGCTTGAAGTACTTCTTGAGCCACGGGACCAGCGCTGTGAACGCGATGACGGTGTCCGGCTTGTGGAAGTCGTGGGCCAGGATGATCGACCCTCGCCGCGCGCCAGATTGCACGGTCTCGAGGATGTGATCGACCATCGGTTGGCCGTGGTCGTACTTGACGAACTCCCAGTCGCGCGTGTCGAGTGACCAGTAGACGGACTTCATACCCAGCGCCGCCGCAAGCTCGACCAGCTGAGGGCTGAAGTAGCCGCCCGGGGCGCGGAAGTACTTGATCTTCGCCCTGGGGGCCGCCTCGAGTATCGCTTTGTTGGTGTCCCGCAGGTCCGTGAGAATTACTTCCTTCGACTGCTTGCCGAGGTCCATCCGGTGCTGCCAAGTGTGGTTGCAGATCGTGTGACCGTCGGCGACGATCCGCTTGACTAATTCCGGGTACCTAGCCGCCCGGGTGCCGACGACGCAGAACGTCGCCTTGACACCTTGCTTCTTGAGAAGGTCCAGCATCTTCGGTGTGTACACCGGATCCGGCCCGTCGTCGAACGTGAGCGCGATACTGGCGCTGCCGGTGCTCTTGATCGAGCCAAACGGTCCGATGCCGGCCTGTGGTGGCAGATTTACCGGCACGACCGATCCCGTCAGCTTGGGGACCGTCGGCGTGGGCTTTGGCTTCGCGGACGGCGACGGTTTCGGCTGTTTAGACGGCTTAGACGGCGCCGCGGTCGCACCTGGTGGCGGCGTGGCGGCTCCGTTACGCGCGGCTGGAACGGAACAGGCGGACGTAACGAGAACGACGAGGGCGACGCCGACGGCTGAGATCGCCGCAGCACCGAGTCGGCAGCGCAACAAACGGACTCCCGGGGGATGGAGAGTCAAGGGACGTCCCAAACGGTAGCTGACCCAATCGCCACCCGCGTCACACTAGTGGGACTGATGATGACGGTGAGTCTAAGTTTGCGGCAAATCGCGCAAAAGGGCGGAATCTAGTGCGATACAGAGCACACCGCGAAGCCATGGTGCGTACTCGGCCGCGGCGGTGCCCGTCACATCTCGCTGGAGCGTGGTTCCGGTAACCCAACGCGTCTCCGCCACCTCAGCCGGGTCGGCCGAGAGGGTCACGTCGGCCGACACCCGACCGACCAGGACGTGGTCGAACTCACGCTCGATCCGCCCGCTCGTCGGATCCACCGCCTCATAGGTGTGCACGCCAGCATGAGCGAGGGCCACCGGCAGTACGCCAAGTTCGTCGCCCAGCCGGCGCGTGGCCGCGGCCACGACGGCCTCTCCGGGCGCTGGGTGCCCGCAGCACGCGTTCGCCCAACGGAGCGGAAAACGTGTCTTCGTGGCGGCTCGCCGCTGCAACAGCGTTCGGCCGGCAGCGTCGAACAGAAGGACGGAGAACGCCCGGTGCAGCGACCCCGGAACCGTGTGTGCCTGCGCCACGGTGGCCGAGCCAACGGCCTCCCCCGTTGGCGACACCAACTCGACCAGATCCCGTTCCCGCTCGGTGCTCAAAGACAGCTACCCGTCACCCGTTGTGCGGCGAGCTTCCCGGAGACCAGCACCATCGGCACGCCCACCCCAGGCTGGGTTCCCGATCCAACAAAGACCACATTGGACAGCGATGGATGGAGGTTTCCGGGACGGAATGGGCCCGTCTGTCCAAAAGTGTGCGCCGACGCGAATGGCGTACCTGCCGCGTGACCGGCTGCAGCCCAGTCCGCGGGAGTGACCACATGGGACACCTCGATGCTCGCACCCAGGCCACGATAACCGCGGGCCTCCAGCGTCGCGATCAGCTCCGACGCGTAGCGGTCTCCTAGACCGCCATCCCGCCACGAGGTGGCGCCGGGTCCGCCGGCCCGCAGATTGGGAACCGGAGCCAGCACGTAGTACACCTCGCGCCCATCCGCCGCCAGACCAGGGTCAGTCCGGGTCGGGTTCGTGACGAGCAACGACGGGTCCCGCATCAACCGACCCCGCCGGATCACGTCGTCGAACGTTCCGGCCCACTCGCGCCCAAAGTGGATATTGTGATGCTCGATCTTTGAGTACCGCTGGGTCGAGCCCAGATGGAGGACGACGCACGACGGTGAGTGGCGGAGACGAGAGATCCGCCTGGGTGCCAGCGATGCCGGAAGCAGATCGCGGTAGGCCACCGGGAGGTCGGCGTTGAGTACCACCACGTCGGCGGCGATGCGTTCACCGGCCGCCGTATGAACCGCCCGAGCCCGTCCGAAATGCGTCTCGACCCGGGTCACCGTCGTGTTGTACCTGAATGTCACTCCGTGCTTGTCGGCCGCCCCAGCCAGCGCCACTGGCACTGCGTGGATGCCGCCCCGGGGGAAGTGGACTCCGGCCACGGAGTCCAAATAGGAGATTACCGCGTAGAGTGCCAGCGCGCGTTGGGGCGCGACCCCCGCGTACAGCGCTTGGAACGAGAAGATCCGCCGCGTACGTGGGTCCTCGAAGAATTCCCCGATCTTGCTACTCAGGCTGCGAAACCCACCTAGCAGGAACAGCTTCAGCAACGTCGGTCGCAGCAGATCAATAGGGGAGTCCAGATTCCGCGCGATGAAGTCGTCCCGCTCCAGCCGCCACAATTCGCGGGCGTAGCCGACGAAGCGCAGATAGCCGGCTGCCTCACGTGGCCCACAGACTCGGTCTATCTCCTGGGCCATCCGAGCCGGCTCCGTGATCACGTCCAGGGTGGACCCATCTGGGTAGTAGGCGCGGTATGCCGGGTCCAGCGGGGTCAGCGACAGCCAGTCGTCGAGCTTCTCGCCTAGCGCCGACAGCGGTTCGGCGATCAGTTCGGGCGCCGTGAGGACGGTCGGACCGGTGTCGAACTCATAGCCGCTCACCGAGAGGCGCCCAGCCCGGCCACCGGGCACCGGCTCGCGTTCGACTACAGTCACGTCCCGACCAGATGCGGCTAGGTAAAGGGCGCACGAAAGCCCACCGAGGCCGGCACCCACGATCACCACGCGGTCCGTGCGTCCGGTTACCCTTCGCATCAACGGCCCCCAAGTAAAGATCGCCTACGCATGCGCGCTCCTAGCGTAGGTCGTATCAGTGTCCAGCTCGTTACGCGACCGGAGGTGACCAGTGGCGGTACTGCGAACCGATATCGGCACGTCCAACCCCGGTCTCGGCGAAGCGTACGCCCGTAGCGAGGCGATCAACCGGGAGCGCGGGCGCAGTTACTACCTCGCCACGCGGCTGCTGCCCGCGCACAAGCGACCCCACGTGTACGCCCTCTACGGCTTCACCCGGCGCACTGATGACATTGTCGACGTCGACGCCGGTGAGCCACCCGCGGAGCGCCAGCGGAGGCTCGAGGAGTGGTGGGCGGCTTTCCTCACCGGCCTTTCGGGTGGCCCGGTGGGCGACCCGCTGCTCCCAGCAGTACTTCACACGATCCGCACCTACGGCCTCGATCCCGAGGACTTCGACACCTTCCTTCGCAGCATGGCGATGGACCTCACCGTCACGGCGTACCCGACCTATGATCACCTGCGCCACTACATGGAGGGCTCGGCGGCGGTCATCGGCACAATGATGCTGCCAATCCTCGGCGTGGTTCCGGGCGCCGATCATGCCGTGGCCCGTGACTCGGCTCGCCAGCTCGGCCTCGCGTTCCAGCTCACAAACTTCATCCGGGACGTCAGCGAGGACCTGGAGCGGGGTCGGATCTACCTCCCCGAATCGGACATGGACCGCTTTGGCGTGAGCCGAACAATGTTGTACGCGGACGCGGCGCGCCGGCGGGCGTCGGCACCCGTGCGAGCGTTGATCGAGTACGAGTGCCGGCGGGCGCTTGGGCACTATGCCGCTTCGCTGCCCGGCCTGGCGATGTTAGAGCCGCGCTCGCGTATGTGCATCCAGGCCGCGTATCTGCTCTATGGCGGCATTCTCGATCAGGTCGGCCGGGCCGGCTTCGACGTCATGCGCGGCCGGCTCCGGGTCCCGCGGCATCGTCGGGCGAGCATCGTCCTGGCCGCGCCGTCGGTGCGGCTCTTCGAGGCACGGGCGCGGAGATGGCGCGTGGGCTAATCCGCCGCCGGAGATGTGAATGATTCGCTCTGCGGATGGGTACTTCCTGGTCAGACCCTGCGCAACGGGCACAACAGAGGAGCCCGCGCAGCTGAACAGGAGGTTTGTCATGGCCATCCTTACGGACCGTAGGGGAAAGACCGCGATCGACGATGACGCCGTTGTCGAGACGGCGGACGGGCCGGCAGTCGTCGGTCGGGCTCAGGTCGACGAGCGCCTCGCGTCGCGTCGGCGGCTGGAAGCACGGACGGCTGCCGCGACCAAGGCCGCGGCCACCAGGACCGCGGCGACCAGGACCGTGATCGCTCCCGACAAGACCGAAGTGGTCACCCCGGTCGGCCCGCGGCCCAGGGCTAGCCTCCTGGCAACGCTTTCGCTGATTCTGGGTACGGGCGCGGCGCTCGCCGTACTGACGGGTGTCATGGCTGGCCCGGGCGTCGCCTTCGGCTTGCTCGCCGCCATCGTCGGAGTCGGCGGCGTCTCCGCGACAAGCCGGCGCCACGTGGCTGGAAAGGGCGACGCTCTGCTGGGCATCACGCTTGGCCTCGGCGCGGTCGTCGTGGGCATCCTCGCGATCACTGGTCTGCTCCCGTGGCTGAACAGCGACAGCGACCAGGTCATGCGGGTCCACGACTGGCTCGACGCGAGACTGCCCTGGCTCTTCCCGTCGGCCTAATCGCAAACTCACTATCTGAGTGAAAGACCCCGAAGCCGGCCGGGATACCCGGTCAGCCCAGTGGAACCGTGAACGAGCGGCTCGAGCAGACGCCTGGCGACGCCGGACCAGCTCCAATGCTCCACGGCGACCTGCCGTGCGGCAAGGCCGAGGCCACGGCGCTGGTGGGGGGGCAGGAGCAGCAGGGCATTGAGCTTGGCCTGAAGGTCGAACGCGTCGCCCGGTTCGAAGGTCGTCAGATGTGCGAACCTCGGCGGGTACGCCTCGGCCAACCGCGCCGCAACCTCCGCGAGTCCGGAGTGGCGCGCCACCAGCGGTGGTGTTCCGGCCGCGGCAGCCTCCGCGGCTACCATCCCAAAAGCTTCCGGGAAGATCGACGGTACGACACTGACGTCCGCCAGCGGCAGCAGATGCACGAGATGACGGTGCTCAAGCGGGCCGGTGAAGAGCGTTCGCGGTGGCGCGGACGCCTGCAGCTCGGCGCGATTCTCGCCGAACCCAACGATAACAGCGCGCGCTTCGATGCCGGCCAGCGCTTCCATCAACAGGTGTACGCCCTTGTTGAGAGACAGCTTTCCAAGGTAGACGACGGTGGGCTCGTCATCGGCGAAAAACGGTGCGAACCGCTCGGCGTTGCCGTCATCGGGCAGACGCTCCCGCAGATTGCCGGGATTCGGCGGGTCGCGTCGAGACTCTGCGACGAGCGCTGCCAGCGCCTCGGCACGCGGCTGGGGCTTCCATTCGTCGGTGTCGACGCCTGGGGGCACCTCGCGCACGCTCTCGATGGGTCCACAGATATCCGTGAGCACGTCGCCGACGTGCTGGGAGCCGACGTATGTCGCGGCCGCGCCGCCGAGAGCCTCGCGCCCCAGGCGCGCGAGTTCTGGTCGCCCGCGCATGGAATACTCCAGCTCCGAGCCGTGCGCCTTGACCGCGTAGCGCGCGCCGCTCGCGGCGCCGACAGGCGCGCCCATCAAGACGTGATTGGTGAACACGAGATCCGCGGGAAGGTGCTCGCGGAGCGCCGCCGCATTGCATTGGACGTAATGGTCGCGTTCGGCCGGCGTGAAGTCCTGCACCAGGCGGGCGTCAAGTCCGTCGTAGTGGTCGAGCACGAACACCGGCAGCTGCCCGTCGATGTCGGGCCGGATCGCATCGGCTTCGCCGATGTCGAATTCCTCCGGGTGGGGTTCTTGGGAGAAGACCGTCACATCGTGGCCGTCGCGGCTCCACGCGCGCGCGAGCGATCGCGTATAGACGTTTGATCCCGTGCCGCCGAGCAGATAACCGTGCCATAGCAGTATTCGCACGCCAGAAACCTCCGTTGAGTTCGCCGCTCGATTATGCGCCCGGCGAAGCCCCGGATCAGGAGACGTGCCAGTATCAATCATGACCAGATCGCTCCACCGAGTTCGTCGTTGACGACTTCACCAAGCTGACCAAGGTGAGCGGACCATTCGACCTTTTAGTGGACTACGGCTCTTTCGACGATCTGAACGCTCGGCAACGCGCGGCCTACGTCCGCAACGTCGTACCACTGGCCAAACCTGGCGCAAAGTTCCTGCTGTGGTGCTTCGAATGGGAACCGAGCCGCAAACAACGCGCGGTGATGGCAATCTTCCCGTTCATCAACCTGACACTCACACCGGGCGAAGTGCAGGGCCGTTTCTCCAACGCCTTTGACATTGACAGGATTGCGGGCGAGTCCGGGCTCAACGCCTGGCCACGTGGCTGGGCGGCTTACCTGATGACACGCAACGATCTTCGCCCGACGCCGAGGTGACCTGGCACCGGTCTACTTGGAGCGCGCGCTGCGTTCGATGGAGCGAAATGTCGCTGCGAAACCGGCAATCGCGGAGGTCAATCAGGCTCAAGACTCAAAGGTGGACATCCCAAACTAGGACATTCATGTCTGAATGCCCCCCTGAGTGGGCCGCCGGGGACTCGAACCCCGAACCTATGGATTAAAAGTCCACAGCTCTGCCGTTGAGCTAGCGGCCCTCGCGGTGACCTAGGTTACCCGACGCGGTGCGAGCGCCGTCTGTGGCTAACCGCCCGGCCAGTCCATCACTCGGGTTCGTGGCAGACGGCTTCGACGTTGTTGCCGTCGGGGTCGCGAACGAAGGCCCCGAAGTAGGTCACGTGGTACTCCGGAAATAGGCGCGGGGCGTGCAGGACCTCTGCTCCAGCGGCGACCGCGGCATCGTGGAACGCGACCACGGCCGCTCGGTCGGAGGCCGTGAATGCCAGGTGTATTTCACGTGCCTCGCCGCTGGTCTCGGTGGGACCCAACCAGAATTCCGGCCGGGAGGTTCCATATCCGATCACATCGCCGAAGTCCATCAGCCGTGCGCCGCCCAGCGGCGCAAGCACGGCGTCATAGAACGCGGCACTGCCGGCTACGTCGCGCACCTGAATGGATACGTGGTTGATCACGGCGTCAGCCTCCCCAGAAGCAGGCCCGGCTGTCAACCGTCTGCGAATCCGCGGAGCGGGACGCGCCCGTACCCTGACCTAGTGAGTGCAGACACTGACGTGCTGGTGATCGGTGCGGGCGTGAGCGGCCTAACGACTGCGATCATTGCCGCAGAGGCCGGACTCAGCGTACGGGTCATCGCCGCTGACCAGCCGCAGCAGACGACCTCTGCCGTCGCGGGCGCCATGATCGGCCCGGTGCTCTACCCGCCGGATGACCGCAGGCATGGTTGGGGCGAGGCAACCATCCGCGAGTTGACCGGATCCCGCGCTGTTCCCGGCGTGACCATCCCCCGGGGCCGGCTGGTGGCGCGGCCGGCCGACTTCCTGCCGCCGTTCGCCGACCACCTTCCCGGCTTTCAGTTGTGCGCTCCCGAAGATCTGCCCGATGGCTTCGGTACTGGGTTCTGGGCCGATATACCGCACGTCGACATGCCGGTGTACCTGGACTACCTCGTCCACCGCCTCGGGACCACGGGTGTGGCGGTCGAGATTGGACGGTTGGACTCGCTCGCGTCCGCCGCGCGCCTCGCGCGCGCCATCGTCAACTGCGCCGGTCTGGGTGCGCGGGAGCTGGCGGCCGACGCCGAGGTACGACCCGTACGGGGGCCCAGAGTGGTCGTGGAGAATCCCGGATTGGACACCTTCTTCATCGAAGCGCCACTCGGGGAGGAGTGGATCTCGTACCACCCCTTTGGCGACCACGTCGTTCTCGGCGGCCGGGCCATTGACGGTAACGAGAACCTCACGCCGGACCCGTCCGAGGCAGACGCGATTCTCGCCGCATGCGCCGAGGTCGAGCCGCGGCTGGCCGGGGCCCGGATCCTCGAGCACCGCGTTGGCCTTCGCCCAGGGCGTCCCGACGTGCGGCTGGAGGCCGAAGACGTCGACGGACGACGGTGCGTGCACAACTACGGGCACGGTGGCGAAGGCGTGCTCTTCTCGTGGGGCTGTGCCGCTGACGCGGTCAGCCTGCTCTCCGCGTAGATTGTGGTGCCCAATTGAGCACTCTCGTCGACGTTCTTGGCTGGGCCGGTGCGGCGAGCCTCCTACTGGCGTACGGTCTGACCTCGGCCGGCCGCCTGCCGCCCGAGGGCGCACGATTCCAGATGCTCAACCTGTTCGGCGCGATCGCGCTAACGGTGAACTCCGCCTACCACGGAGCTTGGCCCTCGGCGGCATTGAACATCGTGTGGATTGGAATCGGCGTGGCCGCGCTTCGGCGGGGTAGGCGGGGCAGGCGGCGCAGCCAAGCGGACGGGAACGCGACAGGGGCGGGCTAGTCGCGCCGTCGTCGTGGGAGTCTGTCCACTATGGCGGTCTTCGCAGCAGGCAAGATCGAGGGCTTCGTGGGTCCGGCCGAGCTCGGCGCAGCGGACAACCTCGAGCGGGTCATCGTGGACTTCATCGGCGGCGCCGAGCATTCGCTGGACATCGCGGTGCAGGAGCTCGACAACGAGGCGATCGCCCAGGCCATCCTGGACGCGCGATTCCGCGGCGTGAGCGTTCGCATGGTGGTGGAACAGGACTACCTGCTCACCGGGAAGCTGCCCACGATCCGGCGCCGCTCCGGAGAGGACGACGCCGCGGCCTGGCGGCGCACCCAGTGGGGGAACGAGACAGGCGAACGCGGCCTCGAAGAGACCCGACGGCTCTTCACCGCACTGCTGCGCTGCAATGCGGATGTCAAGTCCGACTACAACCCGGAGATCTTCCATCAGAAGTTCGTCATACGTGACTTCCGTGGGGATGCCCGGCCCACGTCGGCGATCCTGTCCGGGTCAGCCAACTTCACCGTCACGGACTGCCACCGCAACCTCAACCACGTGGTGATCTTCAACGATTGGCGCATCTGCCGTGAATACGCGACCGAGTTCGCGAGCATCCGCGCGGGTCGCTTTGGGCGGGGCGAGCATGGCAAGGTGCCACGCTGCTTCAACCTCGACCCGGACGTATGTGCGCAGATCGCCCAGTACTTCCGGGCCGAGATCCAGCGGATTGAGCAGGGCGGGACCAGGTTTATGTAGGAGTGGTCCAGGACAGGATCAGATGGGACCGCCGCCGGCGTAGGCCCGTCCCGACACCACGTCGATCCACTGCAGCCAGACGTCCTCCGCTGGCACGCCGAGTTCGGCCTCGACGGCCGACGCGGCCGCGGAGAGCGCCGCGAGGACGGTGTCGACGTCGCGTACGCGGCCTCTCATCACCACGATCGGACACTGCTCGGAGGGCGTGGCGCGGCGCTCCCCGATGTGCTGCGCCGACGCCGGAACGTACGAAACCCAAACGTCTCCCTTGGGGCAGCCAACCGCTGCAGCCACGTCTACGACGACGCGCGAGAGGACTCGATCGACAGTCGGCTCGTCGGCGGGCAGCGCCGTCACGGTCACGATCGGCATGCGGTCACCGTAGCGTCCACGCCGGATCATTGTGAGCAGCTATCCGGGCGGCGATCGCGCCGGTGCCGAGGCCGCCCAGGTGGAACACCCGCGCGGCGAGGGCTACGATCCGGGCAGGTCCTTGCGCAGGAAACGATCGGAGGTGCCGGCCGTGCCAACCGAGTCGGAGCTGGTGGATCTTGAGGCCCGGCGGGCGGACTTGCGTGCCCAGTACCTGCGTCCGCCTGCGGAGCGGGAGTCGACGCCGGGACGGGGCATCCATCACGCTGCCCTGATCTGTTCGGACGTGGAACGGACGATCCAGTTCTATCAAGGCCTGCTCGGGTTCCCCTTGGTGGAGCTGGTAGAGAACCGGGACTACAAGGGTTCCTCGCACTTCTTCTTCGACCTTGGCAACCAGACCCTGCTTGGCTTCTTCGACTTTCCTGGGCTCGGCCTGCAGCCCGGCGTCGAGTCGATCGGCTCCGTCCAACACATAGCGATCTCGGTGCCGCGGGATCGCTGGGAACAGCTGCGGACGCAGCTCGACGAGGCGGGAGTCACGTACTTCGGGCCGGATCAGGGCATTGTGGAGTCGATGTACTTCAAGGATCCCGACGGGATCCAGATCGAACTGCTGAGTGACCCGCTGATGTACTTCGCTGGCCGTCAGCTAGACGAGTAGAGCAAGACCAGCAAATGCGCCCCGTGGCCCGCGGGTCCGCTCCGGTGATCACCATCGCATCACGTTCGGCTCTAGCGAAAGAGGTTTGGACATGAGTGAGTGGAACGGCATGACGTACGAGGGCAAGGACACCATCCTCCGGGTGGTGCGCACCGAGGCGGAGCGGATGTTCGAGATGGCTGACCGCCCCGAGGCGTGGAACACACCGACCGCGTGCACCGGATGGGAGACCCGCGACGTCGTTGCCCACATCGTCGACACGACCGAGGGTTACTTCCGGGCCTTCGACGCGGCTCGGGGCGGCGCTGCGGTGCCGGATCCGCATGGCCTGGCGGCGATGAGCCGGAAGGTGGATGAGGCTGCAAGCACGTTGCGGGATATCCCGCAGATCGAGCTGATGGCGCGGCTGAAGTCCGACTTCCAGAAGATGCAGGACATCCTCCAGCCGCTCAGCGCCGACGAGTGGACCGGCCTCATGGTCACCCATCCGTACATGGGCCCGGTGCCGGCCTTCTTCTACGCGGCCGGCCAGCTGATGGACTACGGCGTGCACTCCTGGGACCTCCGGCAGGGCAGCGGGAAGGCCCACGGCCTTCCGGGCGATGCCGCCGACCTGCTGGTGCCGTACATGTTCGCGATCTGGCAAGGCACCGTAAAGACGGAAGAGGTCAAAGAGCCGTTCACCATCGGCATCCGGGTCACTGGCCGCAACGCCGGCGACTACCGGGTCTCGGTGAGCGACCAGGGTCTCACCTACGAGCCCGGCGAGATCGAGAGCCTGCCGGCGTATATCGAGTTCGACGCCGGCAGCCTGGTGCTAACCGCCTTCGGACGCGGCAACTTCGGCACCGTGCGTGGCGACCTGGACCTGGCCGAGCGCTACCTGAACTCGTTCTTCCGCATCTAATGAGTGCCACGTGACGCCGGCCGAGTGACCATCACTCGGCCGGCGTTGCCGGCGGTTGGTAGTCCGTTGCGCGATCCACGTTCTTGTACACGTCGAGGCCGATCGGGCGACGCATCTCCTCCGCGATGTGACCCAGCAGACCGGCGGCGCGGGCCAGCAGGGCGAACCCGCGCAGCGTCTCCACCAGGAAGCCGAGATCACACAACACCGCGCCACACGCGCCCGCACCGTTGAGGGGCAGCGTTTGACCGAGCACCTCCGGGTGCACCCGGCCGACGGCCTCGAAAAGGCGCAGGTGCGGGCCGCGCAGTCGCTCCTCGGCGGCGATCCGGAGCAGCACCGGCGTCCGCGGATCGCCGGCGCGGTGCACGTTGTGCCCGAGGCCGGGCACATATCGGCCGACGGCGCGCTGCGCCCGCACCGCCTCTAGGGCAAGGATGTCCCAGTCCGCGTCGGTGGTGGGGACCCCCTCGGCGGCGCGGCCGGCCAGCGTGGTGGCCAGGAACCGTCCGGTGTCCTCGGTCACGCCGAGAAAGCGTGACCCGCCACCGAGGAGGCCCGCGGCCATGGCCCCCTGCACCGATTCCGGCGCGCCGGTGAGGGTGAGCCTGGTCGCGATCGCCGACGGTGTGAGGCCGTGTTCGGCGAGGGCGACCAGAACCGCCTCAAAGAGTCGCAGCTCGCCGGGCGTCGGTCGGCGCAGCGCCACCAACCAGAACGCCAGCTCGCCGAAGCTGACCTGTCCCATCAGTTCCCGCGCCAGGTCGTGTCCGAGGACTGTGATGGAGGTTTCGTCCGAGGAACCGATGGAGGTGGCGTACCCGGTCATTCGTGGCCCTTCGCTTCGCGGTCGTTGGACGCCGCTTCGGCATCGTATTCCTCCGGCGTGCGGCCAGCCGGGAGGCGGTGCTTGGCCACCCTCGAGGTCGGCGTACGGGGTAGCGCTTCAACGGCCTGCCAGAAGCGCGGCACCTTGAACGCCGACAGCCGCTGGCCGGTCCATGCGCGCAGCTCGGCGAAGTCCAGCACCCGGCCGGGTTCGGCCACGACGAACGCCTTAACCTCGTCCTCCGTCAGCTCCGACTCGACCCCGACCACGGCGACCTCGAGCACGGCGGGGTGCGCCAGGATGGCATCCTCCACTTCGGCCGGCGATAGGTTCTGCCCACGCCGACGCAGCACCTCCTTTTGCCGTGCCACGAACGTATACGTGCCGTCCCCGTTCAATGTCACCAGATCGCCGGTGTGCATCCAGCCGTCCACGATCGCGGCCGCCGTCTCCTCCGGCATCCGCCAGTAACCGGGCGTGACCGTCGGGTTGCGCAGCAACAGCTCGCCGGTCTCGCCGGGGCCGCACTCGTGCTTGTCCTCGTCGACCACGCGGGCCTCGTTGACCGTACCTAGGATGGGATGCTGGCGCGGCGAGCCGAGCGTGCCGTACGGGCGCGTGCCGTGCCGCCAGATCAGGCCGTAGGGCGACTCGGACATGGCGTAGCCGCAGACGACGCGCAGGCCGAATCTCCGCTCGAACGCCTCCTGCCAGTCCCGCGCCGGCGAGGGTCCCGTGTAACACAGCCGCAGTGGTGTGTCCGCGTCGTCGGCCCGCGGTGGCTGGCGCGTCAGGATCTCGAGCATCGCTCCGATCGCGTTGAACTCGGTCGCGCCGTGCCGTCGAGCCGAGTCCAGAAACCCGCTGGCCGAGAATCGCGGGAGCAGGACCAGGCCAGCGCCGCACGCGAGGGATCCCAGCACCGAGTACGCGGGTGCATTGATGTGGAACAGGGGCAGCGAGGTCATCAGGCGGTCGGTCGGCCCGAGCTCCATCCAGTACGGGAAACCCTCGCCCGCCATGGCGTACGCCCGGTGGGTCTGCATCACCAGCTTCGACCGCCCCGTCGTCCCTGACGTCGGGATCAGTACGGCTAGATCGCCCGGCGCCACGTTGACGGTCAGGTCGGCACCGCCGTCCGCCCCCTCGACCCGCCAGTCGCCTGCCAAGGTCTCGATGCCGAGCGCCTCCGGCAGGCCCGCGTCTGCTACCAACTGCGACAGCGCAGCGTCGCTGATCAGCGCTCTCGGCTCGACCTGGCCGACGAGGCCAGCGAGTTCCTGCGCGGTCGCGGCCGGGTCCGTGGGCACTGTGACCGCGCCGAGCGTGGCCAGGGCCAGCCAGCACAGCAGGTACGGCGGAGTCGTCCGGGCCGTGATGACGACGAGGTCACCCCGGCGAATTCCCGCCTCGCGCAAACGTTGCGCGAGTCGACCGACCTGGCCCGCAGCGCCCGCGAAGGTCAACGTGCCCTCGTCGTTGCGGAGCCAGACGGCGCCGGGATCGCGCTGCGCCGCGGCGGCCACCAGACCCGGAATGGTTTGCACGTCACCCTCTGTCGCTGGTTACCCGGTTACCCGGCGAACTCCGCCCGCAGGGCGCGGGCGGCGCCCGCCATGGCGCGCATCTTGCCGACCGCGGACTCCCAAGGCAGGTACTTCATTCCGCAGTCGGTCGCAATGACGACCTTCTCCGGCGCGACGAAGGGAAGTGCGCGGCGCACCCGCTCGACGACGGTCTCTACCGCCTCGACAGCCGGATCGGAGAGGTCAATGACGCCAAGCATGATTGTCTTGCCGGTGAGATGGGCCAGCGCCGAAGTGTCCAGGTTGGACTGAGCTGTCTCGATCGAGATCTGGTCACAGGTGCACTCGGCGAGTTCGGGCAGGAACGAGTAACCCGACGGTCGCTCGTGGATGATCGCGGCGTAGCCGAAGCACAGGTGCACTGCGGTAGTGCCGACCACGCCGGCCAGCGCCCGGTTCAGTGCCTTCACGCCGTACTCTCGAGCGGGCTCCGGTCGGGCCTGCAGGTAGGGCTCGTCCAGCTGGACGATGTCCGCGCCCGCGGCGAAGAGGTCGTGTACCTCCGTGTTGACGGCATCCGCGTAGGCGTTGGCCAACTCCTCCGGATTGCCGTAGTAGTCGTCCTGTGCCTGTTGGGACATGGTGAAGGGTCCCGGCACGGTGATCTTGATGGTTCGACTGGTGTGCTCGCGCAGGAATCGCAGGTCGTCGATCTGCACCGGTTTCGGTCGACTGATCGGCCCTACGACTCTTGGCACCGGGTTGGGATGCCCGCTGCGGTCGAGCGCCTCGCCGGGGTTGTCGAGGTCGAGCCCGACCAACGCAGTCGCGAAGTGGTTCGAGTAGCTCTCCCGTCGGATCTCGCCGTCGCTCACGATGTCCAGGCCCGCGTCCTCCTGCTCCCGGATCGCCAGCAGAGTCGCATCGTCCTGCGCCCGCGCGAGGTGTTCCGGTGCGGGTCGCCAGAGCTCCCGCGCGCGAACTCGCGGAGGGAACCGGCCGGCGAGCTTGGCGCGGTCGATCAGCCACTCAGGCTGGGGAAAGCTGCCCACCAGCGCAGTCGGAAACAACGGAAGGTCCGGCATGCTCCCTCCAATCGCAAGCTGAGTGCAGTCAACCGTACGCGACGCCCGGGTCCGCGATCAGGGCCCCAGACCCAGGTGAACTCCCTATCCTGAATGGGGGAAGGAGTGTCAATGATGGCTACCGACAGGCGCGCCCTCGCGGGCCGCATGTACGAGCTGTTCGATCGCGGGGATGTCGCCGGCCTCGACGACGTCCTCGACCCGGGCCTGATCGATCACAATCCGATGCCGGGCGCGAGTTCCGGCGTCGAGGGCATGAAGGCCCTGGTCGCGGCGGTGCGCGACGGTTTCACCGACACGCATCATCAACTGGTCTACCAGGCGGATCCGGGTGACGGGTGGGTCGTGACGCATTGGCGGATGACCGGCAGGCACACCGGGGACTGGTTCGGCACGCCAGCCACGGGTCGGGAAGTCTCCATCACCGGTACCGACATCGTGCGGGTGCCAGACGACAAGATCACCGAGATCCGACACGTCGAGGAGTTGCTCCAACTCCAGCAGCAGCTCGCCGGCTAGCGGCTCCGCGCGATGCGACCGTTCGCACTGGTCACCGTGGATGACGTGCGCGCGGCCGCCGCGCATATCGCCGGAGTCGCCGTCCGGACGCCGCTGCTCGCGCCCGTGTCGTGGCCGGGCCTGTGGCTCAAGCCGGAGAACCTGCAGCCGATCGGTGCCTTCAAGGTACGCGGTGCGGTGCACGCGTTGGCGTGCCTGCCTTCGAATGCACTGGCTGGCGGTGTGGTGACCCACTCCTCCGGCAATCACGGGCAGGCGCTTGCGTTCGCGGCCCAGCGATGCGGCGTCAGGTGCGTCGTGGTGATGCCCGATGTCGCGCCGCCCATCAAGGTGGAGGCGGTGCGTGCACTGGGTGCGGAGGTCGTCCTAGTCCCGCCCGCCGATCGGGAGGCCCGAACGGAGCAGATCGCGGCGGCTCGCGGCCTCGTGGTGATCCCGCCCTTCGACCACCTCGACATCATCGCCGGCCAGGGCACCGTGGGTCTGGAGATCGTGGCGGACCTGCCCGATGTCGCCTGTGTATTGGTGCCGGTTGGCGGCGGTGGTCTCGCCTCGGGGGTAGCGACCGCGGTGAAGGGCCTCCGGCCATCCGCGCGCGTGGTGGGCGTCGAGCCGGAGGTCGCCGCGGACGCGGCCGAGAGCCTACGCGAGGGCCGTGTGGTCACCTGGCCGACCGAGCAGACCTACCGCACCGCGGCGGATGGCCTGCGGACCAACCTTTCCGACCTCACCCTTGCCCACCTGCGCGAGCGACTCGACGGCATCATCACCGTCACTGAGGCGGAGATCCTGTCAACGGTGGGTGCGCTTGCCCGCTCCGCCCGCATTGTCGCCGAGCCCAGCGGGGCGGTCGCGCCCGCCGCCTGGCTGCACCGGCGGGATGAACTGCGGGATAGGTTCGGCGTTGTCGATGGTCCGGTGGTCGCCGTCGTGACCGGAGGCAACATCGATCCCACCCTCCTCGCCGACCTCATCCTCGGGAACACCTAGCCGGCGGATCTAGCTGGCGGAGACACCGGCCTGGGAAATGATCCAGGCGGCGATGAACGCCTCCTCTTTCCACGCGTCATATCGGCCGCTCGGTCCGCCGTGGCCAGCGCCCATCTCCGTCTTCAGCAGGAAGTCGCCGTCGGGCGCGACAGCCCGCAGCCGCGCGATCCACTTTGCCGGCTCATGGAAGAGCACGCGGGTGTCGTTCAGGCTCCCCAACGCCAGGATGGCCGGGTAGGCGATCGGGGCCACATTCTCGTACGGAGCGTAGGACTTGATGTAGCCGTACACGTCGGCGGATTCGAGTGGGTTCCCCCACTCCTCCCATTCGGTCACGGTCAACGGCAGCGACGGGTCGAGGACCGTGTTCAGGACGTCCACGAAGGGCACCTCCGCGACGATGCCCTCGAACGCCTGTGCCGCCTGATTGGCCACCGCGCCCATGAGCAGCCCACCGGCCGAACCGCCGCGCGCCACGAGTCGCTCGGGCGAGGTCCAGCCGGTCTTGACCAGGTGATCGGCGCAGGCCACGAAGTCCGTGAACGTGTTCATCTTCGCCAGCAGCTTGCCGTCCTCGTACCATCTGCGGCCCATCTCCCCACCGCCCCGGACGTGCGCCACGGCGAAGACAAAGCCTCTGTCCACGAGGGATAGTCGGGCGATGGAGAACCACGGGTCCATGCTCGCCTCGTACGAGCCATATCCGTAGATAACAGCCGGGGCAGACCCGTCCCGCGGTGTGCCACGGCGGCTGACAATCGAGATCGGCACGCGGGTGCCGTCCGGCGCCTGCGCCCACTCGCGATGCTGCTCGTAGTGCTCGGGATCGAACCCTCCGAGTACCGGCTTTTGCTTGCGCAGGACCATCTCGCCGGTGTGCAGGTCATAGTCGTACACACTGTCTGGGGTCACCAATGAGGCGTAACGCAGCCGGATCGAGGATGTGTCGTACTCCGGGTTCGCGTGGAGCCCGACACTGTAGAGAGGCTCCTGGAACACGAGATCGAACGGCTCCCCCCCGGCGGGGAGAACGCGCAGGCCGGTCAGCCCCTCCCGGCGCAGGGACACCACCACATGGCCGCTGAACGCGTCCACGCCGAGCAGGCGGGTGCCGGGCGAGTGCGCAATGACGTCATGCCACTGGCCCGGAGGGTCGACCGGTGTCCAGGCGAGCGCGAAATCCTCCGCACCGTCGTTGTGCAGGACCAGGAAGCGGTCGATCCCGTCGTGCTCCACCTGGTACTCGACGCCCTGACGGCGAGGTGCGATCAGCCTGGGCGCCTGCGTGGGCTGCGACGCGGGGATCACGTGGACCTCGCTCGTAACCTTGCTGTGAATGTCGATGAGCAAGAAGGCCTCGGATCGGCTCAGCTCAATCCCCACGAAGAAACGCTCGTCGGTCTCCGCCAGGACCATCACGTCGTCGGCGGCCGGAGCTCCGATCGTGTGTCGCCAGACCTGGTGTGGCCGCCAGGCCTCGTCCACGGTCAAATAGAACAGGGTCGACGCGTCGGCCGACCACGCTGAGCCGTAGAAGACGTTTCGCACCTCGTCCGCTAGCACCACACCGGTGCGCAGGTCCTTCACGCGCAGCGTGAAACGCTCGTCGCCGGCGAGGTCGACGGAGTATGCGACTAGGTTGCCGTCGGGGCTCACGTCGAACGTGCCGAGCGCGAAGAACTCGGAGTCGCCCGCCTCGACGTTTCCGTCGAGCAGCACGATCTCACCGTCGAGCGGACTGCCGTCGTCGGTCGGTGGTGGCGCGACCTCACCCTCGGCGACGGCGCGACGGCAGTGGATGCCGTACTGCTGACCCTCGACCGTGCGGGTGTAGTACCAGTACGCCCCCTTGCGCACGGGCACGGAGAGGTCGGTCTCCTTCGTCCGCGCCTTGATCTCGTTGAAGATCGTTTCGCGCAGATCGGCCTGGTCGGCGGTGCGCGCCTCGGTGAAGGAGTTCTCGGCCTTGAGGTAAGCGATGGTGTCCGGATCGTTCTTTTCTGCCAGCCACGCGTACTCGTCGACAACGGCGTCGCCGTGATGGCTCCGCTCGGTCGGGATGCGTTTTGCCGTCGGCGGCGTGGCCTGCGTGGTCATGGTGCACCACGCTACCAGCCACAAGATCACCGTCATGGGCGATCATGGTGGGGCGCGACCAGGTACGGCGGTCCGGGCTGACAGAATGGCCGTGCCGTGACCGAAGAGTACGAACGAGACGCTCCTGCCTCGCAGGACCTCTTTGACCGCGCCCGCGCTATCGTGCCGGGCGGGGTCAATTCGCCTGTGCGCGCCTTCCGGGCGGTCGGTGGTACGCCCCGGTTTATGGCGAGGGGCGAGGGCCCGTACGTGTTCGATGTCGACGAGCGCCGCTACGTCGACCTCGTCTCGTCGTGGGGGCCGCTGATCCTTGGCCACGCTCATCCCGCCGTGATCGGCGCGCTCAGCGCCGCAGCCGCCCGGGGAACGAGCTTCGGCACCCCGACACGCGGTGAGGTCGACCTCGCCGAGGAGCTCGTATCCCGTACCCCGATCGAACAGGTACGGCTCGTCAACTCCGGCACCGAGGCGACGATGAGCGCGATCCGGTTGGCTCGAGGCGCCACCGGCCGCCCCAAGATCATTAAGTTTGCCGGGTGTTACCACGGTCACGCCGACGGGCTGTTGGCCGCGGCCGGATCCGGCGTCGCGACGCTGGGGCTACCCGACTCGCCGGGAGTCACGGCGGCGGCGGCCAGCGAGACGATCGTGCTGCCCTACAACGATCCGGACGCGGTGACCGCGGCGTTCGCCGCAGACGGTGCGAACATCGCCGCGATCATCACCGAGGCGGCCCCCGGCAACATGGGTGTGGTGCCGCCGGCCCCCGGTTTCAATGCCGGACTGGCCGAGATCGCGCACCGTCACGGTGCGCTGCTGATCCTGGACGAGGTGATGACCGGCTTCCGGGTCGCCCGCGGCGGCTGGGCCGACCTCACTGAACGAGCCGGCGAGCCGGTCGACGCCGACCTCTTTACGTACGGCAAGGTGATGGGCGGTGGCCTGCCCGCCGCGGCGTTCGGCGGCCGGACCGAAATCATGTCGCTGCTCGCCCCCGGCGGGCCCGTCTACCAGGCCGGCACGCTCTCGGGGAATCCGCTCGCCTGCGCAGCCGGCCTCGCCACGCTCCGCCAGTGCACCGACGATGTCTACGCGCGGCTGGACAAGACGTCGGCGATCGTCGGCGACCTCGCCGCTCAGGCGTTGGCCGCCGCCGGCGTCGCGTACCGCCTGCAGTATGCCGGCAACATGTTCTCGGTCTTCTTCACCGACGACGAAGTGCGCGACTATCCGGCCGCGCAGAGTCAGGACCTCGCGGCTTTCAAGGCGTTCTTCCACGCGATGCTGGCGCGCGGGGTCTACCTGCCACCGTCGGCGTTCGAGGCGTGGTTCGTCTCGGCCGCGATCGACGATGCGGCGCTGGAGATCATCGCCGCCGCGGTGGGGCCGGCCGCAGAGGCCGCGGCGAGGGCGGCCGCATGAGTAGGGAGACCGTCGTCCACCTGCTTCGCCACGGCGAGGTCGAGAACCCCACCAAGATCTTGTACGGCCGGTTGCCCGGTTTTCGCCTATCCAGCCTCGGCGAACAGATGGCGAAGGCCGCCGCGTCGGCGCTCGCCAGCCGCGACGTCACTCACGTGGTGGCCAGCCCGCTCGAACGCGCGGTGCAGACCGCCGAGCCGATCGCGGCCCAGTTCGATCTGCCCGTCGCCGTCGACGAGCGGCTCATCGAGAGCTCTAACTTCTTCGAGGGCAAGAGGGTCAGCGTCGGCGACGGAGCCCTGCGTGACCCGCGCAACTGGTGGGTGCTGCGCGACCCGTTCGGCCCGTCGTGGGGGGAGAGCTACACCTCCATCGCCCAGCGCATGTACGCCGCCCTCCAGGCCGTCCGCGCCGAGGCCGAGGGCCACGAAGCGGTGTGCGTGTCGCACCAGCTTCCCATCTGGACGCTGCGGCGGCACCTCGAACGCAAGCGCCTCTGGCACGACCCGCGCCGGCGCCAATGTGGCCTGGCCAGCCTCACCAGCTTCCACTTCGAGGGCGCGGCGCTCGTGGGCGTTGGCTATAGCGAGCCGGCTGCACACCTGGTCACCCGGTCTCCAACTGCCCGTACGGCCAAGGGCGCCTAATGGCAGGCTTCTCGGCTCTTCATGATTGTCGTTCTCCGACGGAACGTGCAGCCAGACTGCGCCTTTCGTCGGACGGCCACGATCTTCCACGCCGATCGTTTGTTGTGGTCGCGGTCCTCGTGCTCCTCGTTCTGGTGGCGGGGTGTACGGGCAGCCAGGCCACGTCCGTTCAGGGCCTTCGGATGTTCGCCCCGGCCGATCGCAAGCCCGCGCCGGCGTTGCGTGGTGAATTGCTCGACGGCTCCGGCAGCTTCGACCTGGCCGACCACGCCGGTGACGTAGTCGTCGTGAACTTCTGGGCGCAGTGGTGTGCTCCGTGCGTCGTTGAGGCAGACGATCTCGAGCAGACCTACCAGGCCACGAAGGACGACAAGGTCAGGTTTCTCGGCATCAACACCCGCGACCAACGGGACCACGCCAAGAGCTTCGTCGCTGGGCGGGCCACCTATCCGAGCGTCTTCGACCCCGCAGGCAAGCTCGCGGTTGGATTTAAGGTGCCGCCGACCAGCATTCCCTCGACGATCATCATCGATCGCCAGGGCCGCATCGCTGCGGTGGCTTTCGGCGCCGTGCTCCGCGTTGAGCTGGAGCCGATCGTCGTTGAGTTGGCCGGGGAGTCCCCGTGACACCCAAGATCACCGTGATCATGAGCTGGCCGTCGCCAAATAGCGTCGATCATGACCTCCAGGTCATGATCGACGGGGGTGGGGCATAGGGTGGCGCGCCGTGGGTGAGACGTTCGCCGACATCGCCAGCGGCGGGCCGCTGCTCGTCGCGGTCGGCGTGGCCGCGCTCGCCGGCTTGGTCAGCTTCCTCTCCCCGTGCATCCTGCCGCTCGTGCCGGGCTACCTCTCCTACGTGACCGGCCTCGCCGGTGCTGACCTCGATGACGCCCTCAACCGCCCGACCAACGCGGCGCGTGGGCGGATCCTCCTCGGCACGGGCGGCTTCATCGCCGGCTTCACGGTCATCTTCACGATCACCGGCGTCATCGCGGCGAGCCTCGGCCGGACGCTGCTGGTGCACCAGGGTGCCGTCCAGTTCGTCATCGGCCTACTGATCATCGTGCTCGGGCTCGCGTTCCTGGGTTTCATCCCGGGCCTGCAGCGCGAGTGGCGTATCCACAAGCTCCCCGCCGCCGGACTTGCCAGCGCACCAGTACTCGGCGCGGTGTTCGCGCTCTCCTGGGTCCCCTGCCTCGGCCCGACTCTGGGCGCGGTGCTCGGCCTGGCCGTGATCGACGGCTCGACCGGCCGCGCGGTGACGCTCACCGTCGCGTACTGCCTCGGCCTGGGCCTTCCGTTCCTCGTGTTCGGACTCGGCTTCCGCAAACTGATCGGGCTCCACAAGGCAGTGCGCCGTAACAGCGTATGGGTGACCCGCGTCGGCGGCGCGATGCTTATCCTCGTCGGCCTGGCGCTGGTGACCGGCGTGTGGGGCGAGTTCATCAACTGGCTTCGCGCGACGGTGGGAGCCGGGGAGGTGGGGATATGAGAACGGCCAGGGCCTTCTGGCGCTCCCTCACCAGCATGCGCACCGCCCTGATCCTGCTGCTGTTGCTCGCCATCGCGGCGGTCCCCGGCTCGGTGCTGCCGCAACGCAGCGTGAACCCGGAGAGCGTCAACGCCTACCTCGCCGCCAACCCCGGTTCGGGCCGATGGCTGGACCGGCTGTGGTTCTTCGACGTGTACTCCTCGCCCTGGTTCTCCGCGATCTACCTGCTGCTCTTCGCCTCGCTCCTGGGGTGCCTCGTTCCCCGACTGCGCCAGCACTTCACGAACCTGGTGTCCGCACCTCCGGACGCACCGTCCCGCCTGGATCGGCTGCCGCACTCCGCGACCGACCTGACCGGCGCCGGCGACCCGCCGGCAACGGCGGCCAAGCTCAAGGCGGGGCTCAAGGGCCAGCGGTGGCGGGCCGTCGTGCGGGACCAGACCGACGGCACGGTCACCGTCTCCGCTGAGAAGGGCTACGTCAAGGAGACCGGGAACCTCGTGTTCCACTTCGCGCTCCTGGCCCTGCTCGTCGGCGTGGCGCTGGGCTCGTGGTACGGCTGGCACGGCAACCGCCTCGTCGTGGCCGGCGAGGAGTTCTGCAACACGTTGATCCAGTACGACGAGTACGGGCTCGGTGCCCGCACCACGGCGAGCGACCTGCCGCCGTTCTGCGTGAGGCTCAACGCCTTCCGCGCGGAGTATCTCGACAACGGCCAGCCGGTCCAGTTCACCGCCGACATCTCCTATGTGGAGGATCCGGCCGCAGCGCCAAAGGCGTGGCGGCTGGAGGTCAATGATCCGCTGCGGCTGGATGGCGGGAACGTCTACCTGCTGGGCCACGGCTACGCGCCGGTGCTGCGCTACACCGACCGCTACGGGGCCGCGCAGACGACGGTGGCGCCGTTCCTGCCCGATGACGGGATGCTCACCAGCAGCGGGGTAGCGAAGTTCCCCGACGCCAATGTGGACCCCGACGGCACGAAGCCGCGCGACACCTCGGCCCAGGTCGCGTTCGCCGGGGTCTACCTGCCCACGCTGCCGGCCGACCCGTCGGTGGGAAAGTCAGCCTTCCCGGCAGAGCGGGATCCCGCGCTGATGATCGTGGCCTATCAGGGCAACCTCGGCCTGGGCTCGGGCATCCCGCAGTCGGTGTATGAGTTGAGCCACCGTCAGATCGCCTCCGGCGAGCTGAAGCAGGTGGGTGAGCGGATGCTGCGGCCGGGCGAGACCTGGACGCTGCCGGACGGGTCCAGAGTGGAGTTCGTCGGTACTCGACAGTGGATCACCGTCTCGGTGCGGCATGACCCTGGCGAGAAGATCGTGCTGTTCGGCGCGGGGGCCTTGCTGGTGGGGCTGATGGTGTCGCTGTCCGGACGGCGGCGGCGGGTGTGGGCACGCATCGCGCCGGCCGGTGACGGGCGTAGCCTCATCTCGCTCGGTGGACTCGCCCGTAGCCAGCAGCCGAGTTTCGCCGACGAGTTCGCCCGGGTGGTCGCGCTCGCCGGCCCGCCCCACGAGACCGAGCGCCCGCTCGCGGTCGCAGAGAAGGGACACTGATGGCTGAGCTGTCGAACCAGCTGCTTCCGGTGGCGGTGCTGGCCTACCTGGCCGCGATGGTGGGCTACCTCATGGAGTACTCCTTCGGCGGCCGCGGTGCCGTCGCGCGTACCGCCGTGCGCCCGCCACGCGAGCGGGAGCTCGTGGGTACGGCCGCCGGGCGGGTGGCTCCTCCCACTGCTCCGACCTCGCCCGCTCCGACCTCGCCCGCTCCAACTGCGACGATCCCATCCAAGCCGGCCGGGCGCGCCGTCGTATTCGGGCGAATCGCCGTCGGGCTCACGGTGGTGGCCGCACTGGCGCACGCGGGAGTGCTGGTGACTCGCGGTCTGGCGGCAGGCCGGGTGCCGTGGGGCAACATGTACGAGTTCGTGGTGGCCCTGAGCCTCGTCGCCGCCGTGGCGTGGTTGGTGCTCCTGATCGGTCGCCCGACGCTTCGGCTGCTGGGCCTGTTCGTGACACTCGCGCTGGTGCTGGTCCTCGGCTTCGCCGGAATGGTGCTCTACACCGAGGCAGCTCCCCTGGTTCCGGCCCTCAACTCGTACTGGTTGAAGATTCACGTCTCCGCGGCCGCGACAGCGTCGGGGCTGCTGCTGATCGCGTTCGTGCCGGCGGCGCTCTTCCTCATCCGGACTGGGTACGACGCAGGCAAGCGCCGGTTCCCGTACCCGATCGGGGCGAAGCTGCCGGCCGCGGAGAGCCTAGAGCGTCTGACCTTCCGGCTGCACGCGTTTGCGTTTCCGATCTGGACGTTCGCCGTCATCTGCGGCGCGATCTGGGCCGAGGCGGCCTGGGGTCGGTACTGGGGCTGGGATCCCAAGGAGATCTGGTCCTTCATCTCGTGGGTCGCCTACGCCGCGTACCTGCACGCGCGAGCCACCCCGAGCGTGAAGCGGACGACGGCCACCTGGTTCGCGGTGGCCGCCTGGGGCACTATGTTGATCAACCTATACGTGATCAACTTCGTCGCTGTGGGGCTGCACTCCTACGCCGGCGTGGAGTAGTCAGGTCCGGTAGGTGAGACTGATCGGCATGGCGACACCCCGGTACCCGTACTCCGATCTCAAGGAATTCCTCGTGGTGCTCGAGCACGCCGGCGAGCTGCACCGGGTCAAGGCCGCCGTTGACCCGACGCTGGAGATCAGCGAGATCGTCACGAGAACGGTACGGGCGAAGGGGCCGGCGCTGCTCTTCGAGCGCCCGACGCGGGGTGAGATGCCGGTCGCCATCAACCTGTTCGGCTCCCACCGGCGCATGGCGATGGCCTTGGGTGTCGAGGACGTCAACGAGATCGGCGCGCGGATCGGCGAGCTTGTCAAGCCCGAGTTGCCGGTCGGCTGGGCCGGGATCCGCGACGGCCTCGGGAAGCTACTTCAGCTCAAGTCGGTTCCGCCGAAGAAGGTGAGGACGGCTCCCTGCCAGGAGGTCGTCCACAAGGGCGCGGAGGTCGACCTGGGCCGGTTGCCCGGGTTGCAGACGTGGCCCGACGACGGCGGCATCTTCCACAACTATGGGTTGACCCACACCAAGCACCCGGAGACGGGCAAGCGAAACCTGGGCCTCTATCGGTTGCAGCAGCACTCCCCGACCACTGTGGGCATGCACTGGCAGATCCACAAGGACTCGACGGCCCACCATGCCGTCGCCGAGCGGTTGGGCCAGCGGCTGCCGGTGGCGATCGCTTTCGGTGCGGACCCCGTTGTCTCCTACGCCGCGTCGGCGCCGCTCCCGGGCGACATCGACGAATACCTCTTCGCTGGGTTTCTGCGCGGCGAGCGGGTCGAGATGGTCGACTGCCTCACGGTGCCGCTGCAGGTACCAGCGAACGCCCAGGTCATCCTCGAGGGCTGGGTGGAACCAGGCGAGCGGGCGCCGGAGGGCCCATTCGGCGACCACACCGGCTTCTACACGGGGGTCGAGCCGTTCCCGGTCCTCCACGTGGAGTGCATGACAACGCAGAAGAACCCCGTCTATCATTCGATCATCACGTCCAAGCCGCCGCAGGAGGACGGCCCGATCGGGCATGCCACCGAACGAATCTTCCTGCCACTCATCAGAATGCTGGTGCCGGACATTGTGGACATGTCCATGCCCGAGCCGGGTGTCTTCCACAACTGCCTGATCGTCTCGATCCGCAAGCGGTACCCGAAGCACGCGCAGAAGGTCATGAGCGCGGTGTGGGGTGCGCATCTGTTGTCGCTGACCAAGCTCATCGTGGTGGTGGACGATGACTGCGACCCGGCGGACTATCACGAGGTAGCCTTCCGCGCCTTTGGCAACGTGGACTACGCGCACGACCTGGTGCTCACCTCCGGTCCGGTTGACCACCTGGACCACGCCTCATACCAGCAGTTCTGGGGTGGCAAGGCCGGCGTCGACGCGACCCGCAAGCTGCCCACCGAGGGGTACTCCCGCGGATGGCCGGCCGAGGCGGTCATGTCTCCGGAGATCGTGGCTAAGGTCGACCGCCGGTGGAAGGAGTACGGCCTGTGAGTGCGCCTGAGTTCCGTGAGATCTTGGATGATGCCGGGGGCCAGAGCGCCGAAAACCATCCAAGATTCACTGGGGTGGGAGCGTTCCTCAAGCTGGTGGCCATCGAGCACTCGGTCTTCGCGCTCCCGTTCGCGTTCCTGGCGGCGCTCACGGCCATGACCCTCGCCAGCGGCCGCGTCGACTGGTTCGACCTTGTGTTGATCACGATTGCGATGGTGGGGGCGCGGACTTTCGCCATGGCCGCGAACCGGATCACCGATCGACACATCGACGCGCGTAATCCCCGTACGGCGCATCGGGAGTTGGTCACTGGCGCGCTGAGCCTTCGAACGGCCTGGACTGGAGCGGCGGTTGCGCTCGGCGTGTTCCTCGTCGCCGCAGCCGCCCTCAACCCGCTCTGCCTGATGCTCGCCCCGCTCGCCCTGGTCCCCTTGGTCGCTTATCCGTACGCCAAGCGGTTCACTTCCTGGCCGCACGCCATCCTGGCGCTCGCCCAGCTCATCGGACCGGTCGGAGCCTGGCTCGGCGTCACCGGAACGCTCGTTGGCTCCGGCTCCGCATGGGTCCTCGGCGTCGCGGTCGGCCTGTGGATCGGCGGGTTCGACCTGATCTACGCCTGCCAGGATGCCGGGGTCGACCGCGCGATCGGGGTGCGCAGTGTGCCGGCGCGCTACGGCGTGGCGTTCGCGCTGCGGCTCTCTACCGCGGTGCACGTGGTCACCTTCGCGCTTTTCGTGTGGTTCGGTGTGCTCGTCGGGCTGGGCTGGCTCTGGTGGATCGGCCTAGCCCTGGCGGCGGGGGCATTCGTCTACGAACACGCGATCGTCAAGCCCGACGATCTGTCTCGGGTCAACCGCGCCTTCTTCACCGCCAACGGCTTCGTCGGCATCGCGTTATTCGTGTTCGCGCTAGCCGACCTCGTCGTACGGCTAGGCCTGCGTCCCTAACTATTGCTGCGTGTGCCGTCGAGGAGGCTGCGATGAAACTCGACACGTTCGACCGTTACCCGCTCATGTTCGGCCCGTCGCCCGTGCATCCGCTGGACCGGCTGACGAACCACCTTGGCGGAGCGACGCTCTGGGCCAAGCGGGAGGACTGCAACTCTGGTCTCGCCTACGGCGGCAACAAGACCCGCAAGCTGGAGTACCTCGTCGCGGACGCCCTGTCTCAGGGCTGCGACACGTTGGTGTCGATCGGCGGCGTGCAGTCCAACCACACTCGTCAGGTCGCCGCCGTCGCCGCCCGCGTCGGCCTGAAGTGCGTGCTGGTGCAGGAGAGCTGGGTCGACTGGCCCGACGCGGTGTACGACCGGGTGGGCAATATCCTGCTGAGTCGGCTCCTCGGCGCCGATGTCCGCCTCGTCCGTGCCGGCTTCGGCATCGGCTTCAAGGAGAGCTGGGAGCAGGCTCTGGCGGAGATCAGCGCGGCCGGCGGCAAGCCATATGCGATCCCGGCCGGGGCGTCGGACAACCGGCTCGGTGGCCTTGGCTTCGCCGGCTGGGCCGTCGAGGTGGCGCGGCAGGAGCGTGAACTGGGTGTCTTCTTCGACACCGTCATCGTCTGCTCGGTCACCGGCAGCACTCAGGCCGGTATAGTGGCCGGCTTCGCGGCCGTGGACGCGGGCGTGGACGCGGCCCCTGGTCGCGAACGCCGGGTCATCGGCGTCGACGGCTCAGCCAAGCCGAAGGAGACCTGGGACCAGGTCGCGCGCATTGCCCGCCGTACCGCCGAGCTTATCGACGTCGGTCGCGACCTTCGCGACGATGAGATCATCCTCGATGACCGCTACCACGCGGGCGTCTATGGCATCCCGGACGAGCGCACTCTGGAGGCGATGCGGCTCGCCGCCCGGATGGAGGGCATGATCACTGATCCGGTGTACGAAGGCAAATCCATGGCTGGCCTGATCGACCTCGTCAGCACCGGGGAGATCGGCAAGGACTCGACCGTGCTCTATGCGCATCTCGGCGGCCAGCCCGCTCTCAACGGCTATAGCGCTCTATTCCACTGAGCCAGATTCCGCTGAGCCAGGCCGGGTACGGTCGATGGCATGCGCACGCCGTGGATCGTGGGTGTGTCCGGGGCCTCCGGCACCCCGTACGCCGCCGCGGTGCTGCGTGGCCTGCTCGACGCCGGCCTGGCGGTCGACCTGGTTGTCTCCCGCGCCGCGCGGCTGACGATTCTGGACGAGACCGGCAATCCATTTCGCGACGCGCACTGGAAGGACGACCTCGCCGCCTGGCTCGGTCCGCCGGCCGACCTCTCGGCCGCCGACCTCAACTACTGGCCGGCGGGCGACCTGGCCGCCGGGCCGAGCTCGGGGTCGTACCCGGCCTGCGGCATGGTGGTGGTGCCGGCCAGCACGGCGGCCTGCGCCGGCATCGCGATCGGCCTCTCGAAGGATCTGCTCCAGCGGGCCGCCGAGGTCTGCCTGAAGGAGCGCCGCCCGGTGGTGGTCGTGCCCCGGGAGACGCCCGTGACGCGCAGCCATCTCGTGCACCTCATCGAACTGCACGACGCGGGCGCGGTGGTGCTGCCCGCTAGTCCGGGTTTCTATTCGGCCGGCGCAGAGGCCAGCGCGGACCAGTTGGTTGACTTTGTGGCCGGCAAGGTGCTCGACGTGCTCGGGGTGCCGCACTCACTCTTCACGCGTTGGGCTGGCGGGGTCACTCCGGCCGACCCCCCAAGATCCCCTCGATCATGAGCTGACCGTCGTGAAACAGCCTCGATCATGACCTCCAGGTCATGATCGACGGGATCTTGGGGCGTCAGCGGCCGCGGACCTGATGCTCGCTCGTCTCGGCGGTCAGGCCTTCCTCGCCCTCAAGAAGAGCCCGTACCTCGGACTCGCGGAATCGGCGGTGGCCCCCGGGAGTGCGGATGCTGCTGATCCGACCGGCTGCCGCCCACCGCGTCACCGTCTTCGGGTCGACGCGGAACAGCGCGGCCACCTCGCCCGGCGTCAGCAGACGATCTCCAGTGTCCACAACCCCCTCCTTGCGTCGACGAAGGCCGCGGTCCCGATAAGGGCGGGGCGCTGCGCCTTCGGTGGGACGTACGCCCATTACAGCACCGTCAGACCGTCATGTCCGACAAACGGTAATTCACCCTATCTTGGGCGAGTTGGCGATGGAGAATCGGGCTCCCCCCGATCGGTGATCGCGGCGTCCCTCATGCTGTTCTAGCAACGCACGGCTGGCTTCGCGAGAGGGGGCAAGCGGGTGGACCCCACCGACCGGCGCATCGTGGAACTGCTCACCACCAACGGTAGGCTCTCCTACGCCGAGCTGGCCCGACAGATCGGGCTGTCCGGCCCTGCCGTACACGAGCGGGTCGGAAAGCTCGAGGCGGCCGGGATTATTCGTGCCTACCGGGCGCAGGTGGACCCCGACGCGGTAGGGCTCGGCGTCACCGCATTCATCGGCATCGTCCAGGGCGCGGACAGTGAGATCGACGACATCGTCGTTGCCATGGCGGAACTGCCGGAGATCGAGTCATGCTACTTCCTCGCCGGCGCCGAGTCGTTTCTGGTAAAGGTGCGGGTCCCGACGATCGCCGAGCTTGAGCACCTCATCGTCCGGCTCAACCGCATCCCAGGGGTGGCGTCGACTCGGACAACCATTGCGCTGTCTACAAAGTGGGAGGGCCGCCCCCAGCCGCTGCCCCCTCCCCCTCCCGGCTAGCGTCCGTCGCGTCCGGGATCCCCGCGCCTTCGTCGATCTAGGGCGAAGTCGCGTGATTGGTGATCGACTCGCGCGACTATGCCCTCGATCAACGTGCGTGAAGGGGGTGTCGCGGGGGTCGGCGGACCGCCATAGTGATGCGGTGGGATCTTCGACGCGCGGCGCTGCGGTCGTCACCGGCGCCTCCCGAGGGCTAGGCCTCGCGATCGCTACCGCGCTGCACGAGGCCGGTTACGCCGTGCTCCTCACCGATGTCGACGCCGCCGTCGTGGCCGCAGCGGCCGAACCGCTGGGCGGCTGGTCGGCCCGGTTGGATGTGCGCTACGACCAGGCGTGCCAGGTCGTGGCGGCCCGGGCGGCGGAGCGTACTGGCGGGCTGGCGCTGTGGGTCAACAACGCGGGCATCCTCGCGACGGGTCCATCGTGGACGCACGACGCGGCGACGCGGCGGCGTCTCCTCGAGGTGAACGCGCTCGGCGGGATGAACGGCACCCTTGCCGCGCTCGAGGTGATGCGGCGCCAGGGAGGTGGCCACGTCATCAACGTCGTCTCGCTCGCCGGCCTCGTCGCGGCTCCGGGCGAGACCGTGTACGCGGCGAGTAAGCACGCGTTGATCGCGTTCAGTATCGGCACGCTCGCCGAACTCCGCGCGGCCGGCGAGAAGCGGGTGCACATCTCATGTATCTGCCCGGACGGCATCTGGACGCCCATGTTGCAGGACAAGCTCGACGACGCGGGCGCGGCGGCCTCGTTCACCGGGACGCTGCTGACTCCGCAGGCGGTCGCCGCTCGCGTGGTGCGGCTCACCGAGAATCCGCGCCCGGTGGTGTCGGTCCCCCGTTGGCGTGGCGCCGAGGTGCGCGTCTTCGATGCCTTTCCGCGACTGTCCTTGCGCCTGGCCAAGCTCATCATGGCCACCGGTCGCGCCGGCCAGCGCCGTCAAGCCCGCCGGCTCAAGCGTGAGCGCAAGCGTAAGGCAGCGAAGGAGCTCAAGCCAGGCTGGCCAGACCGGGATAGTGCGTGACGTAGCCGTCCGCGTCGAGCGAAAGGTCGGCGGTGAAGGAGCCGCTGGTGAACCGCACATCGCGGCCCTCCCGCACCGTATAGGTCTGCGTGCTGGCGATGACCTCAAGGCTTGGTACCAGCACCCACGCGACCACGATTGACTGAGTAGACCCGGGTTCGGCGTCGATAAGTCCGAGCCGGCGCACCGGCAACGTGTTCGTGAAGGGCGAGTACCCGAGGTCAACGTCGAGGGCCGTTGAGAGCTCGCTCGGGTCGTCCGCCCCCGGCATGCTCGCGCGAGGGTGACCGGCGGCGAGCAGCGTCGCGTCCAGGTCCCCCTGTTCGCTGGCAGTCACCCGCCAGCGGCCCGCCGCCCGCTCGAGCCGCACGGTACGCAGGAAGCCCGCACCCTCAACGGTGGCGTCGAACCGGGCAGTGGCCCAGGTGTCGTCGGTATAGATCTCGTAGCGGCAGGCGAACGGTACGGGCACCGCCGCGACCATGGTGCCTCGGCCGTGCAGTCCCGAGCGATCGCCGAAGAGGACCTGTTCCGCGCCGGCGGCATCGAGCCGCCGCCAGATGAGCGCCTTCGGTAGTCCGGCCATGGGTTGACCCTAGGGCGGACGACGCCGAGGCGGGAAAGAAATGGCCCGGCGCGCTGCGACGTCCTTTGGCTACGGTCGAGGTGACGGCGCGAAGCTTCGGCTACGGGCGGGGTGATGGTGCGAAGCGGCGCGGGCGTCGTTCATGGAAGGCGCGACCGCTGGCGCGGTGCCCTCGCGGGTCACCGTCTGAGCGGACCGGCCGCGGTCCACGGTGGTCAGCCGCGGTGCGTCGATCCCGGGACGGTACGGGCAGGTGAGCCGGCACCGGTACGCCGGATGGCCGGCGGGCTCCGGTCACGTTGGCCAGCGCCGGCGCCGACGCGGTGACCTCGGTGCGCACGGGCGCAACACCCGCGCGCTCCAGCATCGTGAAGGTGGAACGACGCTGGCGTGGCAGCACCAGCGTGACGACCGTGCCCGACTCGCCGGCCCGGGCCGTGCGTCCCGCGCGGTGCAGATAGTCCTTGGCGTCGTTCGGCGGGTCCACGTGCACGACCATCGAGACGTTGTCGACGTGGATGCCGCGGGCCGCGACGTTCGTGGCCACCAGTACGTCGACGCGGCCCTCGCGGAACTCGGCGAGCGTGCGAGTGCGTACACGCTGAGTCTTGCCGCCGTGCAGCGCCCCGGCCCGCACGCCGACCTCGGCGAACTGGTCTACCAGTCGGTCCACGGCCAGTTGGGTCTTGACGAACATGATGGTCCGGCCGGACCGGTTGGCGATGGCGGCCAGGATGTCGAACTTGTCCTTCGGTGGGATGAGCAACGCATGGTGCTCCATGGTGTCCACAGTGGCTACTGCGGCGTCGACCTGGTGGATCACGGGGTCGCTCATGAACCGCCGGACCAGGATGTCGACGTCACCGTCCAGGGTGGCGGAGAAGAGAAGCCGCTGTGCTCCGGCGGGTGTCTGCTCAAGCAGAGCCGTCACGTCCGGCAGGAAGCCCATGTCCGCCATCTGGTCGGCCTCGTCAAGGACGCTGATCTCGACCGCACCGAGCGAGCAGGCACCCTTCTCGATGAGGTCGCCGAGCCGGCCGGGTGTCGCGACGAGAACGTCCACGCCGCGCTCGAGAGCGTAGATCTGCGTCTGATAGGGCGCCCCGCCGAACGCGGTCTTCGTGAACAGTCCCATCGACTTGGCCAGCGGCGTGAGCGCGTCGTTGACCTGCATGGCCAACTCGCGGGTCGGAACCAGGACGAGCGCCTTGGGCCGGCGCGGCGCGGACCGGCCGCTCGCCGCGATCCGCGCGAGCATCGGAAGTCCGAACGCGAGCGTCTTGCCCGACCCCGTCTGCCCGCGGCCGAGCACGTCGCTGCCGGCTAGCGCGTCTGGAATCGTGGCCGACTGGATCGGGAACGGCGTGGTGATCCCGGCCCGGTCCAGTGTCCGGACCAGCGGTCTCGGCAGGCCGAGCGAGGCAAAGCCGGCACGCGTCTCGGTGGGGCCGTCGAAGACGGACGGGAAGGTGTGCGCAGCATCGAGCAGCGTCATAGTGACGGGAAACCTCTCCAAAGGGGGCCGTTCTCGCCTAACCTGACGCGGCGGACCTTACGGATCCGGCTTCACGCGATGGAGAGATCGCCCGTGGGCGCGCCATCGATCGCGCGCCGCCAACACAAACATGTTGAGGCTACAGGATCATCAGCCAATGCGGCGCCATAGGTGACGGCCGCCACTCTCAGCCAGTCTCAGTCGAGTAGGGCCTTGAGCAGGGCGCGGATGAAATCGCCCGCAAGGGTCGCCACGATCAGGCCGATCGCCGCGACAAAGACGATGGCGCCGAAACCGATGAACAGCACCTTCCGAATGCGGGCGCGCCGCTCTTTGCGCCGTAGCTGCGATTGGCCGCGAGACAGGATCAGCCCGGTCAGGGAACCGGACATCTCTATCGGTGCGTCCGAGTTGGCGCTGGTCGGAAGGCCGGTCTGTCCACCATAGACGGTTCCGCTGGGGCGCGGCGGTGCGCCCGGGCTTGCCGGGAACCCGGTAATCGTCTGAGTCTCGAGCCGACCGTAGTTGCCGCCCTGGTAGACCCCGGGCGTGGACGTGGCGGCGGGCGGGCGGGCCGCCACCATCTGCGGGGGTGGCACCGGCCCCGGCGGAGGTGGGAAGGGCGATGGCGGTGGCGTTGGCACTGGCGGGACGGGCGGGCCCGGCGGAATGGGCGGGACCGGATCGGGTGCGGGCCCTGGCTCGGGCGGGGCGGGCGCTGGCGGGATCGGTTCCGGTGCCGGTGCCGGCGGGAAGGGCGAGGGGATCGGCTCCGGCGCCGGCGGAGGCGGTGGTTCGTGCGGCTTGGGCGGCTCCAAGGGCTCGGGTGGCCCGACCGGGTCAGGCGGTTCGGCCGGTTGCGGCGGTTCGGCCGGCCACTCAGACGTCCGCGGCGCCGGTGCAGCCAACGCCTCGCCGCTGCGCGCGGACGTAGTGGCGCGGATGAACTCATCAATCCTCGCGGCCGGCGGGGGGTCAGCCGCGGCTGGCCGGGGCTGGGATGGCGGGGTACCCCATACAGATGCTGCGGCGAGCGGCGTGGCGGATGCGGGCTCGGCGGCCACCTCCCACGACCGTTTGAAGGCCTCCAGGAGCATGTCGGGGTCGTCCGTCTGGCGGGGAGTACGGCTGGGCAGTCCGGCGGCGGTAAGCGTCAGCCCCTCCGATGACGCCTCAGGCTCGGCAGCAGCAGCGGGTTCCGGATCGGGAATCACACCGGGAATCACACTGGGCACTCGGAGTACGTTCGTCGCATCCTCGGGGGCATGGGACCCGGTCGGAACCGCCGCGCCGATCTCGGCGCCGCAGGCCCCGCACAAGGTAG
>JAHRHA010000111.1 GCA_020027875.1 Micromonosporaceae bacterium | reverse complement strand
CGGGGAAGTCCACGGGCCGGAAGCCGCCATGGACCTCGTCGAGCAGCTGCACCTGCCCGACTACCACGCCTTCCACGCCACGCGCGCCGACCTGCTACGGCGTCTCGGGCACGTTAGGCAAGCCGTTGCCGCATACGAAGCTGCAGCCGCCCTCGCGCCGATCCCGGCGGAGCGGAATTACCTCGGCGCGCAGGCAGCCGCCCTTCGTCGGCGGTAGTAAGCCCCCCCGGGTCTGCATCGAAGATGCTGTTGGCATAATCCGGTGGGGATCGGCCGCTGGTCGGGAAGGCGTCGTGGCGGGGTGCCCAGGCCATCGTCCATGGCTGGGCACCGTCATCGCGGCCCTTCGCGACCAGGTCGAGCGTCTGGTCGCACCCGCTAATGGGGTTGAGCCCACGACTGGACGTGGGGTTGGTGTGAAAGACGGTGCCCTCGGCATCGGTCACGAACGTGCTCATGCCGGGCGTCTCGTCCGGCGGCGACTCCTGCCGGACTGTCGTTGTGCTCCGCACAATGTGCGCGTTGATCGTCGTCGAATGACACATCGAAGTCGCGGTTGAAGTCGCTGCCGTCGGAGGAGACCCATCGAAAAGTCCAGCCCTCTGCGCTCGCGGTAACGCTCGAGCGGTGCTTGAGATGCCCTAGAGACGACAACAAACGCGATGTCGCAAGTGGACAGCCACGCCGTTGATTTGTCGGCCCAGAACTGGCAACTAGGGCATTCCTCTGTCCAATCTGGACCAAACGTAGAATGGTAGTCCAGAAGTTGGCTGCGGCCGTCGAAGAGGTCGGCCATCGTCTCGGGACCGGGTGCCCTCCTCGAAAGGCGTACTTCTTGTCGAGACGAACCAGGGGAGTCCGGGCGCTGCCGGGCGAGGTCGTCGCGGAGTCGATTGAGGTCCTTTCGGGCGGCAGGACCGTGAGTTCTTCGCGCGCCACGCCTCGGGCGTGGCGACCTTATGGATGGTGCCGTCGGTGAGGCGAATTGTTGTTGCTGTGGTCACGGCCGCGCTCCTATGTGGCCTGTTGCTCCAGGAGTGATTTGAGCTTGGCCAGGTCTTTGCGGTTGGCCCGGCGCATCGCGGCGGCCATGGCGGGTGCGCCGATCCGGGCAAAGCCGGCCGGTTCGCCGCGGTTGCGCAAGGTCATCGTGGTCCCGCCCTCCGGGTGCGGCTGCCAGGTGTAGGTCGTCTCCATCGGGAACGGGCCCTCGGCGGTGCGCATCACCAGCCGATGACCTTTTTCGAGTTCGACAATCTCGTAGGTGTACTCGAGACGCCGGCCCAGAAAGCGGGCGACGAACGCCGCCTGGCTCCCCACGCGGAGCGGCGGCTCAGTGCGCCACACGACCGAATCGATGTTGACGTACCAGTTCGGCGCGTTCGATGGATCGGCGGCGTACGCGGCGACCTGGTCGCACGGCCGGTCGATTACCACATCGGTCAGTACGTCGACAGCCATGTCGCTCCCCTCCGGTCAGTCGAACTTCAGTCGAGGCTAAAACATTGCCCCTGCAGCCGCAAGTTTCAGTGCTCACTAAAGCTCGACGTCCTCGTTCCGAGTTCGGTCGGAGATGACGGAACGGCTGGGGCGTGTCCTGGTTGAGCGTGGCGTGCCAGTCGGCGGTGAGGTGGTGGGCGACCGTGGGGTTGTCCTTGGCGAGCCAGGCCAGGTGGCGTATGGCGTGCTCGATGACCTGGTCAATCGCGATACCGGTCGGGGCGGTGGTTGCGCCGCCGCCGGCCAGGTCAGCCCGGTCGACGACCTTCGTCGGCAGGCGGCCGGCGGTGATGTGGTCGACCACCGTGACAAAGCTCAGGATGACGGCCTCGCGGTCGCGTCGCCAGGATGTGGAGTGTCGGAGCGCCGGTTCGCCGATGACGCGCCGGATCGCGTCGGTGATGACGGTCATCGGGTTCTGCTCCGCGGCGACTTCGAGGTACCACCGGGCGGGGCCGCACGGCCCGGTCGAGACGAGATGGCCATCGACCAGGCTTAGGACGAAGACCTCGGCTTGCACCGGGCCCTCGACGTCAAGCGTCGTCCGTCCATGTGGTCAGTCCGCGCGGTTGGTGCTGGGTATCGCCATGGCAACCACCTGTTCTGGGGTGACCGGCATGTTGTGGACCTCCCGGCCATGCAGTTGCACGGCCGGGATCAATTCATCATGGTTGCCGCGCCATTGCTGGCCGCAGGCGCAGGTAACGACGAGGACCGTCGCGTCCGGGTCGCTCGGTGCGGCCTCGACGAAGGCGTCGGGGCCGGGGTCTCCGCCGGCGGCGCGGATGGTGAGCCGGTCGACGTAGTGGATCCAGCCTTCGCGGTGGGCATCGAGCGCCGGCAGCGGCAGGCCATGATGGACCAGGGTGAGCAGGGTGGATTCGTCGCCGACCGGCCGCAGGGTGATCTCCACCGTGCTTGAGCCGGGCGGGACCGTAGAGTCATCGCCTTCCCAGCCCCAGGTGAACACGATCCGCTCGTACGGGTCAACGATCACGAAATGGCCGGAGGCCCAGCCATCGCCAGTGACATTGATGCGAAAGACTCCGCCCGGCCGAGGATCGAGGCGCGCGGTCACACCCTGCCACAACAACCAGCGGTCATGATCGGTGAAGAATGAGAAGACCGTGGCGGGGCGGGCGTTGATGGTGCGTTGTACGGTCAGCCGATCGCTGCTCATCGGTGATCTCCCCACGCTGGCATGGTGCGCTCGGCGGCCTCGGCCAGGGCGGCGAGGGCATCGAGCTGGTCGCCCCACATCGACTCCAGGTATTGAGCCAGCGGTCCGAGTGCCGCCCGGTTGGCCCGGTAGAAGCGGCGGGTTCCATCCCGCCGAACTGTTACCAACCCGGCGTCGCGGAGCACTCTCAGATGCTGCGAAACGGCGCCGAAGGTCACGTCGAAGCTGGCGGCAAGATCACTCGCTGTGACCTCGGTATGCCAGCACAGCCGTAACAGCTCCCGTCGCCGAGGCTCAGCGATGACCTTGACCGCGTCCATCGTTCTCGAGCTTACGTCTGCACTAAAACATCGGCTGGGTTTCGTGCTCGGACAGGCCGTCCCGGCCAGGGTGATGCCGATGTTGTCGCCGCAGTGGAACCAAATAGCGTGGGCGGCAAACGTATCCGAGGCGTCGCGCCAGGCGCCTGGGTGCGCAGCCACGCACACCTGGCGGCCCATCGCTGCGGCGCTGACCGTCCTGCGTACGGCGGCCAGGTCCTGGTCGCGACGGCCTTGGGGCGACGGCCGACGGCGGGCGCCGGACCATTACCGTCGGTGTGGGAGGCAGTAGTGAGGGTCAGAGCAGTCGGGGCGGCGTCGGCCAACGGCGGGCCGGGCGGGGCGACATCGGCCGGTCATGGTGTGGTGTGAAACCGCCGTCGGCTGATTGCGGGTGGCTGCAGTGAACGCTGGCCCGCTGCCGGCCGCGGGGCAGCTGTTCGGACGCGCAAGCCAGCTGGCCGTTGCGGTCGGCTGCTTCGATGATCTGGACCGCAGCCGCGGCGCGTTCCTGCTGCTCACCGGCGAGGCGGGGATCGGCAAGACCCGTCTCGCCGAGGAGGTGCTGGCCCTGGCCCGTGACCGGGGCTGGCGCGGTGTGTGGGCGACCGCATGGCCGGGCGACGGGGCACCGCCGCTATGGCCGTGGGTACAGGTGCTCCGCCAGATCGTGGGCTCGGATGAGGTGCTGGGCGGATTCGTGCCCGAGTCCCCGACTGCCTCGCCGGCGGCGGTGTTCGCGCAGTCCGATGCCGTTGTCGTTGCGATCCGCCGGGCGGTGGCGCAGCAGCCGCTCGTGGTGGTGCTCGATGACCTGCAGTGGGCCGACACGGCGTCGATCCGCGTGCTCGCCTTCGTCGCCTCGGCCGTGCGTGATGTCGGCTGCCTGTTGCTCGGCACGTACCGAACGGGCGAGCTCGCCCGCGACCAGGTCGCGGAGCTCGCCCGGGTCGGTCGCACACTCGCCATCCCGCAGCTGACCGACGAGGCGGCTGCGGAGCTGTTGCGGGCCGCGGCCGGCGACGGTCTGTCGGCGGCCGCGACGACCGCTGTGCTTCGGCGCAGCCTTGGCAATCCGTTGTTCGTCTGGGAGTTCGGGCAGCTGATGGCCCAGTCCGGGCGTCTGGATGTGGCGCCGGCGGCAGTCCCGGATGCGGTGGCGGCCGTGATAGAACGGCGGCTCGCCCGGCTGCGCGAGTCGACCATTGTGGTGCTGGGGATGGCCGCAGTGGCGGGAACCAGGTTCTCGGTCGAGCTGCTCGCCCGGGTCGGGGACATCGCGGTCGACGCCGCGGCCAGCGAACTCGCCGCCGCTGCAGCCGCCGGGCTGGTCGCAGATGCTGCCCCAGCGCTGGCCGACGTCCGGGGCGCCAGCTTCGGCTTCAGCCACGATCTAGTACGCGACGTCGTCCTCGATGGCGTTGACCCGGTGCGTCGCGTCGAGCTGCACCTGCGCGCGGCGGCAGTGTTTGCTGAGCGGGTCGGCGAGGATCCGTCGTTGCATGCGGTCGTCGCCGATCACCTCGACCGGGCCGGGCCGGCCCACGCGCGGGCAGCGGCCGAACGGTGGGAGCTGGCGGCGGTCCAGGCCCGCCGCGTGCTGGCGTACCACGAGGCAGCGGGTTGTTTCGCACGCGCCGCGCATGGCTGGCCGGATGATCTTCGACGGCGCGCGGCGCTGCTGGCCGACGCGGGGGACTGCCTGCTGCTGGCCGGCGAGCTCGATTCCGCCCGGGCCACCTTCCGTGCGAGCGCCCAGCTGGCCGGCGGCATACCCGATCCGCAGATCATGAGCCGCGCCGTGCTCGGCATGGGAACCGGGCCGGTCGCCTGGGAGGTGCCGATCGCCAGCGACGAGCAGGTCGCAATGGTGGCCCGCGCGCTAGAGCTGCTACCCGGGGACTCGACGGCGCTGCGCTCGACGCTGTTGGCGCGCTTGTCCGTCGCGGCGGCCCGTCCGGAGACCATGCAAGAGGCGCTGCACCGGGCACAGGAATCGTTGCGCTTGGCTGAGCAGGTGGGTGACCCGACGCTGGTCGCGCAGTCGCTGGCGGCGGTCAACGACGCGCTCGCCGCGCCAGCACATACAATGACCCGGCGCGACAACGCGGACACCATCGTCGAGCTCGCCCTCGCCGCCGGTGACGTGGTGTTGGAGCTGCTCGGCTACCGGTTCCGGATCGTTGCCGACCTCGAGCTTGGTGACGTGCCAGCTGTGGACCGTGACATCGCCGAGTTCAGCCGGCTTGCCGAACGCCTGCGCCATCCGCTGGTGAGCTGGTACGTCCACCTTTTTCACGGCATGCGGGCCCTGCTGTCCGGGGACCTTGACACGGCCGACCGTCACCAGCGCGAGGTCGCAGACGCCGCCCGGGCTACGCAGAGCGCTAACGCCGCGATGATGGCGGCCACGCTGCGGTTTGGCATCGATGTCGCCGCGGGGCAGCCCACGGACCCGGCAATAATCGAGGACCTCATTGACGCCGATCCCGCAGACTGGGCCAGCTTCGCCGCCGGGAGCGCCATGGCGAGGCTGCGGGCGGGCGATCATCAGCGGGCCCGGGAGCTGCTCATGCTGCACGCGGGCGATGGTTTCGCCCGTCTGGGATCAGATGGGGAACAGCTCACCACCCTGCTCCTGTTCGGCCGGGTCGCCGTTGCCGTCGACGAGCGCGGCGCGGCCGAGCAGGTCTACACATTGCTGTCGCCACACGAACTGCTGTGGGCCGTCGACGGTATAGCAGGCTGCTGCTGGGGACCGGTCGAGCTGGAGCTGGGCCGGCTCGCCCTGGCGCTGGGCCGGTCTGAGTTGGCCCGCGGCCATCTGGTCCGGGCCCGCGACGCCGCCGAACGCGCCGGCGCCCGCTTGATGGTGACGGAGATCGCGGAGCTCGCCAACCGGTGGAGTGAGGGGGTGGTCGAGTCGGCCGTGCCGACGGACTCGACCGGCAACGCCTTTCGGCGCGAGGGGCAGTTCTGGACCCTCACCTATCGCGGGCGCACCGTGCGCATGAAGGACGCGAAGGGCCTGCATGACCTCGCGCGTCTGATCGCGGACCTGGGGCGCGAGATACACGTGTACGATCTCGCGGGCGTGTCCTTCGATGCTGCAGGCGCCGCCGTGCGGGCTGGTGGTGACCTCGGAGAGCTGCTCGACGCCCGGGCCCGAGCCGAGTACCGGCGGCGGTTGGCTGAGCTAGACGACGAGCTCGCCGACGCCGACCGGTGCGCCGTCGTCGGGCGAGCTGAGAAGGCCGCCGCCGAGCGCGATTTCATCACCGCCGAGCTCGCCGCCGCCCTCGGTTTCGGCGGACGCAGTCGGCGGGTCGCGGACCCGGTCGAGCGGGCCCGTAAGGCCGTCACGGCCCGCATCCGGCTGTGCATCGGCCGCATCGAAGCCGAGCATCCCGAGCTGGCCCGGCACCTCACCAACGCGGTCCACACCGGCACCACCTGCTCCTACCGCCCGGAGATCCCAACGGCCTGGACGCTGTGACGCATCGCTACATCAGATGTGGCGCCTCTCAGGTAGCAGCCCATCGTCTGAAGGAGCGCACCATGACTGTCACCGCATCACCCGAAGCCGACCTCGACGCCCAGATCGGGGCCTACGCCACCCGCCTGTTCGAGACCGGACTGGCCACGCTAGAGGCGTTCACCATCAGCCTCGGCCGCGAACTGCACCTCTACGACCACCTCGCCGCCGAGGACGGCCTGACCGCCGGCGAGCTCGCGCAGCAGGCCGGCATCGACGCCCGCTACGCGCGGGAATGGCTCGAGCAACAGGCCAGTGCAGGTTATATCGACGTGACCGCCCCATCGGAGCAGGCCAACACGCGCCGCTACGGGCTGTCGCCTGCGGCGCAGGAGTGCCTGCTGCGCCCGGAAAGCCTTGCATCGATCGGGCCGCTGTTCGACCTGTTACCCGCGATCAACCGCGTGTTCCCGGCCCGGCTCGCCCACGCCTTCCGCACCGGTGGCGGCATCGCGTACGCCGACTACGCACTTCACGACGCCCAGGGCGACTTCAACCGCCCGGCCTACGCCAATCTGCTCGCCGGAGACTGGCTCGTCAAGATTCCCGGGCTGGTGCAACGACTCGGCATACCCGGCGCCCGGGTGGCCGAAATCGGCTGTGGTGAGGGCTGGGCGGCCATCTCCCTCGCCCAAGCCTTTCCGGAGGTTCGCATCGATGGACTCGACAACGACGAGGCATCCATCGCCGCCGCCCGAAAGAACGCGATGCAAGCCGGTGTCGGAGATCGGGTCAAGTTCGAGGTGGCCGATGTCGCCGGCGAGCTGCCCGGCCAGATCGTCACAGGTTCCTACGACCTCGTCCTCGCGTTCGAGATGATCCACGACCTGGCCCGCCCGGTTGAGGCGCTCGCCACCATGCGCCGGCTTGGCAAGCCCGATGCCGTCCACCTCGTCATGGACGAGAGCGTCGCCGAAGTCTTCCAGGCAGCGACCGAGAACCCGGTCGAACGGCTCATGTACGCCGCGAGCGTCCTGCACTGCCTGCCAGTCGGACGCAGTGAGTCACCCTCGGCGGCCACCGGCACCGTCATGCGCCCCGCCACGCTCAGCAGCTACGCCACAGAGGCTGGATTCTCTCGCGTCGACACCCCAGCCATCGAGCACGACATGTTCCGCTTCTACCACCTCATCCCCTAACCCCGATCACGCCCTGAGGAGAACGCCATGTCCGACATCTCTTCCCGCATAATCGAGTGCCTCGCCAAAGCCGACTACCCGGCGCTGGAGAAGCTGTACGCGCCCGACGTGCTGCTCGACATGAACCTGCCCACCTGGCGGTTCCAGCGCCGAGGCGCCCACGAGGTCAGCGAGTACTTCCGCCAGAACACCGGACAGCTACCCAACCTGCGCTGCACCTATCTGCACGAAAATGCCATCACCGATACGACCGCCGTGGTGGAAAGCGAGTGCCGCTTCGACGGGGACGGCGGCGAGTACCTGTGGCGCTGCGTCGACATCTTCACTGTCGCCGACGACCGGATCAGCCGGCATGTCCAGTACTGCACCGGCTGCTGGACCCCGGCCGACATCGCCCGGCAGACCGCCGAGGCGCCCATGGTCGCCTGGTAACCACGCCACACTCTCCGCCTGCGCACCACCGCGTCCGGAATGCCTCTACATTGCCGACGTCCCGAACGCGCCGACCACGGAGCTCTCACGCTGTCGCGGCGATGCCGACACTCCGCGCATGTCGATGCGTTCTCGTCTAACAGACGGCCCTCGAGGTGACGAGGCGCCCGGACGGACCGCTGCGTCACGCCGGGCGGCGCCGGATGACCCGTACGGACAGGTAGGCAGGTCCGGCGCGTCGGTGACGCCGCCGGGATGGGCGGGCGGCGCAGCGCCGATCATTCCTTGCGGTACAGCGGGGCGCCGGTGCCGGTTTCGACGAATGCCTTGAGGCTGCCCATCAATTGGCCCCAGGTCATCGCCGACATGGGCAGGGGTCCTTCGTCGTTAGCCCAGCCGTCATGGTTGAAGTGCACCGTGGTGCCCGTGCCGTCGGGCTTGGAGGTCAGGGTCCAGATGATCTGGGTGCCGACCCAGTGGGGCGGGAACGCCCCCGACGGAGGACCACCGCACGCTGCGTTCGTTGACCTCGTCGACCCGGAGTTCAAACGGCACCGGTGCCCGTCCAGGGAACCCGAGGGTCATCTGTGATCCGCTGCCGCCGGATGTGGTGACATCCTCGGTCCACCAACCGGCGATACCGGGCTGCGTGTCCAGCGCCTCGACGATCTCCTTCCGGGTCGCATCGATGTCGAGCTCAAAGACGATCCGCGCCATCGTGTTCTCCTCTCTGTCGTCGCGTTCCCGGAGCGCGACGCAGATGTTGTTAGTTGATTCTTACGTTAGCGGATACTAACGTCACGACCGTGGACGCGCAAATCAAGGCCCTCGCTGAACCGCGCCGGCGTCAGATCCTCGAGCTAGTCCGGGATCAGGAGCTGGCGGCGGGGGAGATTGCGGCACACTTCGAGGTGACCCGGCCGGCGATATCACAACACCTGACCGTGCTCAAGGACGCGTTGCTGATCACCGAGCGCCGCGACGGGGCACGCCGGCTCTACCGCGTCGACCCGACCGGGCTGCTCGGCCTCAAACAATTCGTTGACGCCTTCTGGGGCAGCGGCCTCGCGCGGCTCAAGGCCGAAGTTGAAGCAGACGCACAAACGGCCGAGGGCCGAAAGAGGAAGGGACCATGAGAGTGGCGATCATCGAGGACCGGATCGAGCAGGAGCTCCACATAGCGGCGCCACCCGAGGTCATCTTCAGCTTCTTCACCGACCCCGCCAAACACCCACGCTGGATGGGGCGGCGGGCCGCGCTCGATGCCCGACCCGGCGGCATCTACCGCTGCGAGGTCAACGACACCCACACCGTGATCGGCGAGTTCATACTCGTAGAGCCGCCCAATAGGGTTGTGTTCACCTGGGGATTCGCCGGAAACGACGCGGTACCACCGGGCAGCAGCACAGTCAGCATCACGCTGACCGCGACGCCGGATGGCACCCAACTCCACCTCATCCACACGGGGTTGCCGCATCCGGCCCTGGGAGACCACGAGGAGGGCTGGGAGGGCTACCTGGCCCAGCTCGCCGCCGCGGTCGAGCCATACCGTTTGCGATCGTAAGTCGGCCAGCCATCGACGGCCGCGTCTCGCCGCCGCGGTCGAGCCATACCGTTTGCGATCGTAAGTCGGCCAGCCATCGACGGCCGCGTCTCGCCGCCGCACCGGGTCCTCCACTGCCCCTCGCCGCTGTGGGCAGGCGGCGGCCGCGCAGAGGTCGCCTTGTCTGAGGTGCGAACGGGATGGCTGGACGGGTATGGCGTGCGTCTGGGTGGTCATTCGCATCATGCGCCTTGGTAACCACCGTGCCGGCTGTCGATGTCCTGCAGCCCAACGAGCGCTGGCCCGTGCCCACAGTTCTCCGCTGCGCCCGAGACGCCGATCCCACTGTGGACACGACCAACCAGTCGATGCCTATGCGCCTCGTGCGTGTTGCTCGCGACGTCGCTGTACACAGACTGCTGTGTGCGCTGGCTTACAGAACCCGCAGCCGCGATGACCTAGCGTGCTGTCGGCGAGCAGACGCCCGTTCAGACGCGGATCGTTTCTGACGATTGGAATGCCGGCTATGGGCGCAGACGAGGGCGGCTCGTACCGTCAGGCTTTGGCCGTTTCTGGGGGAAGGCACGTTTTCGTACCTATCCGCTACCGCGCCGGTGACGGATCGTCCTGGGACGTGCGGGCTGTCGACGCCAAGCAGGCAGTTGCGAGGCCGTGGTTGGGGCACGCCCTGGTGTACCGCGTCGGGGCAGGCGTGCTGTCGGGCCTCGCCGGCGGCGCCCGATTCGGCGTCATCATGCAAGTGTCGGGCGCCCTCGTCATGGTGGCGAAACTTGTCGACGGCCAGGACCGGTGGGAGCTGTCCGGCGGCAAAGGCCGTTGCCGGGCTGAGCCTGCAAGCCTGCGCTCGGCGCGTAATTCTGGCCGCTACCGGCGTGGCACCCCGACGCAGACGCAGCGGAACGGCGCCTCATCCGGCGAGTCATTTCCTCGATGATCGTCAACTCATCAACGTTACTTGGTTCGGCTTAGCTATCAGCCGCAAGAATCCTTTTGATCAACGGCCGCGCGGCAGCGATGACCACATCCCGGTCGTGCGTCACGACGAAGTCGAATACGCCACGCCCTGCCTCGCCATCGCGTTCCTTGGCGAGCAGGCCAGCGGCGAAATGTGATCCCAGGACTATGACCGTCCACTCTCGAGCGATGGGGTCGGCTTGATCGAGGTGGGCACCCCGGATGCCGGGTCCCGGTTCGGGCGGCATGTTCCGACCCAGAACTGCGGTGAACACCCCGCGTTCGGCCAGTTGCGCGTAGCGCCGCCGGGTGGGCTCGCCGAACCGGTCCACGTCCTGGAAGCAGGCGAGCAGGACGGTGGGATCCGTCGCGTCGAGACACCTATACTCAAGGTGCAAGCTCAACGGACGCAGCAGGGGCTCGGTCCCTTGGCTGAGTCGCCGGCCGCGGACCGCGCCGAACGGCGTGAACGGTTGAGTGGTGTCAACGGCAGGCAGGAGATCAATCGGGTGCCTGGGCGCCGGCGGTGGTGCGGGCGAGGGCTCCGGTACCCCGAAGTAGCAACCCTGGCCGAGCGTTGCGCCCATCGATTGGGCCACGCGCAGCTGGCGGTCCGACTCGAGGCCTTCGGCGAGTATGGCGGCCCCGGTCCGTTCGGCTTCCGCCATGACGGCATTGACGATCCTCGCCACTGCCCGGTTGGTTCTTCCCTGGATGACGGTGACGTCAAGTTTGATCACATCAGGTCGAATGAGTGGCATCATCGCCAGACTGGACGGTTCGATGCCGACGTCGTCGAGGGCCACGGCTATGGCGTCGCGGCGCATGTCTTCGACCGCGCCGAGCATCCCCGCCGGATCCCTGGTCACGGAACGTTCGGTTATTTCAAGGACCACGCGCCGATGACGGGCAAGCGCGGCAGCTAGCGGCTGGGCGAGGTCCGGCGGGCAGGACGATCCGAACGATGACGGTTCGACGTTGACGAACAACGAGACCGACTCAGGCATGCCGGCGGCTGCGAATACGCGCGTCGCTGAGGCTCGGCAGACCCAGTCGAGCTCGCTTCCCTTGCCGGCGCGGTACGCCTCCGCGAAGAGTGCCGCTGGCGCGGCCCAAGGAGAGCCAGCGGGGCCCCGCGCCAGTGCCTCGAACCCAACTATTTCACCATCATCGATGCAAACGATCGGCTGGAAGACCGGATGAATAGCACGTCCTCGTAGCACCTGGTCGAACGTCATCGAGGCCGTGTCAACAGGAGCCTGACTCATGGGCACCACCCCAACCGCACTCGATCGATCGACCCACTCCAAGGCTATCGTCGCGCCGCGCTCACCTCGACGCCTTACGCTCAAGCTTCGACCGCGGTGTTCTCGTATGCCTCAGGCGCCACTGCGCTCACGTACGGGTGAGAGGAGCGTGGCTGGGCCGGCCGTCGACGAGCATCGGCCGATGGTCCGCGATCGTGGCTGCGACGCCCGCCGGCGTCGCTGAGCTGATTGCGGTGAGACGGTCTCTCTCCGGCGCGACCCGACCCTGAGCGCAGGCGGCCCGCTCGTCGGTTTCTGCGTCCTTTGAGGGATCTACCCGCCTAATTGATAGATCGCGGTAATCCACCGCTCGCCTGATGGGCGCTCTGTGTACGGACGGTTAGCTTGTGTCACAAGTGCGCGCGCACGCCAACCCAAGGTCCGCGGCGATCCCCGACCGGGGATTAGCCACGCCCGTCGGCAAAGGAACGGTGTCCAACCCGTCCGCAGCGGGATCTGCCACACGCTCACTTTGGAACCGACCAGTTGCCGTTGTTCACATGGCGTTGGTGACGCGGCTGTGAGCCGGCCAACCGTCGCCGGCCGACGCTGGCCATCCCGACCGCCGTTCAAGCGATCTCGCGCTCGGCGTCCGGTCCATGTGGACTGCGTGAATTCTGGGCGGGTTCTGATCAGGTCGCCCGGACCGGCACTGGTGCCGCGAGGAAGGCGAGGATGAGCTGGTTCACCAGGTCAGGCTGTTCCATCGGTGCCGTGTGTGTCGCGCCCGGCAGGATCGCGACCTGTGCGTTGGTGAGTCCGTCCTGAAGTTCGCCGACGTGGGCGAGGGTGAGGACATCGTCGTCGCCGGCGATGACCAAGGTCGGTGCGGTGATCTCGCCTAGTCGCGACAGCGGTAATGGACTGTCGAGGGTCCAGCTTGAACTTAGTCGGTGGAACACGTCAGCGAAATGTCCGGGTCCGTCTGGGGAGACGGCGCCGTACAACTCGGCCAGCATGGGCGGTAGGTGCTCGACGCTCAGGTGGCCCAGCATCGCCTTGAATGCTGGGCGCAGTCCGTCCACTGTCACGTTCTGTCCAATGTAGACGGGCTTGCGGACGAGGTCCGGTCGCCGCCACGCGACCAAGAGCGCGATTGTGGCGCCGTCGCTCCAGCCGACGAGATCAGTGGCCTTGACGACGCCGCCGGCTGGGACTCCATCGTCGCCGCCGAGCCGAGCCTGGCCCGCGCGGTCGCGGATGACGAACTGGATCGCGTGCTCGAGGCCATGGCCGACCTCGTGGATCTGAAGTCGCCTTACCTGGCCGGGCACTCGAGGGGCGTGGCCAGTCTGGCCGCCGCCGCTGCCGAGGCCGCCGGACTGCCGCCGGCCACAGCACAGTTGCTGCGCCGGGCGGGCTATCTCCACGACCTCGGCCGGCCTGGAGTGTCCAATGTGATCTGGGACAAGACCGGGCCGCTATCGCGGGCCGACCGCGAACGGGTACGGCTGCATCCCTACCTAACCGAACGGATGCTCGCCGAAATACCGGGACTGGCCGCCGCCCGGCAGATCGCCGTCCGCCACCACGAACGCCTGGATGGCTTCGGCTACCCGTACGGGCTTACCGGCACCGCTCTCACGACCGAAGACCGCCTCCTCGCCGCGGGAGACATGTACCACGCGCTCACCGAGCCCAGACCGCACCGGCCCGTACAGCCGGCCGCGGTGGCAGCCAGCCTGCTCGCGGAGGAAGCCCGGGCCGGTCGGCTCGACGGGGACGCCGTCGCGGCCATCCTGACCGCCGACGGGCATCGCGCCCCAGCCCGGGCGGGCCTTCCCGGCCGGGTTGACCCCGCGTGAGGTCGAGGTACTGCAACTGCTCTCCCGTGGACATCCGAACATGGAGATCGCCCGACGACTCGTGCTCAGTCCTAAGACCGTCTCCAACCACCTCGAACGCGTTTACAGCAAGCTACAGGTATCCAGCGGGGTCGCGGCGACCCTTGACGCCACGCAGCACGGCCTCGTCGGCTCGTACGAGCCCGAGTGAACGCTGCGAAGTCTGCGCCGCTGGTTACCGGGCGTCGAGGACATGGTCTCTCTGCCGGCCAGCCATCTCTCCCCCACCGTCGAGGAGTGTCCGAAGTGGCTCATTCGCGTAAGCCACGACACCATCCTCGGCGCCGGTCAGCGCCACGGCAGCCGGTACCAGGTCAAGCACAGTAGCCAAGGCGGTGGACGTCAGGGCAGGCGAGGGCTCTACGTTGGACATGGTACGGCCCGCACGATTGCCCAAGTAGAGCCCGGCGAGCTTGCCAGGCCGCGCGGTCTGGTCGGGCCTAAGCGGGCGCAGCGCTAGGCCACCGGCGCGGACCTAAGGCGGACTCCGGCGGCAGAAGTGGACGCCCACACGCGTCGACGATGTTCTGTGGCGTTTGTACATATGCCCGATGAGTTGGTCAGTACGATGGTTCAGAGGCGTGTAGCCGAAAGGACGCCGGTGTCCGCTGGATAGGGATATACGCAGCGACGCGCGACGCCGAGAATTCTCGCTAGAGCGCACCACTTCAGGCATGGAGGCCTCGATGGCGGTCATCACAATCCTCCGGATACCCGGCAACCCCAGTGATCTAGAACGGTACGCCGCTGGCCCAGGTGGTCAGATCATGCAGCGAATCTCGCAGGCAGGCAAGGCAGCCGGCGCCATCCGGCACACGTTCGCCGGCGGCGAAGGCGAAATCTTGGTCATCGACGAATGGCCCGACCAACAGTCGTTCGAGGCATTCTTCGCAAGCCAGCCGGAGATCGCTGACGTCATGCGCGACGGTGGGGCGCAGGGAGAGCCAGTGACGACCTTCTACCGCAAGCTCGACACGCCCGACCAGTTCTAGAACATGGCCCCAGCGCTCCCTGTGTCGCTGGGGCCTCGAGAAGGCTCGTGGACACCATTGACCGGCGGCTAGCCAGTAACGAGAGGGTCCAACGGGTGACCCGTATGACCACCGATTCGTCATCCGAGGTCAGCCCGGGCCGGGGGCGGCGCCACTTGGGGTGACTTCAACGACGCGACCGGCGCGCATGGCCTTGCAACCACCGGCGGCATCATTTCTACCACCGGCGTGGGTGGGCTAACTCTCGGCGGAGGCATCGGCTATCTGGCCCGAGGGCTCGGGCTGTCCTGCGACAACCTCGTCTCGGCCGAGGTCGTGACCGCCGACGGACGCGCGATCGTGGCCAGCGCCAATGAGCACGAGGACCTGTTCTGGGCTCTACGCGGTGGCGGGGGGAACTTCGGCGTGGCGACCTCGTTGGAGTTCCGGCTCAGCCCGATCGACAACATCTACGGCGGCCCGATCTTCTTCGAGCTCGAACACACGCAGGACGTCTTGCGCTTTTACCGCGACTTCATCGTCGATGCGCCCGAACAGTACGGCGGGTTCCCGGCGTTTCAAATCGCTCCACCCCTGCCGTTCATTCCGGAAGACCGGCACGGTGACACCTTCATCGCGATGGTGAACTGCTGGACTGGCGACCCCGAGCAGGGCGAGCGCATCATTAACCAGATCCGTGCGGTGGCCCCGCCGGTAGCTGAGATGATCGGCACGATGCCGTACCCGGCGCTCAACAACGCCTTCGATGCGCTGGTCCCGCCGGGCCTGCAGCACTACTGGAAGGCCAACTTCGTCACGGAACTCACCGACGCCGCCATCGATGCGCATGTGGCTCACGGGCCGAAGGTGCCCACCGTCAATTCGACCGTGCACATCTACCCAATCAACGGCGCGTGCCACCGAGTCGCTCCGGAAGCGACCGCGTTCGCCTATCGGGGGGCCAACTTCGCCACCGTCATCGCGGGCATGTGGCCGGACCCCGCAGAGAATGAGGCGAACACCACCTGGGTACGCGACTACTACGCCGCCACTTCGCCGCACTCGGAGGAGGGGGGCTACGTCAACTTCATGGCGGCTGACGACCAGGTCCGTGTGAAGGCCAACTACCGCGGTAACTACCCGCGGCTCGTGGATGTCAAGCGAACGTACGATCCTAAGAACCTATTCCACCTCAACCAGAACATTCAGCCGTAGCCTACGAATGCGGCGAGCAGGCCGATAGCTAGTCATCGCGGCAGTCAAGATCGAGCCGTTGCGCCTCAAACACCTCGGGCAGCCCGGACAGCAAGTCGTGCGCCAGAATCTGTGCGACGCCCACGGGGCGTGACCCGACCTCGATGTTGGTCACACCCGAGAAGGTACGACCTCCCGCCCCGATCGGTCAGTGCCGAGGAACCTGTTCACACGACGCACCCGGGCCTTATAGCCGGTGGTCACGAGGCCGGCGTCTGGTCCGCGCCCTACGCCGGGCGCTGTCGAGGAAAGCGATGAGTCTCGGCTCTTCAACCTTGATTCCCTCTGCCAGGCGAGCCGCAGCATGAACGACCGCCCACGAATCGACCTGCTTCAACCTATCGTGGTTGTGCTGCCGGTAGGCACGCGCGTAGGCATGGGCGAACAGCGAGCGTCCCGCGGCCATCAACCCACGAAAGATTAGCGATGTGCCGGGCAGGGGGTCTGCCCGCTTCAGCAGCAGCATCGTTCGGGCAAAGTCCGATTCGGGGATACCACGGGTGGCGTTAGCCCAGTCGATGACACGACCTGGTCGTAGCCGACGAGCACGTTGCCGGGGTGGAAGTCACCGTGGCATAGCCGATCTCCGGTCGGGAGTCCATCGAGGGTTCTCCGGGCGAAGTCGTGCAACTGCGGCCGAAGCGCTGCGGCGTCGATGCGGCTGGCAAGCGCCTGTCTGGCGTCCGGGAGGTCCGGTGGCGCCTGGACGCTGTGGATGCGGATGTGGGCTTCGGCCAGGGTTGTGGCGTACCCCAGCAGCCGCCATGGCTGTCGTTGCAGCAATGCCAGCATGTCCGACCCGTCCAGGCGCTCGAGAATGAGGCCGTGGCGCCCATCGATTTCCAGGACGTCGACGAGTCTGGGCGCAACCCCGCCACCGAGCTCCGTCAGCGCGGCCGACTCTGCCACGTGGCCTGAGTATCCTGGCCGGTACAGC
>JAHRHA010000031.1 GCA_020027875.1 Micromonosporaceae bacterium | reverse complement strand
GGTCGGAGTTCCTTACCAGACTGCTGGCCACGCCGTACGCGCACCTGTTCTCCCGTTCCCTCAATGTTGGCGTGCTGGGCCGGGAGGCGATGTTCGACATCATCAAGGGTCCGGCCGAAAGGGACGGGGTCACATTCGACCCGCCCGGATTGGTCAACACGATCGTGGACGAGACCGCCGGCGGAGACGCCCTGCCGCTGCTGGCCTTCACACTTCGCGAGCTGTACGTGGCGGCCGGGCGCCCTCGCCGGATCACGGCCGATAGCTATCACAGGCTAGGCGGGGTCACCGGGACGCTGCGCCGGCAGGCCGACAAGGTCGATGCCGAGCTGAGGAGCGGCGATCCGGACGCCCCGGTGGTTGGCACACTGCTGAAGTTCGTCACGGTGACGGATCTGGGTCCGACGAGGCGATCGGTACGCCGCAGCGCCCTCACTGAGCCGGAGCAGGTCGTCGTGGACGCGTTCGTCTCGTCCCGGCTGCTCACCAGCGACCATAGCGAGGACGACAGCGTCTACCAGGTTGTGCACGAGGCCCTGTTTCGGCTGTGGAACCCGTTGCGCCAGGCCATAGATGAGCGGACGGAGGCGCTGCGCTGGCAGGCCGACCTGGAACGCTGGTCGATCGAGTGGGAACGATCGGGGCGCCACGACAGCTACCTGCTCCGTGACGCCCGTCTGGAGTCGGCGCTTCGTTGGTCCACAGTAGATGGTTGGGTGGTTGAGGAGAACTCGCTCGTCGCACAGCTGCTGGACCGCTCGCGCCGAGCCGACCAGGCCGCCATGCAGCGCCTGGCCGACGCGTGCTCCGAGCGGGCGTTCGCCTACCTAGACCGGGACCCGGAGTTCAGCCTGCTGCTGGCCTGTACCGCGCTGGAGGAGTGCGTGGAGACGCCGCAGAGCCGCTGGGCACTGGCGGCCGGCCTGGCCGCGGCCAGAGTGCGTCGTGTCTTTCGCGGTCACACCGACGAGGTCTGGTGCGTGGCGGCCTCATCGGACGGGCGGCGCATCGCGACCGGATCGCAGGATCGCACGGCCCGCATCATCGACATCTACGGCGACGGAGACGACCTCGTGCTGTCCGGACACGACGGATGGATTCGCAAGGTTGCCTGGTCGCCAGACGATCGCCTTATTGCCACGGCCTCCGAGGACAACACCGCGCGGGTCTGGCGCGCCGACGACGGTGGCGAACAGTTCTCCCTGGCCGGTCATCGGGACTGGGTCCGGTCGGTCGCGTGGTCGCCGGACGGACGCCGGCTCGCCACCGCATCCAATGACATGACAGCCCGGATCTGGGACGCGCACACCGGGCAGGAGCTGTTTGTCCTCACGGACCACCGGGCACCGGTGTGGGATGTCGCCTGGTCACCGGACGGACGAACCTTGGCCACCACCTCCCAGGATCGCACCGTCCGACTCTGGGACGCCGAGCACGGGACCCCGCGGCGGGTTCTGCACGGACACGACGACTGGGTTCGCGTCGTGGCGTGGTCGCCCGACGGCTCGCTACTAGCGACCGGGTCCAACGACCGCACGGCCCGGATTTGGTCGGCCAACGACGGTGCGCAACGTCATGTGTTGCGAGGGCACGAGGACTGGGTCAGAGCCATCGCCTGGTCTGGGGACGGCCGGCGGATCGCCAGCGCCTCAAACGACCGGACCGTACGCATCTGGGACCCGACCACCGGCGAGACCAGACTCGTTCTCAAGGGGCACGCGGACGCGGTGGCGAGCGTCTCCTGGCTGCCGGAGCGCCATATCGTGACGGCCTCGCGCGACCTTACCGTTCGCGTCTGGGACACCCGGCACCGGATCGAGCATCGCGTGCTGCGCGGCCATGCCGGTGCCGTCGGGTACATCGCCTGGGCACCGGACAGTCGCCGGCTCGCCTCCGCATCTAGCGACGGCACGGCCTTTGTCTGGGACATCGTTCACAAGATTGAGCCGCTCGTGTGCCAGGGGCACGACGGCGAGGTGCGCTCGGTCGCCTGGTCGCCGGACGGACAACGGTTGGCGACCTCGTCCAGCGACCACACCGTGCGGCTATGGTCCGCGGTGGACGGGGCAGAACTCCGTGTCCTACGTGGACATACCGACGCTGTCGGCCAGGTGGCCTGGTCACCCGTGGGTAGCCTGATCGCCACCGCGTCCCAGGATCGCACCGTCCGCCTCTGGGATACGAGCGACGACGAGGCGGAGGGCCGGCTGCACGCACACCACGACGACGCGATCTGGAGCGTGGCCTGGTCACCGGACGGCAAACGGCTCGCCACCGCGTCCAATGACCGTACCGCCCGGGTGTGGTCGACCGACACCGGTGCGCAGATCAGGGAGCTACGCGGCCACGAGGATACGGTGTGGGGCGCCGCCTTTTCGCCCGACGGCCTACGACTGGCAACAGTCTCCCACGACCGCACAATCCGGATCTGGACGCTCGACAACGAGGCCGACCCGTTGGTGCTGAGCGGCCACCAGGACACGGTGTGGAGCGTGTCGTGGGCACCGGACGGCCGCCGGCTAGCGACGGTGTCGCAGGACAGAACGGTACGAGTGTGGGCGGCCACGAGCGGCGACGAGCTGCTCGTGCTCGGCGTGCATGCCGGCCAGGCCGAAGGTGTCGCATGGTCGCCCAATGGGCGGTACGTGGCGACATCGGCCCGAGACCGGACCGTGCGGTTGTGGTCCGCCGCGGTGGACCTCCCGGCTCAACTTGCCCTGGCGCACCGATTCGTGTTCCGCGAATTGACTGCCGATGAGCGCCATAGCCTGGGCCTGCCTGCCTGAAGCGGCCGGAGGTCAGCCCGCGCCAGCCTTGGGCTCGAGCCAGGCCCTGATTGATCACCGGTTCTGGGTGTCGCTCGCGCGACACCAAAAGCCGGTGATCATGGTGCTCTTACGTGATGTCGCGCCACGTCCCGCGGCGTACGAAAACCACCGCAGGCACGGCTGCGACAAAGCCTGACCCATCCAGACTGACCCGCCTACAACCGTGCGGACCGGAACATAAGTAGACTAATCAACGCGATCGATGTTGGCGATCGAGGTGCTCAGCCTGAGCTCGGCGAGCCGCTCTTCAGCGGCGTGATCGTGGCGACCCAAACGCGAGGTCGCCGGGCGTTGGCCGTGACACGGATCGGCCATCGGGTGGGGAGTAGCTGTTGCACCTTGACGGGCGCGTCGTGCGGCTTCGACCACGTCGCCGGCCGCCCACGCTCGTAGCCATTCGGTCCGGAGGCCCGTCGACGACAGCGCCGGGCCGCGATCGGTCCGCCCGGTCTGCTGCGACGTCCGCCGCGCCCAGGCGACGAAACGCAATGTAGCCGGCCGGGCAGTGGACGCGGTGGGCGATCGCCGCGGCCTCCCATCGACGTGAGGCGCCGAGCTTGCGCGGGATGTGCGAGACGTGCACGCTGACGGGCGGGTGCGTCCGTCGGCCGCGCTTGTCGTGCTTGGGCTAGCGAAGCTCATACACCGGCATCGTTGTCGCCGACATTTGGAGGATGATTGCATGTCCCAAGGCGAGGAGCCGCCGGGAGTGGGCGACGAGACGAGCTCGCAGCAGAGCTTTGAGCTCGCGCTGCGCGGCTACGACAAACGGCAGGTTGACCAGCACCTCTCGCATGTGCAAGGCAAGATCGCGACGCTGGCGGCCGAGCGTGACCGCGCGCTCGGCGAGATCAAGGACCTGACCGCGCAGCTGCAGCGGCTACAGGCTGAGCTAACCGAGTTGCGCGACCGGCCCGTCCAGTTTGACAAGGCGTCCTTCCGCGACCTGGGCCCCATGGTCGACCAGATGCTAGCCCTGGCCGAGAAGCAGTCCGGGGAACTCATCAGCGCCGCAACGCAGCGCGCGGCCAACCGCGAAGCCGAAGGGGACAGAATGCTCAGCGAGGCCCGGGAGCAGGCTGCCAAGATATCGAGCGACCTTGAGACACAAGTGGCCGAACGGCGCAGGGCCGCGGACAAGGCTCACGAGGATCGCCGGGCGGCAGCCGAGGCCGAACTTGCCCACATCCGCGAGCGAGCCGACAAGGCCCGGGCAGAGGGCGAGACCGCGCGCGAGCAGGCCGAGCAGGAAGCGCAGCGCATCAAGGCGCAGAACGCACGGCAGGCAGAGCGTGCCCAGGCGGAGGCCAAAGCGCTGCTCAAGGCGGCCCGAACCCAGGGCGAACAGGAGCTGACAAAGCGGCTGGCAGAGATAGAGCAGGAGATCGGCGAGCGGCGGACCGAAGCAGCGCAGAAGATCGCCGCGCTGCACACCCACGCACAGCAACAAGCCGATGGGGTTCGCCGACACATGGACGAGCAGACCGCCGCTCACCAGCAGCAGCTCACCATCCTCCAAGAGGAGGTCCAGGCTCAGCGGCAGACGTTGGCCGATCTGCAGTCCGAGGTAGACGCCGTCGATGGGCGGCTAGCCAACTACAGCGAGACGAAGGCCGCTATGGACCGCGAGGTCGTCCAGCTGCAGCGGCGGCTCGACGAGGTCGCCCAGGCCCTGACCGCCGAGAATAACCGGCTGGACGAGGCAAGGCGGGCGGGCGACGCCGCCGAACAACATGCCAGGGACGTGCGCGCCAGGGTGCAGCGCGAGGCGAAGCGGGTTGCCGAGCTGGCTGCCGCGGCGGTCATGGCGGCCGCTACGGGCAGTGTCGATACTGGCGAGTTCCCCAGGGTCGTGGTCCCTTCTGGCGCCGACCGAACTGCCGACCGAACTGCCGACCGAACTGCCGACCGCGCCGACCGCGCCGGCCAACCGCAGCTGGCCGACCTCGCAACCAACCCTGGGACTCTCACCAGCGACCGCAGCCACGCCAGACAGGACACCGAGATCGCCGTCCCACCACAGCGAGCGCCTCAATCCTCGAAACCTACTGACCCAGCATCCACCGTCGCTGTTGTGCCGGCATCTGATACCTCTGGGGGGTGAGGCGTGAGACCTGTTCTCACGTATCGTTCCTGACAAGCTCCGTTCGCACACCCGCTAGCGAGAGGCGGTAATGCGACCACCGGCTGCGGTGGACCGGCGCAATGTTCACCGGTACCTGCGAGCCGTAGACTCTGCCCTTGCCCGGAGCCCCCGACGGCTACGACGGCTACGGCGGCTGTCGGTCATTCCGCATCGAGCCGGTGCCAGTCGTCGACGCGACCCTCGAACGTGCCGGCGCCATCGGTCATTCGGATGCGGCCGTCGGGATAGATCGAGAACCCGAACTTCTCGTCGCTCAGCGCCACCGGGAAGCCGTCCAGATTGCGGCTCCCTATGGTCGCCCGCAGCCGCTCGCCCGAGTAGGACACGACCCGCAGCTTCCCCTTGCCGTTGCGCGGCAACGACAGATCACGTCCGTTGCGGGTATAGCGCAGATCATCCTCGCCGCGAGCGATCTGACTGCGCTCGACGAGTGGCGTGAACGCCTCGTAGACGGTGCGGAACTCCTGCCCCCGATTCCACTCGAGCAGCACGTCGAACGCCGGTCGGTACATGTTGATCGTCCCGTAATCGCCGGCTCTTGCCAGGCCGACCACGACTGCGTTCTCCGGCGGGTCCATCGCCAGTTCGACCTTTGTGGAGGACTCGAACAGCCACTCCAGCCGTTGCCTCACGTACGGTATCCGGCACATGCCGCCGGACAGGAGCACGACGTCGACTCCTTGGACCAGCAGGTCCATTGGCATCCGTGCGATCTCGTACGCCGACTTCGCGGACTCGGTGATTCGGGCGATCATCAACGCCAAGCCGACGGCGTCTTCTGCGCGTTCCATGTGGGGCATGAACACCTCGTTCAGCTGCCCGCGGGTGTACCAGATCTCGGCGGCGCGGCCGAACACCTGCGGCGACAGTACGATCGGCTCCTCGTCGTTGCTTGAAAGCAGCTCCTTGGTCGTGCGAGCCGCGTCCCTAAGCCACACTCGCGCCCGAGGCTGGTTTTCGATCGCGTCGATGTCGATCCCAGCTTTGGCGAGCTCGATGTCCAGGTCTGCGGCGATCGCCTCGTCGAGGTCGTCGCCGGCCTCGGCGATCCCCAGGGCGGCCAGGACCGATACGTCCTTGTGGTTGGCGCCGCGCACGTCGAGCACGGCGAGGTCCAGTGTGCCACCACCCATGTCGAAGACCACTATCCGCAGTGGACGGCCGGTGTGGACCCGCTGTCGGTCGAGCCAGGCGATTCCCGCGGCCACCGGCTCGTCGATCATCGTAGCCAGCACGACCGGAAGGTCGGCTCGTTGCGCCGCTCCCAGCAGTCGACGACGCTGTCGACCGTCCCACATGGCCGGGCATCCGAGTCGCACGAGGCTACCCACGCCAATGTCCCGGCCCCGGCGTGCTCCCCGGCGACCCGCTTCGCGCAACAACTCGGTAATCAGAGCGTCGGTACGAATATCCTTCGCGCCCGTTGGCACGTCGATACGAACGAAATCCCGTCCTTCAGTGATCGACCGCTTGATCGATCGGGCCAGCTGTCCGTCGGGAAGGTGTTGGGCGTTTTCGCCCGCAACCACCGTGCCGTCATCGGCATACCCGACAAGTGACGGCATCCACGGGAACGTGGTGTCGTTCCCGATCGGAATCAGCCCGCGCGTCGACGCGACGAGCGTGGTGGACGTGCCGAAGTCCAGCCCAACCGTTGGCCGCCTCGCTGCGCACACATGATCTCCTTACTCCTGAACGCACGCCCTCGAAACGAGTACATCATCGTGCGGCGTCTTCCACCTATAGCCGGGCCGGACGACGATAACGTGCGCTCCGTCATCAATGCTTGGACCGATCGGCTCATGGCGCTTTCGATCGAACACCGTGCTGTCCCCAGCGCGCTCGATCGGCTCCAGGCCGGCCAACTTGACGCGGCTTCTCACGCGGTGGATCATCGCGCGGGTCGATGCCTGGTTGACGGTCAGTTCCTCGACTTCGCTCGCTAGCTCCGCGAGCGCCCGCACCCCGTCGAGGACAGCCTGGCGTTGTCGCGCGGCAATCTCGGACATGTACGGCGCATCGGCGAGGGCCTGCCTAATGACCTCGGCGTGGGCCCGCTTGATGCGGCCGCCCACGGAGCGGACGATCTGCTCAAATGCGTCGGCCGCCGGCGGCACAACGGGCTCCGCGACCCACATGTACCGGTAGCCAGGTTCGACGATGATGTGGTCGTGAACTCGGAGCTTCTTCTGCAACCGGTTCCACGTGCGCTTGTCGAAGGCGGACACACCCGCCGCCCGGAGAGCTTGCTTGATCTCAGTCGCGGAAACCGCCGTGCCGGCCTCCCGGACAACCCGAAGGACGGCGGCGGACGGGTCCGTGGCGAACAGCGCAGCCACACCGCGCGACGATCTCCCAAGTCGGGTCACCAGCGCACTGTAGATCGCAGGTAGTACCGAGCGATACCCTCGCGCGTCCGTTGGCTACCGAGCCGTGCGACCCACTCTTGGGCGCTCGAGCAGAGCACGGCGCGACGAGGTGCGCGCCGTTAGCCGACGCTGTCTACCAGCAATCCGTGCGAGTCGTAGGCGCGCAGCTTTGGCGGCGTCGTCGGCCGTACCTCGCCCATGCCCTGAACCCAGAACAAGCCACCCGCATCCCCGATGCGGACGTAGCCCGCGTCGACCTCGTTGCCATCGATCACCGCAGTGATCCGGGCGGGACTTCCGCGCACCCCGCCGACGATGACGTTCGACCCGTCGATGGTCCGAGCGTCGTAGAAGAGCGAGTCGAAGATGGTCGGTCGCGGCCATTCGACCGTGGTCGCCACCTTGAAGGACAGCGGACTGATTACGCCGGATGCGTCGCGCCCGCCGAGTTCGAGGCCGATGTCGTAATAGAGCACGAGCTCGCGCCCGTCGTCGAGCCTTACCCCAGTAGCGATCGGGTCATCCTTCGTCGGCGGTTCCGCGAGTACGGGAGCGGCCATGGCCGGTGCGGATGTGTCGGCAATGCCGTTAGGTCCGTCTTCGCCGGTGAGGGCGACGGGAGCGACAGCGGCCGCGAGCGCGAGCGCCAGCGCCGTTGCGCCGATGGTGAGCTTGATGGTCCGCCGACGCCTCGCCCGGGCTCGGATGGCGTCGTACGACACCTGCAGGCGCACGGTGCGAGACTCGGCGTCCAATGCCTCCCGCAGGTCCTGCACGGAGTGTGTCATGGTGTCTGTCCTTTCTCGGACGGCACGAGCGGCAACTCGTCCCCATCCACGACACGAAGCTTGCGCAGTGCCCGAGCGGTGGTGCTCTTGACCGTGCCGACGGAGATGCCGAGTTCGCGGGCGACATCGGCCTCAGTGAGGTCGACCATGAACCGCAGTACGACGACGGCACGCTCCCGAGCGGTCAGGCCGCGCAGTGCCGCCACCAGCCAGGATCGCTGCGCGACCTCGTCGGCCGGGTCATTCGTGGGCGCGGCGACGGCAATCTCGGTGACGGTTCTCTCGCGCCACCGCCCACTCCGCCACCAGTCGGCGTACAGATTCGTCAGGATCTTTCGCGTATAGGCGAACGCGTCCTCCCGCACGACCCGGCTCCACGCCACATACGTCCGGACGAGCGCCTCCTGCACGAGGTCCTCCGCTCGGTGCCCGTCACCCGTGAGCAGGTAGGCGAACCTGAGTAGGCGCGGAGCGGCGCCAGCTAGGAACGACTCGAAGTCGTATCCTCCCGCGGTCTGGTCTCGCACGGAGCCTCCCCGTCGTGCGCAGTGTCGCTTACTGTACGGAAACGCCCGGCCGAAAGGTTGCGCGCCGCCGACGATATTCTCGGTACGGGATCGCGCACCGGGTCGACCAGTCCCGCAGGCTAGATCCGTTTGATTGTCGCGAACCAGGCCGGTGCGCCGTCGTCGTGGTGTCTCGTCTGAACCCGGTCCGGTTCGATGGCGGCGACATTCCATCCATTGCTGGGGTTGAACGCCGCTCTCAGCTCTTCCTGACTGATGGGGTGTGGGCCAGTATCGGGGCCATCGTCACTGAAGCACAACACATGCATGGTTCCCTCGTGCTCGGTCACCGACGCTAGACTCGCAACGTATCCTGGTCGCTCGTCGCCGTCGAAGGTGTGGAACAGTCCGCAGTCCAGCACCGTCTCAAACCTGCGCCCCAAACGCTCCAGCTGGAACGCGTCAGCCGTAGCGAACTCAACCTCGATCCCACGGTCGTCGGCCTTCGCTCGGGCGATCGCCAGTGCCGTCTCAGCCACGTCAACGCCCAGAACCGACAATCCCAGCGAGGCGACGTGAAGAGCGTTCTCGCCGGTCCCGCAGCCCGCATCGAGCACCGCTCCGGCGAATCCGCCTTCGGATGCCAAACGCACTATTGCTGGCTGGGGCTGGCCAGTATCCCACGGCGCAGGGCCGTCGTGGTACGACGCATCCCAGGGCAGTCCCGTCAGCCGTTCGTGACTGGTTGGCTGCCGACCACCGAACGGATCGTCACCGAGGGTTCCTGATCGCTCCGACAACCTCGTCCCCTTCCTGCAACTGATCTTGCCACCTCATCGTGGCACGCCATTCCACAGGTCTTGACTTTTCCTCGTGATCACACTCAAAGCGCCGACGGAAACGCAGTCCATGCCCCGGGCCAGGGAGAACGCTACTCACTTCGGATCGAAGGTGCAGGTAGCACCTCCGCCGGCGCTGCCAGCGCAGTGGTTGACTTCACCGAGTTCGGCACGATCATATCGACTATCGAGGCGCCAGCTGGGAAGATCGTCGAGCTTTCGACAGGCTGATGAGCGCGACTCTCACGGCAGGGTCTCCGAGGTCCGTGCCTTAGCGGGCGGGTCCCCGTCTCGGGTGGGGCCCTGCGGGGAACAGCAACGGGAAACGATGAGGTGCGGGGGAAAGGGCTGCGCGAAGTACGCACCATCTGCCATGCGCGCCATCGGCCGCAGAACAGTAAGGCGCCGAGCGAACCGACGCACTCCGGCCGCAACGATCGGCGCCAAGTTCTGCGCACCTAGTCGATCGGCTAGGAGAGATCCGATCTACAGAGGACGAGGTCAGCCCAGTGGCGCACCATGCCTACGTATCCACGGGACGGGGTCCGTTGTGGAACGGCGCCCTTGGCCCACGGGTAGATGTACCTCGAAGTGCAGGTGCGGTCCCGACGATTGGCCGCTGGAGCCGACCCGTCCGATCCTCTGCCCAGCGGTCACGTGCTGGCCGACCGACACCTCGGGGCGGGAATGCAGGTGGCAGTAGCGGGTGACGACGTCGCCCGCGTGCCTGATCTCGACATACCAACCGCATCCACGGATCTGAGATGATCCGTCTCTGTCGCAGTTGCCCGCGCTGGCATTGCACGCCACTGTCGCTACCACCCCCGCCCCGGCGGCGCGTATCGGCGTCCCGCGGGAGGCACCAAGATCCACACCTTCGTGGTGCGGGCGCGCCTGGGACTGGTATCCCGAGATGACTGGTGCGATCACGGGAGCAACCCACGTCCTCCTCTCCGGGGCTACACAGGCCGTCCCCGAAGCGGATAGAGCGGCGGCGATACGTAGCGAGAGCGTCTCGTGGTGGGCGTATGCATCCGGGTAGGCGCTGCGTTGCACCGCCTGCGCGGCCGCGGAGATGACCATCGTCTGCCAGCCGGGAACGGCGACCAGCGCTCGATAGAAACGTTCCGCGGCGATCTGCGGCACCATCAGATCTTGAACGCGACCCCAACCGGTCGACGGGCGCTGCTGGAAGATCCCCAGCGAGTCATGGTCCGTTCCGACGCCCTCAGTGGTAAGCGAGAAGGACTCGGGATAGACCGGATTGGCCAGATTGCGCAGGGACGACTCCTGCACGGCGGCCACCAGCGCGATGACGAGTGCGCGCTTAGGTACACCCAACACGAGCCCGACGGTAACAATGGTTCTCGCGTGGGCGACCTGCATGGCGTCCAGGCCAGCGATCGTGACGATGGGCCGCTCCGGTGTGCATGACTCGATCGCGTCGACCAGCGGCGCCAACTCGTCACCGGTCGCGGGCAGCGGCGGGGGGTCCGCCTGCCTGGTCTGACCGCGCGGCCGCGGCGAATCGCCGCCCGTCACCGTCGGGGAGGATGCGCGGGGCGCAGCACCAGGCGGCTGTGATGGGCTCGCGGACCCCGTCGGGCTCGCGGACCCCGTCGGGCTCGCTGATGGCGTCGGCGTCGCCGATGGTGGCGGCTCGCCCGAGGGCGTGACCGAGGGCGTGACTGAGGGTGTGACCGAGGGCGCGTTGGTCGTCGCCGGGTTGTCAGACGGCTGCGGTGGCCGGGTCGGCTGCGGCCCGGGCGTGCTCGGCGGGGTGGGTTCGGCTTGCTCCTGTTGCGACGCGGTGGGTCTCGCGGGCACGTGCGACGGCGCGACGGTCTCGCGAGCCTCTCCGCGCGCCGGCGCGCGCGAAGGGGAGGGCGTCACCGACGTACCAACCGGCCGAGGTATCACGGTGGCGGTGGCGTCCGCCAGCGCCGCCGTCGACAGACCACCGAGGGACACGGTCGCCACGCCAATGATGCAGATCTTTTTCATTCCGGCCGTCAGGATCACGCGACTCCCTTATCCGACCGAGGCCGGTCGCCACGACAAACGCCAGGTCAATTCGAGAATGGCACCGACTCAACCGCTCGGTGCGCCAACGCCGGAACCGGGCCAGTACTCAGCGAGTGGGCGCGACATTCGCTTCGCTCAGGTTGTCGCTGTCCCAAGTACGACTCGGGCATACGTCAGTCGTTCAGCGTCGCTGGCCGCGAGTAGAACCACCACGGCGCGGCCAATGTCATTCCACGCTCGTCCTGGACGAAACGACCCGACAGGGGCGATGAGGCCCTCGCCGGCATATAGCTGGGCACCGGCGGTCGGCCGGCCGGACACCGCAGCGGGTTTCCGTGCTTCCACCATCACGCGACCCAGAACTCGTTGCCTTTCCGGGTCGAGCATCACGACATGGCCAAGATGCTCTCCGTAGGGTTCCTCGCGCATTGCTGCCCCGGCGGCAACCGGCTCGGCCACCCTCGGGCGAATGAGGTACTCCCGTCCGGCCATGTCCCAGCGGCTCTCCAGCTACCCGGATGTCGATGTGCATCCTGTTCTTGGCAGACTTCGGCTCGGGCACTTGAGAAAGCCGATGGCCGGGCCCTTACCGTCCGGATCGACGATCGACGCGCCGTCTGAGACGTCGTAGCCGGGTTCATCGACATACCCGAGGGCCAGGGCCCAGAAGGCAGCAAGCCCGATGCGGATCGGCTGCGTTACAGCCAAGCGTCCGGTGTGTCGCTATCCCAGCAGGATAGTTGGTCCGAGGCGTGCAGCTTGAATGCAAGTCGCGATCCCCGACAAGAAGACGCTCTAACGCAAAGCGAGTGCCGATATGCCGACGCCTGGAGGCGGTGGCGTGTGTCACGCACGGAGACACACTCTCATCGGCTACTTGTTCGAAGTCAGGTAATGCAGGATCACATTGTGCACGTGGTGGCTCTTGTGCTCGCCGCGGAACTCGACCTCGTACGAATGCGTTCCGACGTGAATCGCGATCGCCCCGGATGAAAAGAAGGACCCGGCCCACGACTTGTTGCTGACGACGCTGACACTGGTGATCTTCGTGTACGGGATGCTCGTGATCGCGACCTTCTTGCCTACGAATGACTTGTCCTGGACGATCACACGGCGGTCGGTAAGGCCGAGGAAGCCGGTCCCGACGCCGATTGCGTCGTACACTGCCATGATCTGCTCGCCGTCAAGCAGGCCGCTCTGGATCTGCTGCAACTGTTCCTGCTTGTCGAACACACGACGTTGCTCATGGAGTCACTCCTTGCGTGAGCCGAGGGATTTGCGGCCCGTACCCGGGGATGCCGGCACGCAACGAGTTCGCGTCTTGCCGTCCCGCACGAGAGTAGCCACAGTTCCGGCCGAAATCGAGCGATGATCAAATCAATCTGCGCTCGTGTGGCCGAGTTCACCCAGCCCGTACGCCGAGCCGCTTTATGATCATCCGCGCCCGGCCGCTGCTCGGTCGTATCAGTTCGGTTACGTCACTGCGCGGGCGCGTGCCAGGAGTAGTGGAGTGGCTTGGCCGGCCCAGGCGCCGGTAAGGGTGGGCTGTTCACTGGTGTCTGCCCTGCCCTGGCTGGTCGTGTCGTCGAGGATGCGCGCAATCATCAACTCGAACGAGTCCGTGAGGACGCACGTGGGGTCGTTGTCGTCAACGTGGACGAGATTATTGATTGCTGGGACGTCGGCTACCTGAGACCCGCTGCCGCTGACGGACATGCTCGGCTCCCGGCGTTCGAGCCGACCGTCGACGTCAATGAACTCCTCCGCTTGGCTGGCGCCAGTGAAGATGATGTTCGCCAGAACGCTGACGTAAACAGGGTCGCCGCACGCGTCGTAGACCCAGCGCTGGCCAAGGACGGAGTGATCGGCGGTGCCGACCAACCACTGGTCGCCTCCGTAAAGCGGGGCGTGCCGGTACGTTAGCGGAGCTTGTAGCAGCGGTCCATCGGCGGCCTGGACGATGAGCGTCTCGATCCCGACCTCGCCGGCGGGATCGTCAAACCGGAAGGCGGCCACTCGCCTCAGAATTGGAGCACCGGACCCTCGGTACCACGGACGAGTGGGTAACCACGCGGTCAAGAGCTCAAGCTTTTCGGGATGAAGTTCGGCTTGGTAGAGAAGGGCCATACGCCGAATGCTAGGGGAATCGTCGTCCGCCACGGCCGGGGATCGCCGAGGGCTCCATCACGGCTGGCATTTCTTCCGGATTCGTGTTTGAGTGCGCGGGCATGAGCAAAGGGGCGCCACGCCCCGGAGCCGGTTGTTGAGCACGACCGCGGACGCAGTCGACGAGGTCTGACCGTCCTATGCTCGTCGGGTTGCCCGCCGCCTCCGTATCAGCAGGACAACGGTTGCGATCGCGGCCACGCCCCCTGCGAGCGGGCCCGCGATCATCATCGACCGCGTCGCGCCCTGCTCCGTTAGCGATGTGCCCGCCGCTGGTTGGCCGATTGGTGGGACAACGTCGCTGGTCGTCTCGGTCGAATGGGTATCGGCGCAGAACCCGGGCGGGCGGATCGCGCCCCAGTGCGCGCCGTGCCCGTGCCCGGCTGGATCGACCGGCGGCGTGGGATACACGGCAACGCGGCCCGGTACGGCGAGCAGCCCGACTTCGTATGGCGCGAAGAGTCCCTGCAGCGCGGTGATCCGCCACAGACCGGCGGAGGGCAGCTGTACCTCGACGCGGTAGTGCGCCGGTTCCGCGATCGCGACGCCTTCAAACATCACCTCCGCACCATTGGTATTGGTGAACATCAAGCCGGTCGTGCCCAGCTCTCCCTCGTACGGGTGATTGCCGTGCTGCAGCACCCAATACGCAATCGAGTACTTGAATGTCGGCTGTATCGTGATCTGCTCGTCCATCGGATCGATGAAGGTTAACGCCCATCCGCCGGCTTGGGCAGGCACGGCTGGCACCAGCGTGGCCAGCGTGACGAGCGCAACGGCGAGGATCAACCTCAGTAGTCTCATTTGGCTGCACCTCCGTCTCATCGATACAGAGGCACACGCGACGTTGTCGGTTCCGACACAGGAGGCATGCCGACCTCCGGCGAGCCCATGAGCGCCACTTCAGGCCGGATACGTCCAAGCCTTGCGGGCACATTGCCGCCCGGTCGCACTGCACGAAGGCGTCGTCTGATGCAGACCCGCCGCCACCGAGCGGCCCACCTTGCCCCATCCGACTGTCGGCGCGACCTCGCCTGAATGAGCGGCTGGTTGCAGGGCGCGGCGATTCGGTTCGTCGCTGTGTCAACCAGCCGCTCACCTGGGGTACACGAAGCCACGAGTAGCGACCTGGGCGACCTCACCCGGGCGCCGGGGAGGTTGACCGCGGCCGCCGCGCTGCTGCTCGCGGGCCTCGGCCGGTCGGCACGCACAGATCCGTAGGCCTGCCCACGGGTGAACGTCGTCGGTTGGTCGATCGCGGCGTGAGGCAGTCGACGGCTCGGCGAGAATCGGCATCCGTGCGCGTGGGACGGCTGTGTGTGCACGCAATGTGGACGGTGTCGCACGTTGCCGGTGGCGACGGTTAGGCGGTTCGTTTCCAGGTGAGGCCGGGATAGGCGACCGCGACCGCCCATTGCGCGGCGAAGCAGCCGTTTACGACGCAGTCCGGTATCACCGGGTCAAGATGTAGCGTGTCACCGCCGGTGATGCTGAAGAAAAACGCCACGTCGTTGATGACGAAGGTCCGATCATCGACCAGTTGGTATAGGCCATCATCCACCTGGTCTCCTTCGGCGTCCCGGGAGCCGAAGAGCCCATCGGCAGTGAAGAAGTGTTCGTGCCGCAGCGGCACCGCACCTTCGCATGGATGCTTCGGGTCCTTGATCTGGCTGGGCTCGGTGACCCCGGGCAGCCAGCCCTCCCGTGCCGCATGCTCGAGCGTGAAGCGTTCCAGACCTGCCTTTTTCAGCGCGGCAGCGCGTTCCTCGCACGTCGTGATCCGCGACCAAGTTCCGACGAGCGGGGACGCCGCAGCAGACGGGGACGGTGCCGGCGCCGGCGTCGTGGACGGCGGTGGGGCCGGCTCGCTGTCGGTGCCGCACCCGACTACAGCCGTGACGAGCAGAAGACCCACGATGACCGCCCGCAGCTGTACGTTCATTCGACCTCCACCGATCCTGGCAGTTACCGCCTAAGGCAGACGCAAAGGATACGGGAGGGTTGCAGAGCGTGCTCGAGTGCGAGTCGCACGGAGTCTGAACGATCGGCGTGAGCAGAACCAGAGACGCGTGCCGCGTATGGTGAGCGCGTGGCGAACAGCAACGACGTTCCGGGCCCACCGGCGTCGAATGCGTGACCTGAACCGACCGGGCCTGGCGTGCGCGCGCATCGGCGCATTGCTGGCGCGAGTCTAGTCCTCGCCGTACTGCTCGCAGCTCCGCGGAGATCGCCCTTGCGGCGGCCGGCCGCTATGGGTTGGCAGTGGCCGGGGGCTATGCCGTCCAGCTGCACGGCATGGGCAACCGACCAAGCGGCGACGTCGACCTCTCCACCGACTGGCACGGCGCGCCGCTTCCCAGCCGCTGCCGACGCGGTGATCGCAGCCTTGTCGGAGCGTGGCCGCGACTGGCGACCCTGCCAACGACGGTCATCAATGACCTTGTCTAGGCGGGTACGATCGCGAGCCGTACGAGCGAGTCGTACGTTTCGGTGGTGCGTTCCAGGTCGATGCCGAGCGAGCGGGCGAAAGTGTCCAAGGAGGCCTGTACGGCCAGACCAGACTCGCCTGGCCCGATCATCTCCTCGAGCTCCAAGAAGACGCCTGCGTGTTCCACCTCGTCCACGCACACCGTTAGACGCTCACCGACGCTGCCCGTGCGACGGGTCTTCACGATGCGGACAGTGGGGTAGAACCCCATGTTTACGAGCGCCTGATGCATCTGTTCGCGATCGGAGACCTCGGTCTCGAACTCCAGGCATGCCTGCTCGTTGACGGTTGGACGCTTCAGCGTGAAGATGTGCCGCCCGTCTTGTGTGCGGAGGCGCGCGAAGGTCCTACCGACTTTGCTCATGCCGTACTGCCAGCCCGACTCGGCGTACGCCTGGTCGTCTTGGCGTATGACCGACGAGAACTCCATGCCACGGGCGTGCAGCGCCAACCACAGCTCATTGGCGTCGCGCGCGCGGTACTTGACCTCGATCTCCCGATGCATGCGGCTCCGCGTTCCTGCTTACCGATAGGTGACGAGTGGAGGCTAGCGACAGCTCCGAGTACGTGCGGTGCGCCACGCCGGAGTGTCCCGGCAGTCCGGCCGGCCGTGCCGTACGCGAGCTGGTGACCCGCAACCAGCAGCGACCCTCGCCTTGCGCGGGCCATCCCGAACGGGACGCTGCAAGAGCTCCTGCGGGAACAGCTGAGCAAGCCCGAGCTCCAGCGATCCATAAGGCCGTCCGCAGTGAGCTGGGGGTACGAAGGAGAAATGCTGCCGGACTCGACCCAGCGGGGTAAATGTGTGCGCCCTAATGACGTCGCCGGGAATCTCGGCCTTCTGGTCGGCCCCACGGGCGGCGTCGTCACCCTACCGCGCCACCTGAACTGGTCAGGCCGTGCAGGCTACGACCTTGACTCCCTGGCCGGATCATTGAACCTGTATCGCACTGTCCTAATCGGGGCCGCAAGTCCGACCGATCTTTATGCATGCCAAAATGGGTCGATACTACTGCGATTGTGGCCATATCTCTGGCCGCCTGCTCTCCTTCCGGGAGGCCTGGGGAGGATCGGTTCGCGCGTCTGACGGAACTCAGCCGCCTGGCTCAAGCGAGCTGATCGAGCCGCCAATGAATCCGCAACATCGCGCGATCGCCGAAATTGCGCTCGCGGCCGTTCGTATGGGCTTGCCCGTGCCGGTGGGTGTGCGGTCCAGCTTCAGGCATGGGCGACCGACCAAGCGCCGACGTTTATGGGACCGGCGAGGTTCGTGGTGGAGAGCACCGCGCCGGCGACTCCGGCCAGGCCGATCGAAACGAAAACCACCCGTCCGCAGACGCGGTGTACGCGCGGTACCGCCGCTCGCAGACGAGCCACGAACTGGGCCGGCGACAACAGCAGGGCGAGTCCGCCGAAGATGACGTGCACATAGAGCGCCGCCTGGATGGCCGTGCTTCGGTCCACGTAGTTGGCGGCGATGCCGCCTTCGTCCTCCGACAAACCTCGCAGCGATTCGGTCAGGTACGGCAGTGGCGCGAACACGGCGATAGCCGCTGCGGTCAGCGCGAACCACCAGAAGCCAACACGCGCGCGAGTCGAGCTACCGCGCTGCCCCGCATCGACGGTCAACATGTTGCCCCTCCGGTCGAGCTGACTATCGACCACGAGCGTAGGAACGATATGGCCCGGCGTCGCCATCCGCGCAGGGGAGTGCGGTCTCCCTCCTGCGAGGGAGGTTGATGGCCGGAATGCAGACAGTGGGTGCAGGATGAGGCATGCGAGAGCGCGGATCTGCCGGCCCGATGCCGGTCCGTCCCACCGCGACGGATGTGCTGCTCACCGGGGCTGTGGTGGTTGGGTCGATTGTCCTGAGCTTGCTCGCCGCCAAGGGTCCGCCGTATCGCGGCGTCGACGCGTTTGGGCTCGCCATCGCCGCCGCATCGGCGCTATGCCTTATCTGGCGCCAGGTCATGCCGATGGCGGTCCTCGCAATCACGGGGACCGTCGTCATCGTCAACGCCGCCGTTGGCTACCCCGTCGACGCGGTCCAGTGGCCCGTATGGATCGGGCTATTCACCTGCTTCGCATGGTATGGCTGGCGACGGCGAGCCTTGAGCCTGGCCATCGTCGGGCTCGGCGTCGCCGGCTACATCGTCTTCGATCGCGGGTCGGTTGGTGCGGCACAGCTCGTGAGCATCACGGTCTCCGTTCTCGTCGCGACGATCGTCGGGGATGCCACGCGCAGCAGGCGCGCATGGGCGGCGGCAATTGAGGCGCGCCTTAGCGGCGAGACGCGGGAGCGAGCCATGCTTGCCGACCAGATGCTGGCGCAAGAGCGCGGCCGGCTCGCCCGCGAGCTGCACGACGCGTTGGGTCACGCGGTCAACGTCATGGTGATCCAGGCGGGCGTGGGACGACGGGTCTTCGGTGACAATCCGGACTTCGCGCGCGATGCGCTCCAGCACATCGAGACGGTCGGCCGCGAGGCGCTCGAGGAACTCGACCGACTGTGCGAATCCTCGGCGAGGACGGGCGAGGCGCCATCGAACCGACCGAGCCAACGGTTTCCGATATCAGCGACCTGGTAGCGCGGCTCCGATCGGCGGGTCGGGATGTCACGGTGAGCACAAGCGATGTCGACCTCACCCCCAGTGCGGCTCGGGCAATGTACCGGATCATCCAGGAGGGGGTCACGAACGCGCTGCGACACACGACGACCGGTCGTATCAGCGTCTCGGTGAGGCAGACCGGCGGCACCGTCGTCATCGAGGTGCACAACGAAGGACTCGGCTTCGGCGTGCCGGTGCCGGGGCATGGTCTGATCAACATGCGGGAACGAGCTCGACTCGAGGGCGGCGAACTGGACGCGGGACCGACCGGCGGCGAATTCCGGGTGCGAGCGACTCTGCCGGCGCGAGCGCCCGTGTCGCCCCACGCGGTGGCGCCGTGATTCGCGTACTGCTGGTCGACGACGACGCGCTCGTGCGCGGCGGCCTGCGCGCGCTGCTCGACGCCGAGACCGACATAGCCGTTGTTGACGAGGCCGCCAATGGCCAGGAGGGTATGGAGAAGGCGAGGCGGCTGTTCCCGGATGTAGTGGTGATGGACATCCGGATGCCGGTCCGAGACGGAACCTCCGCGACCCGCGAAATCGTTTCGTGGGCGCCGCCGCGGCCCCGGGTGCTGGTGCTCACGACATTCGACCACGACGATGTGGTCGATGACGCCATCACGGCCGGCGCCGACGGCTTCCTGCTCAAGCGCTCCACGCCCGAGCAACTCGTCGCGGGTATCCGCACGGTCGCCGCCGGCGACGCCCTCCTCTCGCCCACGGTGACGCGCAGGCTGTTCCGGATGTATGCCCAGCGGCAGCGCACCCCGATCGCCCCGGTGCGCCTGACCGAGCGTGAAGCAGACGTGCTCAGGGCGCTGGCCGAAGGACTGTCCAATGTCGAAATTGCTCGATCGATGTATGTCACCACCGAGACCGTGAAGACCCACATCCGGCACTTGCTCGCCAAACTTGCCGCGCGAGACAGGACACAGGCGGTTGTGTGGGCCTACCGAAGCGGGTTCATTGACCAGCCGTGACGAGTCGATCGACGGCAGTCGTCGGTCGGCCATGTCGAGGAGACCGGTCCGGCCGGCGCCGCGACCATCGGCGGCTGCAAGAGACGCCCCATGAGCACTTCCTGCCGCCCCAAGAGCCACTGCTGTCGGTGGCGGATCGCGTTGCCCGGGCGTACGGCGCCGGTGGCGTGGCGAAAGATCGTAGAGAACGTGATCGATGATGTCTTCGATCTCGGCGAATGACGGCAAACGCGAGACCTGATCCCGAACCAGCCTGAGAGAGATCGGGCCTACCTCTTCGGGCTAAGCAGCCTCGGCGTTGTCATTCTGCGCCAGCCAAGGCTGCGCGACAACGAGCCGTTTCGGTTCGCGTTCTGTTCGAGCGAGCGAGAATCCGAGCACCCTCCCGCCTGGTGACGAAAACCCCCGTCCCAAGGCTTGGCTCCGAGACTTGAGTGCTTTCCTGATCGATGTACGACGGACGCCTGAGAGCTCGCCGCTTCGCTCGGGTGGCCATCGCGGCTACCTTCGAACCGATCACGTCGTCGATGTGCAGCACTGAACCGATCTCCATCGTCAGCGGGCTCCGACTGCGATCGAACCGTACGAGCTGCAGTCTCACCGCGTCCTCGCCTTGCCTGACCTCGAACTCGACCATGTCGCGGGCAAAGCCATAGAAGAGATCGCCGAGCTCGCTCGTCTCAGGGATCACCTGGATGGTCATGCCGGCGTCAACCAATGCTCTTTTGACAAGTTCTGCGGCGGGCTGGACACCATCGTCTGCGTCGGTGAACAGGTCCACGTCTTCCGTAGGTCGCGAGACGATGCCATATGCGATCAGTGCGTGGCCGCCGCCCAGCGCGAAGCCGTGTTCGCGGGCGGCAAGCAGAGCAAGCTTCGCCACTCGGGTTTGGAAGGCGTCGGGCGTGCGGATCAAGCGACTGCCCTGGCCCGTAGCGACGGGTGACGCTCTTCCCACGCTTGGCGAACGCCCCGAGGAACGAAGATGTCACCCCATAGCCGGACCAGGGTCGGTCCATCTAGCCACGCCCGCAGCTCGTCGGCGGTCGCCGCCTCCCGTAGGACGGTCTCGTACATCCACGCGAGCATGGCGGGGCGGTCGAGGTTGATCATCCGGTTGGGCTGCCAAAATAGCCGATGTGGCAGCTCGACTATGCCGCTGGTCGGGCCGCGGAACTCATCCACGTCCGAGACGACGACGGCGCGTCGCCCTGGCCTGGCCTCGTACGGTCTTCGCCCACGAGACCCACCCCGAGCGCTCTCCACGACACAAGCTTACCGGGGCCTCGCGTCAGCCGGACGGCGCCAGCGGCCGGTGTGGGTAGCACGCGCTGAAGGTCGGAGCGTGTGTCGTACGACGGCATTGGGCTGTGAACACCCCGAGCCCGTCAGGCGGCGGGCAGCTACGTCGTGGACGAGACTGTCGGCCGGTGCTGCCCGTTGAAACGCTGGCGCGGGGCACGCACTGGCACGAGGATTCCCTCCGTCGACTGATGGAGCCGTACCCGTCGTCACAGGTGACACGGACCGGAGCCGGCGGCGGTGAAGTGCATCGCGGCCGACGAACGCGCAACAGGTTCGCTCCCCGTATTGGCGCGTCCGTCCCGCATTCGTAACGCACGGTCCACGGCCCGTCCGACAATGCTGTCGCTGATCGGCGCACCGACGTAGTCCGGTTCGGTGCGCTCGACGGGGGCCTGGTGGTTGTCACACGTCACCCGACTGCACCGGTCCACGCCAGCACATCGGCTCTGTCGGGCACCATTCGTCGCCGCACGCGACGAAACCTGTGGCAACGTGCGCGCGCGGCGTGGTGCCGGTTTCGTCGGACTTGCCGGTGGCCGCCAGTGCGGGTGAGGGCGACGCCGCCCCCACATCATCGCCGCCTGTTGCACGGTCGACTGGCCTTAGCCACCATCAGTGCCAGGTGTGGCCGCACTCGTGATCAAGTCGGCGGATTGACCAACCTTCGTCGGCCACGAGGGTACGGCCATTGTTGTTGTTTGAACCGGTTAACAACAACAGCATGACCCTCGTGCGTCGCGACTCGGCCCGTGAGTAAACGTCCACAGTAGTCGATGTCACTGAGCGTCATCTCCCGTCCGTACTGCGACACTCTCCGTGAGTACGTCGGCCTCGAGTTCCAGCGATCTTCACATGGACATGCACCGGTTGCCAACCGAGCCACCAGCACGATCGGCAGGTCCCTGGCGGAAATGCGGGCGGTGCGCGTGTGGCGCCGTGCGCCACGTCGCGTGTGCCGGTACGTTGCCTGGCGGGACGAGATGGCGAGGGGACGGTCAACCGCGATGGTGGGGACTTTCGAGGCGGCGCTGGCCGCGACCGAGCGTGGGGTCGACGCCGCGCTGAAGAGCGCCGCCGCTGCCACCCGGGAGCTGCGCAAGGCCCGGGTCGGCGCGAAGAACGGCCAGGTACGGGATCTGCGCAAGGCGCTCGCGGCGGCGGAAGCCGCAGCCGCGGCGCTGGCCGAGGAGGCGCGCGCGGCGGTCGAGGCGCTCGACCTCGACGAGCAGGATTATCTGGCCTCCGGCGGATACGCGAAGGAACTGCTGGCCGCCGCGGCGGCGGGCGGCGTGGCGATGTTCGAGGAGGATGAGCGACTGCTCTGCTATCCGTCGCTCGTGCGGGTGTTTCCCGCCGACGCCGCGGTGGAGATCGACCGGGTGCGCGAACGCCGGTTGCGCCCGTCGGTGCTGGTCGGGCTGCTCGCTGCGGTCCAGGATCGGGCCCCCCGGTTCAAGCCCGAGGCATTCCTCGACAGCCTGCGTTCCGCGTACGAGATCGTGGTCGCTCAGGAGCTGAAGAAGCCCGACGCGGTGGTCCGCCTCGTCGACGTGTGGGCGGTCCTGACCCTGCTTCCCGGTCAGGGGCGCGAGTACACCAAGCAGGAGTTCGCCCGCGACCTGTACCTGCTCGACCAGAGCGCGGTGACGTCCACCTCGCGCAGTGGCCGCCAGCTGCGCTGGTCAGCGAGCACCGGAACCAAGGGTTCCGGCGTCCTGACTACCGTGGCGCGCTCTGGCCAGCAGCAGCGGTACTGGGGGGTCTCGTTCACCGCCGAACTCGGGGCGGCGAAGCGATGACCGTGCCGAAGCCCAGCGAGGTGCTGCCGGGCGGTGGTGCGCCGATGGAGCCGGCCAAGTACCTGAATTTCCTCGACCGTGAGTACCTGGCCGGATATGTCGGTCAGGGTGGGGCGGCCGTCAAGCTGATGGTCACCGGCAGTGACGACGTTGCCCGGGAGCTCGCGGACGGACTGGCCATGCTGGGCCGCGCTGAGGAGCCTGGTGCGGGCTTCCTGCACGTCGCGGTGGATGCCGTCGCAACCCGAGTGCACATGATCGACCAGATCTTCGCCGCGGTCGCCCGCCAGGTGGACTGGATCGCGCTGGCGGCGGCCGTGGTCCGCCGGACGTACGATCAGGTCGGCTTCCCGGCCCCCGAGAAGGACGAGCGAGGCGCGGACATCGGCCCCGACGACGGACTCTCGGTGGCTACGGTGGCGGGCTATCACGAGATCGATGCGGCGGAGCTGTACCGCAGCGTTCGTCGCGGCTTGGAGCACGTAGTCCTCGATGACGTCACGCTCAGCCACGAGTTTCGGGTGGCGATGCTGCGGTTGTGCCAGGAGCGGTTGGGTCGCGGTGACGTCGATTCTGCGGAACGCGACAGCGTGCTCGCCTGGTTGCACGGGGAGCGGGTGCCTGCAACGGCGCTGCGTAAGGTTGGTCTCTACACGCGCGTGGCCCGGCATACCGCGCGACCGCTGTTGATCTCGCTGAGCCGGTGGGTCCGCCGCGCAGGCCGTTCCGGCGTCGTGTTGCTGCTCGACCTGGAGCGGCTGGCGGTGACCCGTCGCCCGCCGGCGGGGCTGCGCGACGGCCACTACTACTCAAAGGCCGCGGCGCTCGACGTGTACGAGGTTCTCCGGCAGTTGATCGATGCTACTGACGAGATGGAGGGCCTTTTCGTGGCTGTGTTGCTGCCGCCGGAGCTGGTCACCGACGAGGGGCGCGGACTGCCCGCGTACACCGCTTTGCAGCTCAGGGTCGCCGACGAGGTACGCGATCGTCGCCGGCCCAACCCGTACGCTGCCTTGACGCGAGTCGGCGTGCGACTGGAGGCGGTCCGGTGAATGTGCCCGGTCAGGTCGATGAAGTAGTAGCGCGGCGGCGGGCGATCGAGGCGCTGCGGGCCGGCGTACCCAGCCGTGACGCGGTGGCGGCGCTTGGCAGCGGCCAGTCCGCCATCGAGGACAGCTTCACCTCGCTGCGCGAGTCGGCCGCGGGCGGGGCCGCCGGCGGCTTGCTCATCGGCGGTGGGTTCGGATCCGGTAAGAGTCACCTGCTAGCGCACCTGGCTCGGCTGGCCCTCGATGACGGGTTCGCGGTCAGTCGGGTGGTGATCAGCAAAGAGACCCCGCTGTACGACCCCGCCAAGGTGTTTCTGGCGGCGGCCAACGCGGCCGTCGCGCCTGGCCGCAGCGGGCCGGCCATCGCCGAAGCGGCGGCAGAGATCGATCTGGAGGCGCGCGGCTTCGCCGAGCTGATGCGGTGGGCCGGCTCGCCGGCCGCCGACCTCAACGAGCGGTTCCCAGCCACCCTCGCGCTGTTCGCGCGGGTGCGGGAACGAGACACCGAGTTCGCCGACGCTATTGTGCGGTTCTGGGCCGGAGATCCGATCCCGGCTCCCGAGCTGCGCCGACGACTCAAGGAGATCGGCGAGTCGCGGGTCGCGCTCCCGGCGGTGCCGGCGCGCGAACTCGGCCTGCAGCGGCTGCGCTTCGCCGCTCGGCTGCTAGCGGCCTCCGGGTACGCCGGCTGGGTCATCCTGTTCGACGAGGTGGAGCTGATCGGGCGGTACTCGGTGCAACAGCGGGCTAAGTCTTATGCCGAGGTGGCGCGCTGGGTGCGCGGCGAGCACGGCGGGTCGGGCCTGCCCATCGCGGCCGTGCTGGCGATGACGGACGACTTTGAGGCTGCCGTCATCACGGGCAAGAACGATCGCGAGCTGGTGCCAGCCAAGCTGCGCGCCAAGGACTCGGCTGAGTCCGCCGAACTCGCCGGTCGCGCCGAACTGGGGATGCGCATCATCGATCGGGAGATGACCCTGTTGGTGCCGCCGGATGGTGCGGAGCTGGATCAGGCATACGTCAAGCTCAAGGACCTGCACGGTGCCGCGTTCGGTTGGCGGCCCCCCGACGTGGCCGGCCTCGAGCGGCTCGGCGCCACCCGCATGCGACAGTACGTCCGCGCGTGGATCAACGAGTGGGATCTCGTCCGGCTGGACCCGCGATATCGGCCCGAGACGATGACTCTCGAGGTTGCCTCGGACTACCGCGAAGACAGTGCCCTCGAAGAGGCGGTAGATCCTTAGCTTTGCTCCGTGCGGCAAGCGCCCGCATGCCGTCGATGCCGGGCCTACGCAGGGCCGGCTCGGGTACGGCGATCGGTGAGGTCCAGGAGTTACGGGCGCGAAGTTGGTGAGCATGCGGGTGCCTTCGAGTTAGGCGTCGCCAACCGTTTGCCAGTGATCGACTCAAACTGGGTCGTGCTCGCCCAAGATCCGAAGGCCGGCGCAGTGGTCGATGCAGACACGTTCATCACCGCCACTGTTATGCCTCCATCTCAGCCGATCGAGTAGCTGGAACATACGTGAGCAGGTACGCCCCTCCCTTGCCGGCCAGAAACACCTGATCCCTGGGCAGGCACAGACAGACTGTCAACGGGCCCGTAACGCGCATCGCCGTTTGGCATTGACCGGTGAGATCCCAGATTCGGGCAGTGCCGTCGAAGCTCGCCGTGACGATCCACCGGTCATCGGATGCGATAGCGCAGGCGACGACGGGGCCGCTGTGGCCCTTTAGGACATGGAAGCATCGCCCGTTGTTCGGTCCCAGATCATCGCCGTTCCATCCTCGCTGGTCGTGATCAGCCACGAGTCTCGTGCTCCTCGGGCGTACGCGCGACCGTACCGTCCTGCCGGCGTATGCGAGAGGCACGGCACCATGGGCTAATGGCCTGTCTGACGGGCCGACGTCGTCGTCTGGTGTGATAGAACCTCTGGCATGACGTTGGCCACTGCCAGCGAGGAGGCGCGCCGGTCGCGATTGCTGATCGTGTTCGCCGCGATCGCGTTGGCCGCCTTCGCCGGCTTGAGGATCTGGTCGTGGAATCGTCACGACTGGTGGCATCTCCTGCTGCCGGGCGTATACCTCGTGGTGATCGCCGGCGCCACGGTCGCCTACGGCTTGGCAGTGTCGCAGCGCCGAAGGCAGTCGGCGCGGTTCGTCCTGACCCGTGACGGCTTCGCGGTGCGGCCCACCGTGCCGCCAGCCGTTTTGGTCGCCTTGCTGATGTCTGTCCTCGCAATGCAGGTTGACATGTTGGTCGAAGCGTGGCATGACGTCACGGATCCCGGGTCAGGGACACTCGCGACGGACGTCGCGTTCGCCAGCGCGCTGACCGTGGTGGCCGTCGTCGTGGCCGCGGCGTCGATCACGGTGGTGTCGTTCGCTTGGTATGGGTTCGCGGTCGAACTGACACCAGCAGGCATCTTGTCACGGGCTCCACTTCACCGACGTCTGATTCCATGGCAAGCCCTCGCACCGGGCCTGCCGCCTCACCCTCAGCGCAACGCGAAGCGACTTCAACTCGCGGTGGAACGGCCCGAGCTTGTACTGCAGCGCGGCTGGGACGCCATGCGCGGCACCCGGCAGCGCCCGACGCTGGCGGTCGACGCAGATGCTTGGTTCCTGGCAGCGGCCATCCGCTGGTACGTGGAGCATCCGCCGGATCGGGCCGCGATCGGGACCGCAGTCGAGCACGACCGACTGGTCGCCGAGCTGACGGCCGCCGCCCAATTCGCTGCCGAGCCGGAATGGGTCGCTACACCCACCGACACTGTCGCCGCGACGGCGGTGGCGGTGCAGCCGATGCGGCCAAGGCACATCGGTGCCGCGATTACGATCGTCTACGTCACGGTCGCAGTCGGGCTCCTCACCGCCGTGGCAGAACTGGTGATCACGATCGTCTTCCGCGAGAACCTACTCGCCGCCGAGCGAGCGATCGCCGAGCACACGCCTCCGCTACTTCCGCCTGACGGCCAGGCCGACGGAACGCTCATCTTCAATACTGACACAGCTGCGTTCGCGAGGGGATGGGCGACGGCGGCGCTGATCGGCACGTCGCTCGTCGCTCTCGTCGCGATTGTGCTGGCGCGGACCATGTCACGCGGCTCTAACCCCGCACGGGTCGGTCTCGCCGTGCTCTCCGGTGTGACCGCAGTGTTGGGCATGTGCCCCTGCGTGTTTCCAGCTACCAGCCTCGCTGCCGAGCCCGCCGCGGGACCCTACTGAACATCTGGCCCGCGGTGCGGATGCTGGAAAGCTTCGCCGTGGCTGCGCTCGCCTTGGCAGTCCTCCTGCTGCTTCTGAACGCGGAGGTCGTCTCCTACAGTCGTCGGTCGCCGTGAATGCTCGCACGGCGTACGGAAACCGCCGAAGGCGCGCTTCGCCGGATGGGTTCGTAGCCGGCGACCAGTGGAGCGCTGCGCGGAAAGGCCGCGAGCCGTGCGAAGAGTTGGTCCAATTCGGACACAAGATCTTCACCCAGCCCCGGTACCTCTTCCTCGTAGCATTTGCCGTCGTCCTGGATGTCAGCCACCGCAGCCGGGCGGACGACGATGCTCACGACTGAGGTCGAACCTCTCGCCGGACGACCCCCCACGGCAGGCCGGACCCGGGGTTACGCCGCAGGTCGTGGAGCGCTTCGTCGAGCATGGGTCGCTCCGCCTCGGTAGGGGTATAGACCGGCTCATCGAAGTGCGTCCGCAGCGCCTCCTGTATGAGTTCGGAGCGGGTGCGACGCTCGATCTTCCGCGCTCGTTCAACGAGTTCGTAAAGCTCCTCCGGGAGCGTGACGGCGACCTTCTTCACTGCCACGTTGGAGACCTCCTCTGCGGTCTGACGACATCGTACCGGCGGCAGGTTCGGAGATCGCACGGCAGGGGCGGGAGCCTTTGTCTTTCGTCGTCATGCGACCTCCAGTCGGGGAAACACCGGTCGCGGCTCGGGAACACGCTCGGCATCGCGACCGCACTGCTCCGCGATGCGTTCTGCTGCCGCCGGAAGAAAGGGCGCCAGATGGTTGGCGATCTCGCCGCAGGTAGCGATCGTCTCGGCGAGGACGCCGTCTAGCCGCGCTGTCGACAGACTGTCAAACCGTTCGGATTTTGCCAGCTCCCATGGCCGGGCGTTCTCGATGTAACGGTTGCCTTCGGTACCGATCGCGGTGATAGCGTCAACCGCTCGCCGGAAGTCAAAGTTGGCGAGAGCGGCACCTATCGTTGCGGATGCTGATTCGCGTGCGTGCCGTAGTGGTGCAACGTCGGGATCGGTGGCAGCTGGCGGCGGTATCGCCCCACCACGGTAGCGATGGATCATCGATACAGTGCGGTTGATGAGGTTGCCGATGTTGTTGGCCAGGTCCTCGTTCGCTCGGCTGACCAGCCGGAGGGCGGTGTAGTCGGTGTCGCCGGATCGGGCGACCTCGCTCAGCAACCACCAGCGCAGGGCGTCGGTGCCATGTTGCGCGACTATGTCGGCGGGGTCTTCAGTGTTACCAGCCGATTTGCTGATCTTCTTTCCGTTCGTGGTGAGGTATTCGTGCACGAAGATGATGTCCGGCAGGCTGATGCCGGCGGAGAGCAGCATCGCGGGCCAGTAGATCGCGTGGAACCGGATGATGCCTTTGCCGATGATGTGCACGCGTTCGCTGTCGTTCCACCAGTGGCGGAACTGTACGTCGTCTGTGCCGTAGCCGGGTGCGGTGATGTAGTTGGCCAGCGCGTCGTACCACACGTAGATGACCTGGTCCGGGTCGCCGGGAACCGGGATGCCCCAGCCGCGGGCTCGAGTCACACTGCGCGAAACGCTGAAGTCGTCCAGCCCGGCATGGATGAATGAGAGGACCTCCCGTTTGCGGCTTGACGGCTCGATGCGGAGGCGGTCCTCCGAGATCAGATCAAGGAGCTGGTCCTGGTAGCTGGTCAGTCTGAAGAACCAGTTGTCCTCCTCGACTGTCTCCGGCGTTGTCCCGTGTTCCTCGCAAAGGCCGTCGCCCGTGAGCTCCTGGCGGGTGTAGAAGCGTTCGCAGCCGACGCAGTACAGCCCGGAGTAGGCCTTGCGGTAAAGGTCGCCTCGAGCGGCGCAGGCAGCCCACAGTCTCTCCACGCCTGGCTGGTGGCGTGGGTCCGAGCTAGTCCTGATGAAGTCGTCGAACGAGAGGTCCAACGCCTCACGAAGGCTGGCGAAGCGTTCAGCGACGCGAGCCACGTACTCCTTCGGCGTGATGCCCTCGGCCTCTGCGCCCTGTACGTTCTTGAGTGCGTTGTCGTCCGTACCGGTCTGAAAGCGCACCTCATCGCCGCACTGGCGACGGTGGCGCGCCAGGACGTCCGCCTGGACTAGTTCAAGCGCGTGCCCCAGATGCGGGCGTCCGTTGACGTATGGGATAGCTGTCATCACGTTGTAGCGCCCCATCGAAGGGCCCTCCTTCGGTCAAGTAATTCCACTGTGTACAAACTCTGCCCAAGCATGGACACCACCGGCTTGAAGAATGCGTGAGCCAGCGGAATGGGGCGACGATGACTGGCGGAGAGCCGTTGGCCTTGCATCGACTCTGGCGACACATCGGAACCTCCAAGTGTTACGGCGGGGCTCCGAAAAAAAAGAGCGAGGCCCCGTTTGACCGGGGCCTCGGAACTGTTAACGTTCCAGCACTAGTCGCCCCGATAGCGAGGCATCATCATCTGGAACGCAGGCGAGGTCATGTCGTGAGGATAGCAAGTCCGGTAGCCGTGCGCCCGCACGATTAGAGGCGGGTCAGCGGTGGGATGTTCTGGTTGAGCCGGAACGTACGCCACTCGTACCCGTGGCTCCCCTTCGTCCCCGAGGTGGTTGACGTACGTGCCGCGGGCCCAGGGCTGCATCGCAGACCACAACGACCGCGCCCACCTGCCCTGACCACAGTCACATGGTCGAACTCCCAGGTGCTCGACGGAGAGCTGGTGCCGGCCGTCCGGGACCTGGGTACGTATGCTCACGAACGACTCGGTCTGAACGCGTTGGCGCTGGCTTCTGTTATGCGGCGCGTGCGCGGTCGGCCAGGGCGTTGACCAGCCCCGCCGCCGCCGCCGCGTTGTCCACTGTGACCACCACCGAACGATCGCCAGTGCGTTCGACCAGCAGGGCCTCGCCGGCGCGGAGCGCGACACCTATTCGGCCGGCACGGCCGACCCGCCAGCCCCAGCCGCCGAAGTCCCGCAGTGGCCGCACGGTGGTGACGTCGGCCCGCACGACCTCGTCCAACGGGATCCTGGTGCGTGGCCAGCCGAGCGGGGAGCGGATGGTGACACCGTCTTCGTCGATGCGCACCACGACGGACGACATCCCGGCGACGAGTGCCGTGAGCAGTAGGACCACGATCAGCAGGACCCACAGGTGGGTCAGTGCAACGACGGCGCTCACCAACGCTACGGCGGCGAGTCCGAGCAGCACTGCGGCGGTGGACTGCGCGACGCCGCTCCAGTGGGCGCGCTCGCCGGCGGCAAGCTCTACCCGTGGGGCGTGGCGGTCGACCCGTTCGGCTGTGGGCTGATGCGGATCGCCGGCTACCGCCGCTGCGACGATGATGGCGGGCACTAGCGAGATGACGATGGCCAATAGCAGCACGCCGTCGATGCCGCCGGCGTCGCGGGCGTCGGCCAGTCCTCGTTGAATGCTCAGAGAGCCGACCGTCAGCGTGGAAACGAACAATGCGGACCATATCGTGGCGGCTGCGCCGACCCGCCGGGTCCAGGCCGACTGACCGAGCCACAGCGTGATGGCGCCGAATCCCAGCACCAGCAGGGACCCGCCAATGAGCATCGTCCGCACGACGGCAGTCAGCGACGAGAAGCCGTTCGCGGTGCCGTCCGCTCCCCAGTGGCTGGCGATCGGGTCCGGCAGCTCAGCCCGCCAGGAACTCGCCGTCACCGCGGCACCGATCAGCACAGCGAGGCCGGCCAGGGCGGTCCAGCCGGCGGTCCGCCGCCTCCGGCGCCGGGCTCGCGCTTCAACAGTCAAAGAGCCACTCATACGCTACAGCCTGCTCGCCGCGTCGGTTCGAGTACAGGGGCCGATCGTCCACCTGCCACATCAGCCGCGGGCCGCCCTCCTGCCAGGCCAGCGGCAGCGCTGCCGCTGGCACCCGTTTGCTTCGACCGGCGCGCCACGTGTGCCAGCCCACGTTTGTCAACTGTGGATGGAGGGCGGCGGTCAGTGGCTAGACCGCCAGCGATCGCCGAGTATCAGCGACAGATAAGCGTCAGTCCATGGCGTCCAGCCTGCCGCGCGTGACAGCATCGTGGTGCGCTATCGACTCCTTAGCAGGTGCCATGCCGTACACGTTGATTGCCGTCGCTGTAGTCACGCTGGCCACGGTCGCGTGGGTGTGGCGCACCCGTTGGCTCCATCACCGTTTCGATGTAGGCGACGCGCAAACTGTGTCGTGCTGGCTACGAGGTTCGGCGCCGCCGTACCCCGGTGTGCCGTACCCGGGACGGCTCAGCGTCACTCTGGGCGGTCCGGTGCGCTTCGTCATGCGGCTGGGTCGGGTTCGGGAACTGGTACTTCCCGTCGGCGGGCTACGCCTGATCACCGTGCGACCGGTGGGCGCAGGTGACCCGATCCACGCGACCGGTCACGACCGCGAGCGCTTGGTTGCGCTCGTCTGCCGCGACGCCTTGGGAGCGGCCGTCGATGTGTTCGTACCAGAGCATTCGCGTGCGGCAGCGGAGTTGGTGCTGACGAGTACGGCCGGCGCGGCGGGGCCGGCGATGATCGTCGTCCGCAGAATCGGCCGACTACAGGCGCTGGCGGGCCGATGGGTGGTGATCTTTGTTCTTTCCCTGACGGTTCCCATAGCTGTCGTGCAGTGGCTGAGGGGTGACCTGTCGGTCGTCGCGTTCATTGGCGCGTACGCGGTCGGGTTGTTCGCGCTGCTGAGCATCCTTCGGTACCGGTCCTTGATCGCCAAGGAACGTACGATCCTCGGCTGGCAGCAGCCGGGCCAGATTGCCGCATCGGTAAGTGAAACACCTGCAACGGCGGGCACCGCGACGCCGCCGACCACCGCGACACTTCCGACCACCACGACCGTTCCTGCCACCACGACCGTACCGACCTCCGCGACCACGACAGCCCCCAGCGTGCCGGCGCAGGCCTGGCGGGGGCAGAACGTCACGGTGGGCCCTCCGACGCTCGGTGCGGAGGATCTGACCTATCCGATGATCAGTGAGGTCGCGGCCATACGGGCTCGCCTTGAAGGGTCGCCGAAGCAGCACGGCCGGCAGCGACCGGCACCGCTCACCCCGGTAGACGAGGCCGCCGGGCGATCCTGGTTGAGGGTTCGCTACCTGCGCCGGCAGGTGCTGAAGCTGAACGCGGTTGACCCGTTCACCGTTGGTGCGATTGTTCTCGGGCTTTACCTCGGAGTACCGCTGTGGCAGTCGGCAGCGGCCTTCGCCGCGGGGGAGGCCGCTCAGGCCACCGCGACCGTCGAATCGATGTCTACCGTGCAACGGCTACCGCTTCAGCACCACATCGCCTACGTCACCTTCAGCGCGTCCACGGGGTCGTCGGTACGGGCTGAGGTCGCCAGCCTGGAGCCTCTCGCTCCGGGTACCTCGGTGCCGATCCGGTACGCCGTGGCCTCACCGGAGCGCGCGCGTCTGGCCGACGGTCGCGACGGAACGACGCGCGGCACAATCTATGCCGGCGTCCTGATCGGGATCGCTGTCGTGGCCAGGCCGACCAACCTGGCGTTACTAGTGAGGCGCGTCCGGCGGCTGCACAAGCTTGCCAAGGCGCCAGATCCGAGCCCGTTGCGCTACGTCCTGCTCACCGATGCTAAGGGCGGGACTGTTGCACTCCTGTTCCCGACGCACCCCATGGATGCGGGACCGATCGTCGCCGCGCCATTGGGCCGGCTACCCCGTAGTGAGTTGCCTACGGCAGGCGAAGCCTTGGTCTTCGGCTGGGACGGCGTCCATAGCCGAATCCTCATCTTGAGGATCGGTCGAGTAGTCGTGTGGCCAGGCGGGAGCGCTGAACCTGCCACTCCCACGTTCACCCAGGCGTTGGTCAACGGATCGTGGGATTGACGAGCACGCTCGGAGGCCACAATTCGGTTCTGGATCGATCTCGGCCGGCCGGCCGGAACGCAGCGGTGGCTCCGCCAGTTGGGCGATGCTAAAGGTGAAGTTGAGCCGAGTGTAGGCTTCGTTGTTGGTCGCTTGAGAGACGATCAGCTCCGACAGCACCAGCAGGAGCCCGGCGACAGCAATGCGAACACACCGACGCGCACATGGCGCAGTCTCACCCGCACGCAGCGATCGTACGAAACGGCGGCAACCCCTCGGCTCGTCCGCGGCAGCACGACCTTTCCCCATGCGACGACCCACGCGATCCCAGTCAACGCGCCGGAACGCAAGGCCGAAGGAAACACCATTGACCATCGGCGACCGACCCGCCGACACTTGCTGGCGTGGCCATAGTGACCGGACCCGTCCGCCGTGGCGATGGTCGTGTGCCGGCCGTCGCGCTTATTAACCCGAAGTTCCCGCACAACGTGGGCGCTGCCGTGCGGGCGGCGTCGTGCTACGGCGTTCCACAAGTTTGGTTCAACGGCGATCGGGTCCAGCTCGCGGGGGATCGGCGGCAGCGGCTTCCCCGAGAGGAGCGGATGCGCGGCTACCAGGAGGTTGAGCTGCGCCACTGCGACCAGATCTTCGACGCCTTCGACCCTTCGGTGACGCCGGTCGCGGTCGAGTTGCGGCGCAGCGCCGAGTCGCTCATCGACTTCGAGCACCCCGAGCGGGCGCTCTACGTGTTCGGGCCGGAGGACGGGTCGCTGGACCGGGCCGTACTGGGTCTGTGTCACCGCTTCGTCGTCATCCCCACCCTTCACTGTACGAACCTCGCCGCCGCGGTCTACACCGTCCTCTACGACCGGCACGCCAAGCGCGTGCTCTCGGGTGCGGAGGAGCCCAACACGCTCGCGGAACGGCGCGGCTTCGACGAGCCAGACGACATGGCCGACGCCGTCGGCGTCAAGTAAGTTACGTCGCCACCACAAGCCCACGACCCGGCGAAGGCGACGCCCGCGAGTTCGAAGATCACATCGCGCGTAGAGCGCTGCCAAGAAGGGCCGTTATGCCCGTACGAGGCCTCGCCAGTACTGCCGTGCGCCCTCATCCCGGACCACGAAGCCGAGCTCCTCCACCGCGTCGCGGAGTTCGCGGACCTGCTGGCCGGCCTTCTTCTTCAGTGCAGTCTCCCTTGCCGCGAGCACGGCGTTCACCGCCGGAGGCAGGTCGGGAGTGTCGGACACCCAGCGCCGGTACATCTCGGCGTACGGGTCGGCGTCCTGCCACGGATAGCCGTGCGCCCGGAAGGCTTTGGCAAGGGCGGCGCGGGACGCCCGCGGGCTGTCACAGAAGAGTTGGCGCGACTCGCGGTCGAGGACGACGAGCGTCTTACCGTCGAGGAACACCGCGTCGATGTCGGCGCGCGCGATCGTCTGGGTCCGGTCGCCGATGTCCAGGCGGACCTCGTCGTCGGTCAGCGTTACCTTCGCCGACTCGGTCACCGCCGCCCAGGTGACGCCGAGCCCGACCACAAGGAAGATCACCAGGTGGACGGCCCACTCACGCGGCGAGTCGATGGCACCCAGGAGCCGGAACACCGGCCGCATCGGGAACCCAGTGGACAACCCGAGCACCCACCTGCCGAGTGGGGGCAGCAGCGCGGCGACGAGGAAGGCGCCTGCCGGTATGCCCAAGAAGATCACGAGTCGGTCGACGACCGGATACGTCAGCACCGTCTGCCCGCTCGATGCCTCCGGGCCGGAACCTCTCTTCGTCGGCTGTCCTTCAATCACGTCTCGGCCTCCTTTTCCACGCCGGGACCTGAGCCGCTCGGTCCCTTGTTGACGACGGTAGACGCACAGGCCACTCGGCGGACAGTCGCCAAAGGTCGATCGAAACGGGCAATGACGTCGACTTTGGTCGGTGCCGAAATCGCCGATCGATGCTCCGCTGTCAATGGCCAGTTGCGGAAGGTTTGTCCTCAGGTGCGACAAGCCAGATATCGGCGTGCGGCCGAGGCGACGGCACACGTAGTGTCCTCTCCTTGTGAGCGGGATTGTCGAGGCACTCGTGCCGGCGCGGCTGGGGCCGGGGTATCGCTGGCTACTGGCATCGTCGTGGGTGACGAATCTCGGCGACGGTGTCGCGGTCGCGGCCGGTCCGCTGTTGGTGGCGTCGCTGACCGACGATCCGTTCCTGGTCTCGTTGGCTGCCCTGCTGCGGTGGGCGCCGCCATTGGTGTTCGGCCTGTATGCCGGCGTGCTGTCGGACCGGCTCGACCGGCGGCGGATCGTGATCGCCGCGGACGGGGTTCGTGCCGTGGTCCTGGGTGCATTGGTCGTCATGATGATCGCTGGCAATGTCTCGGTGACCGCGGCCCTGGTGGCTTTGGGGTTGCTCGCCACCGCCGAGGTCTTCGCTGACAACACGTCTATGACGCTGACGCCGATGCTGGTGCACCGCGACGATCTCGCACTAGCCAACTCCCGGCTACAGACGGGGTTCATCACGCTCAACCAGCTGGTCGGCCCGCCGATCGGGGCGGCCCTGTTCGCGGCGGGCCGGGCCTGGCCCTTCGTGACCGAGGCTGTCCTCGTCGCCGCCGGCGTGCTGTTGGTGTCCAGGCTCAGGCTGCCTGCCCACGGCCGCGACTCGACTGCGGTGGCGAGCAGCGTGTGGCGAGACATAGCCGAGGGCTTCCGGTGGACCGTGCACCACGCGGCGGTCCGCACACTGTCCCTGACCATCCTGATCTTCAACATCACGTTCGGCGCGGCCTGGTCGGTCCTGGTGCTCTACGCCCAACAGCGGCTCGGCCTTGGTGCCGTCGGGTTCGGACTGCTCGTCACGGTCTCGGCCATCGGCGGCCTGATCGGGTCGGCGCTGTATGGGTGGATCACCCGACGGGTGAGCCTGGGCAACGTGATGCGGGCGGGACTGATCATCGAGACCCTCACCCACATGGCCCTTGCCCTCACGACCTCACCGTGGCTTGCCAGCCTGATCTTCGCCGTCTTCGGCGCCCACGCTTTCATCTGGGGCACAACGTCCATCACTGTCAGGCAGCGGGCTGTCCCTTCACACCTGCAAGGCCGGGTCAGCAGCGTGAACACGATCAGCGTTTATGGCGGCCTGGTCGCCGGCTTGGCCATCGGCGGTTTGCTGGCCAGCCGTTACGGTGTCACGGCGCCCTTCTGGTTCGCATTTATCGGCTCAGCGGTTTTCGTCTGCCTGCTCTGGCGCGAACTGTCCAGGATCGCTCACACCGACGAGCAACCGCTTCCAACGTCCGTGTGACTTCTGGCCACGGTGCCAGACGCCATAACGCTCGCCGGCTATGGGCGGGCGGCTGATACTCGGCCTTCGCGCGGGCTGGAACGCGCGGGTTGCTTGGAAGTCGAGGTGCCTGTCGACCCGCTGTTGCAGATCGGCGGCCGGTGGAGGTGTGGCCTGACAGCCACTCATAGCCAGCAGCAGCCCGAGAGCCAACGCGCGTCCCGGCCTCGACCGTCCCCGCAGCCGGATCGTCGACGACCAGCCGGTGGCCGACCGCGTCGGCGGACTCGCCACGCTCGGTGAGCAGGGTCGCGATCCGGTCGAGATCGGCGGGCTGGGCGGTACGCAGGACTGAGCCGCCTGGCAGTTGCCGGTTCACGGGGGTGAGCATCGCCGCAACCGACCAAGTCCGTCCACCGGTTTGTCCCTCGACGCACGCGGCACGCTCCCGTGATCACCGGCTTTGGGTGTCGTTCTGGGCGCACCTAAGCCCGGTGATCACGCAGCATGGTCCTCAGGCGACGCTGACAGTCACGCACGGGCTGGGCGCAGGCCTAGGTGCCCGGGAGGCCATCATGAACCCGGCCTTAACGACACGAGGTCGGGCTACGCGATCCGTACGGCAACCGGCTGCGCACAGGTTCGACCCAGAGTTCAACGGCTGGCAGGTAGCGCCGTAGCACAACCTGGCGCGCAGGCCCCGGATTGTCGGGGGAGGCTAACCTCCCTCTGTGCATCGGCGGCAGCTCCTCGACTACGCCAGCCTGTCCGTCATTTGGGGTGTCTCATTCGTCCTGGTCCTGAAAGTGGTGCAAGCCTTCGGTTGGGTCGGCGCCGCCACGTTTCGGGCATTCATCGCGAGTGCGATCCTGATGCTGATCGCCGTGGTGGCCAGGCGGCGGCTGGTGTTTGGCAGGTGGTTACCACTGGCAGTCGTGGGAGCGACCAGCGTCGCGGGGCAGCTGATCGGCCTTTCGTTCTCGACGCCACGCATCGGCACGGCGATGGCCGCCATCTTCGTCGGCACGATCCCGCTGTTCTCGATGGTGATTGGCCAGTTCTGGGGGCTGGAGCACATCACGCCGTCGGGGCGGGTTGGCCTATTCCTCGGCTTCGGCGGCATCGTCCTGCTGGTGGGCTTTCCCGCCGTGCCGGTCACCGGCACATTCGTGCTCGGCTGCGTCAGCTCGGTGTTGGCCGCGGTCTCCGCGGCGTTCGGCAGCAACTATGCACACAAGCACCTCCGAGCGGTCGGCTCATGGGAGCAGACCATCGGCTCGTTTGTCTTCGGCGGGATCCTGACGTTGCCGCTGCTGCTGGTTGTCCCTGTGCCCACCACGCCCCAGCCGTTCGACTACGTGTACCTGGTCGTGCTCGCCGGCGTGTGCAGCGCCCTGGCCTACGTGCTGTACTTCCGTCTAGTCGCCGAGGTAGGCGCCACGATCGCGATCAGCGTCGAGTTCGTCGTGACCGTGATCGCGGTCGTCCTCGGTACGGTGCTGCTCAAGGAACGCCTCTCGGTCGTGCAGGTGCTCGGCGGGGCCGTGATCATCGCCGGCTGTTCACTGGTGCTCGGCCTCATACCTCGCCGACCTTCGGGATCGTAGCTAGGACTCGGGCTGCGGCACCGAGGCTCCGACGAATTGCTTTCGCAGTACGCTGATTAGCTCTTCGTCGATGCCCAGCTTCCCGATCGCGTAGTCGTGTACCGAGCCGTGACTAGCCGACAGCTCGGCCAGGAAGGTCCGCATGAGCTCGGGCGGTGCTTGTCCGTAGCCGGGCCAGAGCGGCGTCGGGCCGGGATTCTTCGCCCGCCACTCGGCCACGAAACGGGCGGTCGCAGCCGCAGTCAAGGCGAAGTCGGCAACAATGTCCTCATCGGACACGCCCAGCAGGGCTAACACGAGCGCGGCCACGATCCCGGTGCGGTCCTTGCCCGCCGCGCAATGGATTACCACCGGAACGTTGCCGTCGGCGGCAATGACCTCCAGTACCTGCCGAAGTTCCGTCACGCCGTCGAGGGCCACCTCGGCGAACCGGTCGGCCAGGAAGCGTACAGGGTCGATGTCTTGATCGAGCGCCGCCTGGTCGTACGGCCGGTGTTCGATGCTGAGGTTGTGGTAGCTATGCCCGCCACCGTCGGGCACCCGGCCGCTCGCGTCGGCCTCCCATGGATAGCGCAGATCGATCACGGTATGCACACCGAGCGCCAGAAATCGGTCCCAGTCCTCACCGCGCAGCTTGCCAAGGGAATCTGAACGGAACAGACATCGCCAGCGCACCATGCCGCCATCCTCGGTGAGGTAGCCGCCGAGGTCGCGGAAGTTGTGCAGCCGTTCGAACTCGATGTGTCGTCGCACCGCAAGAGCTTAATGCCTGGCGGTGGGCCGAACGCGCGAGCCCGCTATCCCGTACTGACGAATCGCATGGACCACGGCGTCGCGCTGTTCTGAGGTCCGACCCGACGCGGCGAGATTCGCTAGACTACCAAGCCGTGACGCAGCCACCCGGTCCATATCTTGCTTTGAAGCCGCCACCCGTCCACCGCCGGCCGTGGCTCCGGATTCTGCTTGCATTCGGACTCATCGTGGCGTTTGCCGCGACAGTAACCCTTGGCATCTGGTTCGTAACGCGAACGTGGCCGGTCACTGATCCTCAACCTGGCGCAAGCGCGCGACCGACAGTGACGGCCTTCGGCACGCTGGATCTTTACGATGCCACGGTCGACTGGGACGGCAACATGCCCTGTCAGGGCTCGGGCCGATATGCCGATGTTCAAGCCGGGGCGGAGGTGGTCATCTCCTCGCCGACGGGGGAGGTTCTGGCGACCGGTCGGTTAAACGGCGGAGTTGGCGTGGGTGGCGGGTGCGGCTTTTCGTGGGCAGTCGTTAGGTACCGCTCGGGCACGGCAGATATACGTTTTCGTTGGCTGGCCGCGCTCTCGGCGAGGTCGACGAGTCGGACCTGCGGCAAGCGATGCACTTCAATCTCGGCCTATGATCAATATAGCTTGACATCCTGGTACAGGTGCGGGCTATGCGCTCGGCAGTCGGTCACAGGCTGCACTCGATCGCGCCGGACGGCGTGATCACAACCCGAGGTTGTCGCCCGCGGAGGAATTGGGTAGGGACGGCGACGGAGCGTCCGGTGCGCAGCGTCGTTCGTGCCGCTAGGCTCGCCGGGTGCGGAGTCGTCAGGCAGGACTGTCATGAGCCCAAGGGGCGGCGGTCGTGGTGATTCACGAGGGTCGGGCCGGTCCCGACGCCCTGGTCAGCCGCCGCTACGCGGCGTTGATGAAGCCGTCGAGTCCACGATTTGTAGCGGGATCTTCACCGCTCTGCGTGGCCTGGACGATGTGCCCGATCCATTCGTCGTCGAGATGACGCTGTCGGAGATCGTCGGGCAGTGGTGGGCGATGCCGTCCTTTGGTGACGTGGACGCGGACAAGATCTTCGGCGCTATGTTGGTCCGATACGCGACGCAGCGGCGCTCGCCGCTCGGACTGCTCGTACTGAGCACGCTCGCCGTGATCTCACCGTCGCCCGACGTACGCGATGCGGCAGCGGCCGCGGCCCACTCCCTCATGGAGCGTGGGGTGCGTCAGCCGGCGGCGGCCGCACGGATCGGTCAGGTGGCCTCAAACCGGTGCTGGCTACAGGAGGATGTCCACGGGGATCAGGCCGATGTGGTCGTTGAGTTCTCGTACGGAGAACAGCGTCACGGGCTCTGCGTGCTCCTCGACCACAACCTGGGCGGCATCGCCAAGGACGCCTTCGCCGTCGACGATGTCGACACATTAGTCACGGCGTTGCACAACGAGGCAACGAGCGACGAAATGCTGGCCGCATTCCGGGAGATTGAGCCGGCGAGGGCGCGGGCGCTGCTTGAGTCGGCCTGCGCCGCCTCGGATGAGGTTCGCGGGGAGCCGGTGAGCGCCGACTTTGCCAAGCTCCGGGCGTTGATTCTCGCCCGGGTACGGGCGATGCTCGAGAGCCCGCAGGCCACCGCCGGGCGAGAGCCGCCGACACCGGAGCAGCCGCTTCTGCAGGGTCTGGGCAAATCTCGCGGTTCGGCGGAGCGGCCACCCCGCACAACGAAGAAGGTCTCACCGGTGCCCGCCGCTCGAACGCCGTCGAGCAAGCGTGCGCCTTCCGGTGCGTACCAGATCAAGGTGTCCCTGCGCGGCGCCAAGCCACCGATCTGGCGGCGGTTGGTGGTGCCGGCGTCGGCGACGCTGGCCGACCTACACGTGATCATCCAGTATGCGATGGGCTGGGACGACTATCACCTGCACGTCTTTGACGTGGGTGGCATCAGGTACGGCGTGCCGGAGCCCGAATTGCAGTTCCGCGATGAGGCACGCGTCCGGCTGAGCGATGTGGCTCCGACAGAGCGCGCCAAATTCCGGTATGAGTACGACTTCGGGGACGGGTGGGAACACGACATCGTCGTGGAGAAGATCCTCGACGAGCCAGTGAAGCAGGCCGTGCTTCACGGCGGGCGACGGGCCTCCCCGCCGGAGGACTGCGGGGGGATCTGGGGATACGCCCACCTGCTGGAGGTGCTCGCGGACTCGACGCATGAGGAGCATGAGCAACTGTCCACCTGGGTGGGTGGCGAGTTCGACCCCGACGAGTTTGACATCGACGGCATCAACGATCTGCTAGACGTGATGAGTCTCGGACAGACGCGCCGCGCCGGCCGCCGCTAGAAACGACTCCGTCCCCACCTAGGGCGTCCGGACGATCCTCGCCAGCCAGGCGTGCGCCGGCTCGGGGGCATAGTCCTTGCGCACCTCGAGCTGCGTGGCTTCGATCCGCTCCACCTGCCAGCTTTCAGCGAAGGCGGCGCGCAGCTCGGCCTGCGTCACGCGACGCGGTCCCGTGGTACCGGGTGTGTGCTCGGAGAAGCACAGCACGTATACAAGGCCACCGGGATCAAGGACGGCGGCCAGGCTCGCGACATATCGGGCCCTGTCGGAATCATCGAAGACGTGAAATACGCCGGAGTCGATGACCGTTGCGTAGCGACGCCCCAGCCGATCGAGTGCGAGCACATCACCGACGTCGAACGTTGCGTTTGCCCCACGCCTTGTAGCCTTCGCTCTAGCCGCGTCGACGGCCGCAGGCGAGATGTCAATGCCCAGCACCTCCAGGCCCCGCTCGGCCAACAGGAGCGTGTGCTCGCCGGTGCCGCATCCGCTGTCGAGGATCGGTGGAGTGATCTGCCCGGCATCGGCAAGTTGGATCCAGACCGACTGCGGTCGGCCGATGTCCCACGGCGCTGAGTCTGTTGTGTACGCCGCGTCCCAGAAGCCGACTGGGCTTGGCTCGTTCGCATCATCCATGACAACCGGCGGCCCCTCCACGTGAGCGCTCACGAAGGGCACGCTATCGATCGACCTGCGTGAGCGCGTTACCCGAGGTCGTCAGTTGCGCGTCGGACGTACTCGTCGACCTCCCCCCGATCGTAGCCGCGTATGCGTACGCGGAAGACGCTCCGCCGCAGCTCGTCCCGCACTGAGGCACGCACCTCTGGGCTAACCGACATCAGGGCCTGTTGAACACGCCGCACGGCGGCGTCCACCTCCGCGGGATCGTAGCCCCTCAGCACGATGATGAAGTTCGTATCGATCGGCACTCGGCCATTGTGCAGCAACGCCACAAGGCCCCGCGGTACGCCGTACGTGCGGCTGATGTCGTGATTAGGGCATGACCATGTCGTCGACGGCCGACCTTGGTGGCGCGAGGATCTGGATGGACGAGTCGGGCGGGGACAGCTCCATGGTCATGTTGAGGTCGCCGTTTTCACTTCGCATGGTGACGGAGACCTTCCTCACCCGGAGATCGCGATCGAGCCACACCACGTACTGGGCCAGATCGGCCTGCGCCACGCGGAAGAACTCCTCGACCCAACGGACTGCTACGTCGTCGAACTGGGGCAGCCTGACCGCGTCGCGCAGCCTCACGGCGCCCTCGTATCGGGTCGTGTCGATCCCGCCGGTGGTCTCAGTAGCGACGCTAGCCAGATCTGCTGAGGCGAGCAGCATCTCCAACTGCCGAGCCGGTGTGTACTGCCTGGCCTGTCCGACAATTGTGTCGAGGCCAAGAAGGCGGGCCTGCGGATGGCTCAGATCCATTCGTTGCCATTGCGCGCCGCCAGCCTCAATCGATCGCGCCGCCTCCGGGCTCAACGCACTGGCATGGACGTATAGAGCCTGGTCGATCAGGATCATCTGGAGATTGCCGCCGCCGTACAACCAGTGCGGTACCACGGGCATTCCGGGGAAGTCCACCGCCATCGACGAGCTTGGCTCGGCCATGATCTGACCGGTGCCGTGGGTGCGCCAGGTGTTCCACCCGGTGACCGACATGTCGATGGTGAACGAGACATCAGACGTACGCAGCTTCGTCGCGGCACTCTGCACCGCCTGGTGTGCCGCCAACACCGCATCACGGCTGGGTCCGAGGTTGGTTGCGGGCTCCCCGGGCCGGCAGCCGACGGTCAGCAGTGCCAGCACCACCACCGCGGCGACCAGCAGGAAGGATCGTGATCTGTTCGGACACGCTGCGCGCATCGCCTACCGCCTTTGCTCAAGCCTGCCCACCGCCGCACAGTGGCCACCGTAGGCGCGATGGGTACGGCATAGATCGCAGCACGCGAACGCTTCGGTAACGGCCATCCAAGGCGGGAGGGACCGGATATCCGTGCAGCATCAAGACCCGTTTCGGATCGCATCGATTAGTAAGCAGTTCGCCGCCGTGGCCGTATTGCTGCTGGCCGAACGTGGTGCGCTCACGCTGGATCGGACAGTTGACCGCTGGTTCTCCCACAGCCCGGCCCCGTGGCGGACGATGACGTTTCGTCATCTGCTGGCCCACACCGCCTGGATCGGCCATTGGAGCGATGTCTCCGGCTTCGAGGTGTTCGTACCGATTCTCCGCCGAACATCCCCACAACGCCCGACCCACGGGGGTCGGAACAGGACTGCGCGGCGCGCGCGCCAGCGCGGGGCAGCCCACGCCACGATGAACGCCGTAGAGGACGCCCTTCGAGAGTTCCTGGAGTTTGCCGTGACCGGGCCGGTTCGGCCATGGCCACCTGCCGGTCGGCTCGAGGAACACCCCAGCCGTCCGCCGTCCACGTCGACCGCGACGGAGTCGATCCAGTCGAACGCACGAGGGGGCTACGTCCACCAACTCCACTCTGTCTTCCACCGGGTCAACGCCTTACTGGTCGCGTCGCAGTGCCTGATGGCCTTGCGGCCCAGCGCTCAGCGGGGAGGCGATAAAGGACGTGTCGACGCAGCCGGCTGCCTTCGGACACGAGCGGATGCTCGAAGTCATCGACCGGATCATGCGTCATGCCGATGCGGGCCATGACTGCCTGGGAACGGTGATTGCCGATCGCGGTGAACGAGACGATCTCCGGCAGGTTGACGTCCTCGAAACCGAACTTGAGTGCGAGGTGGGCGGCCTCGCTGGCGTATCCGCGACCCCATGCGGAGCGGGCCAGCCGCCAGCCGATCTCAATGGCCGGCATGAAGTGAGCTGGAAACCGCGGAGTGGACAGCCCGGTGAAGCCGATGAACTCTCCTGTCTCCGCGATCTCTAGCGCCCACAGCCCGAAGCCACGTTCGTCGAAATGAGCCTCTACTTTCTCGATCATCGCGTCACTCTCGGCGCGGGTTAGCGGCGCCGGGAAGTGTTCCATGACCTCGGGGTCCGCGTTGAGCGCGGCGAACGGATCGCGATCACTGTCCTGCCAACGACGAAGAACGAGCCGGTTAGTTCTCAGCGGCATGATCGGGCGCACCATGCGACGCTACCTCGGCCTGCCATCGATGTCCTCTTGCTCCATGATGAGCGCGCAACGTTATGCGTGCTCATCATGGGAGGTCTGACTTGGTCGCCATCTGTTGCCGCTCCTGAATGCCTATCTCAACGACGCTCTTCCAGCGCCTACAGCCCGCTGCGCGCTGACGTTCAGGGTCGATCGCGACGACGGTCCACGGTATCGTCGGGCGACTTGGTGTACTACCGATTTGCGACGGACGAGGACCATCGCCAGCATCGACGAATCCGCGATATCACGTACCGTCCTCGCCTGCGTGCTCCGGTGGCTAGGCACCAGACTCGATGAGCTCGCGTAGCTTCTCCAAGCTGTCCGTCCAGCCGCTCCGGTGCAATGCGAGCCGCGCCTCGGTCGCGAACTCGCCCTGCAGGAGCGACACCTCCGTGGCGCCTTCGACGTCGTCGAGAGACAGCGAGACGACTGTCTCACGGTCGTCGGGATCGGGTTCGTCCCAGCGGAAGGTGTAGACGAGGCGGCTCGGCGGGTCGATCTCGAGAAACTCGCCTGAGAGGTGGAACAGGTCGCCGTCGGTTGGTTGCATGGCGAAGCGATAGCCGCCGCCCACGCGCAGGTCGAGGCCTATTTCGGGCGTCGTGAAGCCACGCGGCCCCCACCATTTCGCTAACTCGGCTGGCTCGGTAAGCGTTCTGAAGATCCGCTCCTGCGGCGCACTCATGATGCACGTCAGTTCCAGGACCAAGCCGCCCGCTCGTGCGTTCATGACCCGACTCTCCCACCCACGTCTTCGCCGTCGGTCACGAGTGGCCTCGCGCTGGACTGCAGATCGTCGGCTGAGTGTTCAAGTAGCCGCAGGTCGCTTCCCATCATGTCTGGCCGGCGCGACCTGTGGTTGTGCGCGCCCGGCGTGTCGGACAGGGGTAATACCCACTTGTCGACTCCGACAATCGCAGCGGTGTGGCCACAACCTGATCGTTGTGGCCACAGACTCTATAACCCCCGCGGGGTGCGACACGCCCGGGATCAGCGCAACACTGCTACCGCGTCGGCAGGCTCGGGCGGTTCTTCGACACAACAGTCGCTGTGGGATCCGGAGACTCATGCCGTCCATGACCCTCACCGCCGGACGCCAAACGCCGTTCGCGTCGCCTTCCACGTCCTTGAGCGGTTCCTCGCCGTGATCAGTCGTGCGGAGAGCCTCGATTCGCTGACTCCGTAGTCCCTTGTCGACGGAGCCTGAACCACGGGATGGGGTGACGCCCTGTCATCGGCAGAGTCGGACGGAGTCGGCGACGCGTCGTCAACGCGCGACTCGCGGCAGACCAGGGCGGGCGAATCTGATCTGGAACGATGCAGTGGTGGTAAACGATGCCGTGGTGGTAGTTGTCACCCTCGACCAGGCCGGCGACCACGATGGATCGGCAATGCTGGTCAAGGTTCTTGGATGGTGGGAGACTGGCCCGTGACCGTGGTGGTCAGTGACGAACAATCCCGGAGGGCCTGACCAATGCGCGCACTGGTTGCAGACCGCTCGGCTCCCGGCAGTATCGCCGTGCGCGACGTTCCCGAGCCAGTGCCAGCGCCCGGCGAGGTGCTAGTGGAGGTGCGTGCGTTCTCGATCAATCGGGGCGAGCTGAGGATGCTCGGGACCGCTGCCGACGGCTGGCGCCCTGGCTGGGACTTCGCCGGCATCCTGAAGTCCGACGTCGAGCACGGCCCGCGGGCCGGCGCCCGAGTGGTTGGCATCCGACAAAGCGGGGCCTGGGCCGAGCGGGTGGCGGTCTCGCAAGCGTGGATGGCCGAGCTGGCCGAAGGAGTCTCCTTCGCCCAGGCGGCGGCGCTTCCAACGGCCGGCCTGACCGCACTGCGCATTCTCCGACTGGGGCCCGCCATCCTTGGTCGCCGAGTTCTCGTAACAGGCGCCTCGGGTGGGGTCGGCCGCTTTGCGATCCAGCTCGCGCACTTGGGCGGGGCGGAAGTGACCGCGTTGGTCAGCAGCAGCTCGGCGCGGGCGGCGGGACTAAGTCAGCTGGGAGCCGACGAAGTCGTGTCCGACATTGCGCAGCTCCGCGGCCGGTTCGACCTCATCCTGGAGTCGGTGGGAGGCGATACGCTCGGCCGACTCGTCAGAATGGTCGACCCGCAGGGCACGCTGGTCATGTTCGGCAACAGCTCCAATGAGCTCACCACCTTCAACGTACGTGACATCTACCTCGATGCCCACATCCGCCTCCAAGGGTTCGAGCTGTTCTTCGGCGGCGATCCGTTCGGCCGCGACCTTGCGTACCTCGTAACGTTGGTGGCCGAGCGAAAGCTCGATCCTCAGCTCGAAGCCGAGCTGTCTTGGGAGGAGATGCCCGAGGCGGTGGAACGGCTACGGAACCGCGACGTGGCCGGGAAGGTCGCCTTGACGCTCGGCGGGTAGGTGCACCGCCGTTCGCGGCGTCGTCTCCGTACCGATGAACGGTCCAGCACAAAGGAGGCGCACGCTCATCGGCATGACAGCGACGTCGGCAGAGCGGGGGGCGGCTTGATCAGGTTCCGGATGCCATGAACGCGGCGAGGATGTAGTTGGGATGGCGGTCGAGGTTCTTGCGGGCGCGGTCGTAGCGCATGGTCGTTCTCGGGTCGGCGTGGCGGGCGGCGATCTGCACATCCCGGAGGCTGACGCACGAAGGTGTGGCGCAGCAGTGCGGGTGCATTCTCGGCATTCGTACGCCTGCAGGCCGTCCGCCCCAGCGTCACGCCCCCACTCCGTCCAGCCGATGTCGCGAGTGTGACTTGTAGACGATCCGCCCTTGCACGCGACGATACCTAGAACTACTATGCATCGCAGTTCAAGGGTACGAGATGTGGGGAGGTCTCGTGAGGGTCGCCAAGGATCTCGTGGCCGCTGCGGCGACACCGATGGTGCTGGGCATCCTGGGCGAGGGGGAGAGCTACGGCTACGCCATCCTCAGACGGATCAACGAGCTGTCCGGCGGAGAGCTGGACTGGACCGAGGGACTGCTTTACCCCTTGCTGCACCGCCTTGAGCGCCTCGGCTATGCGGAGTCGAGCTGGCAGTCGGTCAGCGGGGAGCGGCGGCGCAAGTACTACCGCATCACCAACAAGGGCCTGGCTGAGCTTGCCGAGCAACGCCGCCAGTGGGACACGGTCGTGGACGCGCTCAAGGAGATCTGGCTCGGCCCCGGTGATTTCAGGCCATTGACGGCGATCCCGCTGGGGGGCCAGGCATGACAGCGCCACACGGTCAGGACGAGATGGAGGCCCAGTTCGCGCAGTGGCGCCAGTACGTGCAGTGCCGCCGAGAGCTGCAGCAGTCCGACGCCGAAGAGCTCGAAGACCATCTCCGGGGCTCCGTCGATGAGCTCATCGCCGTTGGCCTGCGCGCCGACGAGGCGTTCCTGGTCGCAGTCAAACGCATGGGTAGCCTGGACGACCTGTCCCGCGAGTTCGCCCGGGAGCATTCGGAACGGCTGTGGAAACAGCTGGTGCTGACCGGCGAGACCGACAGCCCGGTGGCGGCCACCCGGTCGCGGCGTGACCTGGTCGCGATGGTCCTCTGCGGCGCGGGCGCGGCAGCGTCCATCAAGCTGCCGGAACTGTTCGGGATGGGGTTCGAGGAGGATGCCGACAGGTTCTATGCGACCAACTTCAGCCTGTTCGCGCTGCCCTGGCTGGCGGCCTTTCTGGCCTGGCGCCGTCGGGCCAGACCGGCGCTGATCGGCGTTCTGCTCGCGTTGTTCGCGCTCGGCGTCGTGGCGGCCAACGTCTACCCGCTCGCGGCCGATTCCCAGTCGGTGGTCCTGACCGCCATCCACCTCCCCATCGCCCTGTGGTTCGTGGTCGGTCTGGCCTACGTGGCCGATGATCTACGTTCCTCCCGCCGACGTATGGACTTCATTCGCTTCACCGGCGAATGGTTTGTCTACTTCGTGCTCATCGCCCTCGGTGGCGGTGTGCTGATCGCGTTCATGTTCGGGACCTTCGAGGCCATCGGGATCTCCCCGGATGTATTCATCTCGCAGTGGCTTCTTCCCTGCGGCTTCTTGGCCGCGGTCGTGGTGGCAGGGTGGCTCGTCGAGGCCAAGCAGGGTGTTGTCGAGAACATCGCCCCAGTGCTCACGCGGCTGTTCACTCCGCTCTTCACGGCGGTGCTGCTGGCCTTCCTCGTCGCCTTCGGCTGGACCAGCGCCGGCATCGACGTCGAGCGGGAAGCACTGATCCTGTTTAACCTCCTGCTGGTCGTGGTGCTGGGGCTGCTGCTCTACTCGATCTCAGCCCGCGATCCGCTGGCCCCGCCCGGCCTGTTCGACAAGCTGCAGTTCGCCCTCGTGGTCAGCGCGCTGGTCATTGATGTGCTGGTGCTGCTGGAAATCACCGGGCGCATCACCGAGTACGGCACCACACCCAACAAGGCGGCGGCGCTCGGGGAGAACGTCATCCTGCTGGCCAACCTCGCCTGGTCGGCATGGCTGGTGCTGGGTTTCGTCCGCCGGCGCACGCCGTTCGGGGCGCTCGAGCGCTGGCAGACCGGCTACCTCCCGGTGTACGCCGCGTGGGCCTGGATCGTGGTCCTGGTCTTTCCTCCGTTGTTCAGCTACCTCTGACCGGCAGGTCCCGACCAATGACACCAATGTCGACGGCCCCGACGGTCGGTGTGACCCCAGGACCACGGCAACGCTTGCGCGCCAAGCACGTCCGGCCCGGTCGTATCCAGGAACACGGATGGGCCTCCGCTGGTGCGCTCATCGGCAAAGTCGGATGCCCGGAGAGGCGTGTCCAGGGCGCTTTTTCGTTGAGGCTGGAATAGGCGGAGCGAGGCTTGCGACGCCATGTGCGATGCCTTTGAACGCGACCCCTGATCGCAGCGTCGTCCGCGCCCCAGCGCGTGGCACGATGATTACCGGAGACCTTGCCGGCTGAGGGCTACGCTGTAGCCATGAGCAGAGGGCACGGACGGGTGCAACGGATCATTCTTCAATCCGTCAACGGCACACGTTACGGCTGTACGGTCTCCCAGTTGGCGTACGTGACCTACGGCATCGACCGCAAGGCCGGGCCCAGCGAGGCGCAAATCGCGGCGGTACGCCGTGCCGTGGGCCGACTGCTCCGAGAGGAGCGCGTGGTCGAGCGGGTCATGTTCGGCACTGACCGATACATCCTCCCCGCCACGCCTCCCGTGTCGCGACAGAAGCAGCGACGGGCGACGACCGGCACCGGCCTCATGAATCAGCAGACGCTGCAGTGCGTGGACTGCGACATCCGATGGGTGAGCGAGGAGCGCGCGCCGCATAGACTCTGTTGGTCCTGCGGTGAGCCGGGCAAGCCCGCCAGGTCCTACGTGCGCAAGAGGGTCACGAACGTGTGACCGGCCGTCGTCTCTGAGCGGCGTTGGAGAGAGCATCGGCCGGTGCCAGCGACTTGCGGACTTGCTCAGCTCGTTCGAGGCAGCCTGATAGTGCAGGTGCACTAACACATTTGGGTCGCCCGAAAGATCTGTCATCGGAAGAGTCGGAAGCATCCGACTGGTTTGCCAAGCGCGCGGATCGCGGCTACTTGTTTAATGGAGCTACGTCAAGGTCCGACGGGGCCTTGGTGGAGGTGCTCGGCGGGACGCTCTGTCGCGGCTGCCCGCCTGCGAGCGTGGCTCTCGTCTGGCGTGCGCTCCTGCCGGGCACCGCTGGCGAGGCTGTGGCTCAAGAGGGGTTTGCCCAGCTCGAAGTAGCGTTGCCCTCCTCGCTGACTCACGTGGCCATGATCGGCAGTCGTCAGTGAGAGGGAGACCACGTTGAACAGTGTTGTGACCGGCGCAGACCCGCACAAGCTGTCGGTGACCATCGAGATCCTCGATGAGCGCGAGCGGGTGCTCCATCAAGGACGGTACGGTACTGACCGCGACGGCCACGGTCCATGCTCGCCGCAGCCAGGCGGTTCGAGCGACGCAGCTGGGCGGTGGAGGGCTGCAACGGCATCGGCCGGCACGTGGCCCAGCGCCTGGTCGCCGACGGTGAGTGCGTGGTGGACGTGCCGGCGAAGTTGGCCGCCCGGGCGCGGCTGTTCGACATCGGCAACGGCCGTAAGACCGACCCGGCCGACGCGCACTCGGTGGCCGGGGTCGCACTGCGCACCAGGAGTCTCACGCAGGTGCGCGTTGACGACGAGCTGGTCGCGTTGCGGCTGCTGGCTGATCGGCGTGACGAGCTCGGCCGCAGCCGCACACAGACGGTCGACCGGCCGCACCGGCTACTGCTCGAACTCGTGCCCGGCGGCGAAAGCGGTTCCTCACCGCGGCGCAGGCCCAGGCATTGCTTGATTGCGTGTCCCCCGCCGACGTGGCCGGCCGGGTTCGCCACCAGCTCGCCACTGAGCTGCTCGGCGAGGTCGTGGTGCTGGACAGGAAGATGAACGACAGCGACAAGAGGCTGCGCAAGGCGGTCACCGCGACCGGCACCGGCCTGCTCGGCCTGTTCGGCATCGGCCCCGCCGGCGCGGCCCGCATCCTCGGCGACGTCGGCGACGTGGCCCGTTTCGCCACCCGCGCGCGATTTGCGTCGTGGAACGGCACCGCACCCCCTGGATGCCTCCAGCGGCCTATGCCGAGTTCGGCATAGGCCGCTTTATGGGGACCTGCTCGTTATGCCGACGGGCCGTCGGGGATGCGCTTGCGGA
>JAHRHA010000220.1 GCA_020027875.1 Micromonosporaceae bacterium | reverse complement strand
GCGTCAGCGGCGTCATCGACCGGTTCCGATCCCTGCCAACGGCCCGCTCGGCCGTTCTCGCCGGCCGCACCCTGGCCGACCTGACCCGCAGAAGCGTCATGCTGCTGCTGCAACTCGGCGTCGGCATCCTGCTCGGCTTCCGCTGGCAGAGCGGCATCCTTGCCCTGCTCGCCGGGCTCGGCCTCGCGCTGGCCTTCGGCTACGCCTGCTCCTGGATCATGGCAACCCTGGGACTGGCCGTGCGCAACACCGAGGCCATCCAGGCCGCCGTCTACAGCGTCGTGTTCCCGTTCACCCTGGTCAGCTCAGTTTTCCTCCCAACCCAAACCATGCCCGGCTGGTTGCAGGTCTTCGCCGAACACCAACCCATCACCGTGGTCGCCAACGCGCTGCGCGGGCTCTTGCTCGGGCCCGACGCACTCGCGCCCGGGCAGACTGTCGCTGGCCAAACCGAGCTCGCCCTCGTCTGGACCGCCGCGATCCTCGCCGTCTTCGTCCCGCTGGCAGTGCGCGTGTACCGCCGCAGTGTGAGCTAGGTGGGGGACGGGGAGTTTCATCGTGTCCGCTTTGGAACCGTCCGTAGCGCCGCAGCCTGGGGGCGTTGCGCTAGCGATACCTTGCCGGAGTAACCGAAGTCGGCGTACTGCTCGGCGATACGCCCCGGCTGGCGAGGAGCTCGACTCAAACTGGAGGGAGCGGCTGAGTCTGATGATCGGGCTCAAGATTGCGGAGGGCCGCGAGGCCGAGGTGTACGCATGGAACGGTGATGCCGCGGCGGTTCTCAAGCTTTACCGGCCAGGATACTCAGGGCACATGGCGGAGTCGGCTGCGCTCGCGCGGCTAGGTGGTGGCGGATTGGCCCCTCGACTGATCGACGTCCTAGAAATCGATGGACGCCACGGCCTGCTTCTAGAGCGCCTTGACGGGTTGGACATGCTGGCGATGCTGGAACGAAAGCCATGGCGGTTGCTCGGATATGCCAGAACCCTGGCCGAAGCGCAGATCTGCATCCACCACGTCCAGGCGCCAGCGGAGCTTCCAGATGCTAGGCACACGCTTGCCACCCGCATCGACGCCGCAGCGCTGCGGCCACAGTTGCGCGACTTCGCCCGGCGAATACTTGACGGGCTCCCGGCGGGAGATCGGCTGTGCCACGGTGACTTTCATCCCGGCAACGTGCTGGTCGGCGCCGACCGGGTCAGTGTTATCGACTGGGCGAACGCCACCCGTGGTGTCCCCGAAGCCGACTTTGCGCGAACTGTTTTGCTGCTTGAACAGGCAGACCCTTTGCCCGGCACATCGATACTCTTTCGTGGGGTGATGGCCGCTGGGCGCTCGATGTTCGCCCGTGCCTTTGCGCGGACCTACCGGCAGCGCACGCACGATCCCTTGACGCAGGTTCATTCGTGGACGATCACGCACGCGGCGGCCCGTCTGGCAGAAGGGATCACGGTCGAAGAGCCCAGGCTCATCGCCTTCCTCGACAGCGCCTGGCGCAAGGCGACGCGTTAACGATGGCCTGCCCAGTGCCCAAGACCACAGCCGGGATCTCCTTATACGTCACCGCAGACGCGACCCCCGCGCAGGCCGCCTCGGTCTACTTTGGGCAGTAGCCGCTTCCAGCTCTGTGCGCGAAGTCAGTAGCGACCGGCGGAGAGCCTTTCACCGTCATGTTCAAGGTCGGCTTAGCACGATCGATGGCGGCCGGCGAAGGTAGATCAACGAATCCGTCCGGCAGTTCGACACCGAGGTCTTCGGCTTGTTGGCGTACGGCGCGGGCAGGACCGCCTGGCGTAGCCGACGGTTATCCACGCCGTCCTCGAACTGCGACAGGAACTCCTGGAACATCACCATACCGAGCACATTGAGCAGCCCGACATAACCGCCGGCGAGCACGTTGCCGGACTGGTCGAACTCGTAGCTGAAGTTGATCGACGCGCTGGCGCCGGCGGCACCCCCCACCACCCGGTAACAGCGGTCCGGTGCCATACCTCGCCGCACCGCCCGGAACGCCAGGAACGCGAACGCGACCGACACCCCGGTCCAGGGTGGCCGGGACCAGATACTCCCAGCCATCGCGCCAGCCGAGCATGTCACGGCCGAACGCGACCAGCCCGTGCATCGACCCGGCAATCACCATGATCAGGAACAGGGCGGCCGGGACCAGCGCCGCCACCGTGAGCGCAGTGTCCCGCGTCCGCCGAGCACCGATGACCAGGTCGGGGTGCGCGGTGCGCTCCCCGGCCCGCCGAACGCGGCACCGGGCCACCGACCACGTCGCCGTGCTCGCGTCGACCGCGGAGGCCACCGGCAGCGTCGACGCGGCCTGGTCGTCGAGGGTTGATCCACCTTCGTCGCCGCGGATTTGGCAGGCGGCTCACACCATTGCGGCGAGGGCTTGAACCCGGCTGGGCGGAGCCGATCGACAATACGGGCGGGAACGGTCACGGGTGTGGATTGTGTGACGATCTATTCGAGGGCGCCGATGAGGAGCTTGACGTTCCCAATTCGGATGCAAGGCGTTAAGGTCTTCGTCGGGTCGTGACTTCAGGCACACCGAGGAGAGCCCCTGTGACGGACACCTCGTCCACCCCCGACCAGGCGCCTGCGCCGAAGCTCGACACGACCGTGGCGCATTCGCCTCGGATCTGGAACTACTGGTTGGGGGGCAAGGACAACTTCGCCGTCGACCGCGAGGTCGGCGACCAGATCCGCGCGATGAACCCGGCCATCGTCGACATCGCTCTTGCGGACCGGGCGTTCCTGCGCCGCGCTGTTCAGTATCTGGCCGGGGAGGTAGGCATCCGCCAGTTCCTGGACATCGGCACCGGCCTGCCTACTGCCGACAACACCCACGAGGTCGCTCAGCGGGTGGCTCCCGAGTCGAGGATCGTCTACGTCGACAATGATCCCCTCGTGCTGGTGCACGCCCGCGCGCTGCTCACCAGCACCCCCGAGGGCGCCACCGACTATATCGACGCCGACCTGCACGACCCCGACACCATCTTGCAAGCCGCGGCCCGGACGCTGGACTTCACCCAGCCGGTCGCGATCATGATGTTGGGAGTCGTGATCTTTATCCTCGACGACAACGAGGCGCAGGCGATCGTGAAGCGACTGCTGGACGCGGTGCCATCAGGCAGCTACCTGGCGATCACCCATGGCAGTAATGAAGTCAACCCCCAGGCGCAGGCCGCGATGCTGGCGTACTGGAACAAGTACGGCAAACCGGAAATGACCTACCGCAACCGCCAGGAGTTCGCTCGTCTCTTCGACGGCTTGGAGCTGCTCGAACCCGGTGTGGTGTCACTAACGCAGTGGCGGCCCGAACCCCCCGGAGACGTCCCTGCCCCGGTGGACGGGATCTGTGCCGTCGGACGCAAACCGTAGGCGTTCAATGCCACGGGGTGCTCGGTTGCGCTGCCAAACGCCTGCAGGTTGTGCAACGTCCCACGCCGCTGTCGAGATCGAGTACCCGACACGCGGAACTGACCGGCAGCCGGTCCAACAACTGCGCCGACGCGGTGCTACGCGGACGCCACCACTGTCGACTGCCTCACCGACGGCGGCGGTCCAAAACTTCCTCGACTGAGTCTCGCCACGCTGGCCGGCCATCAGGGTCGACCCACCGATGGGTCAGCGACGCCATGACGAGATCCCGACGACGGACTAGCCCCGTATTTCGCAGGTGGGGTGAGGTGGGTGGGGGTTAGGGGGCACGGGTCGGGTCGATCTTGAGCAGGTCGAGGAGGCGTTTCTGGAGCGGGCTTGGTTGGGTTCTCTCTGGCGTTCCGTGCTCGGTTGTGGTTCTGAGGCGTAGTGGCGCGAGGGCGATGAAGATCAGTCTGGCGGTGGGTTTGGCGGGGCGGTTGGCGTAGAGCTGGTCGAGTTTGGTTTCGGGCGCGAGGTTGCGCCGGACTTCGCGTTCGATGAGGCTGTAGATGAGCAGGGCGAGGCAGATGACGCCGATGAGTGCGGTGATACGCCGGTTGGTGTGTAGGAAGATCGGTGCGACCGCGAGTGGGCCTTTGAATTCGTGGTTGCGGCGCTCGACGGTGGGTTGGTCCTTGTAGCGGGTGAGGATCTGGGCGGGGGACACCGTTGCCGGGTCGAGGTTGGTGAGCAGGGCGTACCAGCCGTCGGTGGCGGCCTCGGTGTCGAGGGCTTGCTGGTCGTAGTGCCAGTCGAGGGTGGGGCGTCCTTTGTGGTCGGTGCCGATGGTGGTGCGCAGGTGGTCACCGACGCGGCGGGTGCGGGTGATGGTGGCGACTCTGTCGGCGACCTTTTCCGGGGTTGGGTAGTGGCGTGAGCCCAGCCCGCGGGTGAGCCGGTCGAGGTCTGCTCGGGCGCGGTCGAGTTTCTTGGCTCGGGCTGTGGCGGCCGCGTCGGCGCGGGCGGAGGAGTGGACGAACACCCGTCGTAGGGTGATGGGCCGGTCGCGGCGGCGCCGCCCGTGCACGCTCATGGTGTCCTCGATGACCCGGTAGTGGGCCCGCTGCTCGGCCGGGCGCCCGGCGTCGCGGTCGGCGACGTAGTCCACGGGCGTGGCGGTGTCATAGTCGCAGCCAGCGAGCACCTGCGCGGGCACGAACAACTTCGATGCGGGGGCGAGAAAGGCCACTTCGGCGTCGACCATCGCGGCGATGTTGGTGTAGCTGAGCAGCTTGGAGTCCCCGACCAGCAAGAACGTGCGCGGCCCGGCGAGGCGGCGCAGCGCCTCCATCGCGCCGACCACCTGGGACACCTCGCCGGCGCCGCCGTGGTAGACGCGGGAGAGCACCGGCACGCCGCCGTCGCCGGCTGCCCCCAGCCCGGCCTGGATTTGCTTGAGGTCGGGTCGGCGGTCCTTGGGATGTCCATAGCGAGGCTCGAGATAGTCCGCATCCGTGGCCGGGTATGCCCCGTAGAGGCTGATCGAGGTCATGTCCCAGTGCATCTGCGACACGTCGACGCCGTACGCGGCGATCGCGGCGGCGCCGACCGAGCCGGTCACCTCCTCCAGGACCGGGGCGAGCGCGTCGAGGGCCCGCGCGATCCGGTCGTCGTTGAGCACGTCCGCATCGACGCCCAGGGCATGCTCGACCGCCCAGCCGCGGGCCCAGTCCGCCACGTGCACCATCGGGGTCGGCGAGGTCAGCCGATTGGCCACCAACGCCTCGATGACCTGCCCGTGGCTGGCCCGCGCGATGTCGCGGATCGGAGCCGCCCGGTCGACGATCCCGGCGATGTCAAGCCGCTGGCAGAACCCGGCCACCACCGGCAACGCACCCAACGCCTGCTCCACGCTGGCTGAACCGTAGCGAACCTTCACCACACCTCCCGTGTGTCTGCGGCGTTCCCACCGCCCCGTACGCTATCTTGAATGTGTATGGATTCAAGATAGCGACACGCGTGATCAGGAGGTCGAGTCAGATCCATGTCCCCACAACAACAGTCACGAATGCGCCAGATCGCCCGCGAGCTGGCCCAGATCGGGTACGCGCTGCCCGGAAGTGTCGTCCAGCGCAGCACCGCCTGCGGCAAGCCCGGCTGTCGCTGCCAGGCCGACCCGCCAATCCTGCACGGGCCATACCTGAGCTGGATCCGCAAGGCCGACGGCAAGGCCATCACCCGCAAGCTCACCCCAGAACAGGAACAGCAGTACCGGTCCTGGTTCGACAACACCCGCCGACTGCACGACCTAGTCAGCGAACTCCAAGCCCTCTCAGTTCAAGCCATCGAGGACGCCGAAGGCTGGCACCCCAGGCGATGACCAACCGCCCGCACCAACCCACGCCCGACAATCCCCCACCTGCGAAATACGGGACTAGCTACTCTTCGCAGCGCGCTGCGAGAACCGCGCCTGCGACCGGTCCTACTGGCGATCTTCTCGGTCGTGTTCGCGTTCGCTGGCCTGGAGACGA
>JAHRHA010000219.1 GCA_020027875.1 Micromonosporaceae bacterium | reverse complement strand
CACCTTCTGACGAGCCGGAGTCCACTGTGGGCGATCGTCACACCCGATCGTTCCAAGGAGGTGCCCGTACAATCGCTTCGGACCGGCGTGCCGTTCGCCGTGTGGGGTTCCAGAAATGCGTCACCGATGTTGACCTGGTCGGATGCTCCGCCTTTCTTTGACGTGTTGCATGATCGGGATCGTGTCGTTGGGGCTGCTGTACCTCGTCTTCTGCCGGACGGTCGAGTGGCTGGCCATGCTCGCCCGGAGCCGCGCGAGCCTGGAAGCGGAACTCCTCGTGTTGCGCCACGAGAATGCTGTCCTCCGCCGGGCTAGCCCGAAACCGACGTTCACCTGGGCCGATCGGGCCGTGCTCGCCGCGTTGATTCGCCGGCTGCCGCGGGCGTTGCGACTCCATCGGTTGGTCACCCCGGCCACGGTGTTGGCATGGCATCGTCGGCTGGTCGCCAGACGTTGGACGTACCCGAACCGGTCGGGGCGCCCGGCCGTTGATCCCGCCGTCGTGGCGCTGATTGAGCGGATGGCCAGGGTGAAGGGTGCAAGTTCAGAGACAGGTCGCGATGAGGTGTGGCCGCCTTGCTGGCGGATCCTCCGGTCGCGCTCGCCGGGAGTTGAGGGTGGAGGCGGGCTCGCTGCCTGGCCCTGGGTTCGCGGATATGCGAACGCCACCACTGCGATACCTGTTGGCAACCGGCTTCCAATGTGTGCTTTCCAGTTGCGGGGCGAGCCGAGGTGGATGGCGGGTCAGGCCGCGCGACGGTACTCGTGGATCAGGCCACCGAGGACGTCGAGGCGTTCGATGTGGCCAGCGGGGCCGTGCCCGGCAGCTATTGGGGACGGCGCGGGGGCTGGAACGTCGAGGTTGATGCCGCGGTGGGGACGGCCGGTGTTGTAATGCTGCAGGTAGGCGGTGAGGACGCGGTGGAGCTGGCGGTGGTTCCAGATCAGGAGCCAGTCGAGGCATTCGGTACGCACGGTACGTACCCACCGCTCGGCGTATGCGTTCGCCTTCGGCGACCGGGGCGGAATCTTGATCACCTCGGTGCCGGCCGCGGCGAACACCGCGTCGAACGCGGTGGTGAACTTGGCGTCGCGGTCCCGGATCAGGAACCGGAACCGGTGGGCGTGTTCGGCGAGGTCCATCAGCAGGTTGCGGCCGGCCTGGGTGACCCACGCACCGGTCGGGTGGGCGGTGATGCCTGCCAGGTGCACCCGGCGGTGGTCGAGCTCGATGACGAACAGGATGTACAGCCGGGTGAGCCCGACCGTCTCGACGGTGAGGAAGTCACAGGCGAGCATCCCGGCGGCTTGGGTATGCAGGAACTGCGCCCAGCTCGGCCCGCCGCGCCGGGGTGCCGGACCCAGTCGGTGGCGACGCAGGATGGTGCGCACCGAGGTCGCGGAGACCCGGATGCCGAGCTTGCGGCACTCCCCGACGATGCGCAGATATCCCCAGCGCGGGTTCTCCCGGGCCAGCCGGACCACCAGTTCGACCACCTCGGGGTTCAGTGTGCGTGCCGGACGTCGGCCGGTATGGGGGTAGGTCCAGCGGCGACGCACCAACTCGCGGTGCCACCGCAACAGCGTTGACGGCGTGACCAGGAAGATCGGCCAGCGTGCCCGCGGCAGCAGCCGGGACAACGTCGCCAGCACCAGCCGGTCGCTAGGGCCATATCGAGGCCGGGCCACCTGACGGCGCAGCACGATGAGCTGATGGCGCAGCACCGCGATCTCCACGTCCTTCGCATCCGGCAACGGACCCAGGCCGACCAGCCCGAGGACCCGTCGGACGACCATGAAAGCCAGGGTGCGCACCACCATAGGCTCATCCTGCCGGGCCGACATCGTGCCTGGTCACAGCCGTGCCGCTGAAGTTGCACCCTTCAGGCACCTGCTCGCTACCCTGAGCGAATACATCACGCACTACAACTGCCATCGGCCGCATCAGGGACGAAACCAACTGCCGCCCAACACGGATCAAGCACCAGCGCGGTGCTGATCTGACCGCCGCGCGGGTGCACCGACGAACGATCCTTGGTGGACTGATCAGCGAATACTCGCAGGCAGCGTAGCCAAACCGGGTATTCGAGCGGTACAGGCTGAAGTGGATCTCCGGGTACTCCGATGGTGCTCGGATGTTCGCTTGCGCCTACCGCGTGCTGCGACGAGAGCCGCGCGCGGGACGCGACGTCATTGGCTGCGTTCGCGCACGACGTCGCAGTCGATGAATCGCGGCGGCCCGGAAGAAATTGCCATCATTCCTTCTGACAGTGCCTGCGTCTCGGGCAGCTCGTTGTTGCGCATCGCGTCTTCGTACGACGCGAACTCGACCACGTTGTAGTACTTCGATGGGTTGGTCCGGTCACGGAGCAGCGTCGATCGCCCAGCGGTGCGTTTGCCCTCGGTCTGCTTCATGTATTCCTCGACGAGCGCGTCGCCTTGTGCCAGCTGCTCTTCGGTGGCCTCGAACTCGATGATCTGTACGAACCTCATCGGAATCTCCTGAGATGGTGCGCAGCGGATGTGCAGTTGCAGTTGATACGACAGGGTCGGCCCAGGCAATCCTCCAAACGGATCAATGAAGACTTGTAATCGTGACAACAACACCGGCGCAGGCCGACCCGCAGGTCACAGCACCGATCAAGGTGAGCCACGCCAGCACGAGCCGGTCTACAGGGGTGTGGCGAGGCCGTGCTCGAGCGCGCCGTGGTCTTCGAGCGGGAGCAGGGCGCGTCGTGGCAAGACATCGGCGCCGCGCTCGGCATCAGCCGACAGACCGCCCACGAGCGGTTCGCCGAGGTCGAGCAGCGGTGGAAGGACGCGCTGCGCCGGCCCTGGCCGAGGCCGGCCCCGGCGGCCGGCGAGCGTTGCGGCTTCCGCAAGGCGCGGAGGACCCCGAGCGGTGGAGCAGGCAACTCGACACATGGGTGATCCAGCACCGGGAGCGCACCGACGTCGACACCGGCGAGCATCCGGTGTCCGGCCAACAGAGGCCCCAGAGCCTGCTGGAGGCCTCCGGCGACCTCCTCAACGAGGGCCGCGAGCTCACCGCCCGCGGTGCCTCCCGCGGCGAGCGGTTCGCCTTCTACGAGCGCAAGGCCACCCTGCTCGAGCGGATTGCGGCCGCCGACCCGGACGACCCCACCGCTCGGCAGGCCGCCATCGCCGCCCGCCGGCAACTCGAGGACGCACGCCACCGGGCACAGCCGAGTTAGCCAGGGCAGCCGGTCGGGCCGGACCGCCACCGGGCCCCCCGGCGGCGGTCGTGGCGCGTGAACACCGTGCCGCGAGGCGGTCGCGCGGTTCGGCGAGCGGGCGTAGCTGTGCGACATCGGCGAGGACGGGATACGCAAACGGTGGCCGCCGTCGCGCGTTGGACTCGACGGTGGTCGAGATTGTTGTGCGCTTGGCCCGGGAGAATCCCCGTTGGGGATATCTGCGCATCGTCGGCGAGTGCCGCAAACTCGCCGTACGGGTCTCGGCGACCTCGGTCCGCACGATTCTGCGCCACGGTCTTGGGCCCCGGCACCTCGACGCGCGGCCCCGAGCTGGACCGAGTTCCTGGGCACCCAACGCGGCCGGGATGCTCGCCTGTGACTTCCTGACCGTCGAAACGATGGGGCTCACCAGGCTGTACGTTCTGTTCGTGATCGAACTGCAGCACCGCCGGGTACACCTGGCCGGGGTCACCGAGCATCCCACCGGAGACTGGGTCACCCAGGCGGGCCGCAACCTGTTGATGGACCTCGACGAACGCGCGAGCCGGTTCCGGTTCCTCATCCGCGACCGGGACACCAAGTTCACCGCCGCGTTCGACGCGGCGGGCATGGAGACCATCAAGACGCCGCCGCGGGCGCCGAAAGTGAATGCGCATGCCGAACGCTGGGTGCGCACAGTGCGAACCGAATGCCTGGACCGGGTCCTCGTCCGTAGCCGCCGTCACCTCGAGTACGTCCTGAACACCTACCTGAAGCATTACAACACCGCTCTGCATCGAGGCATCGACCTGCAGACGTCCGTCCCGCCGGTCGACATCACCCGCGCCCGCAGCGCACGGCTCGGGCTATCGAACGCATCGATGTACTCGGTGGACTCATTCACGAATACCGCCCCGCGGCCTGAACGACGCCGCTCTTTCGCATCGTCCTCCCTCGCACGCCTTAGCAGGAGGACACGCTTTCGACGCTGACCATCAAGTCGACGACGCCTCGTTCCACCACCGTCGAACGCGGTACCCGGCCTAACCTGGCCGCCCCAGCCGTTTCGGACATTGACCGGCCGGCCCGCAACCCTCACTGAGCAAACGCCGACCGCCCAACGCGGCTGAACATCAACCGTGAGATTGCATCCTTCACGCGGCCACGCCTCATCGCGACCCTGTCTCTGAACTTGCACCCTTCACCCTCGCCGAGCGGCGTATCGCGGGTCGCGCCGCCGCGATCGACGTCGCCCTCACGGGTCCGGATAATGGCGCTGTGGGCGACTCATCCGACGAGGTGGCCCGCCTTCACGCCGAATTGGAAGCCGCGCGGCGGCAGGTGGGCGGTCTGCGGGCCGAGAACGCGCGGCTGCGTGCAGCGCTGGCCGGCCAGCTCACGCTGGATGTTCCTCTGCCGATTGACCCGGCGTCGATCACGTCGGATGATCTGCCTTCCGCGGACAAGAACTCCCCACCGGGGGAGAAGATGGCGCTGTTTCGGATGCTGTTCGCTGGCCGGTCCGACATCTACGCGACGCGGTGGGTCAGTGCCCGTACGGGCAAGAAGGGCTGGAGTCCGGCCGAGATCGACCGATGGTTACGACGCGAGGACGCCGACCGCGAGTTTCTGCCACTCACGGATGCGCTGGTCGATCTTCACCTGCGGGGCAGCGCCGACCGGCGTAAAGATGTCCACGTCGGCCTGTACCCGATGCTGCCCGATGACACATGTCGGCTGCTTGCCTGCGACTTCGACGGCAGGTCGTGGCGCGAGGACGCGCGGGCCTTCGCCGCCGCGTGCGCGGATGTCGGGGTACCGGCGGCGGTTGAGATCTCTCGCGGCGGCGACGGAGCGCACGTGTGGGTGTTCTTCACCGCGCCGGTGATGGCGGTGACGGCACGCTCGCTCGGGGCGGCGTTGCTGCGTACGGCGATCGCCGCCCGTGGCCAGATGAGCCTGGACAGCTACGACCGGCTGTTCCCCGCGCAGGACGTTCTGCCCAGCCGGGCGAAGGGGCCGTTCCGGTTCGGTAGCCTGATCGCGTTGCCGCTGCAAGGGACATGCCGTCGAGCCCACACGACGGTGTTCTGCGACCCTCGCACGTGGACGGAGTATCCGGACCAGTTCGCGTTCCTGTCGGGCCTGGGCCGGCTGAGTCCAGGAGAGGTTTGCGCCCTCGCCGACGAACTCGGCCCGGTCCGGGTGGGACCGGAAGCACCCACAGTGATCGGTCCCAGCGGGTTGGGCGGCGCCTCGGCCGTCAGGGCGCCGAACACCGTGAAGGCGCGGCTTGGCGCGATGCTGGCCATCGACACCACCGGCCTTCCAGGCGATGTGCTCGCTGCGCTCAAGCACGCGGCGAGCCTGCACAACCCGGAGTTCCATCGCCGCCAGCAGCAACGCTTCTCCACGTACGGTACGCCCAGGTTCGTGCGCTGCTACGAGATCGAGGGCGACGAGCTGCGTGTGCCGCGCGGGCTGCTCGAGAAGGCCGTGCGGGTTCTCGCCTCCGCCAGAGTGCACCTAGACGTCACGTCGCAGCTGCCTGAGCAGGCGCAGACCTCCGTGCGGTTCACCGGGGCGCTGACGCCCGTTCAGGACGAGGCCGTCGACGCCATGGCATCACACTCGGTCGGCGTGCTCGTTGCGCCGCCCGGGTCGGGCAAGACCGTCATCGCGTGCGCGCTCATTGCACACCATCGA
>JAHRHA010000382.1 GCA_020027875.1 Micromonosporaceae bacterium | reverse complement strand
CAACGGGCCTCGTGCCCGTTCTACCCGACCGGCCGGAGCCCTGCATCCCACCGCAACCACCACGACATGCTCGTCGGGCTGGGGCGAAGCCCCGTTAGTCCTTAAGCGGTCAGGAAGCTACGGATCCTGCTCCCGACCTGACCGGGAGGTCCAACCATGGCATGTGGCCACCGCCCTCGACGAGGAGCATCTCGCCGCGCGGCAGAAGGCCGACGACGCGCCGCCACATGTCCATGGTGCCGACGGGATCGTCCGGCTCCTCCACGCCCGGCTCCTCGTGTATGAGTAGGCGCCCGGCACGATGGGCCGAGCCCCTACGGTCGCGAGGCGGCGCTGCCGCTCAAGCGCACGGCCACGCAAAGCTCGTCGGACCTTTCGCGTGTTAACAGCACAACGAGCGTGCCATCATCCAGCTCCTCGAAGGAGCTGGTCATGAGGTCTCCGATGACGGACGGCCGTCGGAACCACATGCTGGCACGGTGAAGCCTGGCGGTGTCGAACTCTGCATCCGCCAGGGTGTTCTCAGCACGCTCTAGGTATGCGGAGGCCGATACGTGGTGGTTGATATCGGTCTCGCGGGGCGTCCAGCGAAACCGACCGCCCCCCGCTCCGATCGGCGAGTGGGGCGGTGCTTCCGCGGATGGCAACTCTTCGGACTGGTCGGCGTTGAATCCCGGTGCGGGCTCGTGGAGCAGGGTGCCCTTATTCGGATCGAACCACAGCCAGTGTTGGGTCCAATGGCCGAGCGTTTCACCGTGCTCATCTACCAGGTGGATCGCGTCGTGGCCGCCGTAGCGGCGCGACTCGCTACGGCGGTCAAGCCCGAAGCCCAGCCGAACCGTGAAGCGCAGGGAAAGCCCTGCGTCCAGCTTTGCGCCGCGTGGCTCACGTGCCATCTCCAGATACCTCACGATGGGCTGCAGCCCATGGGTGGCGAAGTACTCAGCACGCGACCCCTCCATCAGGAGAGGAAACATGCCGGCGTAGCCGGCTGACACGAAACGGATAATCGAGGAGAACTTGAGGAGGCCGTCCTGGTCGACGTCTGCCCACCCGATCCGGTCCCGGTGCACCCAATCCAGCATCCCCGTGGTCTCCTCGCTACTGTGACCGCTCAACACGATGCTCCGTCGACTCATGACCGTCGGACCAGCACTGCAGGTACCAAGATCTTCAGGCCGCCAGGGCGCCGCGATACTATCGGGTTGCTCGAACCCCGATGGTGACGACTGGGCACTCTCTCCGCCATCGCGGTCGGGGCGGCGGGCGGCGGTTTCCTTTCCGCGGAATCGGGAAACGTGGCAGCGACCCGCGAAAGTCCCTGCCCCGGATCTTCATCTTGGGCCCGCCGAACCCGAGCACCAGGCTAAGCGGGACCATGTGGCGGGGGGAGCCTGCAACGAACTGGACCTGACCCTGTTGCACTCAAGTGACGGGCGGAGTCGTGGAGCTGTCGAACGAGGACCCATCCAGGCCGACACGGACTGCCTCGCGGCACCTGCCGCTGCGTCGATCTCGTCGGCCAGTCGGTCCGGCAGCGAGAGGGGGTATTCGTGTCGTCGTACCCGGATCGTATGCCCAACCGTGGGCAGGTGTGGCGGCCGGTGACGAGCGTGGGATCAAGGATCGGGCCGCGCCGGACGCGACCACCCATGCCCGGTTGTGTCGACTGCGGCGCAACGCATCGACACTCGCAGCCCGTGGACATCGTGCGCCGGGAACCGCGACGTACCGCCGGGCGGCCAAACTTCGCTGTCCGAGGCGACTAGGGCCGGCGGGTTACTTAGGCGTAGCAGCGGTCGACCGTGGGCCGAGCCGCCGGTGCGCTTCGCGGCCGGCGCCGACGCGGTCGCCACTGTCGAGCAGAAGGCGAAGGACCTCCTCGCCCAGGCCGACGCCTACCGCGACCTGTCCAGCAACCTCGCCCACGACGACGCCTGAAACCACTGGCTACCGGGACCCATCAGGGAACCGGCTCCTGCGCAGGCACTGGCAGGGCAGGGCAGGCTCGCTTGCCGCGACGTCCTACACCTGCTGGCCCTACCCCGAGCTCGGCGAGCTGGCGGCGCTCCGTCCTCCGTCGAGCTGCGATGGCGGTGCGAGTAGCCGCCCACAACTGACGGTCGGCTCGGCCACGGCGCCGACGAAGCACGCGCACAGATCGGGCAACCGCGAGGTCGGTGCGACCGTCGGACGCGTCGGACCTACTTCCCCCAGCCGCAGCGCATCCGTGGCTAGCTGTGGTCGTGCCCGTCGGGGCTGCCGAGCGGGAGATACATTGCCCGGGTGATCTGGTGGCAGCGCGTCCTCGCATTGGCGGGCGGGCTGGCGCTTATCGGCTTCCTGGTGTTCAACTACCGACGGCTACCCGCAATCTGGCGGGGTGAGCAGGCGCCGACATTGCGGAACCCGCTGTTCACCGTCTACCCGCGCACCTACGTCAGCTATCTGTGCTTCCTGACGGCCTTCGTCGGCGGGTTCGCGCTGTTCCTCATCTCCGGGAGCATCTTCGGCGTCGGATCATGGGCACGCGTGCTGTTCAATGTCTCCCAGTGGATCATGCTCGCCGCCGTCCCGACCCTCGTCGGGCATTGGGTCGTCAACGCGTTGAACCTGCCCCGGGCGCTGGTGCCGCCCGCATACCGCGACAAGCCGGGCACGATTGCCCGGCGCCGTTTTGTCCGTGAGCGGCGAAGGGCTGGGCGCCCACCGACCGATCACCTCGTCGAGATCCGCGAATATCGGCCGCCTCCGGAGGTAGCGACGCCATACCTCGAAGCCATCTGCACCGACGACGAGTGCGACTGGGAAGCCGATGAGCCTGAGGCGCACCCCGTGCACCTTCAACGCTTGCGCGAGAAGGTGGCAGGGCACACCGATACCGTCTCGCCGCAGCTCGTCGTCATCCACGCGGACGGTCGACGGGAGAGCATGCCGCTGCGGATCTGACCGGGTTGTTCGGACGGTGTCTGTACCGACCGCCAGCTCATGTTGGTGCCAACCGATCCCCACTACGATCTTCCGACGTCGCGGTAGGTGCTGGTGTCCACTATGGCCAATGGCTCGGTGGGTCGCGGCACGGGTCACGTAGGGGTCCTACGCGATTACCACCCCAAGTAACAGAGCGACACCGACCGGCGGCATCACAGCGAGTAGCTGAACCGAGTTCATCGGCTGTAGACCTCCCAGTTTGTCAGTCGGGCCTGGGCGGGCGAGGTGAGCGATGGGCAGTACCACGGCGCGCACGTTCAGCTACAACCGGCCCGCCGGTGCTGGGGCGGAGCGGCTAGGCAGTACCGCGCCGTTGCACGTGTACGGCACGTGGGGCGATCGCCGCGACGACGGCATCCGCCGCATTCGTCCCGGTGCGAGCCAACCGCCACCTGTGGAAACGTGCGCTCATCGGCGTGACCGCGTCATTTGGCGTGCGCTCCTGCCGGGCACCGCTGGCGAGGCTGTGGCTCAAGAGGGGTTTGCCCAGCTCGAAGTAGCGTTGCCCTCCTCGCTGACCCACGTGGCCATGATCGGCGTCTTCAGTGAGAGGGGAGAGCACGGTGGACAGTGTTGTGATCGGCGCGGACCCGCACAAGCTTTCGGTCACCATCGAGGTCCTTGACGGGCGGGAGCGGGTGCTCCATCAAGGACGGTACGGTACCGACCGCGACGGCTACCGGTCCATGCTCGCCGCGGCCAGGCAGTTCGAGCGGCGTAGTTGGGCGGTGGAGGGCTGCAACGGCATCGGCCGGCACGTGGCCCAGCGCCTGGTCGCCGACGGTGAGACTGTGGTGGACGTGCCGGCGAAGCTGGCCGCGCGGGCGCGGCTGTTCGACACCGGCAACGGCCGCAAGACCGACCCGGCCGACGCGCACTCGGTGGCCGTGGTCGCG
>JAHRHA010000030.1 GCA_020027875.1 Micromonosporaceae bacterium | reverse complement strand
GAACCCGAAGATGAAGCGCTACATCTTCACCGAGCGCAACGGTATCTACATCATCGATCTGCGCCAGACCCTCGACTACATCGACAAGGCGTACGAGTACGTCCGTAACACGGTCGCCGAGGGCGGAAGCATCCTCTTCGTTGGCACGAAGAAGCAGGCCCAGGAGGCGATCGCCGAGCAGGCGTCGCGCGTGGGTATGCCCTTCGTGAACCACCGCTGGCTTGGAGGCATGCTCACCAACTTCCAAACCGTCTTCAAGCGACTGCAGCGCATGAAGGAGTTGGAGGCGATCGAGCAGACCGGCGCCGCTCAAGGGTTCACAAAGAAGGAGACCCTGCAGTTGCAGCGGGAGAAGGACAAGCTTACCCGCACGCTGGGCGGCCTGCGCGACATGCAGCGGGTGCCTGCGGCGGTCTGGATCGTGGACACAAAGAAGGAACACATCGCCGTCGACGAGGCCCGCAAACTGGGCATCCCGGTAATCGCCGTGCTGGACACGAACTGTGACCCCGACGAGGTGGACTTCCCGATCCCGGGCAACGACGACGCGATCCGGTCGGCCGCGCTGCTGACTCGCGTGGTCGCCGACGCGGTCGCCGACGGCCTGATCGCTCGCTCCGGCAAGGCTCTGCGCGCTGGCGGCGCGGAGGCCAAGCCCGAGCCCGGCACGGTCGCCAGCGACGAGCCGCTGCCCGAGTGGGAGCGCGAGCTTCTTGAGGGCAGCAAGGCCGCGGCGGCACCCGTCGAGGGCTGACCGAAGTCGTCGATTGATCGTTCACAATACGCCGAAGCGAGAGACAAGATGCCGAACTTCACTGCAGCGGACGTCAAGAGGCTCCGTGACCTCACGGGCAGCGGAATGATGGACTGCAAGAAGGCCCTGGAGGAGTCGGACGGCGACTTCGACAAGGCCGTTGAGATCCTGCGTATCAAGGGCGCCAAGGACGTGGGCAAGCGCGCGGGGAGGACCGCCGCTAACGGCCTCGTCGCCCACTCGGGCAAGGCATTGCTCGAGCTCAACTGCGAGACCGACTTCGTCGCGAAGAACGCCGACTTCATCGAGATGGCGCAGATGCTCGTCGCATTCGTCGATGCGGCCAAGCCGGCCGACGTCGAGGCGCTGCTGGCCTCGTCGCTGCCCGACGGCCGTACGGTGGCCGAGACGGTCGAGGCGGCCTCAGTCAAGATCGGCGAGAAGCTCGTGGTCAACCGGTTCGCGGTGCTCGACGGCGAGGTAGCCGTCTACATGCACCGCAAGAGCCCGGACCTGCCGCCCCAGGTCGGGGTCGCGGTCGAGTACACGGGCTCGGCTGTGGATGAGGCCTCCGAATCGGACGCGCGCGGCATCGCAATGCAGATCGCGGCGATGCGGCCGAAGTACGTCACTAGGGATGAGGTGCCGGCCGAGGTCGTGGCCACCGAGCGGCACATCGCGGAGGAGACCGCACGCGAAGAGGGCAAGCCGGAGGCAGCGCTAGCCAAGATCGTAGACGGCCGGGTGAACGCGTTCTTCAAGGACTACGTTCTCGTCGAGCAGCCCTCGGTGGCTGACCAGAAGAAGACGGTCAAGCAGATGCTGGCTGAGTCCGGCATCACGGTGACCCGCTTCGTACGATTCGAGGTCGGCCAAGCCTAATCTCGCGCTAGGCGAGATCGGGCGAAAGGTATGAGACGGTAGCAGAGGGGGTCGCCCGTGCCGAGGTTGCGCACGGCGACCCCCTGACCCTGTCCGATCTTGAGACTAGGGTTGCGACGCTGGGTGGGGCACCGCGAGCGCCGAGGGGGTTGAATGGACACCATGACCAGACTCCTCGCCGATCTAGGGGAAAGTCGCGTGATTGGAGATCAACTCACGCGTTTAAGCCCTAGATCGACGACGGGAGGGGACTGGCCGAGGCAGGGGGGCGGCGCGGGATGACCGGGACAATGGCCGAGACGACGGCGGGCAGGGCCACGACGGTGGCGGACGACCATGCAGTCGACCTGTCCGGCGCGGTGAGTACGGCGCCTTCGGGCGCCGGACCCTTCGACGGCTCCGGCCCCGCCAGACGCGTCGTACTCAAGCTGTCCGGCGAGGTTTTTGGTGGCGGGGCCATCGGCGTCGACCCGGACGTCGTGCAGGACCTTGCCCGCCAGATCGCTACGGTCGTACGCCGGGGGCTTCAGGTGGCGGTCGTTGTCGGCGGCGGAAACTTCTTCCGCGGCGCGGAGTTGCAGGAGCGCGGCATGGACCGGCCTCGGGCGGACTACATGGGCATGCTCGGTACGGTGATGAACTGCCTCGCGCTGCAGGACTTCCTGGAGAAGGAGGGCATCGATACCCGCGTCCAGACGGCGATCTCGATGGCGCAGGTGGCGGAGCCATACATCCCCCGGCGAGCCATACGGCATCTCGAGAAGGGCCGAGTAGTGATCTTCGGCGCCGGCGCAGGCATGCCGTACTTCACCACCGACACGGTCGCCGCACAACGGGCGTTGGAGATCCACGCGGATATGGTCCTGATGAGCAAGAACGGTGTAGACGGGGTCTATACCGCCGACCCGAACACCGACTCGAATGCGCGGAAGCTCGACACGGTGACCTTCGATGAGGCTCTGCGGCGCGGGCTCAAGGTCGTGGATGCGGCCGCGTTCAGCCTGTGCATGGAGAACCGCCTGCCGATGCTGGTCTTCGGCGCGGAGGGCGACGACACCATCGTCCGGGCCATGGCCGGCGAGAGGATCGGCACGCTCATCACGGCAGTGACCGCGGGCCAGCCCCCGTCGGGCCCAGCTGGCTGAGCCCATTCACGGCACAACGAACACGAGGCCATGACCTCAGCGCCGAAGGAGGCGACGGACCAGGTGATAGACGAGACCCTCTTCGAAGCCGAGGAGAAGATGGAGCGCGCGGTCGAGTTCGCGAAGGACGAGTTCGGGGCGATTCGGACGGGCCGGGCTACTCCCGCCATGTTCGCGCGCATCGTTATCGACTACTACGGAGCCCCCACCCCCCTGCCACAGATGGCCACGATTGCGATCCCCGAGCCCAGGATGGTGATCATCAAGCCGCATGACCCGTCGCAGCTCAAGGCGATGGAGAAGGCGATCCGCGACTCAGATCTGGGCGTCAATCCGAACAACGAGGGCACGCAGATCCGGCTCATGATCCCCCCGATGACGGAGGAGCGGCGCCGGGACATGATCAAAGTTGCTCGACACAAGGGCGAAGAGGCGAAGGTAGCGATCCGCAACGTCCGCCGGAAGGCCAAGGAGGAGCTCGATCGCATCGTCAAGGACGGCGAGGCGGGTGAGGACGACGGGCGCCGTGCGGAGAAGGAACTTGAGGATCTGACCCACAGGTTCGTGGCGCACATCGATGAGATCCTCAGGCACAAGGAAGCGGAGCTGCTCGAGGTCTGATGTCCTACCTCGACGAGTCGGAGTACGACGACCGCACGACGGATGGCGCAGGTCGGCCGATTCAGGCCGCCCGCCCGGCGTGGGATGCGGCGACATATGGCCGCCCGGATGACACCCGCCGCGCGCGCTCGCGACCGCGGCCGGGGGGCGGAGGTGGCGACCATCCGTACGGTGACGGCCGCTCGGCCAAGCCTCTGTACTCAGACGAGGTAACCCACTCCACCGATCCGTACGCGCCAGAGCCGTACGCGCCAGAGCCGTACGCGCCAGAGCCGTACGCGCCAGAGTCGTACGCGCCAGAGCCCGACCGGCCGGAGGCCCTTTCCGGAGAGCGCTATCGGGCCGACGCTTATCCGTCCGCCCCGTATTCGTCCGACCCGTATCCCTCCGACCCGTACCCGTCCGAGCCTCGCGGGGGCACGCCCTCCAGCGGCGACAGCCACCCAGACGGAGGCTACGGAGCCGACAGCCACCGGGACGACCCGTACGCCACCGAGCAGCATCCCGTCGAGCATTACCCGGGTGCGGACCCGACCTACGTCGACGACCGCGGGCAGGTACTGACCGCCGCGCAGCCCAAGAGCCGCGCCGGGCGCAACCTGCCGGCCGCGATCGGGGTGGGAGTCGTGCTCGCGGGCGCCGTACTGGGTTCGCTGTTCTTCTGGCGCCCGGCCTTTCTCGGCGTGCTCGCGCTCGCCGTAGGTGTGGGTACCTGGGAGTTGGTCCGGGCGATCCGCTCCAGCGGGGTGAACCCGCCGCTCATACCGCTCATCGCCGGCGGTGCACTGATGGCCGGTCTGGGCTGGTGGGGCCAGGCCGATGCGCTGACATTCGGCCTGATGGTGACGGTTCTGGCGGCGATGATCTGGCGGCTGGCCGACGGCGTTGGCGGGTACGGCCGGGACATTTCGGCGGCCAGCTTCGTCGCCGTCTACCTCCCGTTTCTGGCTGGCTTCGCGGCGCTGCTCGCGAGCGCTCCGGCGGACGGCGACCTACGGGTCCTGGTGACGCTCGCCGGCGTGGTCCTCTCCGACACCGGCGGATACATCGCCGGGGTGGTCTTTGGCCGCCACCCATTGGCTCCGTCGGTCAGCCCGAAAAAATCGTGGGAAGGGCTTGCGGGGTCCTTGATCGCCACCGGCGTGGGCGGGGCGCTGCTGCTGTACTTCCTCTTCGACGTGGCTGTCTGGTGGGGTGCGATCTTCGGGATCGCCGTTTCGGTCGCCGCAGTCCTCGGTGATCTTGGCGAGTCGCTGATCAAGCGAGACCTGGGGGTGAAGGACATGAGCAGCCTGCTGCCCGGCCACGGTGGCCTGATGGACCGGCTCGACTCGATCCTCTTCGCCGCACCGACCTCGTACGTGCTGCTCGTTTTGCTGGCCCCGCCCGTGTAACCGCTTGCGGGGCTCCGCCCCGGTAACCGCTTGCGGGGCTCCGCCCCGGTAACCGCTTGCGGGGCTCCGCCCCGGTAACCGCTTGCGGGGCTCCGCCCCGGTAACCGCTTGCGCCTGGCGCTGTTGTTCCCGCCACAATCTCCCCGATCGGACCCGTACGCCCGGGTGCGCACGTGCATCCGCATGGGACACTGGTTCAGTCATGACGACCCTTCCCATCCTGGAACTGACCGCCGCGCCGCCCGCCGGGCCACGCGGCGATGCGGGAGTGGCGCACGTGGCGCGCGGATCAGCCGAGCCGGCCGCCGGGGCTCGCCACCGTGCCGCACTCCCTCCGCGGCACCTCGCCGATCTTGATCTCATCGGCCGGCGCGCCGCTGTCGCCGCTCTCGGCGAGCGCGAGTTCCGGGCCGCGCAGCTGTCCCACCATTACTTCGGCCGGCTCGTGCGCGACCCGGCACAGATGACGGACGTACCCGTCGCCGCCCGAGACCGGCTGACCGAGGGCCTTCTGCCCAACCTGCTCACCCCGGTGCGCAAGCTCGCCTGCGACGGCGGCGCCACTCGCAAGACGCTGTGGCGGCTGCATGACGGCTCGCTCGTGGAGAGCGTCCTTATGGGTTATCCGGATCGGATCACGATCTGCGTGAGCAGCCAGGCCGGCTGCGGGATGGGCTGCCCCTTCTGCGCCACCGGCCAGGCGGGCCTCACCCGCAACCTGTCCACCGCGGAGATCGTCGACCAGGTGGTCTGGTTCGCCGGGGTCGCGGCGAGCGGAGCGGTGCCCCACTCGCCGGCCCGGCTGTCGCACGTCGTCTTCATGGGCATGGGCGAGCCACTCGCGAACTATCCCCGGGTGATGCAGGCGATACGCCGGTTGATCGCGCCGCCACCGGAGGGCCTAGGGCTCTCGCAGCGCCACATTACCGTCTCGACGGTTGGACTGGTGCCGGCGATGCAGCGGTTGGCGGACGAAGATCTGGCCCTGACTCTTGCGCTTTCGCTGCACGCGCCCGATGATGATCTGCGCGACGAGCTTGTACCGGTTAACCAACGTTGGAAGGTCGCCGACGTGCTCCAAGCTGCGTGGGACTATGCCGCGCGCACAGGGCGGCGCGTGTCCATCGAGTACGCCTTGATCAGGGATGTGAACGACCAGGCATGGCGGGCGGACCTGCTGGGTCGACTGCTCACGGGTAGGCTCGCGCATGTCAACCTCATCCCGCTTAACCCGACGCCGGGGTCGCGTTGGGACGCCAGCCCAAAGCCGGTGGAGCGGGAATTTGTACGAAGGCTGCGCGCCGCTGGTGTTCCGACTACCGTACGGGACACGCGGGGCCGGGAAATTGACGGCGCGTGCGGGCAACTCGCGGCTTCGGAGATCGAGCCAGGCAGCACAACGGGGCTTGCGAGCTCACGCGGTCGCGGACGAAAGGCGGAACAGTGACGAGTCAGGGTCAGCGGTTCAGGCGGCGCGCACTCCGGCGCGGTTACAAGGTCGACGAGGTGGACGCCTTCCTCGACCGGGTGGAGGCGACCTTGGCCGGCGACCCCATCGGCGCGCCCGTTGGTGCTCAGGAAGTGCATGACGTCGTCTTCCGGGTACGGTTCGGCGGTTACGACGAGTGGCAGGTGGACCTCCACCTCGACCGCGTCGAGCGGCAGCTCGGCGATGTGGAGGAGCGCACCGGCGGCTTCCTCCGTGGCCCCGAGCAGCGCCGTGACGACCGTCTCTCCGGCCTTCGCGACGAGCCGCTGGAGCCCCGCCGGCCCAGCATGCCGCCACCACCGATGCCGAGCAGGCCGCTCACCCCGATGCCGGCCGCGCAGATGTCCGGCCCGCCGATGATGGGCAACTTCGCCGGAGGCGATCAACGCGGCACCTTCCCGCCCATGATGGCCCCGCCGCCGATGTCGGCGCCGCCGATGCGGCCCATGTCCGCGCCGCCGATGCGGCCCATGTCGGCGCCCCCGATGTCGGGCCCGCCCACGCGCATGGGCGGCAACGGCTACCCGCGCTTCGACGAGCACGAATACCCGACGGGCGGGTTCAGCAACGAGTACGGCGGCCGCCGCGGCCGGACGGACACGCATGAGATGCGCTTCGACCTCAACGCCTCTATTCCCACCTCGGGCGGCCCGGCCAGCCCATCGGAGCTTCAGCGCATCGACGCCATGCGCCGGACCTTCACGGCGCGCCGATTCGGCAGTGGGTACGACGCGATCCAGGTCAACCGGCTGTTCGACGCCATCATCGCCTCGCTGTCTGGCCGCTCCGGCATGCCGCTCAATGAGTCCGAACTCGACCCCAACCAGTTCAGCCTCGTCCCGGGCGGCTACTTCGAGGCCGAGGTGAACCAGGCACTGCGCGAGATCCGCGACCTCGTCCGCCGCTAATAAGGTCCGCCGATCAAGGAGTTAGTCGGATTTGAGGCCGCTCTTGCGGAGGACGACGTCCGCCACAAGCATCACGAAGATCAGTGCCGCCGTCGCGATCAGGAAGATGTTCTCAACGTTGCCCTCGTGATTCCCGGCCACCATCAGCAGCAGCGCCACGATGGTGACGACTGCGCCGAGCCGGGCCAGCCGCTTGCTGATCGTGGGCCGGTGCTGATCGGGTGAGGTAACCGGCTCGTCGCCCGCCACGTTGATCCCCTTCCTCGTATGATCCTTCGCGGTCAGTCTGGCACGCTGGACGCCCGCACGTGTGCCGGGCCACCGGTGCGGGCGACCACCACCCCTCCGGTAGCGTCGGGGCGTCGGGCAGTCGATGAGCAGGTGGGGCAGCGGGAGGGCACGCAGCGGTGCGGATAACTGGTACGGGCCACGCGAGCATGCGTATCGACACGGACGCGGGGAGCATCCTGTGCGATCCGTGGGTCAATCCCGCGTACTTCGCGTCCTGGTTTCCCTTCCCCGACAACTCGCGGCTGGACTGGGAAGCCCTCGGCGACACCGACTACCTCTACGTCTCGCATTTGCATCGCGACCACTTCGACGCGGCACACCTGAGGCGATTCGTCAGCAAGAAGGCGACCGTGCTGCTGCCCGAGTACCCGACCAGCGAACTCGAGGACCAGCTGCGCGAACTAGGGTTCACGAGCTTCATCAAGACCGTCACTAACGAGGTGGTGGAGCTCGACGGCGGCCTCAAGGTCATGATCCAGGCGTTGACGAGCCCGACGGACGGACCGATCGGCGACTCCTCGCTCTGGGTGGAGTACGGCGGGATCAGGCTGCTGAATCAGAACGACGCCCGCCCGACCGATCTGTCGACCTTCACCGAACTGGGCCATGTGCACGCGCACATGCTCCAATTCTCCGGCGCGATCTGGTACCCGATGGTGTACGAACTACCGCAGGCGGCCAAGACGGCGTTCGGCAAGCAGAAGCGCGATCGGCAGTTCGACCGGACCTTCCGTTACATCGACGACCTCAAGGCAAGCTGGGTGTTCCCGATCGCAGGCCCGCCGTGCTTCCTCGACGACGAGCTGTGGCATCTCAACGACATCGACGGCGACGAGGGCAACATCTTCCCCGACCAGAGCGTCTTCATCGACCAGTATCGCAAGATCGGACGGGAGAACGGCGTGGTCCTGCTCCCCGGCACCGTGGCGACCGTCAGCGAGGGGACCTGCGTCGTCAGCCAGCCGGTCGAGGACGTCCGAGCCTTCTTCGAGGCCAAGGAGGAACACCTCAAGGAGTACGCGCAGCGCCAGCGCCCGGTGATCGAGGAGGCCAAGGCGTCGTGGCGTCATCCGGAGATCGACGTGGTCAAGGAGATGAAACGGCGCGTCGAGCCGCTGCTCGAAGAGTCGATCTACCTGGCGCAGGGCGTCGGCGGTCCGGTCCGGTTCGACCTAGTCGGATACGACGGCGAGTCGTTTGAGTCAGTTGTCATCGACTTCCCCGGAAAGCAGGTCCGGCGGTACTCGGACGAGAAGGTGCGCTACCGCTTCCGCACCGAACGGTCCCTTGTGGAGCACCTCCTGCACATCGAGGAGGTCGACTGGGTGAACTCGCTCTTCCTGTCCTGCCGGTTCTCCGCGGCGCGCATCGGGCAGTACAACGAGTTCGTCTACGCCTTCTTCAAGTGCCTGTCGGAGGAGCGCCTGCAGTACGCGGAGGGCTGGTACGACGAGCACCTGCGCACCACCGACGCGGAGGACATCACGCTCGACGGCTGGGTGCTCCAGCGGCGCTGCCCGCACCTCAAGGCGGATCTCACCCGGTTCGGCATCATCGATGGTGGCACCCTCACGTGTCAGCTCCATGGCTGGAAGTTCGACCTGGCGTCGGGGCGCTGCCTGACCAGCGCGGGGCACGAACTGCGCGCCCGCCGCGCCAGCGAGGGCGTTGACCCGGACCCAAGTAGTAGGGTGAATTCATGAGCGCACAGCCGATCGAGCGCGAGCAATCCGGGGCCTGGTGCCCCGACCCTGCCCGCCAGCGGCTGGCCGACTACACCCTCGAAGACGTGCTCAACCTCCCCCCGGACGCGCCCCGCGTCGAACTCGTCAACGGAGTCATGCTGGTGGTCCCATCCCCGACCGATGATCATCAAACTATCGCCGGCCTCGTGTGGATTTGGCTTCGGACGCATGCGCCTAAGGTCTTCCATGCCGTTCAAGCCGTAGGCGTAGCGATATCGGTGGACCACACCTTCGAGCCCGACGTGGTCCTTCGCAAGGCCGGCGGTGACGGGAAGCGGCACTTCTTCGCTGCCGATCAGGTCGTCCTCGTCGTCGAGGTCGTGTCGCCTCATACTCGGGCACGGGATCGGCTCAGCAAACCAGCGGAGTACGCCGCCGCCGGCATCCCGTTCTACTGGCGCGTCGAGCAGGACCCAATCCACGTGTTTGCATACCAGCTCGGCGAGAATGGTGTCTACGAACTCGTGGCCGACAGCACCGAGCTGCTGGAGCTCGACCAGCCCTTCCCGATCACGCTGCCCATCGCCGAGATCACCCCTTAATCAGCCTCGGGTCCGAGGTCCTGCGCATCAGGTGAGACTGTCCGACCTGTTCAGTGAATCCCCAGCGCCGGTAAAACGGCATCAGCCCCGGCTGGCAGACGAGTTCGAGGCTCTGCACGGCGGCCAGCCGCGGGTGGCGCACAATGGCATCCATAAGGAGCGCACCGAGTCCAGCCCCCCGTACCGAGCTGGCCACGATGACGTCCAGCACCAGAGCCACGTAGGTGTCGTCGGAGAGGACGCGCGCGAATCCGACCAGGCGGTCGGACGGGCGGTGAACCAATGCGACGACAAGGTCGGACGCCGCCAGCATCCGGGACACGTCGCCGACGGTGCGCCCCTCGGTCCACCACTCGGCCGCGTACAGCTCTAGTAACTGAGGGAGCCGGTCGGGCTCGATCGCGTGGCGTACGTCCACGTCGGACGGGTCCATTTAGCCCACCGCCTCGAACTGACGCCACAGCCGTTCACGACCCTCGGCGACGAGTGCGCCTGCCTCACGGACAGCTCGGCCGAGATCCGCCAGCGCGGCGCTGCTGATCTTGGGCACCACCAGCGACAGGACGTCATCGACGTCGATCCGCCGACGGGAGCTCGAGGTCCCCCGGCCCAGCGGGCTGAGCTGCGCCCGCACCCGCTCCGAGTAGAGCACGCCTAGCACCGCATGGGGATCGCAGTTCGCGGTGAAGACACCGAACTCGCCGGAGACCTGTATCGTGCCGGCACCCGCCGGGATGACCGCCGCGCGCGGTTTCGACGGGTTGAGCAGGGAGATGATCAGATCCCCCTCGTCCACGAGGAGGCCCGGCGTCGCGGGCGTGTGTGTCCGCGCGCCGCGCCAATCCACTGTGCCCAGTTCGTCGACGTGCAGCACCGATACGAACGGAGCTGTCGCGCTGGCGGCGTGGGGTGCCTTCTTGGCACTGAGCAGTTCCCGAAGCTCGACGCCGCCTTGTTCGGTGAGCCATCGTCTCGCCTCCATCGCCACGGGATCGAGGCGGGCGGGATCGACCGATTGGAGTGAGCCGGCGACCGCGACCGCCACGAGTGGGTCAGTGCTCTGGATCGCAAGGGTCGCCTCACCCGCACCGGTCAAGCCATCGCGGATGAGCCGTGCGATGACCGGGAGCTCGTTGCCGGCTGGGTCGACAGAGGCCCGCCCGGCGCGCCGCAGGTAGCCGACGTGCTCAACCCTGGCGAGGGCGACGTGTCGGACGGGACGCTCCTTGCGGATGAATACGGCGCTGGTCTTGGCGACGGTGCCGCTCAACGCGAATGTGGCGGTCGGGAGGCTGACGTTCGCCGCGAGCGCCACCCGCTGGCCCAGGTCACCCCCGTGGCCGGAGATCAGGTCGGCGAAGGCACGCGAGGAGATGACGCCGTCGGGGAGGACGATGCCGAGGACGCCGCCCGGGGCGAGCAGCCGCACCGCCTTCACCAGGCAGGCCAGGGACGGATCGATGCGCCGCTTGCCGGCGAGGCGGGGAATGGCGGCTGCGGTCTGGGCCACGCCGGCCGGGTTGTCGTACTTTCCCTCCCCGAACGGCGGGTTCGTGAGAATCACCGGCACGCGTCCCTCGTACGCTGCGACCGCCTCATCCGTGACCGAGTCTCGCACCGTGAATACCAGGGGGCGGCGCACCCCGTACAGGAGCATGTTGATCCTGGCCTTGGCGACCGAGGATGTCGACTGATCTGCGCCGAACAAGCCGGCGTCGAAGAGGCTCCTCGCGACTGGATCCTCCCGGGTTCGCAGGACCTCGAGCATGGCCACGAGGAAGCGGCCGGTGCCGCAGTAGGGGTCGCCGAAGCCGGGGCCGTCCAAGAGTCCCAAGCCGTCGGCGAGCAGGTCGGCCGCGAGCTCGGCCATCATCCGCGCCACGCCGCTGGGGGTCAGATAGGTGCCCAGGCCGCCGGCGTGGTCGTACCGGCCAGCGAGGAGCGCGTCAAAGGCGGTACCAAGCGGATCGGCCACAGTCGGGCGACCGTGGTCGACAATGTCGGCGACCAGCCTGGCCGCTGCCCCGAGGACAGCCGAGTCGATGAGTCGGAACGGTTCGTCGAGCGGCCAGACGGGATGGCGGTTCCCGGCGGGGTCCACCGCGGCCAGCTCCGGCGATGTCAGCGCCTCGGCGAAAGCGAGGGAGAAGTCCGCGGCGGAACCTTCGGGGAACAAATTTCCGGCCCGGCTGCCGGAGCCCAGTACGGTCGACTGGTTTCGCAGGCTCCACAGCCGCACCAGAGCAAGTTTGGCAACCTCCTCGACGGCGGCGTTGGACGGCCGGATCCCGCCACTGGTGTAGATCAACTGATGTAGCTGGTCGAATCTGCGGGCGAGGTCAATCTCGGCCGAGCCCCAGTGGCCGGCGACGCCGAGCAGCGGCGGCTCCGCGACGCCGAGGAGCGGCGGCTCCGCGACGCCGAGGAGCGGCGGCTCCGCGACGCCGAGGAGCGGCGGCTCCGTCTCGACGTGCAACTGCGGCTCCGCCTCGCTGAGCAGCGGCAGCTCCGGCTGGCCGACTGACATGCCGCGACGATAGCGGCCTATGCAGCGTTCGTGGGCGCGGGCCCGGTGAGCTGGGCGACGAAGGCGGCGAGCTCGACCTCGAACAGTGGCTCGACCTCGGTGACGGCCCACTGCAGGTGCCCGAAGACCTCCATCGCCACGAGGCCGTAGAGCCTGGTCCAGGCCGACAGGTACGCGTAGATGACCTGAACCGGAAGGTCCGTGCCGTGCTGGGCCGTGTATGGGGCGAGGTGCGGGCCCAACCGAGCCTCGATGAGTTCGGCGGGCGGCGTCGGGAACGGTGCGCGCTGCCACACCTGCGCGAACGCGGCCAGGAACGGCGCGCCGAACCGGGCGCCGGCGTGATCCGGTGTCACACACCCGTCCTCAAAGGTGGCCACGCCTGGCACCGGGTTGCCGAACATCAGCCCGAACTCGGCCGGATGCGCGATCGACCAGCGCCGAAACGCCCGCGCCATCTCGGTGAGCTGCGCCAGCGGCGAGGCCTCCGTTGGACAGCCGTCGCGTGCGGCCTCGATCGCCTGCCGGAGTTCGTCGTAGAGGTCCTCGGTCAGCTCCACCACGAGCGCGTCCAGGCTCGGGAAATAGCGGTATATTGCCGGCGCGGTCATGCCCATCTCGCGCGCGATGGCGCGGAGCGATATCGCCGTGGGCCCGCCAGTGACCAGAAGGCGTCGCGCGAGATCCTTGATCTCGGCGACCGTTGCGGTCCGCAGCCGCTCCCGGCGGGTGGGCGATATCGTCGTCATGATTTCAGGTGAACTCCCTTGACGAGAGCATACAGCGTAGGCATAGTAAACGGCGTTCACTCAACTATGGCATGTGTACCAACCTTACGCACGACCAGGGGGCGAAGCGATGTTCGCGTGGTGGGGGCGGGTCGTGGTCCGGGCGCGGTGGTGGGTTCTCGCCGCATCGCTGGTGCTCGTCGTGGTCGGCGGCGCGTGGGGGACGGGCGTGTTCGGCTCGTTGAGCGGTGGTGGTTTCGATGATCCGGCCAGCCCATCCAGCCTGGCGCACAGCCGGATCACGCAGGAGTTGGGGAGGCAGGGGCAGGACGTCCTCGTGCTCTACTCCTCGCCCACCGCCACCGTGGAAGACTCTGGACTGCGCGACCCGGTGCAGAGCGCGCTCGCACGGTTGCAAGGTCGGCCCGAGGTGCTCGAGGTCCAGTCGTACTACGCCACCCAGTCCCCGGCCTTGGTCTCCACCGACCGGCACGCGACCTACGCTGCGATCCAGCTTCGGGACGGCGACGAAAACGACAAGCTCGCCGACCTTGACGCCATCCGTCCACTGCTGGTCGCCGCCCGGGGAGTGCAGACCGAGGTCGGCGGTCTATTCGGATTCCTGGAGGATGCGAACACGCAGATCGAGGGCGACATCATCAGGGCTGAGATCCTCTCGATGCCGATCCTGCTCGTGCTGATGATCCTCATCTTCCGTGGCCTGGTCGCCGCGGCCACCCCGCTGCTGGTCGGCGTCGTGGCGATCCTGGGCGCTTTTACCGTGACCCGGGTCATCGCGGACTACACCGAGGTCTCCGTCTTCGCGGCGAACGTCATCACGATGCTCGGCCTCGGCATGGCCATCGACTACGCCCTCTTCGTGGTCAGCCGGTTCCGCGAGGAGCTGGCCGCCGGCCACGACACGGCGGGCGCCATCGAGCGGACGATCGTCACCGCCGGGCGTACCGTCGTCGTCTCCGGACTTACCGTGGCGCTGGCGCTCTCCAGTCTTCTGCTGTTCCCTATGGACTTCCTCAAATCCATGGGGTACGGGGGAATGGCCGCCGTCCTGGTCGCGATGCTAGCCGCCCTGACCGCGCTGCCCGCCCTCCTCGCCGTACTCGGCTCCCGAATCAACGCCTTGCGTGTCCCGCTGCCGTGGCGCCGCCGTTCGGCGAGTGGCGATGGCGGCTGGGCGCGGCTGGCCCGCAGCGTCATGCGCCGCCCGGCGCTCTATCTGGTGGCTGTCACGGTCGTTCTGCTCGCAATGGCTTCGCCGTTCCTTCGCGCTTCCTTCGGCGGCTTCGATGAGCGGGTGCTCCCCGAGGGGACGCCCAGCCGTACGGTCGCCGAGCGGATCGCGAACGATTTTCCCGGCGGCAGCGTCGCGCCGATCATCGCCCTCGTGTCGGGCGCCTCGCCGCAGACCGCACAGACGTTCGCTGGCCAGGTCGCGACCCTGCCGGACGTGACCGGCGCCCAGATGACCGTCAACAAGGGAGCGTCATCGCTCGTCTCCATCACCTACGTGGGAGAGCCGACATCCGAGGAGGCCCGCCACGTGGTCGAGGCCGTGCGCGCCCTGCCGGCGCCGGCCGGCGCGGAGGTCCTGGTCGGCGGTCGGCCGGCCGCAGACCTCGATCAGATCGCCAGCCTCGCCAGCCGGTTGGGGTGGATGGCGCTCTATGTCGGCGTGGTGACCTTCCTGCTGCTGTTCCTCGCCTTCGGCTCGGTAGTGCTGCCGCTCAAGGCAATCGTCATGAACATCATCTCGATTGGGGCCTCCTTCGGCGTCGTGGTCTGGGTCTTCCAGGATGGGCACCTCGCCGATTGGCTCGGCTTCACCTCCACCGGATTCCTCGAGCCGACGAACCTGATTCTCATGCTCGCGATCCTGTTTGGACTCTCGACCGACTATGAGGTCTTCCTGCTGTCGAGGGTGCGCGAGGAGTGGGACCGGACGGGGGACAACACCGAGGCGGTCACCGTCGGCCTGCAGCGCACCGGCGGCATCATCACCGCCGCCGCCCTGCTGTTGATCATCGTCATCGGCGGGTTCGCCACCGGCGGGGCGGCCACCATCAAGATGCTCGGCGTGGGCACGGTGGTGGCGGTGGCGGTGGACGCCGCGCTCGTCCGCACCCTGCTCGTTCCCGCCACGATGCGCCTGCTCGGACGGTGGAACTGGTGGGCGCCGGGTCCACTCGCCAAGGTCTACCGGCGCTACGGCCTGCGCGAGTCCCACGTCCCTGCTGATGCGACCACGACGGACGCCACCTCGGAGCCGGCGCGCGTCTAGCGCCCTCGTGCTCGTCGGGCCGTTAGGCTCGCCGACGTTCGCCAAGATCGCCGTGATCATGAGCTGACCGTCGCGAAACGGCGCCGATCATGACCTCCAGGTCATGATCGGCGCGAAGGTGGTGGGAGGCTGACTCAGTGGTGGTGGTGTATGAGACCGAGCGGCTCATGATTCGGCCGTGGACGCATAGTGAGTCCGACCTCGACCGGATTTTCGATACCTATTCGCGATGGGAGGTGGCCCGCTGGCTCGGTTCGGTGCCGAAGGCGATCGAGTCCCGAGACCAGGTGCCGGCTGTCGTGGATCGGTGGGCCGCACGCTCCGATGAGGACGGTCGGTTTGGCGTGTGGGCGGTCGAGGTGCGCGAGACCGGCGTCCCGGCGGGCACCGTGCTGCTCGTGCCACTGCCCGATTCCGAGGGCACCGGGTCGGGCGAGGTGGAGGTCGGCTGGCATTTTCACCCGGACTCGTGGGGGCACGGGTACGCGACGGAGGCGGCCCGGGGTGCGATCGGAAAAGGCTTCGCGGACGGTTTGAGCGAGATCTACGCGGTGGTGCGTCCCGACAATCAGCCCTCGCTCGCCGTGTGCCGCCGTCTCGGCATGACCCCTCTCGGACTCACCGACCGCTGGTACGACGCTGATCTCGAGGCGTTTCGAATCGACCGGCCCGCGAGGAGCTGATCATGCACTACGCCACCCGCGCGATGGCCGAGTCGGCCAGCCCGTCTCAACGGAGGCACCGACCTGCGTCTCAAGATCGTCGTGATCATGAGTTGGCCGTTGCGAATTGGCGTCGATCATGACCTCCAGGTCATGATCGACAGGTGTGGGTACTGGCCGCCGATGATCACGCCGGCTCGGGGAGAATGGATGCATGACTCCCCGTGAGATCGTATTGCTCGGTTCGACCGGGTCCGTCGGTACCCAGGCGATCGACATCGTTCGCCGCAACCCGGACCGGTTCCGGGTCGTGGGGCTGGGCGGGGGCGGTGCCAATGTGGCTTTGCTCGCCGCGCAGGCGCTGGAACTCGGCGTCGACGTCGTCGGTGTGGCGAAGGCCACGGCGGCTCAAGATCTGCAGCTCGCCTTCTACGCCGAGGCAGCGAAGAAGGGCTACACGACCGGGGAGTTCCGCATCCCTAAGATCCTGGCCGGCCCGCAGGCGATGACGGAGCTGGCGCAGTGGCCGTGTGACGTAGTGCTCAACGGCGTGGTGGGGTCGTTGGGCCTCGCCCCAACCCTTGCCGCGCTGCGGGCCGGACGCACCCTGGCGTTGGCCAACAAGGAGTCGCTTGTCGCTGGCGGCCCGCTGGTGAAGGCGGCGATCACCCGGCCCGGGCAGATCGTCCCGGTCGACTCGGAGCACTCAGCGCTGGCCCAATGCCTGCGGTCGGGCGACGCGAGCGAGGTGCGCCGGCTCGTGCTCACCGCGAGTGGCGGGGCGTTTCGGGGGCGCCGACGCGAGGAGTTGACGGAGGTTACACCCGAGCAGGCGCTGGCTCACCCGACGTGGAACATGGGCCCGGTCGTGACGATCAACTCCGCGACCATGGTGAATAAGGCACTCGAGGTGATCGAGGCGCATGAGCTCTTCGGCGTTGCGTACGACGACATCGAGGTCATGGTCCATCCGCAGTCGGTGATCCACTCGATGGTGGAGTTCGTCGACGGGTCGACCATCGCTCAGTGCAGCCCGCCCGACATGCGTCTGCCGATCGCGCTCGCGCTGGGTTGGCCGGACCGCGTCGCGGTGGCCGCCGCGCCTGTGGACTGGACCAAGGTCCACACCTGGGAGCTGGGCCCGCTGGACGAGGAGGCCTTCCCGGCCGTACGGCTGGCCAAGGACGCGGGTCGGGCCGGGCGTTGCCGACCGGCCATCTACAACGCGGCCAACGAGGAGTGTGTGGCCGGGTTCACGCAGGGCCGGCTGCCGTTTCTCGGCATCGTTGACACGGTCGCGCGGGTGCTGGACGAAGCGCCCGATTTCGCGGAACCAGGTACCGTCGATGACGTACTCGCGGCGGAGTCGTCGGCCCGGAACCGGGCCCGCGAGCTGATCGTGGCGCTGGACTCTGTACCGGGCGGCTCGGGACAAGGCTGAAGGAGCTTAATGGAGATCATCGGGATCGTTGTCTTCGCCCTCGGCATCCTGATCTCCGTTTGCCTACACGAAGCCGGACATATGGCCACGGCGAAGGCCTTCGGCATGAAGGTGACCCGGTACTTCGTGGGCTTCGGCCCGACCCTGTGGTCGTTTCGCAAGGGCGAGACCGAGTACGGGGTGAAGGGCATCCCGCTCGGTGGGTTCGTCAAGATCGTGGGAATGACGCCGCAGGACGACGACGTCGAACCCGGCGACGAGCGCCGGGCGATGTGGCGCTACCCCGTGTGGAAGCGCACGATCGTCATGTCGGCGGGGTCGGTGACGCACTTCGTCCTGGGTGTCGTGATCCTCTGGGGCCTGTTCGCCTTCGCGTCATTGCCCGACCCGAACAAGCTGCAGTCCACGCCTGTCACCATCGACACGGTCGCGGATTGTGTGGCGGCGAAGTGGGAGTTCGATCCGGTCAAGAAGGTCCCCAAGGAGTGCGTCGAGGGAAGCGCTCCGCCGAGCGCCGCAAAGCAGATGGGCCTGCTGCCCGGCGATGTGGTAACGGCGATCAATGGACAGCCGGTGGTCGGCTGGGATGCCCTGACCGAGAAGATCCGGTCGGCGGGTGGCCAGTCGATCGCCGTGACCTACCTGCGCGGGGGGGAGACCTTCGAGCGCACCGTATCGCTGCCCTTCGCTCAGCGGATCAAGCAAGAGGTACTCAAGGACCCGACCAAGACTGCTGAGGACGTCACCGAAGCCGACCTTGAGAATGTCGGCGTCCTGGGCATCACGCCCGTGTTTCCGAAGTCCGTGGCCGGGCCGGTGGCCGCCTTTGGCCGGGCCGGCAACCAGACCGTGCTGATGTTCGAGGGCACGTTCGCGGCCATGAAGAAGTTCCCGGAGAAGGTTCCGAAGCTGTGGACGGCGCTTACCGGGGAGCAGCGGGACCCGGAGACACCGATCAGCGTGGTGGGCGCCAGCCGCATCGGGGGCGAGCTGTTCGAGAAGGGTGAGCTCCCGACGTTCCTGCTCCTGCTCGCCGGACTGAACTTCTTCGTCGGCATCTTCAACCTGCTGCCGTTGTTGCCGCTTGATGGTGGGCACATCGCTATCGCGTGGTACGAGAGGGCGCGGTCGTGGATCTACGCCCGGCTGGGTAAGCCGGATCCGGGACGGGTGGACTACCTGAAGCTCATGCCGGTCACGTACGCGGTGATTCTCATCTTTGGCGGGTTCACCCTCCTGACCGTGGCCGCCGATATCGTCAATCCGATCACCCTCTTCTGAAGCGAGCAGACGTGACAGCGATCAACCTCGGTATGCCCCCGGCGCCGGCCCCGGCGTTGGCCGAGCGCCGCAAAAGCCGCCAGATCATGGTCGGCTCCGTGCCCGTCGGCGGCGGAGCGCCGGTGTCCGTGCAGTCGATGACGACGACGCTCACCGCGGACGTCAACGCGACGCTGCAGCAGATCGCCGAACTCACCGCTTCGGGCTGCCAGATCGTACGGGTGGCGGTTCCGTCCCAGGACGACGTGGAGGCTCTGCCGGCCATCGCCCGCAAGTCCCAGATCCCGGTGATCGCGGACATTCACTTCCAACCGAAGTACGTCTTCGCGGCGATCGACGCGGGGTGCGCGGCGGTGCGAGTCAACCCAGGCAATATCAAGAAGTTCGACGACAAGGTCGGCGAGATCGCGCAGGCCGCAGCCGCGGCGGGGGTACCGATCCGGATCGGCGTCAACGCCGGCTCCTTGGATCCCCGGCTGCTGCAGAAGTACGGCAAGGCGACGGCGGAGGCGCTCGTCGAGTCGGCGCTGTGGGAGTGCTCGCTATTCGAGGAGCACGGCTTCCGCGACATCAAGATCTCCGTTAAGCACAACGATCCGGTGGTCATGATCCGGGCGTACCGGCAGCTCGCCGAGCAGTGCGATTACCCGCTGCACCTCGGCGTGACCGAGGCCGGGCCGACGTTCCAGGGGACGATCAAGTCCTCGGTGGCGTTCGGCGCCTTGCTGGCCGAGGGGATCGGCGACACGATCCGGGTGTCGTTGTCCGCGCCGCCGGTAGAGGAGGTCAAGGTCGGCAATGCGATCCTGGAGTCGCTCGGCCTGAAGGAGCGCGGTCTGGAGATCGTCTCCTGCCCGTCGTGCGGGCGGGCTCAGGTCGACGTCTATACATTGGCCGACCAGGTGACGGCGGCCCTCGATGGGTTCCCCGCGCCACTGCGGGTCGCGGTGATGGGCTGTGTCGTCAATGGACCCGGGGAGGCGCGGGAGGCCGACCTCGGCGTCGCGTCGGGCAACGGCAAGGGTCAGATCTTCGTCAAGGGCGAGGTCGTCAAGACCGTGCCCGAGTCGCAGATCGTAGAGACGCTGGTCGAGGAGGCGCTGCGCATCGCCGAGGAGATGGGCATAGAGATGCCGGACGAGCTCGCCGGCGCCTCCGCCGGTCCGACCGTGACCGTCCACTAGAGACGTTCGGTGGACGACGCGCCCCGTTCGCCCCAACCTGGTCCAGAGCATGCCGCCTGGGTGGGGCGGGCCACGCCGCCCCCACCGCCTCCGCCGCCGATGCCGGCAACCGATCCGTACTGGCCGCCGGTGGAGCCTTCGTACTACGAGGCCGGCTATCCGGTGGTGGCGCCGCGCCGCCGCTCCGGCCGGACGGCCCTGCTGGTCGTCGTGGGCGTGCTCGCTGCGTGCTGCGCCGGCGGGGCTCTCCTGGCCCTGCTGGGCAGCGCCTTCTTCAACGGCGAGTCGACCCTCGGCACGGCGCCGCCCGGACTCAACACAGCCGTGAAGGACGGCAAATTCGAGTTCGTCGTCACCTCGGTGAGCTGCGGCCACACCTCCGTAGGGCGGAGCTTCGTGACGAAGCAACCGCAGGGACAGTTCTGCATCGTGGATCTCAGCGTCCGCAACATCGGCACCGAGGGCCAGACCTTCGCCGACGGCTGGCAGAAGGCGGTCGGACCCGACGGCACCATGTACGGCGCAGACACCGGCGCTGGGGTCATCGCGAACGAGAACGCAAACGCCTGGTTCACGCTGATCAATCCCGGCAACAAGATCACCGGCAAGATGGTCTTCGACATTCCAACGGAGGCCAGCATCGCCAAGCTGGAGTTGCACGACTCGCCACTCTCCGGCGGAATCACCGTGACCGTCGCCGCCTCCTGACCGGCCGCCCGCGTCCGCGGCGATCAAGGACCTGTGGCCGTGGTTGGATCACCAATTCACGGCCACGGGCCCTTGATCGTGGGGGGGAAGCACGGCGCGGGGCGGACGGGCGGCGCGGGGCGGACGGGCGGCGCGGGCGGACTGGCGGCGGACGGGCGGCGCGGGAACGCCGGGTCAGTCAGCCAGGATCGCGTAGAGCTTCCGCTTCGCCTCCACGATGACCTCCACGGCCCGCCGGCGCTGCTCGTCGGTGCCGGTCATCATGACCTGTCGAAGCGCGTTCATCGCGCCGAAAGAGGCGTCCTTGAGGTCGTGCCAGTTCTCCACCGTCTCGTCACCGATGCGGTCCCAGGGCGCCGCTTCGCCCGCCTGCTCGGCCTCGGCTCGGCCGGCATCAGTGAGGGTGAACCGTTTGCGCCCGCCCGACTCCTCGCTGACAATCAGACCCTCGTCTTCGAGCAACTGCAATGTCGGATAGATCGAGCCGGGGCTGGGACGCCACACCCCTCCCGTGCGGGCCTCGAGCTCGGTGATCATTTCGTATCCGTGCATCGGTCGCTCCGCCAGAAGGGCGAGCACGGCCGCCCGGACGTTGGGGCGGCGTCCGCGCCCACCCCGTCCTCGTCCGTGGGGCCCGCCCGGGCCGTGTCCGTGTGGACCTGGACCGCCCCACGGCGGCGGGAATGGCATGCGCCAGCCGAAACCGCGCATCCGCGTCTCGTGATCTCTCATCGTCGCTCCTCCTAAACACATCGCTGATGTGTTGACGATATATCGCCAACCAGTCGCCGACAAGTCCAATCTGTTGATTCGCGCAATCCCCAACAGTCCCCGGGCGCCTTTCCATGGGCGGCCAGCGGACCCCAAGATCGCGATGATCATGAGGTGGGCGTCGTCAAACAGCGTCGATCATGACCTCCAGGTCATGATCGACGGGATAGGAGGAAGGCGTGAGGGACACCTCGATCATGTGGCAGGCTGGAGAGATGCTGACGATGCCAGCGCGCCTGCTTGGTGACACCGAGCGGGCCGCGGTGGAGCGGGTTCTCGAAGCGGAGCCGATCGCCGCGGCGCAGGTCGCCGAGCGGGTCAGTTCGGCAGGCCTCTCCTGGCGTGTCGACGCGCGAGTCTTCGGCTTCGGCAGCCGGCGGCGTCTGGAGTCCGTCTGCTGGGTTGGCGCCAATCTCATCCCGGTGAACGCCAGCACGACGGCCGCGGTAGAGGCGTTTGCTGACGTGGCGGGCTCGCACCCGCGGTTGTGCTCGTCGCTCGTTGGCGAGTCCGAGGGCGTACTTGGCATCTGGAACCGCCTCGCCGACATGTGGGGCCCGGCACGCGATGTCCGACCGTGCCAGCCCCTGCTCGCGACCTGGACGCCGCCGTCCGTCCCGCCCGATCCGACCGTGCGGCTCGTCCGGCCACACGAGATTGACGTCCTGTTTCCGGCTTCGGTGGCTATGTACACCGAGGAGGTGGGCATCTCGCCGCTGACCGGGGACGGCGGACGTGACTACCGGGGTCGCGTCACAGACTTGGTCCGCGCCCGCCGGGCGTACGCCAAGTTTGTCGGCGGCCGCGTGGTCTTCAAGGCCGAACTCGCGGTCGTCACCCGGCACACGGCGCAGGTCCAGGGGGTCTGGGTCGCGCCCGAGTGGCGAGGCCGAGGGCTCGGCACGTCCGCGATGGCCGCCGTCGTGCGCGACGCGTTGCGCCGGGTAGCCCCGAGCGTGAGCCTCTACGTCAACGACTACAACGTCCCGGCGCGCGTGGTCTACGACCGGTGCGGCTTTCGCCGGATGGGTACGTTCGCGACCGTGCTGCTGTAGCTCGGGGGACATCGCCGTTGTGATGCGGGCGCTATCCTGACGCCACCGCGACGGACGCGGGTTGCGCCGTCCACGGGGGAGGGTCGTCCGTGGCATCGGAGAACGGTCAGGAATCGGCGGAGTTCGGTGTCGTCGTACACGATGTCTGGCGTCACTTCGGTTCGGTGCCCGCCCTGTCGGGGGTGAGCATCTCGGCACCGTACGGTCAGGTCACGGCGCTGGTCGGGCCCAACGGTGCCGGCAAGACGACCCTGCTGCTCATCCTCGCGTCGCTGCTGCGCCCCGACCGCGGCGAGGTGCGGGTGGCCGGCGCGGACCCGGTAGCGGACCCGTTCGGCGTGCGGTCGCAGATGGGCTGGATGCCGGACAGCTTCGGGGTGTACGACCAGCTGACCGTGTACGAGTATCTCGGGTTCTTCGCCGATGCGTACCGGATGAAACGCGCCAGCGTGCCCAGCCGGGTAGCTGAGCTTCTTACCCTCATCCACCTGTCGGAATTTGCCTATCAGCCGGTGCACGTGCTTTCCCGTGGCCAGAAGCAGCGCCTCGCCTTAGCGCGGGCACTCATCCACCGCCCCCGCGTGCTGCTGCTCGACGAGCCGGCGTCGGGGTTGGACCCCAGATCCCGAGTCGAGCTACGCGATATCCTGCGAGGCCTGGCCGCCGAAGGTGCCGCCGTCCTCGTCTCCAGCCACATCCTCACCGAACTCGAGGAGATCGCCGACCGCGTGGTTCTGGTCGACCGCGGCCGCACGGCCGGCGAACACACGATGAACGAGCTGGCCGCGCAGGCGCGCACGGCCTACCGGGTGCGAGCGACCGATCCCGCCGTACTCGCCTCGGCCCTGCAGTCCCGAGGCGTACAGGCAACCGGCGGCAACGGTACCGGCACAGAGCTACCTCCAATGTCAGAGGACGAGGCGGCCGACCTGCTCGCCGGCCTGGTCGGCGGCGGCGTTCGGGTCGTCGCGTTCGAGCCGCTGGGCAGCAACCTGGAGTCTGTCTACATGGCCATGACGGAGGAGCGGCGATGAACACCCCGACGCCGTACGGGATCTGGCTGGTGACCCGGCAGGAGTTCCGGATCCGTCTGCGCACCGGTCGGTGGCGCTGGCTGTTGGGCGGCTGGGTCGCGCTGCTCGCCATCTTTACCGCCCTGCTCGACCTTTCGGTGCAGACCGGGTACGGGTTCGCCAACGACAACGCTCGTCGAGGCGTGCCGCTCTTCGGCATCCTCATGCTCTTCGTGCTCGGCATGGTGCTCGTCATCAGCCCCGCGCTGACCTCGCAGACCATCAACGGCGACCGCGAGCGTGGAACTCTTGCCACGCTGCAGGTGACCAAGCTAACGCCACTCGAGATCGCACTCGGCAAGCTGTTGGCCGGCTGGGGCGTGGGCCTGGTGGCATTGGCACTGACGCTGCCGTTCGCCGGCTATGCGATGGCGAACGGTGGGATCACCATCGGCCGGGTCGCCGCCGTCTACGGCGTCGTGGCCATCCTGATCGGCGTGGTCTGTGCGGTGTCTCAGGCGCTGTCGGCGCTGCTCGCGCGCAGCATCACCTCTGCGCTGTTGTCTTATCTCACGGTCGCGGCGCTCACGATCGGCACACTCATCTCGTTCGCGCTCATTGCCCCGCTCATTACCGAGCCGCACACCCAGCGCGACCCGGACGGCTATGTCTATACCTACACCGTCATGCGCCAGGACAGGGTGTGGTGGTTGCTCGCGCCCAACCCGTTCGTGGTCGTGGCCGACGCCGCGCCCCAGGTGCCGCCCCAGATCACCCAGCGCGGCGACGTGGTCTACGTCGATGACTACGACCCGCTGAGCATGATCGGGCGTGGCGTGCGCGACCTTCGACGCCCGCCGGACTACCAGTACTCGTCCTACACTGAGCAGGATCGTGGCGAGCCGGTGTGGCCCATCGGGCTCGCGTTCAACGTCCTGCTCGGGGTGGGTGCCGTCGCGGTGACCGCGGCACGGCTGCGTACGCCGAGCCGGCGCCTCTCACGCGGCGTCCGCATCGCCTAGCCCGCCCTCCCCGCCCCCTCTATCGTCGATCATGACCTGGAGGTCATGATCGGCGGGTTTTCACGACGGTGACATCATGATCACGGGGATCTTGGATGGGGAGTGGGGCGGGGGAGTTAGGCGCCAATTTCGCCTTGATCGGAGGAGGCGACGAGTACGGCCGTACCGTAGGCGCAGATCTCGTTCCAGGCTGTTGTGACGCCGCGGTGGTCGAATCGCATGCCAATGATGGCGTTGGCGCCGCGGCGTTCCGCCGCGTCGACCATGCGGGCCACGGCCTCCAGGCGGATCTGAGTGAACAACCGCACCAGTTGCGGGTTCAGGCGACCGTTGAGTGACTTGACACCCTCGATGAATTGGTTGTTCGTCCGGGCGGTGACTCCGACGACCTCGCCGATCACGGCGCGCACCTCGTAGCCGGGGATGCTTTCCGTCGTGACCACCAACATCTCAGCTCACCTGGATCCCCCTGGCGTGACGGAACGCCGGAAGCAATCTAGCCCGGCCGGGCGGGGCGGATACCGCGTTTACCGGCGACGTCTCACGATCGGGTGATCGGCGCCGTCCCCGACCTCGCCCCAACCTCGCCTCCCGAGCTCGCCTCCCTAGATCGACGACAAGGGGGACGCGCTCAGGCGCGGACGCGGGCGTTCGTCGGGTCGAACAGAGGCTCGTCGCTGATGGTCGCGTCGCGCCACTCACCGAAGATGCCGACCTGAACTCGTGCCCCGACCGGCACCGCGGCGGGCAAATACGCGTACGCGATGGACTGCGCAACTCGGTAGCCGTACCCGCCCGAGGTGACCCGGCCACAGGGACGGCCGTCGATCCGCACCGGCTCGGTACCGAGGCAGACGGTCCGAGGGTCATCCAGGGTGAGACAGCGCAGCCGCCGGCCGGCCGCGCTGTCCGAAGCGGACGCGCTGTCCGAGCCGGCCGCAGCGGCCGCTCGGCCGGCCAAGAGCGCCGCCCGCCCGATGAAGTCCTTCTCGATGCGCACGGCGAACGCGAGGCCGGCCTCGTCCGGGGTCGTCTCCGGCGTGATGTCCGAGCCCCACACGCGGTACCCCTTCTCCAGTCGCATCGCGTCGATGGCGCGGTAGCCGGCCGGCCGGATCCCGTGCGAGGCGCCCGCGGCCATCAGCGTGTCCCACAGCGTCAGCGTGTACTCGGTCGGGGCATAGAGCTCCCAACCGAGCTCACCGACGTAGGTCACCCGTTGGGCTAGCGCCGGTACGAACCCGACCGTGAGGTGTCGTGCTCGCATGAACCGGAAGTCCTCATTGGTCAGTGATTCGTCGCTCAACGGCTGCAGGATCTCCCGGGCGGCCGGGCCCCACAGGCATAGGCAGCCGTGGGCTCCGGTGACATCGTCGACCGTCACGGTGTCGGGTGCATGGCGACGCAGCCACGCGGCGTCGCGCCCGCCCGACGCGGTGCTCGTCACGACGCGGAACTGCGCCTCACCGAGGCGGGTAACGGTAAGGTCGGCCTCGATCCCGGCCCGCTCGTTGAGCAACTGCGTGTAGACGACCGTCCCCACCGGCCGATCCACGTCATTCGCGCACACCCGTTGCAGGAACGCGGAGGCCTCCGAGCCGCGGACGTCCAGCTTGGCGAACGAGGACTGGTCGAACAGGCCGGCTCCCTGCGTGGTTGCCCGGACCTCCGCCTCGATCGCCGGGGACCAGATCTGACCGGCCCAGCCGGCTGGGCGCAGCTTCTCGTCGCCGTCGGCGGCGTTTGCCTCGAACCAGTTGACTCGCTCCCATCCGGCCTTCTCGCCAAGCGCGGCGTCCAGTTCGGACAGTCGCGGCCAGGCAGGGGAGCGGCGCAGCGGCCGCGCAGCGCTCCACTCCTGACCCGGATAGACGATGTCGTAGTAACGGGAGTAGGCGTCCAGCGCCTTCGCGGTGGTCCACGACCGACTCGCCGCGTGAGCGCCGAACCGGCGGATGTCCATGTGTGCCACGTCGTACTCGGGCGACCCGTCGACGATCCATTCGGCCATCACCTTGCCGACCCCGCCAGCGGCGGCGAGGCCGTGGACGCAGAAGCCGGCCGCGACCCAGAAGCCGCGGACGGAGGTCTCGCCGAGCAGGAACTCACCGTCTGGCGTAAACGCCTCCGGCCCGTGGACCAGTTTCGCGATCGGACACTCGGCCAGCGCCGGGACGCGGCGCCGGGCCGACGCCCACGACTCGTCGAACCTGGCCAGGTCCGGCTCGAAGAGCGTCCTGGGTACGGCGAGCGGAGCGCCGCCGTCCGCAGGCCAGCAGACGTCTGGCGTTCGGATGTATCCGCCCACGAGCAAGCCGGCGCCCTCGCCCCGGAAGTAGACGATGTGGTCCGGGTCGCGGACGGTGGGGATCGCCTCCAGGTCGGGCGCCGTGGAGGGCAGCGGGCCGCTCACCACGTACTGGTGCTTGATCGGGACGATCGGGATGGCGATGCCGGCGAGCCGGCCGACGTGGCCGGCCGCAGCCCCGGCCGCGTTGACCACGACCTCGGTGGCGATTCGCCCGCCATCGGTGACGACGCCGAGGACACGGCCATCGACCACCTCGACCTCGCAGACCCGTGTGTGGGTGGCGAACTCCACGCCCAGTGCCCGGGCGCCTTCGGCCAGTGCGCGGGTGAGGGGCTCCGGTCGGAGGAATCCGTCGCCCGGCAACCAGCCTGCGGCGAGTACATCGCCGACGTCGAGCAGAGGCAGCATAGAGGCCGTCTTCGCGGGCGAGAGCAGGGACATGGAGAGCCCGTACGTCGTCGCGGCGCTCATTTGTCGCTTCAGTTCCTCGACGCGCGCCGGGTTCGTGGCGAGCCGCAGCCCGCCGACTCCGCGCCAGCCGGGGTCGAGACCGGTCTGCTCGCGCAGCTCAGCGTAGAGGGACGATGAATACATGATCATGCGGGTCTGACTGATGGTCGAGCGCAGCTGGCCGACGAACCCGGCGGAGTGCCAGGTCGTGCCGTCGGTGAGGTCGTGCTGCTCGACCACGACAATGTCGGTCCACCCGAGCCTGGCGAGGTGGTAGGCGATGCTGCAGCCGGCCACACCACCACCGATCACGACCACTCTGGCGTCAGCCCGCACGCAGCAGTCGTATCACCCAAATGGTCTTACCAAAAGAGCTAGTTGGTCGCGTGTTTCTCCACCTGCACGGAGTATTGACCGCCTTAAGCTGCAGGTCGACACTGACGATCACGCCGTTCAATGGTGTGAAGGCGGTCGGAGATGGGCGCTGTGCCATCGGTCGAGGACGTGCTCCGGCGCGTCGCGATGTTCTCCGGCCGCGTCGTCACGCACCGTAGGCTCGAAGGCGGGCTCAGTCACCAGATCTGGGTCGTCAACTGCGGTGGCCGCTCCTACGTGTTGCGCGTGCTGGATCCGGCCGTGTCCGCGGCCGGGCTCGGTATCTCGCCGGCGCAGGAGATAACCAACACCCTACGAGCGGCGGAGTCCGGTGTGGGCGCCCGAGTCTACGAGGTACTGCCGGAGATCCCGGCACTAGTGCTCGAGTATCTGCCCGGACGGACGTTGTCCGCCGCCGATGTCCGTCAGCCCGCCACGATCCTCCGGATCGCCGAGGCGTGCCGACGGCTGCACGCCGGACCCCGGTTCGGCAACGAGTTCTCGATCGTCGTGAAGCTGCACGAGCTGTTGGCCATCTGCCGCCGCCACGAGCTTCGGGTGCCGGATGGTTACGTCGAACGTCTCTCCACAGTGGAGGACATCAGCTCGGCTCTGGACGCGAATCCACTGCCGACAAAGCCATGCCACAACGACTTGCTGGCAGAGAACTTCGTCGACTCGGGTGGCACCATCCGCATCGTCGACTACCAGCTCGCAGGCAACAACGACCCGAGCTTCGAGCTCGGCAACATCGCGGCCGAGGCCGATTTTGAACCTGATCGCGCCGAGGCACTCTCCGCCACGTACTTCGGCGCGGAGCACACTCCCGCCCTGGCCGCCCGGGTGCGGCTGAATCTGGTGCTGTCCAACGTCACCTGGACGCTGTGGTTCTCCGTCCACCATGGGCTGCTGCGCAACACAGACGCCTCCTTCGACTACGCGGGAGAGGCGAGCGACAAGTGGAACCGAGCGGTACACGACCTGGACTCGCCCGAGTTCGGTCGCCTGCTCGACACCGCGGCCGGGCGGTCACCGGCGCGACCGCATGCTGCGGCCGATCCATCTCTACCAAGTGCCCCCGCGGCGCCGCCGCCGGTAGCGCATTCGCAAGGAGGTCTGCAGTGACAACCGAATCACCGGTGAAGTTCCAGCCGCACGACGCCGACGAGCAACGGCTGGCCGAGATGGGCTACCGGCAGGAGCTGCGCCGCAAGTGGAGCGGCTTCTCCAACTTCGCCGTGTCCTTCTCGATCATCTCCATCCTGGCCGGAACGTTCACGACGTTCGGTCAGGCGTGGAACAACGGTGGCCCGATCGCCATCAGCTGGGGCTGGCCACTGATCTCGCTGTTCATCCTGATCATCGGGTTCTCGATGTCCGAGCTGGTCTCGGCCTTCCCGACCGCCGGCGGCATCTACTGGTGGGCGGCGACGATGGGTAAGCCGATCCATGGCTGGTTCACCGGCTGGCTCAACCTGGTCGGTCTCATCGCCGTTACGGCGTCGGTGGACTATGGATGCGCGACATTCCTCAACCTGTCGCTGAATGCGCTCCTCGGCTCGGAGACGTGGGCCGGAACGCTGAACCAGGCGTTCCTACTCTTCGTGATCATCCTTGCCCTTCACGGGTTGATCAACATTTTCGGACACAGCATCATCAACGTGCTGCAGAACGTCTCCGTCTGGTGGCACGTGATCGGTGTCGCTGCCGTCGTCGTGATCCTCGTCGTTGTTCCCGAGAAGCACCAGAGCATGCAGTTCGTCTTCACCGAGCGGTTTAACAACTCGGGCTTCGCCGACGGCAGCGCAGGCGGCATCCCGTACTGGTTCTACGTTCTTCCACTCGGGTTCCTGCTGACCCAGTACACGATCACCGGCTTCGACGCGTGCGCCCACGTGTCGGAGGAGACAAAGGGGGCCGGTCGCGCCGCCGCCAACGGGCTATGGCAATCCATCTTCTGGTCCGCAATCGGCGGTTGGATCGTTCTGCTCGCGTTCCTGTTCGCGGCCACCGACGTGGACGCCATCAACGCGGCGGGAGGCTTCTCTGGAGCGATCTTCGCCAGTGCTCTGACGCCGTTCTTCTTCAAGGCTGTCATCATCATCTCCACGATCGGCCAGTTCTTCTGCGGCATGAGCTGTGTGACGAGCATGTCGCGGATGACGTATGCGTTCAGCCGGGATCGGGCAACTCCGGGCTGGCGGATCTGGTCCAAGGTGGACCGTAACGGCACGCCGATCAACGCCATCATCGGCGGAACCATCGCGGGTGGCTTGCTCACCCTGCCGGCGCTGTACAGCTACAACAAGATCCCAGTCGCGTTCTACGCCGTCGTGTCCGTCACGGTCATAGGCCTGTACCTCGCGTTCCTGATCCCGATCATGCTTCGCCTGCGGTTGGGCGACCGCTTCGTCCCTGGACCATGGACGCTGGGGCGCAAGTACAAGGTGCTGGGCTGGATCGCGTCCATCGAGATCATCATTATCTGCATCTACTTCATCCTGCCGATCGTTCCGGCCGGGGTTCCGTGGAGCGACAAATTCACCTGGTCGGCGGTGAACTACGCACCCCTTGCGGTGGGTGGCGTGGTGCTGCTGGTCGGCCTCTGGTGGCTGTTGTCCGCTCGTAAGTGGTTCACCGGTCCGATCCGCAATGTGGACGAGCCGGTGCCGGCGCAGCGGATGGGCTCGGACGGGTAACGTCTGCCGAGTCCAAGGGTGGGCGCGCAGCAGGGTGCGCGCCCACCCGCCAACAAGGCCATCTCTGCCAAACATTCGAGGGGAACGGGCGATGTCGAGCGATGTGGCCGCTTCGCGCGCCGTACCCGTCTGGCGGCCGGTGCGGGGTGGTAACGCATTCGAGATCACCGTGGCCCGGCTCGCGCAAGCGATCAAGCTGGGTCTGGTCGCCGAGGGCGAGCGGCTGCCGGCCGAGCGGGATCTGGCCGAACGACTGCAGGTTAGCCGGGTGACGCTGCGGGAGGCGATCCGTGCGCTCCGGGAGGCCGGTTACCTGGAGTCGCGGCGCGGCCGGACCGGCGGCACCTTCGTTCTGTCAGGGTCTGGTGCGGCAGTGTCGACGTCGAGCCGGACCCGACCTCCAGCAGTCAATCGCGCCGCCCGAGCCGCGGGTCTAACGTCGCGTACCGCCGTCGCTGAGCCGCCGCGCGCCGATGCGGTCGAGCTAGCCAGATCCATGGGCGACTCACTGCACGACGCGCTCGACTTCCGGCGGGTTGTCGAACCCGGGGCGGCCGGGCTCGCCGCGAGTCGTACCCTCTCCGCGGTGGACCGTCAACACCTCGTGGCCTGCCTGACCGCGTCGCGTGACCGCACGGCGACCCGCCGCGTCGCCGACTCGAGGTTGCACGTCACCATGGCGGCAGCCAGCGGAAGCCCGTCGCTCGCCGCGTCGGTGGCCGACGTCCAGCTGACCCTCGACCGGCTCCTGGCCGCGATCCCGGTGCTCCGCCGCAATCTGGACCATTCCGATGCCCAACACACCCGCATCGTGGAGGCGATTCTAGCCGGGGACTGCGCGGCCGCGCGGGCGGCGATGGAGGAGCATTGCGACGGCACCGCCGAGCTGCTCCGCGGTCTGCTCGCGTGAACCCGCGAACCCCTTGCCCAATTCCTTTAAGGATCACGTTCAGACCATTAAGGTGGGCGGGACGCCCAACACGACCGGAAGGCGCGCCACGATGATGAGGACAGAGCCCGCGCTGACGGTGGAGGAGCTACGTCTCGGCATCGAGTCAGGAGCGATCGACACCGTCGCATTGGCCATTGTGGACATGCAGGGGCGCCTGCAGGGCAAGCGTTTGCACGCCGAGTTCTTCCTGGACGAGGTGCTTCGGCACGGGACCGAGGGCTGCAACTACCTCCTCGCCGTGGACGTCGACATGAATACCGTCGGCGGATATGCGATGTCGAGCTGGGAGCGCGGATACGGCGACTTCGCCATGGCGCCCGACCTCTCCACGCTGCGCCGGGTGCCGTGGCAGCCGGGTACCGCGATGCTGCTAGCCGATATCGCCTGGCTCGACGGATCGCCCGTGGTCGCCTCGCCACGCCAGATCCTTCGCCGCCAGCTCGACCGTCTCGCCGAGCACGGCCTGATCGCCTACGCCGGAACGGAGCTGGAGTTCTGCGTCTACCGAGACTCCTATGAGGACGCCTGGCGGCGGGCCTACCGCGACCTGACGCCGGCCAACCTCTACAACGTCGACTACTCGATGCTCGGCACGGCGAAGGTCGAGCCGTTGCTGCGCCGCATCCGGACCGAGATGGCCGGCGCGGGTCTGCAGCCGGAGAGCGCAAAGGGCGAATGCAACCTGGGCCAGCACGAGATCGCCTTCCGCTACGCCCGGGCGCTCGCGACCGCCGACAACCACGCCGTATACAAACTGGGCGCGAAGGAGATCGCGGCGCAGGAGGGCATGTCGCTCACCTTTATGGCGAAGCCGAACCAGCGCGAGGGCAACTCGTGCCATATCCACTTCTCACTGCGGACGCCAGACGGCACGCCGGTGATGGCCGGCGATGGTCCATCGGGCCTGTCGCCGACCGGTGAGCGGGTCATCGCGGGGCTTCTGTCGTCGATGCGGGAGCTGACGCTGCTCTACGCGCCGAACATCAACTCCTACAAGCGTTTCCAGCCCGGTACGTTCGCCCCGACCGCCGTCCGGTGGGGCGTCGACAATCGAACCTGCTCGTTACGGCTCGTCGGCCACGGGGCGTCGCTGCGAGTGGAGAACCGGGTGCCCGGGGGCGATGTCAACCCGTACCTCGCCCTCGCCGGCATGGTCGCCGCCGCCCTGCACGGCATCGAGAGCCAACTCGAGCTCGAGCCGGCCATGCCGGGCAACGCGTACGCGGACGCGGCAGCCGCGCGTGTCCCGACGACGCTTCGCGACGCGCTGATGCTCTGGGAAGTCGGCGGCGTGGCGCTGCAGGCGTTCGGTCAGGAGGTCGTCGCCCACTACGCCAACGGCGCGAAGGTGGAGCTGGCCGCATTTGACGCAGCCGTTACCGACTGGGAGATGTTCCGGGGGTTCGAACGACTGTGACTGCCTTTCACGAAGTCATCAATCCGGCCACCGAGGAGATCGTCGCGCGGGTGCCGCTCGCAACCGAGGCGGAGGCCGATGCGGCGATCGAGCGTGCGAGCGGGGCGTTCGGGCCGTGGCGCCGGCTTGCTCCCGGCGACCGGGCCGAGCTGATGCGGCGGTTTGCCTCCCTTGTGGACGCGCACGTAGAGGAGTTGGCCGTGCTCGAGGTACGCAACTCGGGCCACACAATTTCAAACGGGCGTTGGGAAGCGGGCAACGTCCGCAACGTCCTCAACTACTACTCAGCGGCGCCGGAGCGGTTGACGGGACGACAGATTCCCGTACCGGGCGGTCTCGATGTCACCTTCCACGAACCGCTCGGCGTGGTGGGGGTCATCGTCCCGTGGAACTTCCCGATGCCGATCGCCAGTTGGGGGTTCGCGCCGGCGCTCGCCGCGGGCAACACCGTCGTGTTGAAGCCGGCTGAGGTGACGCCGCTGACCGCGATCCGCCTCGCCGAACTCGCTCGTGAGGCGGGCCTACCGGAGGGCGTCTTCACGGTGATCCCGGGCAAGGGCAGCGTGGTTGGCGAGCGGTTCATCGCCCACCCCGCCGTGCGCAAGATCTGCTTCACTGGCTCGACCGAGGTGGGTAAGCGGATCATGCGCGGCTGCGCGGACCAGGTGAAGCGGTTGACCCTGGAACTCGGCGGCAAGAGCGCCAACATTGTCTTCGCCGACGCCGACCTCGAGCGTGCGGCCGCCACCGCCCCTTACTCGGTCTTCGACAACGCCGGCCAGGACTGCTGCGCCCGCTCACGCATCCTGGTGGAGCGATCCGCGTACGACCGCTTCCTGGAACTCCTGGAGCCAGCGGTCATCGGGCTTCGGGTGGAGGATCCGTCGCTCGACACCGCCGAGATGGGCCCGCTCATCTCCGCCGGCCAGCGTGACGTCGTGGACTCCTATGTAGACGGCGCGGACGTGGCATTTCGTGGTTCGTGTCCGGCCGGGGCGGGCTACTGGTACGCCCCGACGGTGCTCCTCGCCCACACCGGCGACGAGCGGCACTGGCGAGAGGAGATTTTCGGTCCGGTCGTGTCCGTGCTTCCCTTCGACGATGAGGATAACGCCGTGCGGCTGGCGAACGATTCGGAGTACGGGCTGTCCGGCTCGATCTGGACCCGCGATCTGGGCCGGGCGATCCGCGTGGCCCGCGGTGTCGAGACCGGCAACCTGAGCGTGAACTCGCACTCGTCGGTGCGCTACTGGACACCGTTCGGTGGTATGAAACAGTCTGGTCTCGGCCGGGAGCTGGGGCCGGACGCCCTGTCATCCTTCACCGACGTCAAGAATGTCTTCTTCAGTACGGATTGAACAGTCAGCACGGACAGAGGAGTCTGCGTGGAGGGTCGGCTGGCGGGACGCGTCGCGGTCATCACCGGGGCGGGGAGCGGCATTGGGAGGGCGACGGCCCGGCGCTTTGGTGCCGAGGGGGCACGGGTCGTGGCGGTGGACATCGACGAGACGAGCGGCCGGGCTGCGGCCGACGAGGTGGGCGGCGGGTTCCTCACCTGCGACGTCTCGTCCGAGCGCGATGTCGCTGAGCTCTTCGAGAACGTCGTGACCACCTACGGCCGCCTCGACATCGCGTTCAACAACGCCGGCATCTCCCCACCGGAGGACGACTCGATCCTCACCACTGGTCTGGACGCGTGGGAACGGGTCCAGCGGATCAACCTGACATCGGTCTACCTCTGCTGCAAGTACGCGATCCCCTATATGCAGCGGCAGGGCAAGGGTTCGATCATCAACACGGCCAGCTTCGTCGCGCTCATGGGCGCTGCGACGTCGCAGATCTCGTATACGGCCAGTAAGGGCGGTGTGCTTGCGATGACCCGGGAACTGGGTGTGCAGTTCGCCCGGGATGGCATCCGGGTCAACGCGTTGTGCCCCGGTCCGGTTGCGACGCCGATGCTCATGGAGCTCTTCGCCAAAGACCCCGAGCGCGCGGCCCGCAGGCTGGTGCACATCCCGATGGGTCGTTTCGCCGAGCCGGAGGAGATCGCCTCGGCCGTCGCGTTCCTCGCCAGCGATGACGCGTCGTTCATCACGGCGTCCACGTTTGTCGTGGACGGCGGCCTCACCGGCGCCTACGTCACTCCGTTGTGAGTTATGTCGTACTGGTCACGTAGAACGGGACACATGGAGTTGGACGTGGACCGCGAAGCGGCCGAGGAGATTCTGCGGAGTCTTGCCGGGCCGCAGGCGCAGCTTCGGGACGACCAGTGGGCGGCCATCGAAGCCCTAGTGGGCGGGCGGCGCCGGGTACTGCTCGTCCAGCGCACGGGGTTCGGCAAGTCCGCCGTCTACTTCGTCGCGACCGCGCTGTTGCGGGCGGCGAACGCCGGCCCCACTGTCATCGTGTCGCCGCTGCTCGCCCTGATGCGCAACCAGATCGAGGCGGCTGTGGGCGCTAGCTTCGCCGGAGGCGATCAACGCGGGCATCTTCACGCGGCGACGATTAATTCTGCCAACGTCACCGAGTGGACCGACATCACCAAGGCGGTCACCGCCGGCGATGTCGACGTCCTCCTCGTCAGCCCGGAGCGGCTCAACAACCCGGAGTTCCGCGACGAGGTCCTCCCCGAGCTCGCCGCCACCTGCGGGCTGCTCGTCGTGGACGAGGCGCATTGCGTCTCCGACTGGGGCCACGACTTCCGCCCCGACTACCGGCGCATCCGTACCTTTCTCGCCGCGCTCCCCGCTGGCGTGCCCGTCCTCGCCACCACCGCCACGGCGAACGCCCGCGTCACCGACGACATCGCCGAACAGCTCGGCGCGGATGCGCTCGTGCTGCGCGGCCCGCTCGACCGGGAGAGCCTGCGATTGGGTGTGCTCACGTTGCCGACGCCGGCTCACCGGCTCGCATGGCTCGCCTCGCACCTGGGCGATCTGCCCGGATCGGGCATCATCTACACCCTGACCGTGGCGGCGACGGAGGAGGTCGCGGCGTTCCTCAAGGATCAGGGGTACGCCGTAGCGGCGTACTCCGGACGCACGGAGGGCAGCGAACGGGAGGAGTCCGAGGCCGACCTGCTCGCCAACCGGGTCAAGGCGCTCGTGGCGACGTCGGCCCTCGGAATGGGTTTCGACAAGCCGGACCTCGGCTTCGTCGTCCATGTCGGCGCGCCCGCGTCACCTATCGCGTACTACCAGCAGGTGGGTCGCGCCGGCCGAGCCGTGCAGAGCGCCGATGTTGTGCTCCTGCCGGGCAAGGAGGACGAGGCCATCTGGCGATACTTCGCCTCGCTCGCCTTCCCGCCACAGGATCAGGTCGAGCGAGTGCTCGACGCGCTCCGCCGATCGGGCCGTCCACTCTCGACCCAGGCCCTCGAGGCACGGGTCGATCTGCGCCGGGGTCGGTTGGAGCTGATGTTGAAGGTGCTCGACGTCGATGGTGCCGTCCGCAGAGTAAGGGGAGGCTGGGAGGCGACCGGAGCGGAGTGGGTGTACGACGCGCAGCGGTACAGCCGGGTTGCTCAGGCTCGGGCCGCCGAGGCCAACGCGATGCGGGCCTACGCCGCCACGGACGGCTGCCGTCTGGAGTATCTGCGGATCCAGCTCGACGACCCGTACGCGGCGCCGTGCGGACGCTGCGATCGTTGCGCCGGTGCGTGGTTCACCCCCGAGATCCCGGCCGGGGCGCTGGCCGCGGCCGAGGCCCACCTTCGCCGCCCCGGCGTCGAGATCGAACCCAGGCGGCTCTGGCCGACGGGTGGGGCGACGCTTGGTGTCGACCTGTCGGGGAAGATCAAGCCGGCAGAGTCGGCGGAGAGCGGGCGGGCCTTGGGGCGCCTCTCGGATCTCGGCTGGGGCGGTCGACTACGGGAACTTCTCCGACCCGGTGCCGGCGACGTCGACGTGCCAGAGGACGTATTTCAGGCGGTCGTCAAGGTGCTCGCCTCCTGGGATTGGGCGCGACGCCCCGCCGGCGTGGTCGCGATCGCCTCCCGCACGCGGCCCCGGCTGGTCGGTTCGCTGTCTCGGCGGCTCGCTCAGGTGGGACGGCTGGAGTGGATCGGGGAGCTTCCCCGGGTCGGCGGCGGCCCGCCCGGGGCCGGGGCGGTGAGCAACAGCGTTCAGCGCCTCGCCGCGGTGCATGATGCCTTCGCGGTGACCGACGGGATGGCCGACGCGCTCGCCCGGCTCGACGCACCGGTCCTGCTTGTTGATGACGTGGTCAACTCGGGCTGGACGATGACGGTCGCGGCGCGCCTGCTCCGCCAATCTGGTGCGGGCGCCGTGCTTCCTCTCGCTCTCGCCATCGACGGCTAGCCACCCGGCGGTGGAGCTCAGTCCTACGCGTTGAGACCTTGACCGGATTGTGACCGCCATGTGCGGGTGGGGTGACTAGTTTCGGGGGAGGACAGATTCGAAGGCAGGACGCGGGGATTGCGCTCAAGGAGGCGAGTGGTCATGGGTCGTCCGGTCATCGGTCTGACCACGTATGCGGAGGAGACCCGGTTCGGGCTGCAGGACACGTTCGCGGCGGTGCTGCCGCTCGCGTACGTTCACGCGGTTCACGCCAGCGGCGGGAGGGCGGTGCTGATCACGCCCGACGACCCCGACGTCGACATCCTCGACCGTATCGACGGGATCGTCTTCGCCGGCGGCTCCGATGTGGATCCCGTTCTGTATGGTGAAACGCCGCACCCGACGACGTCGGTGAAGCCCGAGCGGGACGAGGCGGAGATGCTGCTACTGCGGGCGGCGCTGGAGCGCAACCTGCCGATCCTGGGCATCTGCCGCGGCCTGCAGCTGATGGTCGTCGCGTATGGCGGACGCCTCCATCAACACCTGCCCGACGTGCTCGGCCATACCGGTCATCGTCCGACGAGCGGGCCGAAGTTCGGCGAGCATCCGGTGCGCCTGGCGCCTGGCAGCATGAGCCACAAGATCCTCGGTGACGAGTTGATCGTGAACTCGTTCCACCACCAGGGCATCGCCAACCCGGGCCGGCTCGTCCCGGCGGGCTGGTGCCCGGAGGACGAACTCATCGAGGTGGCTGAGGACCCAGGCAGGAACTTCGTCATCGGGGTGCAGTGGCACCCGGAGGACACCTCCGACTTCCGCATGTTCGCCGCGCATGTCGAAGCGGCGGCCGAGCACCAGTACCACGTGACGAAATAGTCAGCGATCTTGGATGAATCCCAGTGCTCCTTGCCCGCCAATCATCCAAGATTGCAAAAATGCGACGGGTTAGGCTCGGGGGCATGAGTGTGCGAGCCCCGCTGAGACCCGGTCAGCTCTCCCCATGGCGTGACGTGCCGTCCTACATCGCACGTCCGGAGTACGTGGGGAAGAAGGAGCCGAAACGCTCCACGAGGACCGTACAGCCGCCCGAGGTCATCGAGCGGATGCGCGAGGCGGGGCGGCTCGCCGCGCAGGCTGTGCTGCTCGCCGGTGAGCACTGCAAACCGGGTGTCAGCACCGACGAGATCGACCGGGTCGTGCACGAGTTTCTCTGCGACCACGGGGCCTACCCGTCGACGCTGGGTTACAAAGGCTTTCCGAAGTCGTGCTGCACCAGCCTCAACGAGGTTATCTGCCATGGCATACCGGACTCCACCGTGATCGAGGGTGGCGACATCGTCAACGTCGACGTCACGGCATTCTTCGACAGGGTTCATGGGGACACCAACCAGACCTTCTGCGTTGGGGATGTCACCGAGGAGGTACGCCTGTTGGTGGAACGAACCCGGGAGGCGACCATGCGCGGCGTCAAGGCGGTCGCCCCGGGCCGGCCACTCAACGTGATCGGTCGGGTCATCGAGGCTTACGCCAAGCGCTTCGGGTACGGCGTAGTCCGGGACTTCGGCGGCCACGGCATCGGCGAGTCGTTTCATTCGGGTCTCTTCGTGCCGCACTACGACAACCCGAGGCTCGAGGTGGTCATGGAGCCGGGGATGACCTTTACCATCGAGCCGATGATCACGCTCGGGACGCACAAGCACGACATGTGGGCCGACGGTTGGACGGTGGTCACGAAGGACCGGAAGTGGACCGCGCAGTTCGAGCATATGGTCGCGGTCACCGACAGCGGGTACGAGATTCTGACGCTGCCGTGACCGGCGCCGTGAACGCAGCAGCGCGCCCCGAGCATCACCACGCCGACGTCTCCGGCGGCTGGTTGCGTCCGGCCGTGTTCGGTGCGATGGACGGGCTCGTGACGAACATCGCGCTCATCGCCGGCGTGGGCGGTGGCGGGGTGTCGCCGGAGGCGATCGTGCTCACCGGCACCGCCGGCCTCGTCGCTGGCGCGATCTCCATGGGCCTGGGGGAGTACACATCCGTACGCACCCAGACCGAACAGGTCGCCGCCGAGGTGGCCAAGGAGCGCCGCGAGCTCGAGCGCAACCCCGAGGTGGAGACGGAGGAACTGGCGCAGGCGTGGATCGACCGAGGTCTGCCGCCGGATCTTGCGCGCGAGGTGGCCAAGGTTGTGCACACCAACCCGGAGGAGGCGCTGCGGATCCATGCACGAGAGGAGCTGGGCGTGGATCCGACGGAGCAGCCGAGCCCTTGGACCGCGGCAATCTCAAGCTTCCTGTGCTTCTGCATCGGTGCACTGATTCCGCTGCTGCCCTACCTGCTCGGCAGCGACGTGCTGTGGCCGGCGCTAATCGCTGGCGGCGCGGGCCTGTTTCTCGCTGGCGCGCTGGTGGCGCGATTCACTCACCGTGCCTGGTGGACAAGCGGGCTGCGACAGCTGCTGCTCGGTGGCGCGGCGGCAGCGGCGACGTACGTCATCGGGATGCTGATCGGCGGCGGCACGCCGGTCTGATGGCACGTGGTCTTGCGTCCACTGCTCACACTCGATCACATGACCAAGCCGCAGACGCTCGCCTGCCCGCTGTGCCAAGGCACCCAGTTCCGCGAGGAGGAGTCCCGCAGTGACAGTCGCTGGGGCTTTACCTCGCACCGGATGACCCTGCTCATCTGCCAGCAGCGCACGTACGTACTGCACTTCTATGACAACCACTCGTTCTTCGACTTCGACTGATCCGGGCCCAGCAGGTCGTCGATGTCACCGTCCACGGGTCGGCCGCGCCGGGCGAGCTCCTGAGCCTGGCCGGTGAGGCGTTCGCCGAGCTCGTAGATGTGAGACGAGGCGACGCCGGCCTGCTTGACCGCGTCGGCACCATTGCGGAAGTACGTCCGGGTGAGCAGTCCGTCCACCATCGCCACGCCCAGCCGCGCCTCGCCCAGTACCAGCATCGCCGATTCGGTCTCGTACCACTCGGCCATCCGGCGCGCCTTCGCCTGCGCGCTCTTGGCGCGGCACCATGCCTCACGCGCCAGCGAGGCGAAGACGTGGCCCTCAGCCTGGGCGAGCCGGGCGATATGGGTGTCGCGCAGCCGCGGGAACCATGCGTCGGGGTCGTGCAGCGCCTTCGTGGTGATGTACTGGTCGGCCGCGAGCGGCCACGACGTGGTCAGGGTGCGCGCGTGGCGCAGGTACTCGTCCGCGCTGATGACGCCCAGGTCGACGATCACACCGTCGATGCGGCGGGTGCCCGGCGGCGGCCCGGTCTGGGCCCACCTCGTGACGACGACGATGTCCACGTCACTCGCGTCGGTGTCGTCCCCGTGGGCCAGCGAGCCGTGCACGCCGACCGCCTGAAGCTCCATGCTCCACCGTCGCCGTAGCGCATCCGCGACCCGCTCGGCGACAGCCCACCTGGGGTTCTGGCGGGCGGGCGTCGACCCGGTGGTCGGCTCGGCTGTGGAAGGCGGCACGCCGTCATTCTCGCCGGTCCCGTCGATCAAGGAGGTATGGCCGCACTTTGATCTCTGATCCGCGGCCATGAGCCGTTGATCGCGGGGCGGGCGGGGTGTGCGGGGCGGGTGAAGCCGGCGGTTAGGGTGGGCGGCGTGGCGGTGGACGCGGTGATCTTCGACTGGGGCGGCACCCTGACACCGTGGAAGACGGCCGATGGGCGCGCTTGGTGGCGCATCGCCGCTCGACTCGTCGCAGCCGAACTCGTAGACGAGGCCGCCGCGGCGTTGGCTGCCGCCGACGACGAGTTGTGGCGCCGATCCCGCGACGATCATCGCAGCGGCACCTTGGCCGAAGTGTTCGAGGCAGCCGGGGTGACAGCCGACGACCGCGCCTACGCCGTACACGACGAGGAGTGGGAGTGGGCCACGTTCCTCGACCCGGACGCCCCGACGGTGCTGACTGGATTGCGAGAGCGCGGGATCCGCATCGGCGTCCTCTCCAATACGTCGTGGACGCGGGCCAGGCACGAGCAGATCTTCATCCGTGACGGCGTGCACCACCTGATCGACGGCGCCGTGTATACCTGTGAGATCCCGTGGACCAAGCCGCATCCGGACGCGTTCCGCGCGGCGATGGCGGCTGTTGGCGCACCGGACCCGGGGCGCTGCGTCTTCGTCGGCGACCGGCCGTTCGACGACATCTTCGGTGCCCGGCGCGTGGGCATGCGCGCGGTACTCCTTCCGCACAGCGTGATACCGCAGGTCCAACGTGGACACACTGATGGCGAGCCGGACGCCGTCATCGGCCGCCTTACTGACCTGCTGGGTGTGGTGGACGCCTGGCGCGCCGCGTCTTCGTCGGCGGAGGATCTTCCCCGTTATCGGGGGGAGGATGCTCCGCGCAGACCATGACGGTCGGCGCCTGTGCGTTCCAGGCGGAAGATACGGAGGTTCCGATGCGGGGCGCGACGCTCGTACGCGGCGTAGGCCGGCCAGATGTCGAGCAGCACCCGCCGCAGCCGTTCTCGTTCGGCCCCCTTGGTCAGACGCGCCCGCACCTGAATCTTCTCTCCGCCCAGGGTGACCGTCGCGTCCGGGTTCGCCAGCAGGTTGCTCGACCAGGCCGGGTGGTGTTCCTGACCCCAGTTCGATCCGATCACGACGAACGCGTCGCCGTCGGTGGCGAACAGTAGCGGGTGCGTACGGGGTTGGCCGGACGCGCGGCCGGTGGTGGTCAGCATGAACGACGGCAGGTCGTGCAGGCCGAGCGCGACGAAGCGGCCCTTCGACAGCCGACCGAGGAGTCGGTCAAGTGGAACGTAGGCCCGACCGACGACGGCGAACCACCGCTTCCCGCCGAGCCGGCGGGCGAGCGAGGAGAGGACGGACATTGCCACAGTCTGCCCGCCCCGCGCCGACCCCGACCACCCCCAAGATCCTGTCGATCATGACCTGGAGGTCATGATCGACGCGATTTCACGACGGCCAGCTCATGATCACGGGGATCTTGAGCGTCAGAGGCGACGTTCGATGGGTAGCCGGGAGCGGGTCAGCGTACCCGCGCCGAGGATCGCCACGAACGGGACGACGAGCAGCGCTGCCGCGAGGCTCAGCCAGGGAATGGCGATGGGCAAGGGTGACGGTCCCGGCCAGACGTCGACATATCGCTGGTTCAACGCCACGAGCACCGCGATAGCCGCACCGAGACCGGCCGCGGCACCGAGCAGAGACCCCAGGCCGGCGATAACACCGGACTGGCTCAGCGAGAGCCGTCGTCGAAGGCTGGGGGATGCGCCCACCGAGGCGAGGGTGGACATATCAGCCCGGCCGTCCGCCGCGGCGAGGCCGGTGCCGATGCCGGCAGCGCCGAGCGTGATGAGAGCCGCGGCCCCCATGATGATCCACACCTCGATGGGGATCTCGAACCGTGGTCCCCGCTCGATGTAACCACCCACGCTTATCGCGTTCAGCTGGCTCTGGAACCGGTCCTCCTCGGCTTGAGATGGCTCCCGCGTCGTCGAGGCCACCATGATGCTCTCCATCGAGCCGAGCTTCGCCTGAGCGAGCGCGCCCGGTGACACTATCGGGCCAACGCCGGTGATACCTGTCGTCAGCACGTACGCCGGAAAGCTCACCCGAGGCGCCGCTGCCACCGGGTCGGCCGTGGGCTTCCCCTTGAGATCGACGACCGCGAAGGTCGCCTTTCCATCCCGGACGTACCTGGCGTCGCGGACGACCACACCGCCGGCACGAAGTACGGCCGTGGCGCCCGCGACGTCCTCAGCGGATGCTCCGGTGAGCACAGGGAGGGCGCTTCCGTCGTCCACCGCCGCCATACCGGACTGGCCGCCCCACATCGCGCGTTCGTCGCAACGGGGGTCGGCTCGCGCCGCCCGCTGCTGCTCGGTGGTGAGGGCCAGGTTGCCGGTCCGCATCGCCTCAACGTAGGGGCACACCTCCTCCGGCGGCAGTTGAATCTCGAGCATGCAGAACCGTTCCGGGTCGAACGCGCCGGCACAGGCGACCTGGGAGACGCGGCGGACCTCGGCCACGGGCAGGGTGGACCGGACTACGTTCTCGATCACGGCGGCGCTCGGCTGCGCAGGCGCATTCGGATCGGGGTTGCCTCCGATGTAGATGGTGGCGTAGCCGGTTGGGATCGACTGCTGTTGCGTCGCCAGTTGCTGTGCGCGGTTGCTGTCGATGTAGAGGCCGATCGCGACGCTGCCGGCCACGGCCGCCATTACGGCCGAGATCGCCGGGGCAGCCGCGGCGCGGTTGCGGGCGGCATCCCGTAGCGCGATGCGCGGGGCGAGCGGGAGGATCCGCCCCAGTCGGGCGATGAGGCCGACCAGCGCCGGCGTGCACAGCACCATGCCGAGTTCGCCCATGATCAGGCCGGCCAGCATGACCTGCGCCGAGCCGGCGAACGTCCCCAGCACGACCACGGTGGCACCGGCGCCGAGCATGGCCAGGCCCAAGGCAATCCAGCGCTTTCTCGATCGGGTCACGCCGCGCCGTCCCGCCAGCGACAGGACCACGTTCTGGCGTGCGGTGATGAAGGCGGGTACGAGTGCCGCAAGCACGCCGGTCACGACGGCGAGACTGCCGATGGCCGCCAGGGCCGTCGGGAAGACCCGATATCCTCCGGCGCGCGAGTGGGCGAGCAGTTCCTCAATGAATGGCCGGGCCACGAAGGCCGCGCCGACGCCGCCGGCGATGCCGACGATCGCGCCCATCAGGCCGAGCACGACGCCGTCGGCGAGGACGATGCGGCGGACGTGCGCGGGCGTACCCCCGTTCGCCGCGACCAGCGCGAGTTGGCGTTGCCGGCGGCGGGCGCTGACGGCGAACGCGGGCCCAGCCAGCAGCACGATTTCGAGAAGCGCCAGACCAGCCACGAGGACACCGATGGCGAGCTCCTGCGGAAGGATCTCGTCGGAGTACATGTTCGGTACCTGGTCGGCCGGGGGTGGATTGAGGTAGACCTCGCGCGATGCGACCACGATGCCGGACTGGTTGAACTCGCGTACCCCGGCCCAGTCCACAGGGGACGGCAGATCCACGAGCCAGGACCGGTGATGGAGCTGGAAGCCCTTCGGATTCTCCTCGATGATCGGTGCGAACAACACCACCTGCTCGAGCATGGAGGGGAACTCCACCATACCGACCACTGTGTACGACCGAGTGCCGTCGCCGCTGGTGACCGTGCCCCCGATGCCTGCCCCCAGGCGCGCCACGGCCTGCTTCGTCAGGGCTACCTCGGTCGATGTGGTCGGCGCGCGGCCCTCGAGGACCTCGACGTAACCGCGCGTCATCGAGCTCGACGCATCGATGGAGATCGCGTTGGGTTGGCCGATGCCCTCGGCGGTGCGGAGCTCGACCGGACCCATCCGCAGCGGCAGGACCCGAGATCCGGCCGGTAGCTCAGCCAACAGCTCGGCCTCGGTGGCCTCCTTCTGCACTATCTCGTCCTGCACTATCCCGTCCTTGACCACAACGGGGCCGCGGGCAGCCGGCCAGCCGTAGTCACCGTTCGGCTCCTGCTCGACCGGGGCGCGGAACTGCCATTGGATCCGGGCATCGGCCGTGCCCATGGTCCGGTCGGCCCGTTCGCCGCCGGTCAGCGAGAACATGTCGAACGAGACCGCGGCGAAACTCAGAAACAGCACCGGCAGGGCGATCATCGCGACCACCAGCGACGAGCGACCCTTGGAGCGCCGCGCTTCCCGATGCGCCACTCGCAGCGCGGTGCGCCACGACGCGACGAGGCTCATGCCCGCACTCCGGGCACGTTGTGCAGTAGCTCCTCGGGCTGGACCAGCGGTCCGGACGTGTCCACGATTTCGCCGTCGCGAAGGAAGACAACCCGGTCGGCCCACGCCGCGTGGCGCGCCTCATGGGTCACGAGCACGCCGGCCGCTCCCGCGTCGACCCGTGCCCGCAGTAGCTTCAGCACCGCCTCGCCGGTCTGCGAGTCCAGCGCTCCGGTGGGTTCGTCGGCGAGCACTAGTCGGCGGTCGCCGACCAGCGCCCGGGCGATGGCGACGCGCTGCTGCTGGCCACCGGACATCTCGTCGGGGAAGCGAAGCGCCAGGTCGGCGAGGCCGACCTCCTCGAGCGCGGCGATCGCGTGCCGCCGGGTCTTGCGCAGACTCATGCCGTCGAGTTCCAGGGGGAGCGCGACGTTCTCCGCGGCCGTGAGGCTGGGCAGCAGGTTGAGGTCCTGGAAAACGTACCCGACACGCCGCCGCCGAACGGCGGCCAACTGCTTGCGGTTGAGCCCACCCAGCACGGAACCCTCGACGACCACCTCACCCCGTGTGGGTGCGTCGAGTCCGCCAGCGAGGTTGAGCAGAGTGGACTTTCCGGACCCCGACGGGCCCATCACGGCCACGAACTCGCCCGGCGCGACCGCGAGCGTCACGCCCCGCAACGCGTGGACGGCGGTCTCTCCCTTGCCATGGGTCCGGTAAACCTCCCGCAGTTCCAGGACACTCATCTCTTCGTGGTCTCCCTCGTGGTCTCAGCTGGGGCGAGGTCGTCGGAGACGCCGCCGGCGGCAGGGATCGGGTGGATGTGGGCATAGCGGGCGAGGCTCGACTCGCAATGGTCGAGCCAACGGACCTCGGCCTCCGCGCGGAAGATCATCGCGTCAAGCACGAGCCGCCAAGCCAGGTCACCGGGGCGTTCAGCCCCACCCTTGAGCCGGGTGTACTCCTGCAGCAGCCGCATGGTCGCCGTGCGCTGGGTCTGCACGACCGCGCGGACGTCCACCCCGGGCGTCGTCAATGCGAGCGCCAGCTTGATCGCGAGTTCGTCGCGCGGCCGGTCGGCCGGACTTATCGGGGTGGCGAACCACAGCGTCAGCTCGACCCGGCCGTCGTCGGTGATCTCGTACGGGCGCTGCCCCCCGTCTGATTCCGGCAGCGCATGGACGAGGCCGTCGCGTTCCAAGCGGGCCAGAGTGGTGTAGACCTGCCCGATATTCAGTGGCCAGGTGCCACCGGTCGCCTGCTCGAACTCGGCCCGCAGCTGATAGCCATAGCGCGAGCCACGCTCCAGCAGGGCCAGGAGGCCATGTTTGACGCTCATGATTACGCAGTATGCATACTGAGTATGCGGAGCACAAGCAACCGACGCAGGCTCGTCAGGCGGGGGTGCCGGGGAAGGGGACGGTCGCGGGGCTGATCCCGGCCGTCGCACGCCACCGGGTGGCCCGGACCGCACAGTCCATGAGCGCCTCCACCGCCAGCTTCCGATCGTCGCCGGACGTCGCCCCCAGCGCCTGCCGCCACGCGTGCGCGGCGCCGTCCTCGAGGGCAATCGCCAGCTTGAGGGCGCTCGGCCGATCGGTGACCGGGAAGGGAAGTTCGTATGCGGGCGCCGCCGGCGGCGGAGTCGCGTTCGCGGAGGCGATGCGCACCACCACCGCGTCACGGCGGCTACGGTGGGCCGCTTCGGCCTGTCGCGCTGCGGTCTGGCCAGCGGCGTCGAGCCGTGCGCCCACCGCGCCGTACCCGAAAATGGCCGCGTGCTCGGCGGCGAGCGCCGTCGACAGGGCCTCGGCCGCAGATCCGCTCAGAGAACTAGTCACCTCAGCACTTCCAGATGGCTCGCGCGGGCAGCGGCGATCGCGCCCAGCAGGGGAGCCAGTCGCGCCGAGCCAGCCAGGCAGGCAGCGACGGCCTCGTCGCGGGCGGACTTCTCCACAGCGGCGAGAGCCGCCACGGCCTCGGCGCGGTCGACCGGGGCAGGCGCCGCGTCCGCGGGGGCCTTGGGCGCCGGTTTGCCAAGCTCCGCCGCCAGCGCGGTCGCGTGGGCCCGGTGCGCATCCCGAACGGACGTCAGCGCCGGCGCGAGTGCCGGCACGGCGGCCAGCGTCGCGTCATACCGGTCACCGAGCGCGACCGTGGCCAGGAGGAAGCCGTCCAGCGGATGAGCCTGGGCGCCACCACCGCCAATGCCGCCGCCGAGGAGGTCACAGCCCGCCAGCGCTCCAGTACCAAGGACACCGGCACCGGCGACGCCAAGGACGCCGCGGAGAAAGCTCCGCCGCGTGGTGATGCCCTGCCGCTCGGCCGGCCGCGGGAAGGGTGGATCGAGGTTGTGCACGGGGCCATCCTGCCAGGTAAGGACGGGCCGGCGGATCCGCCGGCCCGCCGACTACGCGTGTCGAGGCTTGCCAGGAGCGGTGGGAGGTTACGGCGCGTTACGCTTCGGACAGCCGCGAAGGGTCGGTTCCGACCGCGTGGCGTTTGGTTATGAACAACGCACGATTGAGACAGCACGCGATTGAGAACAGCGCACGACTGAGTAGGGACTGAATAGGGCGACCCACCGGGAGGCAGGGCATGGCGCAGCGGGAACGTGGCGCGGCCGCCGGAGCCCGGCCTGCCGCCCGCACGCGTGCGGGCCCTGGCGCCCGTCCGACCGCCAGCGGGGCGGCAGGTGCGGCCTGGACCGGGCCCGACCTGGTCGCGCTGAGGGCGCGGCTGCGCTCCGTTATCGAACCCCTCGTCGCTGCCGCTAGTCTTGACCTTGAGAACCTCGCGGTGACCCGAGCTGGACGCCGCCACGTGGTGCGCGTCACAGTCGACGGCGACGGCGGGGTGGGGCACAACGAGCTGAGCGACATCGCCCGAGACATCTCGGTTGGCCTCGACGCGGCCGAGGAATCCGGTGGCGAATTGACCGCCAACTCGTACACCCTCGAGGTCAGCTCGCCGGGTGTGGACCGACCCCTCACGCTGCCGCGACATTGGCGGCGCAACATGGGCCGGCTGGTCACGGTGAAGGACGGCGGCCGAACGCTCACCGCCCGGGTGGTGGCTGCGGATGATGTGGGGGTGACGTTCGACGTCGCCGGCCGGAAGCAGACGGTGGCGTTCGAACAGCTGGGTCCGGGCCGGGTGCAGGTTGAGTTCACTCGGTTGGCGGAGTTGGCCGACGAGGAGTTCGGCGAAGAGTTCGACGGGGACGATCACGACGGGGACGATCACGACGGGGACGGGCAGACAGAACAGGAGGAGAGGGCGTGAACATCGATCTCGCGGCCCTCCGTGCGCTGGCGCAGGAGCGGGAGATCCCGGTCGAGACGATCCTCGCCGCTATCGAGACGGCGCTGCTCACCGCGTACCGGCACACAGAAGGCGCTCACCCGCACGCCCGCGTGGAGATCGACCGCAAGACCGGTGTTGCCACGGTGTTTGCCCAGGACTTCGACGCGGACGGCGAGGTGACGCAGGAGTGGGACGACACCCCGCACGACTTCGGCCGGATCGCCGCGATGACAGCGAAGCAGGTGATCCTCCAGCGGCTGCGTGAGGCCACGGACGAGATGCACTACGGGGAGTACATCGGCCGCGACGGCGACCTGGTCACGGGAGTTATCCAGGCGCACGAGAGCCGGACCGAGAAGGGCATTGTCAGCGTTGATCTTGGCAAGTTGGAGGCCATGCTGCCGGCCGCCGAGCAGGTTCCAGGGGAGGCGTACGAGCACGGACAGCGCATCAAGTGCGTGGTCGTGCATGTCGCGAAGGGCTTTCGTGGCCCGCAGGTGACCCTGTCGCGGTCACATCCGAGCCTCGTGAAGAAGCTCTTCGCGCTCGAGGTGCCGGAGATCGCCGACGGGACCGTGGAGATTGCCGCGATCGCTCGGGAGGCGGGCCACCGGACAAAGATCGCCGTACGGTCGATGGCGACGGGCGTCAATGCCAAGGGCGCCTGCATCGGGCCCATGGGGTCGCGCGTCCGGGCCGTGATGAGCGAGCTGCACGGAGAGAAGATCGACATCATCGACTGGTCCGAGGACCCGGCGAGCTTCGTGGGCAATGCCCTCTCGCCCGCGAAGGCCCTACGCGTCGAGGTTGTCGATGCGGCCACCCGGACCGCGCGAGTAACGGTGCCGGATTTCCAGCTCTCGCTCGCGATAGGTCGGGAGGGGCAGAATGCCCGTCTGGCCGCACGCCTGACCGGATGGCGGATCGACATCAGACCGGACACCGAGGCAGCAACGGAGAAACCGGGGGATACACCCACCGATACACCGACCGACATACCGACAGAGACGCCGACCGAGACACCGACCGAGGTACTGTCGGAGACACCGGTAGAGCAGGCGCCGGCCGGGTGATCACCGATGGCCCCGCTTCAGGCTGGACGAGGGCCAGGAGGACCGCCGAGGCGTTTACGGCGTATGCAGGGTAGACTTGCGCAGTGGTAAGTCGCGCGTCGCCGGTGCGCACTTGTGTGGGTTGCCGGAGTCGCGCACCAGCCTTCGAGTTGCTGCGGGTCGTCGCGGTCAAGCACATGGCTTTCGAGCACATGGCTGTCGAGAACGGTGCCGAGCCGCTGAGTCGGAAAGAGTCCGGCGAGGCGGTTTTCAGTGTCGAGCCCGACCCCGACCGTCGACAGCCGGGCCGGGGTGCGCATCTGCACCCAGACCCGACCTGTCTCGCAATGGCGGAGCGACGTCGAGCCTTTGGGCGAGCGTTGCGAGTTGCCGGCGTCGTTGACACCGGTCCGCTGAGCGAGTTCGTCAGGCGCTCGAAACAACCGATGGTGGGACCGCCCACCCCGGACCAGCAAGGTAGGACGACCGACATGAGCACCCGATGAAGTCGACAAAATGATCGGCCTTCAAGTGCCAAAGTGAGGTCTAGCGGGAGCTGCCCGCCGACCTCGGAATGAGGAGTGCAGTGGCAGGCAAGCCCCGCGTACACGAGCTGGCGAAGGAGCTCGGCGTCGAGAGCAAGACCGTGCTCGCCAAGCTTCAAGAAATGGGCGAGTACGTCAAATCCGCGTCGAGCACGATCGAGGCTCCCGTCGCACGACGGCTACGCGCAACCATGGAGGCCGCCGGTCTAGCGGCGGCTCCCGCAGCGCCCGCGGCGCCTGCGGTGGATGGCGCCAAGGCTGGGATCAAACCGGCGCCACCGAGAAAGTCAGCGCCGGCAAAGAAGTCTCCGGCGCCGGCCCCCGCGTCCCCGGTCACCAAGCCGACGAGCGCCCATGACATCGAGGTGGCGGCCGCCGAGGTACGCGCCGCGGCGCTCAAGGCAGAGCAGGAGGCCGCCGTTCGCGCTGCGCGGGAGCGCGGCGACATCGCGACGCCGCGGCCAGCCGCGCCACGGCCCGCCCCCGCCACCGGATTCGGCGAGGGCACCCGCCCCGGTGCACCGGCCGGACCAGGTCCGGGCGCGGCTCCATCCCCGGGCGGTCGCGCGCCACGAAGCGGCGGCAACAACCCGTTCGGCATCACCCAGGGCTCCCGTCCCGGTGGTGGACGGCCGAGCCCGACCGGCCTACCTCGTCCCAACCCGGCCTCGATGCCGCCCCGGCCCAATCCGGCCTCGATGGGCGCCGGCCCACGGCCCAACCCGTCCCAGATGCCGACCCAGCGGCCCGGACGTCCCGGTGAGCGCACCGGTCGTCCCGGCGGGCCGGGCGGCGCGGCCGGTCCCGGCGGGCCCGGCGGCAACTTCGCCGGAGGCGATCAACGTGGTGGTTACGCCGGAGGCGATCAACGTGGTGGTTACGCCGGAGGCGATCAACGCGGCGGCTACCGTGGCGGTCCTGGTGCCGGCGGTCCGGGCGCGGGCCGTCCGGCCGGCGGTGGCTTCGCCGGAGGCGATCAACGCGGCGGCTACCGTGGCGGTCCTGGTGCCGGCGGTCCCGGCGGAGGTGGCGGCTACCGTGGCGGTCCCGGTGCCGGCGGTCCCGGCGGAGGCGGCGGCGGTTACCGTGGCGGTCCCGGTGCCGGCGGTCCCGGCGGAGGTGGCGGCTACCGCGGCGGTCCCG
>JAHRHA010000110.1 GCA_020027875.1 Micromonosporaceae bacterium | reverse complement strand
GTCGGCGCTGCCGCCGTCGATCGCATCGAAGCCGGTCACCGCCCGGCCGCCAAAGTCGTTGTGGGTGAAACGGATGCCGGTGTCGATGACGTATGCCCGTACGCCGCTGGCTGTGGTGGGATAGGTGTAGCTGTTGTTCAGCGGCAGGTTGCGTTGGTCGATGCGATCCAGTCCCCAGGACGGTGTGGGTGATTGTGTGGCCGAGATGCTGTAGATCCCGTTCTGCTGGACGTACTCCACGGCGGGACTGGCGGCAAGCCGGCGCGCGGCGGCCTCGCCGAGTGAGACCTCGAAGCCACGCAGCGCGTGGCGGAACGTATGGCCGATCGCACCGCCGTGGGTACGGGTGAGACCACGGGCAGTGGCGTCGACACCATCGCGTTGAAGCGCAGCCGTGTTCTTGAGTACGACGATGTAGCTACCGGCGACGGCTGTGGTTCCAGCCGGCCGGATGTCATCGCCCGGCGGCGCCGCGGAAGCAGCGGACGGGCCCGCAAGGTTAAGAGCGACAAGGGTGGCGGTCGTCAACACCCCGGCCGTGAACCAGCGGCGGTGTCTACTTGGGACTGTCATCTCCCATTTCCTCCCCTTCTGCGTCGGATCGTTCGTCCAACGACTCGTGGCGTTAAACGAACGTCGATTTGTTGCAGAGGGTAGGGCCTAGGAGTGTGAGTCAACAGAGATTGAAGTTCATGCAAATAGCTGGTATACGCAGATCGTCTCGCGGGGGGCTTCGGCTCAGCCGGACCCGGCGAAGAAGTTGACGGCGCCAGCGACGACGGTCGCTGCGCCGAACGGGCAGTAACGACCATGGCCTCACAGCTGGCGGCGCAGCCTTAGCGGGTCGCGCGGTCGGCGCCGCTCTCGAGCCGTTCCTTCAGGTTCTGATAGCTCATCGGCGCGCCCTGTTGTGCCTGCCTGCGGACGAGCGGCAGAAGCGGCTTGCCGATCCCGTGTCCCTCGAAGTCGAGCGCGATCGTGACTCGCGACCGCGCGCCGTTGTTGAGAGGCTCGACGGTGATGCTCACGTGTGGCCTGATCGGTCCATCGACACCGTGGACGGCCCAGCTCCTGGGAGGACTGATCTCCGTTATCTGCTGCGTCATCGTCCGCTCGGCGCGACCAATCCGGCGAGTTGTGGTGAACCTCGAGCCCAGGCTGGGCACTCGATCTCCCGCTATGCGTACGCTCACGACGTCCTTCTGCCACTCGGCGAACCGCGAGGGGTCGGTGACATACGCGAAGACCTCGTCGGGCGTACGAGCGATTTCGATGTTGGACACGATTGGTGGCATGGCTCCTCCTACTTGTCACATCGCCCGGGTTTGGTTCGTCACTCTTATGACGAAACGCGACGAAGGAATGTGACCGTGAACGAGGGCGATTGGCTGGCGCGGCGGTTCGAGGCCAACCGTACTCACCTGCGGGCGGTGGCATACCGGATGCTCGGCTCGCTGAGCGAGGCCGACGATGCCGTTCAGGAGTCCTGGCTGCACCTCAGCCGCTCCGACACCAGCGGTGTCAAGAACCTCGACGGATGGCTGACGACGGTCGTGGCGCGGGTGTGCCTGGACATGCTGCGCTCTCGCACGTCACGGCGCGAACAGCCGCTGGACGCCCACGTGCCCGAGCCGATCGTGAGCCGCGAAGACGGGGTCGACCCCGAGCACCAAGCGCTGCTGTCCGACTCGGTAGGTCTCGCGCTGCTCGTGGTCCTCGAAACGCTGACTCCCGCGGAACGGCTCACGTTTGTGCTGCACGACATGTTCTCCGTGCCCTTCGACGAGATCGCTCCCATCATTGGCCGCTCCCCCACGGCGGCACGCCAGCTCGCCAGCCGCGCACGCCGCCGGGTCAAGGGGGCTGCCACAGTTCCCGACGCCGATCTCGCCCGCCAGCGAAGAGTTGTCGACGCCTTCCTCGCCGCGGCGCGCGACGGTGACTTCGACGCGCTTCTTGTGGTGCTCGACCCTGACGTTGCGGTCCGAGCCGACTACGGTGCCGTGCCTGCTGGTGCATCGAGGGTGGTCCGCGGTGCGCAGGCCGTGGCCAAGCAGGCACTGACCTTCTCGCGTCTTGCCGAGTTCGCACAACCGGCGCTGGTGAACGGAGCCCCGGGAATCGTCGCGGCTCCAGGGGGACAGCCGTTTGCGGTCATAGGCTTCACGGTTAGGCGCGGGAAGATCGTCGAAATCGACATATTTGCCGACCCCGCGCGCCTCCGCCGGCTCGACCTGGCGGTCCTCAACGACTGACGCACCTACCGACCGCGCAGCCGCAAGAACGCTGGCGGCGGCGACCGTGCATGGCGCGCAGATCAGGACTCGAACAAATCGCTGACGGTGGTCGCGGTGACGGCTCGACGGACCCACGTTTCGAGTTGATCGAGGTCCGCGCAACCGGTGATCCGCTCCCGGGCGTCATCGGGCACGTCGATATCGCGGGCATCGAGAACCATGAGCACCGCCGCAGCCTCCCCTTCGGCTCGGCGCTTATCGGCGAAGTTGCGCAGGAAGTCGCTGCGGAACTCGGCGTTCGCGGTGATCGACATCAGTAGTTCCTCCAGATCATGTTGGGCCGCCTTAGGCAGGCCCGCGAACACGAGGTCATAGTACAGCCGCTCATGGTCCTCATCGACCTTCCGCAACGCCGCCAGCAACGCCTGGAGGACCTGCTTTCGACCGGGTTGGCCACCGTGGGCCAGCGCGGAGAGCACAGTCAACTCCGGGTTGCGGCTGGCCACCGCTGGATCAGTAACCACCGGAACCCGGTCCGGGCCCAACACCAACGGAGTCATCACACATCCGGGATACGAGACCTCGAACGGTTGGGCACACCAATTGGCCACACCGGCGTCGTCACAGAGGACCAGCAACGCGGTCGTGCAGTCCAGGCGGGCCCGCAGCGTGGTCAGGTAAACCGGCCAGGTCAGGCGCTTCCTTGGGACGCAGCTCAACTGAGCCTCGATCACCACCGCGAACACCGGCTTGTCGCGCAAGGTGAACGTGACCACCGCATCCGCCCGGTACTCCGTGGGCGTAACACTGGTGAAGTCACTGGACTCCAGCCGCGTCTCCCCGAACTCAGGCAGCCTCACCTTGAGTGGACCGGCCAGAATCTCCCCGGCGAACGCCGGACGCTGCCGAACGAACTCAACGAACACTTCATGCAGACTCGAAGGCACGGCGTGACCGTAACGGAGGCTATTGATAGTACCGGGTGGTCACCCCAACGATAGGCGTCACTAGTCACCGGAGTGCGGTCCACCTCTGTCTCTTATGGACTGTCCTCCATGGACCTCCCACTCGAGCAACTGCCAGGCATTCGCCGATCAAGGCGGATCGTCGATGCGATTACAAGGTGACCACTGGCTGCGTCGACGATTTCGCGATGAACCTGACCAGTTGGTAAGGCGGACCGGCGAACTGACCCTACGACGGCCGCGGCCTGGCCGCAGCTGATGCCAGCAGGCGGGTTCCGCTCCCGTTCGAGCCACGCCCAATTACCTTGACCGTCTGTTCTCGCTACTTGGCGATTTCCCAGATGTGGCCGCCGGGATCGCTGAAGCTGGCGGTTCGCACCCCCCAAGGCCGATCCATCGGGCCGTTCAGAAATTCCACTCCACGATTGGCCAGCTCCGCGCACATCTGGTCCACGTCATCCACCTCGATAGTGAACTGAATGCGGGAACCGGCCTCGCGACTCGCCACCACCGCAGGCTCGATGAGCTCCCGCGCCGCTGCGGCCTTGAGCAAGTTGATGATTGTGTTCCCGAAATTGAACACGGCCGAATCGGCGTCCTCGAACGCTACCGGCAGGCCGAAAACCTCCTGGTAGAACCCCTTCGTGGCCTCCAGATCCTCGACGAACAGGGTGACGGCTCCGACACCACTCGGCCACGAACCCATCTCCGTACCTCCTCACGGATAGTCACAACCACAAAGGATCTTCTCTTGTTCACACCGTACACAGCGCGTCTGTCCCGGCTCCAACGGACTTCGAGCAGGGCCTGGGGAGCTCGGGCAGCCAGGATCTGGGGCGGCAACATTCCGCCCCAACCGAGGGGGGCACTCCAGGCAAAGTGGATGTTAAGAACACTTGACATGATGTCTGCCTCACTGTACATTCGGCTTGCCGCCAGCGCTTGACAGGGGGAGTGGGTATGTCGTTCGAGGAAAAGGGCAACTGGGTCTACCTCGTGGTCAGCGTCGGCACGTACGCGGCCTACCTCGCCATCATCCTCGGGCGGGCGGACGGTATCCCTCTCGCCGAGGTGTCCTACGTGTCGACGATGCTATGGACCATCGGCATCGCCATTGTCTTGTCGATCGTCGGCCGCATCGCGGTTGCGATTGCCAAACCTAGCGAGGCCGATAAGAGCGATGTACGGGACAGGGACATCAACCGCTTCGGCGAGTATGTCGGCGGGATCGTCCTCGGCATCGGCATGGTGGTGCCGCTCGGCTTGGCGATGGCAGAGGCCGACTACTTCTGGATCGCCAACGCGATATATGCGGCATTCGTCGTGTCGTCGCTCGTCAGTACGCCCGTGAAGCTCGTCGCCTACCGCCGAGGCCTGTAGCCGTGGGCAAGCCCACCAACGTCACCAACTCGATCCGCGCGCTGCGGTTCGCGAACGGCGAGATGACGCAAGCGGAACTTGGCGGTCGGGTCGGGGTGACTCGGCAGACAATCATCGCCATCGAACAGGGGCGCTACTCGCCCTCCCTCGAAATGGCCTTCCAGATCGCTCGAGTGTTCCAGGTACCGCTCGACGACGTCTTCCAGTACCCCGACACGGAGGAGTAGTCACCACATGTCTCACAAACCCAACGGTCGGGTGACAACGATGAAGGCGATCGCCTACGACCGGTACGGCTCGCCGGATGTCCTGGAGCTCAGGGACGTTCCGACGCCCACGTGCAACGACGATCACGTGCTGGTACGGATCCGCGCGGCCGCCGCCAATCCTTTCGACTGGCACCTTCTGCGTGGCGATCCGTATCTCGTCCACCTGGCTATGGGCCTACGCAAGCCTCGTCGGGCCATGATCCTCGGCAGCGATGTGGCCGGGGTGGTCGAGGCCGTGGGTGTTGACGTCACGCGGTTCCGTCCCGGTGACGAGGTCTACGCCGTGACCGAGGTCGGTGGCTTCGCCGAGTACGTCAGCATCCGGGAGCCCCGGGTTGCGCTAAAGCCCGCCACGCTGACGTTCGAGCAGGCCGCCGCCGTCCCGGTGGCCGCACTCACGGCGCTGCAGAGTCTGGGGAACGGGGAGCGGGTCAAGAAGGGGCAGAAGGTCCTTATCAACGGAGCGTCGGGGGGAATCGGGACGTTCGCCGTACAGATCGCCAAGTCGTTCGGCGCCGAGGTCACAGGCGTGTGCAGCACGGCGAAGGTGGACATGGTCCGGTCGATCGGCGCCGACCACGTCATCGATTACACCCGGCAGGACTTCGCCCAAAGCGGGAGGCGCTACGACCTGCTGCTCGACACCGTGGGGAACCGGTCGCTCTCGGATTTCAGGCGGGCGCTGACACGCACGGGCACGTTTGTCATTGTCGGAGGCGGCGGCGGCCGCTGGCTCGGGCCCATGTCGCAGAGGGTGAAGGCGGCCCTGGCGTCGCCATTTGTGAGTCAGCGGATTGTCCTAGTGTCCTGCAATCCGATCGGGAAGGACCTGGAGATCCTGCACGGGCTCATCGAGACGGGGAAGGTGACGCCGGTTATCGATAGGACGTATCCGTTGGGCGAAGTACCCGACGCCATCCGGCACCTGGAGGAGGGACACAACCGAGGCAAGATCGTCATCACCATCGGCGACTCAACGAAGGTTGACATCCGATGAAGGCGATTGTCCAAGACAAGTATGGCTCGCTTGATGTCCTGAAACTCCGAGAGATCGACAAGCCGGTGGTCAAGGACGATGAGGTGCTGGTACGCGTTCACGCGGCATCCGTCAGTCCTGACGTCTGGCACGTCGTGAGAGGCCTGCCGTACGTACTCCGCATCATGGGGGCCGGACTGCGCAAACCAAGGAACAGTGTGCCGGGAACCGATATGGCCGGGCAGGTTGAATCGGTTGGCCAGAACGTGACACGTTTTCAACCGGGCGATGAGGTATTCGGCGAGAGCGTCAGGGGCCACCAGTGGCACAACGGCGGCGCTTACGCCGAGTACGTGTCTGTTCCCGAACGCGCGTTGGCGCTGAAGCCGGCCAACCTCACGTTTGAACAAGCCGCCGCCGTACCCACCTCCGGATTCATCGCACTGCAGAGTCTTCGCGATCAGGGACAGGTGCGGGCAGGACAGAAGGTTTTGATTAACGGTGCAGGTGGCGGTGTGGGTACCTTCGTCGTGCAGCTTGCCAAGGCGTACGGGGCAGACGTGACCGCTGTGGATAGTACGAGGAAACTGGAAATGCTCCGATCGATCGGCGCAGACCAGGTCATTGACTACACGCAGGAGGACTTCACCCAGCGTGGTGAACGCTACGATCTCATCGTCGATATTCCGGGGAACCGTTCACTTTCAGACTACAGGCGCGCGCTCACAGCCAAGGGGACTTACGTCCTCATCGGGCACGATCTTTTTGGAGCCTCGGCCGGTCGTTGGATCGGAAGCATGCGTCGCGTATTCAAACAGCTCGTGGTGTCACCGTTCGTAAGTCAGCGGATCAACCCGCGCGTTTCGATGAAAACCAAAGACCGCCTGGCTGTCTTGAAAGAGCTCATTGAAGCCGGAAAGATCACACCGGTCATCGACAGAACGTACCCGCTGAGCGAAGTTCCCGAGGCCATCCGTCATCTGGAACGGGGCCACGCTCAAGGAAAAGTCGTCATCACCGTGTGAGGCGGAGGCCGCCGGTCAGGTCACAGGATCTCGGCACAAAGCCGGTTCCCGATCCGCATGTGCTCCACACGATCTGTCGGAGGCTGGGTCGCCCGCCCGCCTTTGACCACCGCCGTGGCGCCGTTGCTACCCCCACAGCGGAGACGCCCTTTCACGTCGTCTTAGATCCAATGTGGACGACCGGTGCGTGATAGGTGCGCTTACGGATGGACGAGGCCATGCGAGCGGGCAAATTGGTAGAGGATCTGGTCCTCGTCCATCGGCACGTCACCCCAGGGCAGGTAGAAGCACTCTCCGTCGAGTTCGATTGAGGATAGACTGTCGCGCCATTCTTGAAAATCGGTCATACGCATAACCGCGTCGCGAAGCCCTGGCCGCGCATCGAGCTCGACCGACTCCCACGACCTGCCTGATCTGTTCACCTGTAATTTCCCATGGATTCGATGGGTCGGCGCCGGCCCCACGGCGATGAAAGGCGTACTGGCGTCATGCCGACACCTCACTGCTGCGAAATCGATGCACGCAATATTATCACGACGATCCGAGTAGCGAGTTGGGAAGGAGCAGCGATGCATGCGAGCGAGCGTACGACGACCCTGGCCGCGCAGGCGTTTCATGACACACCGGAGCTACGGGAGCAGGCGCGTAGCTCCGACACGTTTGCGGAGCTGGTTGACGGCGCCCAGCGTGTGACGTTAGACGGCGACGGACGGGTGCTATTCCTGGTCGAGGGAGATCTGCTCTATGACGAGGACGAGCTGCAGCTCTACGCGCTCCAACGGGAGGCGGCCCAGCGGGCCCGCCTCGCCGGTGTAGCAACCGCTGTCGACCTTGACCCTTCGGCCTCCCTGATAGCCATGGCGCCTGGTGGGCGCATCGTGCGATGGAAGCCCGGCCTCGTGCTCCGCTACTGCGTATTGCGCAGGAGCTTCCCGACGCAACAGCAGTACGAGGTGGTACGAACCAACCTCGCTGCCGCGACGGAGGCTTGGCAAGGCGTGTGTGGCATCGAGTTCGAGCATGCGGCCGCCCACGACGACGCGCCGGACCCGAGCCTGGAGCCTGGCGAAATAGGCCCTGGCCTCGTCTTCACCGTTCGGTATATCGACGCGGAAGGGCTCTTTATCGCCGCTGCATTCTTTCCGACTTACCCGCCCGCGCGGCGCCGCGTGTTCATCGACCCGTCGTATTTTGCCCCGCAGCTACGGTTCGATCGGATCGGGGTGCTCCGGCACGAGTTGGGTCACGTGCTTGGCTTCCGCCACGAGCACATTCGAAGTGGTGCACCGCCTGTGTGTCCGGACGAGTCCACCTTCGATATCGCCAATCTCACGGCCTATGATCCGCAGTCGGTGATGCACTACTTCTGTGGCGGCGTCGGCTCGCCCGATCTGGCCATCACCGCGCTGGACCGAGTAGGCGCGCAGAAGGTCTACGGCCTGCCGTTCTCGTCGCTGCTTCTGGTGCAGTAGCAGCTTCGCCGAGGAGGAATATGGCCCACGATCCGGGCCTTCGACAGGCCACAAGTCCTCAACGGCGGCTGCCCAAGACCGCGTAAGAGAGCGTCCCGGCGACGGCGAGGATGGCGGCCGCTACGGTGGCCGCCCGGGTGTCGATCGGCTGCACCATCCAGGTGAGCATCACCTTGTACGTCGGCCGGGTGGGCGGCTCCCCCATCGGCGGCGCGTACCGCAGCACGAGCACCGTCCAGATCACCGGCAGCAGCGGTGCCCGGTCAGCGCCGACGACGGCCGCGCCGAGCGCCACCAGCCCGGCCAGCCCGGCCACGTTGCGCGCGATCTGCCCCGTACCGGCCATCTGCTCGCCGACGAGCGCGGTGGCGGCGAGCAGGCCGACCACGGCGGCGCCGGCCACAATGACGTGTGCGGCCCGCCGCGGCGGCCAGGCGATCGCCGAGGCCCGGTCCAGATCGTGGTCGGCGCCGGCGAGGCCCTGACCGAGGGCGGCGGTGCCGGCCAGCGCGGCCAGCAAAGCGACCAGCACCCGGCTCTGCGGGTGGTCGACCACCAGGCCGATGGCCCACAGCGCAACCGCGCAGACCAGCACCGCCGTCGCCGTCGCTGGTACCGCGCGCGAGCGCAGGTACAGCGCCAACGGTCTCACCGCGCGGCACCGGTGAGCATGTCCAACCGGTCGCCCTCGGCGCAGGTCCGCTCGGCATCCCGGAATGCGGTCACGCGGGCACGCTGCTCGTCGGCCGCCAGGCCGCGCACGGCGGTCAGGGCCTCGCGCGCCAGTGGCCCCTCGGGCCCCTCGGGCCCCTCGTCGCGCCCTTGCGCCGCGGCCAGGTCCCGGTCGAGGAGCCAGGCCGCGACGACGAGCCGCGCGGCCAGATACTCGGTCTCCGGTTTCTCCCGCGTGCCCATGAGATTCGCGCACGGCGGGACGCCGGCGCCAATCAGCATGAGGAACAACAGGTCCTCGGAGGTGTACTCCACGCCATCCTCGAAGAACGAGATGCGCACCGCCAGGGTGTCGCGCGGCTGCGGATCCTCGGGACCCTTGTCGGCGGTCTGCACCACGACCCTTGTGGGCGCGGGGGGCAGCTTCGCCGCGAGGACCGCCAGCGCCTGACGGGCAGGACCGCGCACCTGATCCAACGCGTGGGAGTGAAGCCGCGTGATACAAACCTCGGGCTCGTCGTCGGTGCATACAACCTCGGTGGCGCGGCGATCCTGGATCCAGGCAACGGAGAGCGTGCTGGGCATCGCCGGCACCGCGACCGCCGCGCCGAGCAGGAGCGGCAGGACGGCGGCCACCCGGGTGCTGGGCCGGGATGTTGCGAACAGGGCGAGCCCGGTGGCGGCCACGGCCGCAAACCACAGCGCCTGCGAGAGGTTCGCCCGGGCGGAGAGCATCTGGAGGGCGAACCCACCGTCGCGCGGACCCTGCAGGTACGGGAAGAGCAGGAACGTCCCCGGATCGCGGCTGTCCTGCGCGACGATCATGGGTGACACCGCCAGCGAAAAGAAACCGATCACCGCGAGCATCGGCGCGGTCAGCGGCGACGGCAGCAGCCTACCGATGGCCAAGCCGAGCCAGATCGCGCCGACCATGGCCAGCGCACCGAGTGCGATGAGCGGGATCGCTCCGAGCGAGAAGTACCCATCGAGGTGCCGCAGGTGGGCGGCGGCACCGGCGAGCATGACCAGGTAGGCGGCGACGGCGGCGATCGCCATCGCGGTGGCGATCGGCAAGACCCGCTGCCAACGCGGCCGAGGTGTGGTGGCCAACAACTCCTCGATCCGGGAGCGGCGCTCGCGGATGCCCTGCCAGGCGCCGGCCGCCAGCGCGAGCGGCCAGGTCAGCTGCAGGATGTCGCGCTGAAAGATGACCAGCTCCATCCAGAAGCCGTACGGCGGGTTGCTGGCGAAGAGCACAAACACGCCGACCGCGGCGATGAGCGCTGCCGCCCCCAAGGCCACCGATCGGCGCAGCTCGATGCGAAGGATCCGGGCGCCCATCACGATGCCGTCTCTGGACTCGACGCCGTCTCGCGGTGGCGGCGCAGGATGGCCGAGTAGCCACGCTCGGCCGCGCTGTCCCCGGCGCCAGCGTCCTCGCCGGCTGCGGCGGCGAGGTCGGCCGGCACGCCCTGGAAGACCAACCGGCCGTTGTCGATGAGGACCACGTCGGTGCACGCGGCCGCCACGTCCTCGACCAGGTGGGTCGAGACCAGCACGCAGGTGTCGGTACCGAGCTGGCGCAGCAGCGCCCGGAACTGCATGCGCTGGTCGGGGTCCAGCCCGGCGGTGGGTTCGTCCAGTAGCAGGATCCGCGGGTCGTTGACGATTGCCTGGGCGATCCCGGCCCTGCGCACCATGCCGCCCGAGAGCGTCTTCATCCGGTGGTCGGCCCGGTCGGCCAGCCCGACCCGTTCGATCGCCCGCTGCACAGCGCCTGGTGTCTCGGCGGCCGGCATCTCCTTGAGCCAGGAGATGTACTCGATGAACTCCCGCACCGTGAAGCGGCGGTAGAAACCGAACTCCTGCGGCAGGTACCCGATCTGGCGGCGCAGCCCGCGAAGGTCGATGCGCCCGTTCACCTTCTCGCCGAGGACCGTGAGCGTGCCACCTGCGGGACGCAGCACAGTCGCGATCGAGCGGACCAAGGTGGTCTTGCCGGCGCCGTTAGGCCCGAGCAGGCCGTGTACGCCGGTGTCCATCGACAGGTCCAACCCGTCGACGGCCATCCGCCGGCCGGCCCGTACCCGCAGCCCTTCGGCGTGGATCGCCGACGCGTACGTCGTCGCCGCGGTCTCCGCGGCGCTCACCGCACGAACCATGTGTCACTCCTCAGTCCTGTGTACGCGTCGCGGCGCAACACCAGCGCAACCGCGATCACGGCGATCAGCCCGGCCCAGTACGGCAGGCTGGCGGGTTCCAACAACAAGGGGGTACGGGCGGCGAGGATACTCGGGGTGATCACGCCAGCCGTCCAGGCCAGCGCCAGTGCGCCCGCCGCCACACGCAGCCCGATTAGCTCACCCAAGGCGAGGGCGCCGGCGGTGAACGCCAGGCACGGCAGCAACCAGCGGGCCGGCGACGCGCCCGTCAGCCACCCGGCCGCGGTCAGCGCCGGCATGACCACCACCAGCACCGCCAGGCTGCGGCGCAACACCATGTAGAACCCCGCCCGAGGGCTGGCCACCACCAGTTCGTGCGCCGGATCGAGCCCGACCGACCACACCGCGGCCACCCCGAGGAGCGGCGCCACCGGCGCCACCAGCAGCACCAGCGAGGGGAGCACTCGGCTGCCCGCCAGATCCAGGCCGAGCGCCGCCGCGACTACCAGGAGCGTCATGGCGAGTCGCGGCCACAGGCCCGGCGGCACCCACCGCGCCACCCGCCGCGGCAGCCGCCGGGCGGGCATCTGCCGGCTGCGGGCCATCTCGGTCGTCAGATTCGCGTGTACGCGCGCCAGCAGCGACACCGTCTCCGGGCTGCGTCGGGCGACCGCCTCGCCGAGGCGCTCCCGGCAGGGTGCACACCCCTCCAGGTGCGCCTCGATTGCCCAAAGCGCATCCGCCCCGATGCCCGCCCCACCCGTGGCGTACCGGTCCAGCACCGCCGCCGGGACGTGTTCCGCAGATCTCATGACAGTGCCTCCCGCAGCGCGATCCGCGCCCGCCGGGCCCGGGTCTTCACTGTTCCCTCGGGTACGCCCAGCAGCACGGCGGTCTCCCGTACTGTGAGCCCGTCCAACACCATGGCCTGCAGCACCTGCCGCAGGTCGGGGGAGAGCCGGCGCAGCGCCGCGCCCATGGCGTCGCCCAGCACCGCGTCGAGCACCTCGTCCTCGGCGGCGGGCGCGGCCGTAGCGGACAGAACCGCCAGCGGCAGCTGCGCCTCCCGGGCCCGCCGGCGCAGCGCGTCCACCAGACGCCGGGCGGCGATCGTCCACACCCAGCCGACCGCACTGCCGCCCACGCTGGCGCCAGCGAACGCCGCTGCCGCCCGCCACACCGCCAGATACGTCTCCTGCATCACCTCGGCGACCAGCTCGTCGTCGGCGCACCGCCGGCGAAGCCGCACAACCAGCCAGGGCGAGGTGCGCCGGTACAGCTCGTCGAACGCGCCGCGGTCGCCGCGGGCGACGCGGCGGACCAGGTTCTCCTCGTCCATCGAGGTCACGGCGCCATCCTGCCCTTCACACCCGGACAGACGACAGCCGACCATGATCAGGTTCTCGCCTCAATGTGACCCGCGTCACAGATGCGCCAGGTCGTCCGCCGTCTATTCGGTCGCCGGATCGTACGTGCCCCCAACGCCGTAGCGTGGCGTGTGGCTTGATGCCTTCGGACGTCCAGGGACCGGGACAGGTGGTGCTGATGCGTGACTGGCTGGTCGGCTTGGGCATCGCTCTGGCCTGCCTTATCGCCAGTTGGGGCGTGCTGCTCCTGCTGGCCCGCAGGTTGCCACCCGGTATCCTGCGTGACTTGGCCGCGTTCATTCCCGACTGTGTGACGACGGTGCGTCGTTTACGCAACGACCCTCGCGTCCCGCGCCGAGCGAAGATCGCCGTCGTGATAGCCGGATTGTGGGTCGCCAGCCCCATCGACTTGATCCCCGAGTTCCTTCCCATCATTGGCCCGCTCGACGACATCGTGGTGGTGGCGTTGGCCCTGCGCTACGCAGGCCGTCACGTGCCGCGAGATGTGCTGCTCGCCGCGTGGCCCGGCGAACCACGGCTGATCGAACGACTCCTCGGCCCAGCGTCCACCGATGCCGTCACCCGGCCGACGGGCGTCGAGCATCCGCGGTCCAGGGGTAGCGACACGTCGTGAGCTGGTTCAGGCCTCGGGGTCTGCTCGACGTGACCTTCGAGGTGGGCATCGTCGCCAAAGGACTCGACGGGATCATCGAGCTGGTCGGGGGGCTGCTGCTGCTGCTGGTCACACCGGCAACGATCAATCACCTCGTCATCGACATCACCCAGCATGAACTCTCGGAAGACCCCAACGATCTGATCGCCACCCACCTGCTGCGCCTGAGCAGCGACTTGACGGGCTCGGCTGTTCGTTTCGCCGCCGCCTACTTGGTCCTGCATGGCGTCGTCAAGGTGGTGTTGGTAGTGGCGCTGCTGCGTACAAAGCTGTGGGCATATCCGTGGCTGATCGGGTTCCTGGTTGTGTTCATCATCTACCAGCTCTACCGGATCGCCCTTACTCCCGAGGCGTGGCTTATCGCCTTGACCGCCTTTGACGCCGCCGTCGCCTGGCTCACTTGGCGTGAATGGCGCAAGCATCGCCTGGACCACAATCCTGATCTGGCGCGTGAACCGCCGCGTTCCGCGGGCCGCGGCGCACAATGAGATCCAACTCGGTCATCGTGCGCCGACCATCGGCCGATAGGGTGCGCAAGGTACACCGACGAGACGTTGCGAGGCGTGTATGCCTGAAGGGGCGGCAATGCTCGCCGGCCGTTATCTGCTACGTGAGCGGATCGGGGCCGGCGGCATGGGTGAGGTGTGGCGGGCCAGCGATGAGGTGTTGGGCCGTACGGTCGCGGTCAAGCTGATCCTGTCTGAACTGCTCAACGAGCCGGGGTTCATACGCAGATTCCTGGCCGAGGCTCGCGCGATGGCGAGCGTACGGCACCCCGGTGTTGTTGCGATCCATGACTTTCATGGCGACGCTGCGCGCGCGTACCTGGTCATGGAGTTTGTCGATGGAGAGTCATTGTCGCGTGTGCTGGGTCGTGTCGGTCGGCTCAACGCGGCCGCAACAATGGATCTTGTGCGACAGGCGGCACTGGCCCTTCAGGCGGTGCACGACCGTGGCATCGTGCATCGCGATGTGAAGCCGGCGAATCTCCTACTCCGCCCGGATGGCACGCTCGCGCTGGCCGACTTCGGTATCGCCTTGGGTGTGGAGAGCACAGCGCTCACCGGATCCGGGGCGATCCTCGGCACGCCGTCCTACCTAGCGCCAGAGCAGGTGATGGGGCAGGCCGCATCGCCGCGCAGTGACGTGTACTCCCTCGGCGTCATCGCCTATGAGTGCCTCGCCGGGCGCCGCCCATTCGTCGGCGACAACCCCTTCGCAGTCGCCATGCAGCGAGTCGGGCAGGCGCCGCCACCGCTCGGTCCAGAAGTGCCACCGGCGGTCGCGAGCGTGGTCGCCCGCGCGCTCGCCCCCGATCCGTCGCGACGCTGGCCCTCGGCGGCCGAGTTCGCCCGCGCGGCGGAGCGGGCCGGCGCGTCACTCCAATCGGGAGCGGCGGCTTCCGCCCCGGACGTTCGCGCCGTCGCGCACCGACAGGACGCGACGACCGTGCCGGTTCGCTCTAAAGCCGCGGCGAACCCGCGTCGCCGCCTCACTGTTTCACTTGTTGGGCTGACGTTGACCCTGCTCGGCGCCGGTGTGGTCGGCGTCGTGCTCTCGCAAAAGGGCCCAGCGGACCCGTCGACTGCGGTCGATGTACGTACGAGCGGGCCAACGGGGGCGTCGAGCCCGACCGGTGCCGGGCCGCCGAGCGCGGTGCCAAACGGCTTCGTCCGGTGCGGGGATGCGCTGTGCCCCAAGGAGCCGATGTGCTGGCGCGGGCTGGTGCAGGCAGGAGACGCGGGTCGCCCACCCGCGGCCGCCGACTGCGCCGAACCGCACTACTGGGAGACTTTCGCGGCTGGGTATCTACCCACCGACGCGGTCACCGATCGCGACCTTTCCCATCTGATGGAGCGTCCCGACATGGTGGCGCTTTGCTCGGATCAGGCCATGGCCAATCGCAGTCGCGATCCAAAGCGCACCGCGTCATGGCGCCGCGTGGCGTGGCCAATCCCAGCCGATCCGTACACAGTCCTGGTCCACTGTCTGGCCGGCTCCGTTGACGGGGAGACGCCGGGTGCCGTATTCCGCTCCGGCTAGCATCTATTGCCAGTCGGCCGCGAGCTAGATCATCGCCGGGTGCGGGACCCGCATTCCGATCCCAAAGCTCCGCCGTTTTCATGATGTCGATGACGTACTGAACGAGGTTGTCGCCCTGCTCGTGTACCGAATAGGCAGGCCATCGCAGGATCGGCAGTCTTCGCCGCACCCGGTTAAAGCCATCCGCTACTCCAGGAGTCCACGCAGCCCCATGACCGCCAAGACCGATGCGGACGGGTACGCCCAGCGGGTGCGGCGTTACTACGACAACAACGCCGCCGCCTTCGAGCGGCTCGGGCAAGGGGGCGCATCCATCCATCGCACGGTCTGGGGACCGGGCGTGTCGACCCGCGAGGCAGCCTTTCATTACGTCGATGAGCTCATCCTCGAAACCCTGCCCTCTGATGTCGCCAAACCGACCATCGTGGATCTGGGCTGCGGGCTCGGCGCCAGTCTGCTGTACCTGGCCGGCCGGATTGACATGAAAGGCGAGGGGATCACCATCAGCCCGCTGCAGGTGGCGCGTGCGGCCAAGATGGTCGCCGAGGCGGGGGCCGGCGCGCGTGTGCGCTGCCGCGAGGGGAACTACCTGTCGCTACCGGACGACTTGGCCGGCACGGCCGATCTGACCTTCTCCATCGAGGCGTTCCTCCACAGCCCCGACGCCGACCGCTACTTCCGCGAAGCCGTCCGCACCCTCCGCCCAGGGGGCAAACTCGTCATCTGCGACGACTTTCTCACCTCGGCCGCCCTACCAGACGCGCCGCGCGCCGCCCGCTGGCTGGAGGAGTTCCGGACGAACTGGCACGTTGGCTCGTTGCTCACCGTTGATCAGGTGCGCACGCGGGCAGCCGCCCACGGGTTGGTCCTGGTTCGCGACCTCGACCTGACTCCCGAGCTCGAGCTCCGCCGGCTGCGCGACCGCTGGATCAGCGTGCTTTTGACGTTGGGCCGCATCTCTCGTCTGGCCGGCGACTACTGGCAGTCGCTGGTAGGGGGCAACGCCCTGCAATGGGCGCTCATCCACGGCCTACTGAGGTATCGCTTCCTCGAGCTGCATCGCAGCCGCTGATCCGGCCACCGGCCAGGCCCCGGACTAACGACAGCAGCGAACCGCACCGCACATTGTCGCGACGGCAGCGCAGGAACCCGGGAAGGGCCCGCCCGCTAGCGCTCTGCTTCGGCCTTCAGGTCGGCGGCGTACCGCTCGAAAATCGGGCCGAAGTCCGGTAGCCTTCCGGCAATCATGGGCAGCATGATCCCGGAGAACTCCTCCGTCATCTGGAATCGTGTGCCGGTACCGACCTGATTTGGCGTCAGCGAATAGGTCCGGACTCCGAGGAACATCACCGGATTGCCGTCGCGCCACACCATTTCTGTGTTGGGCACGAACTTGGTGACCTTCACCGTGAAGGTCCGATCGGGTGCCTCCGGAACCTTCATTCGCACGGTGCCACCCAGTTCGATATTTCCCTCGATGCTGGTCAGCGTCGAGTTCCATCGGACCATGTCATCGGCCCGGGTAAGCAATGCCCAAATCTTCTCCGGTGGCGCCTGAATGTCGGCCGAGACCGAGCATTGCATCCGGAACGTCGACCGCGCCTTCACCGCGTGGATACCAGTCGGGGATGTCACGGCCCACATGGTAGCCCGCGCCCTGGAGCGGGGCCCGCCAATACGGCGCGTCCGGGGCGGGCCGTTGACCTGCATGGATAAGGCGGCAGGAAAGCGGGAGCATGTGGCTGGTCCTTCAACCGGTCGCTCTCGAATAACTGGCCGGATACCGGGCCCGGTGCCCCGCCGCGAAAGCGGGCTGACGTGTGGCGGGTGAGCCTTTGACGACGAAGCACCGAACCCACCCGAACCGAAGGGCAAGTTAGCCTCGATTCCCGGTCCGGTAATTGAGTTGAGGTTTGGGCCCGCGCTGGCGGGGGGTTAGCGGGGTGGGAAGCGGAAGCGTAGCCGCCGGTTGTT
>JAHRHA010000218.1 GCA_020027875.1 Micromonosporaceae bacterium | reverse complement strand
CTCCAAGCTGCTCAGCTATACCAACATCGCCGCGATGGTCGACGCCGAGGTGGATTTCCTCGCCCCCGTGTCAAAATCTTTTGTGCCCCCGAAGGTGCTCGCCGGCTGCGACTATGACACCGCCACGCCCGTCGACTACGTCGCCGAACGCGACGCCGGGCGCCCGGCCGAGCAGCGGGGCCACTACCGGGTCGCCGAGGACACCATGACCGTGCATGGGCGGCGCCGCCGCGACCGGTCGTTCACGCTGCGTCGGACATTCGTCTACTCCTCCGCGCGGGCGGGGGCGGCCGCCGCCGCCCGCGCCAAGAAGCTCGACCGCGCCCGAGCAGACCTCGACCGGCTCACCCGAGGCCTGGGCTCACGCCACTACCCGACCGCCGCCAAGGTCGAGGAGCGCATCGCCGCCATCACCCGCACCCGCCGCGTCGGCGACTACCTACGCACCACCATCGGCACTGACCACAATGGACGCCCCACGCTCAGCTGGCACTACGACCAGCAGGCCCTCCACACACAGAAGCCGCAACCGACGGCTGGTACGCCCTGCTCAGCAACCTCGACCCAGCAAAGGTGACCCCCGCCGACGTCCTTATCCGATACAAGAACCAACCCACCGTCGAACGCCGCAACCACGACTTCAAAAGCCCGCTCGCGGTCGCACCGATCTTCCTACACACCAACCGGCGTATCGCCGCACTCATCGGCGTCATCTGCCTCGCCCTGCTCATCTACAGCATCATCGAACGCGAAGTCCGCCGCAACCTCGCCCCCGCAACCAAACTCGACGGGCTCTACGCCAACCGGCCCGCCAAACCCACCGCCAGACTGATCTTCACCGCCCTCGCGCCACTACGCCTCAGAACCACAACCGAGCACGGAGCGCCCGAAATACCGCCCAAGCCCGCTCCAGAAACGCCTACTCGACCTGCTCAAGATCGACCCAACCCGTGACCCCTAGCCCGTCCCATGTGCGAAATACGGGACTAGCACGCCGCCGAATCGGCCACGGGACACGTTGGGAGTCAAGTCGGCCTTCGGGAGGTGCTGGACCTTGGACCGAAGCAAAAGATCCACTGGGCCAGGTAAACGCTCGATTGTCTGTCAACCTCACACCCGCCGCTCGCACCTCTTTGCTCGCGACGGCCCCGGGCCACGGGCACTCATGTGGCGGAGTGGCTTGAGCCTCGGCCGCGCCGTCGGCGTGGCCGGTGCGCAGTGCCGCCGCCCATCCCCATCAGACCGTCCACAATAGCGGTCCATCGTGCAGAAGCAACGGCCTGGGAGCAGTCGGCCCGCCCATCCCCATCAGACCGTCCACAATAGCGGTCCATCGTGCAGAAGCAACGGCCCTGGGAGCAGTCGGGCGCGGGTCCCTCCGATGTGGACACTTGGGTTGCATGATCAACGCTCAGGGAGCCGATTGGCCGCTGCCCTGAACAGTCAGCGGCGTTCCTACTGGCCGAGGCGCCACCCGGCCGTCGATCAACCCGCCGACAACGTGGGGGGCCGCGGGCTCGTAAGGTTCAGCGCGTGAGCGACATTGTCCAGGGACTGGCATTCGACAAGCTCGTGACCGCTGATCTTGTCGTCGACCGCTACTACTTCGGCGGCCGGGCAGGAAACTCGTCCGACGACCCAGTAGCCCGGATACTCCCCGTGGGTAATTAGGGTGGCTTTCGATTCAGCGGCTCCCCGCGGGCGGGTACGGTGCGGCTAGCCGTGCTCGTATCCTCCGGCCGTGACGCGGACTGGCCCGACGCCCTGGACGAGCAGACCGGCACATTCACCTATTGCGGCGACAAGAATTAGCCCGGCAAGGACCTGCACGACACCAGCCGTGGCGGCAACATCCTGCTCCGGGACGTCTTCGCGCGCTGCTACGGCACTAGCGCGGATCGCCAAACACTTCCGCCATTTCTATTGTTCACCAACGCCGGGACCTACCGCGACATGCGCTTTCGCGGGCTACTCGCCCCGGTAGCATCACCACCCAACCCGACGACGACCTCCAAGCGATTTGTCGTAGCAAGAACGGGCTGCGATTTCAGAACTACGGCGCCAGGTTCACCGTCCTGGACCTGCCGACCGTCACCCGAAACTGGATCAACGAGGAGTTCGTCGGCGATTGCCTCGGCCAGCATTGCCCAGCCGTGTGGCAGCAGTGGGTCCACGGCCGCTCCTACCAGACCCTGACCGCCAAGCCCACTACCGTCGTTCGATCCCGCGTGGCGCAGACGCCGCAGGACCCAGACGGATCGATATGGTCGCAACGATCCACGCCTGGTTCGCTAACCACCCACACGATTTCGAAGCTTGCGCCGTCGAGATCTGGCGTACGATAGCCCCGGCAACTGGGCGGACCGAACTCACCCGACCCAGCCGAGACGGAGGACGAGACGCAATAGGCGAATACCTGCTCGGCCCAGCCACCGACCGGGTCGGACTCGGCTTCGCCCTTGAGGCCCAGGTGCTACGCGTTGGGCAACAGCGTCGGCGTCCGCGACATGTCGCGACTCATCTCCCGCATCCGCCATCGGATGTTCGGCGTCTTCGTCACCACCTCCCATTTCGACCGGCAGGCGTACGACGAGGTCCGTACCGATGGCCACCCGATCATCCTGATCTCCAGCCGCGACCTCGTTGAGACATTGCGCTCACGGCTACACCACCCGGGCGGCCGTGCAAAGCCTGGCTGGCCGAGCGCTTCCCGGTGCGCCGTTGGAGCCACAAGCAGCGCGCCCTAACTTCCTTGTCTCTGCGATCTTGTCTCAACGACTGCCCATGAGGACCACCCTGTGGCAGCAGATCCGACGGTCAAGTCACGGTCAAATGATCAAAGCCCTGATCATCGGACTCGACGATCAAGGCTTCTACCTGGGAGTTCTTGGTGGAGCTGAGGGGATTCGAACCCCTGACCCCCTCGATGCGAACGAGGGCGAGCAACCGCCTCCTCGTTGACGGAGAGCTGGCCGCCCAGGGCACCGATCCTGCACGCCATTTGAACACCGTGTGGGCCGAAGACGCGCGGCGGCAAGGGCACCTACCAAAAGCTGACCGGCATGCTCTGGTCGTGTCCGGGCTGGCTATTGGGTTGGCACGCCAACGCGCGTATCGATGGCCATTGCTCGTGCCTTAGCCTTGATCCACGGATGGGCGGTGTCTTGAATGCCTCTGACGCTTCTGATCTTGACGTTGCTGGTGGGCGTGACTGTTCGTCCGGCCTGGTGCCGGTTCGCTCGTGGGTTCCGGAGGTGTGCGTGGTTGGCCGCGTGGCCGCCGAGCGTCGCATGTGGACAGTCAGGCTGGTGGTGCGTGTGCGGTCGCGAACAGGAGAAGCCATGGATGCTGCCAGGGCCAGTGTTCGGGCAGGTGGATGGTGACACCGCGGGCGTGGCGGGCGATGCGGCCGGCGAGGTTGATCAGGTGTCGGCGGATGGTGGCCGGGCGGGCGGTGGCGTAGCGGCGTCCGGCCAGGGTGGCGGCGGCGCGGGTGAGGTTGTGCGCGATCGCGATGCAGGTCAGCCAGGCATTGTTGGCGTCGAATCGGCCGGAGGGCAGGTGGGCCAGAGGTCCGTCGATGAGCTCGGCGAAGACCTGTTCGATGACGGCGTGGCATCGGTGCTGTTCCTCGGCCTGGACGAGTACGAACGGGCTGTCGGTGAACGCGGCGTGGTAGCGCCAGACCGGGAACAGCTCGCCCTGGCTGTCAACCGTTGTCTTGTTGAGGTCCGGGATACGGCGCACGATCAGCCGCGCGGTGGCCTCATCCGGCGTGTTCTCGAACGCGGTGTAGGCGATCTCGGCGATCTGCGCCCGGGAAACGAAGCGTTGCTGCTCGTCGTCCCAGACCGGGTGCGGGTATTCGATCTCGACCCACGCGTCGGCCGGGATCGCCTCGATCGCCTTGCGAACCTTGGCATCGACGCGGATGGTGATGGAGAACCGCACTCCGGCCCGGCGACAGGCGGCGATGACTTTGCGGGAGAAGAACGCCGAGTCGGCCCGCACCACGATCACGCCCTGCGCCGTCTGGGGTCGAGCGGCGAGGACCGCCTTGGTGGTGGCGATGGCCTCGGCGACCAGCGACCGGGCACCGCGGGCCGAGCCGGCGTTGCCCGCCCGTAGCTGGGTCGCGGCGATCACCGGTGCCGCGTCCGGGGTGCTGATCGTTGCCACCAACGGGTTGTAGCCACGCAGAAGCACCTGGTACCCGCCGACCTTGGCGTGGCCGAACCCGACGCCCTGCTTCTTCTTGCCGTACACCCGGCGTAGCAGCGAGTCCACGTCAACGAACGTGACCGCCCCCGAACCTGGCAGCAAGGCAGCCCGCCGCGCGAGCTGGACGAGGAACTCCCGCGACACTGACTGGAGTTGGCGGACGTGGCCATGGGTGAACGCGCGCAGGAACTCGCCCAGCGTCGAGGGCGCGTACACCCCACCGAACAACGCTGGCATGCCGCCGCGCCGGACCACATCCAGATCGTCGATCGAGTCGGCCCCGGTGAGCATGCCCGCCACAATCGTGGCGACCTTGCCCGACGCGTTGGATCCCTTGTCCGTAGGCACATGCAGCCGCTCGCGGACGACGCCGTGCAGGTCGCACGACTCGGCCAACCGCATCACCGGCTCCACACCCGCGTACGACACCAAGTTCGGATCATCAAACGATGCGCGGACCGCGCCATCACCGTGCAGTAGCCTCACCCGCGAGGTGCCCTCTCGATCTGGTTGATCAAAGTGTCAAGAACTTCGATCTTCCCAGTTGAGAGGGCATCATCACGTCTAACGCGCCGCCATCAAGCCGATGCCATCCGTGGATCAAGGCTTAGTGCCAGCCCCAAGCTCGTCGCCGTCAGGCCCGACGGGCGCTGCCAGGTCGTCGCCGCCTGCTACGAGGTGGTCGGTCGTGGCGTCTAGGAGCCCCGCCGGGGTGCGAATAGGCTTGCAGCAGCGCAATTGGCCTATTGCTTGGCCCAAAGATTCGAGCATCAGTTCGACACCCAGGTTGAAGGGGTACGAGACGGACGCGATCACAGCTAGCCTGAGGCGTCGGGGGATCAGCCGCGTCTGCCACATAACCCCGTGTCACCGCCTGCCCGACGTCCTTTGGAACGGGGGGCTGCTCTCGTTCAAGGAACGACAAGCCCGGGGGATCGCAGAGGACGAGCAGCCCCACTACTGGGGGCCTCCGGGGAGGAAGGAAGCCCTTGGCGACTATGTCCTGTGCTCGTTCATGCCATCCTGGGGGCTCGTCCAGGGGCACACTGATGAACTCGCCATCATCATTCTCGACGCCGACTCGGTCTGCTGCCGGCCGAGCGTCCTCTTCTGTCCGACCAACACGGCCCGAAGCCGCTACTCCGATGCGGACATCCTCGCGATGAGCGGCATAGACGCCTTCGATGCCAGCTTCCCGAACCCCAATACCTACCAAGCCGGCGATTCAGAAATCCTGGTCCCGAACGGCGTCCCTCTGGTCGACTTCCGGGGAATGGTCTTCTGGGACCAGGATTCGCTCGACTACTGGAGGCAGAAGCTTCGAAGCGCTTTTGCACCTACCAACCCTAAACCCACGATTCCTGCGGCCAGGATAATCGGGAGCGCGGACGGCGTCGGGGGGCTATGGGGATTTCGCTTTCCCGGCAACTGGAGACCGATGAAGAGGCAGAGGCCATGACCACAGACCTGCTTGGATCCGACCCGGAGCCCCGCACGCAACAACCCGGCGATGAGTATTTCCGGTCCGTCGCCGGAGCGCTCATTGGGGCTGCAGCCGCAGACGCCCTCGGCTGGATCACCGAGTTCGTCCGAGGGCGAGAGCACCTCCGCACGCTCTACGGCACCGACCGAGTCGACCAGTACCGAGCCTGGCAGAAGAAGACCGGCGGACGCTTTAACACCTACATCGACCACATCAATCGCGGCGAGTATTCGGACGACACCCAA
>JAHRHA010000109.1 GCA_020027875.1 Micromonosporaceae bacterium | reverse complement strand
GACCAACAACACGTTCCACCGCACCGGCGAGGGCAACTTCAACAACTCGACGAGCTTCGCCGCGACCGGCATCCTCCAGGCCGACCACATCGCCCAGGCTGCCGAACGCGCCGGCAAGTCCGTCGTGTCCGTGGAGTGGGTCGCGGCGCGATCCCTCGTACCGGCACTGCAGGGTCCGGTGGTGGACTTCCGCAGCTTCTTCTCCCGGCGCGGCATCGTCTTGAACTACGACCTGCCCGGGCAGCCGGCCGGCGCCGACGCGTTCGGTGTCGACTACCAGCGGATGGACCTGGACGCCGCGGCGGGGTGGACCAACGTACCCACGTCTTTCAGTCCCCCCCGGCAGGAGAAGTTCACGCTCACGACGACCTTCGCGGCCGCCAACCCCACTCGCGTCTTGGATCTCTACATCTTCGACTCGACCAACGACGCCACGACCAACTACGACCGCATGCTCGTGGTGCCGGAGAGCGCCGGCAAGAACGGCGGCGCCGCGGTCGCCAACCTCGGCCAGGGCGGATGGAAGGACATCAAGGTCGCACTCGAGGGGCCGCGGGCGGGTCAGACCGCGGGCTTCTCCGTCAAGGCGATCGAGATCGCGCCTGACCTGTCGAAGTTCCGCCTCTACTTCACCTCCGTCGCGCGGGTCAACGCAACCTACAACGCCCTGGGGCCGGCTGGCTCCGCCGCGTTCGAGGAGACCCTCGCGCGTGACTTCCCCACCTCGACGGGGCCGACTTCGCGCCGCTCGAGGCGGGAATCGTGGACGAGGACACATACGTCCGGCAGGGTCTGATGTGGAAGGACGCGCACTGGGCGTACCTGCACTACATCTTCGAGACGCTCGGCGTGGACGCGGACCTGCTGCTGCTCGGCGTCCCGGTGACGGACGAGTTCAGCCACCAGTTCATGGGGCTGATCACACCGAAGGACATCGACGGGAACGCCAACCCATACTTCGACGACGTCACCAACGACGACGTGCCGGACGGGCGGGGCGCCGCGCGCGAGGGCTTCATCCGCGCCGCCTACAACGAAGCCGACGGCACGCTCGCACTAGGGCGAGGGCTGATGGGTGGCGACAAGGCGACCGCGTTCGTCACCTCCGACCATGGCTTCGCCGCACAGTGGTGGGCGGTCAACGTCAGCAAGGTCCTGGTGGATCTCGGGCTGCAGGAACGCGAGCAGAGCGGCAACTGCCGCAAGGCCGCGAACGATCCGGGCACCACCACTCCGGGCGACACCCTCGCCAAGGAGTGCCACGCGGGCGGCACGTCGCAGATCTACCTCAACCTCGCCGGGCGAGACCCAGCCGTAGGCAACACGCCGCAGGTGCCTGCCGACCAGTACGAAGCGGTCCGCAATCAGATCATCCAGGCGTTCCAGAACCTCGACGACCCGAACATCCCCGGTCAGCAGCAGGTCGTCGCGCGGGTGCTGAAGAAGGAGGAGCTGCGCAACGTCGACGGCTCCGACTCGCTGCACCCAAGCCGAAGCGGCGACGTCGTAGTCGTGTTCCGGCCGCCGTACCAGACCGACGCCCAGACCCCCGGGCAGCTGGTCGCTCCCTCGCAATTCTTCGGCCAACACGGCTACCTTCCGGAGCTGGTCGCCCTGAACCGCAACATCAACATGCACGGGACGTTCATCGCGGCCGGCCCAGGCATCAAGCGCGACAATGACCAGGTACGCGGAGTGCGCGCGATCGACGTCGCCCGACGCTTGCGTTCCTGATGGGCATCCCGGGGCCGCAGAACGCCCGCGGCAAGATCCTCTACAAGATCCTGGAGGATGGCGACGACCTCGTCGAGCTCACGATCCTCGACATCAGCGACTACCACGGCCAGCTCGTCCCGGTGTCGGAGGCGTCGGACACACTGGCCGGCGGCGGCGCGGCCAACCCGGTCTTCGGGATTGGCGGCTCCGCGTTCCTGAAGCCATGGTTCGACGTCTATCGCGGCGAGGCGCGCGACGGACACTTCACCATGACCGCCGGCGACGCCGTCGGGGCGACGCCGCCCATCTCAAGCTTCTTCGGCGACAAGCCGACCATCGAGCTCATGAACCTGATGGGCTTCACGCTCGACGGACTCGGCAATCACAACTTCGACCGCGGCGAGGGGTACCTCCGCACCGAGCTCATCCCGCTGGCCCAGGTCAAGTACCTGTCGGCAAACATCGCCGACGCCCAAGGCCGGACCCCGCCGCAGTGGCAGCCGTCCCGGGTCCTCCAGTTCCATGGCGTCGAGATCGGCGTCGTGGGGTTCTCCAATGAGGACATCCCCGAGCTCACCAAGCCGGGCTCGCTCGGGCCCTTCCACATCGAGCCGCGGGTGCCGAGCGTTCAGGCCGAGATCGATCGGCTGCGGGCCCGCGACCGCGATCTCGCCGCGATCGTAGTGATGGGTCACGACGGCGCCACCGCTGGAACGCTCACCGCTCCGACCGGACCGATCGTGGACCTCGCCGACGCGATCCGAGGCGCGGACGTCGTGATCGGCGACCACACGAACGTCCAGGTCATCTCGACGCGGCCCAACGGCTCGCTCGTGGTGGAGAACCTGAGCCGGGGCGTCCGCCTCACCCGCGTCCGGCTCGTCATCGACGAACGCACGAAGCAGGTGGTATACAAGGCGGCCGACTTCCACAAGCCGTGGAACATTGGCCAGCCACCCGATCCGGTCATCCAGGCGCGGATCGACGCGCTCAACGCCCAACTCGCCCCGATCCTCGGAACGGTGATCGGCACCTCGGCCTTGTTCATCCCCCGGGCCGACGCCTGCGGCCGGGTCGACGGGCGCCTATGCGAGTCGCTCGTGGGAAATACGACGACCGACGCCATGCGGACCACGTACGGCACCGATTTCGCCATCACAAACTCGGGCGGGCTACGCGCCGACCTGACCTGCCCGACCAGCGACAACCCGAGCGACTTCTGTCCCGCCTACACGCCGCCGCCGTTCCCGATCTCGCGCGGTCAGGTCCTGACGGTGCTTCCGTTCGGCAACCTGGTGGTAACGCTGTCGGTCAACGGCGCTGAACTGAAGACCATGTTGGAGAACGGCGTATCCGCGATGCCGGCGGCGAATGGGCGCTTCCCGCAGGTCTCCGGCCTGTGCTTCACCTACGACATCGCAGCTCCGGCCGGCAGCCGGGTGACCGGCGCGGTACGGCAGGCCGCCGACGGGAGCTGCACCGGGCCGCCGGTGGACCTCACCGCTGCGACGACCTACGCGATCGCGGAGAACGACTTCATGGTCGCAGGCGGGGACGGCTACCCCAACTTCGCCAGTCGCGCCACCGCCCGAGAGATCATGGACCAGGTGCTGGCTGACTACCTCACAACCAATACGCCAATCAGCCCAACGATCCAAAGCCGCATCAACTGCACAGGGGCGGGTTGTCCTGTGGTGACGTCGTAACCGGCTAACGAACACGTCCGACCCCGCCGGCGACAAGAACCGGCAGGGTCTTGCCCAGGGCGGTTAGCCGGGGCGGCCGAAGCTGTGGATCGGACCGGCCTGATCCATGTCCGCCATTCGGACGTTGTCGCCCGCGGATGGAGCATGCATGATCTTGTTGTCGCCGACGTAGATCCCCAAATGGTGGATGGGGTTGTAGTAGAAGACGATGTCACCCAGCCGCAGATTGGCCCGGCTCACATACGGAATGGACGCGCGCTGGGCCCGGGACTGGTGCGGCAGGTAGACACCCACCTGCTTCCATGCGGCCAGGCTCAGACCGGAGCAGTCATACGAACCCGGGCCAGCCGCGGCCCACACGTAGGGCTTGCCCGCCTGCTTACAGGCGAAGCTAGCGACCTTATAGCCTTTAGTCGGCTCGTATGCCGCGGGACACGGCCAGGGCCGGAACGACCCGGTGGTGCCCGAGGTGCCATAGGCCTGGCGCCGCAGCTTCTGCAGCTCGGCCAGCTGCGCTTCGATCGTCTTCTTCTTGGCGGCAAGGTCCGCGTCCTGTTTCGCGAGCGTCGCCACCAGCTGGTCGATGGGCAATTTCTGCGTGTCGTACTGCGCCTTCATCTCACTCACGCCCTGGATCTGGCGCTGGTTTTCGCGGGCAATCTGGTCGATGAAGGACAGCTGCTCGGCGAGAATCTGAGGCGAGCCGCTGGTTATCACCGCGTTGAACGCATCCGCCTGGCCGCCCTTGTAGATCTGGGCGGAGATGACCCCAACCCGCAGCTGGGCGAGCTCGACCTGCCGTTGCAGCGGTTCGATCTTCTTCAGCAGCGCCGTCTGCTTCGCCTTGTTCTTCTTGTACTGCTCGTGGACGCCGTTGTACTCCTCGATCAGGGGCTCCGCTTCACCCCAAATCTTCTGGATCTTGGCCTCGAGCTCGGCCACCGTCGGATCGGCGTGCGCCTGGGTGCCCGGCAGAACGATGACGATGAGGGTGGCCAGGGCACTGGCTAACACGAGACGGAGGTTTCTGTGCGTTCGTCCCGGCACGACGCGTCCAGCTCCTTCCAGGTACCGCCGACCGGGTTAGCTGACGGGTTCGGGCGGGAAGTTCGCCCTACCGCAAGGCAGCTTGCGGATTCACCCCGGTGGTGCTTGGGTCCCCGATTCGCCGTTGCGGCGATTAGGCGGCGTCCGGCCGCGGCCGGGTTCGGCCACACGATGGTCGGACGTGCCCACGTTAGGGAACCGACGGCCGCTTCGCAACCAGCCACTCCGATGGAACCTAGGAGAGCGTCGGTGCATGGAGGGTGCCGGCGGGACAGCGGGTAGGACCTCCCGTACGGAGAGTCACCCGCGCTGCTGCCCGCAGGGGTTGATCGATGCGTTCTGCCCTTGGCGGACACGATTCTCGGTGCGAACCTCCACCGAGACCGATGTGGACGGCGTCCGAGCCGAGTGGATGCAGGGCATAGAGACGTCTACTACGCCGCATCATTTTTGCCGCACATCGGGCATGCCCCTTGACAGCCGTATTGGGCGGGATCAGTTTGTCCGGCAGGAGGTGGTGACGATGAGACGCCGCAGTCCATTGTTGATCGCTGTTCCATTGGCCGCGCTGTTGGCACTGTTCGTCCCGGGTACAACGGCCATCGCGCATGATGACCATCCTGACCCCGCCGCGGGCAGGGAGATGTTTCCCGGCGAGGGCGTCGTGCACGGAGACCAGCACGGTCTGAGTCAGGGTCACCTGCCACCGGTGAGCCGCGGTGTCAAACTCATCGGGAAGGCAGAGGTGACGAATCCCTCTGGAGACGGAAACGATGGTCGCGTCGCAGACGTTTCGGCGTACGGCAACTACGCGTTCCTGACCGCGTTCCGCGAGCCCACCTGCGAGCAGGCAGGGGCGCACGTAATCAACATCGCGGACCCGACCCACCCGTTCGAGGTGCAGAGCGCATTCATGCCGACCACCCCGAACAACTACGCGGGTGAGGGCTCAGATGTTCTCGAGATGGACAACGCCTTCTTTAAGGGCGTCCTGTTCATGCATCAGAACGAGACCTGCCCGGGGGCATCGCCTCCGACTGCGCCGAGAACCCGCGGCGGCATCAACATCTGGAACATCAGTAACCCGGAGCACCCGCAGCTCCTCGTCGCGCACGCCGGCGACTACACAGCCCCGAACGGCGCGCTAGAAAACCAGGCGAACCAGACCCACAGCCAGTTCGCCTGGACCAACAAGTTCGATGGGCGGACATACGTCGTGCTCGTGGACGACGAAGAGCTGACCGACGTCGACATCATGGACATTACGGATCCCCGGAACCCGGTGATGGTCAACGACACGCTCGACCTCGGCGAGGCACCATTCGACGTGGACCAGGCCTCCCCGGCGAACCTCACATCTGTCTTCTCCCACGACATGATGGTGCAACGGGTCGGCGAGCGGTACGTCATGAACATGTCGTACTGGGACGGCGGGTACGTGCTCCTCGACGTGACCAACCCCACGCCCGGCAACGTCACGCTCATCGCCGAGTCGGACTACGCGCAGCTCGACGAGGAGCGGCTGGCACGTGGCCAGCAGATCTCACCCGAGGGCAACGGACACCAGTCGGAGCTGTCACCCAACGACAAGTTCATGGTGGCGACGGATGAGGACTTCAATCCGTACCGCGTGGTCGCCACTATTACGTCGGGCCCGTACGCGGGGACCGGCTACACCGCCACGTCGGCCTCCGGCACCCCACCGGTCGACGCCGACACGACCATCTCGGGAACGCCGACGTTTGTCGGTCTCGGCTGTACCGCCAGCCCGCCCCCACAGGGAGACGGCGTCGCGCTGGTCGAACGAGGCGTGTGCACCTTCCAGGAGAAGCTCGACAACATCCTGGCCGCTGGCTACGACGCGGGCGTCGTCTTCAACGCGGTTCGCCCCGACTGCCTCGGCCAGGTCACCATGCTTGCGGCCGGTGGCATCCCGTTCGTGTTCGTCAACCGCCTCACCGGGCTCCAGCTCCTCGGGGTTCCCGGCGTGACAGAGGCGAACGCCTGCGCTACGGCCTCGCCGGCCGTCGGGTCTCCGGTCGCCTCGACAACCATCGAGGCAGTCTTCGACGGCTGGGGCTACATCCGGCTGTTCGACACCCACATCCCCGGTGAGGTCGGCACACCAGGCTCGATCACACAGATCGACACCTTCGCGATCCCCGAGGCCCAGGACCCGGCCTATGCGGTCGGCTTCGGCGCCCTCTCGGTCCATGAGGTGGCCATCGACCCGACCCCCGGCAAGAAACTGGCCTTTGTGAGCTACTACGCCGGCGGGTTCCGGATCCTGAAGTACGACAACAACCGCCTCACTGAGGTCGGCGCCTTCATCGACCAGGGAGGCAACGACTTCTGGGGCGTGGAGGTCCACAATATCGGTAATGAGCAGTACGTCCTGGCCAGCGACCGGGACTTCGGGCTGTACATCTTCCAGCCTGACGTGTAGGAGGCAATCAGTCACACGTGAGGGTGGCGGGTGCATTGCACTCGCCACCCTCAATACCCTCGCTCGCAATGACCCGTTCGGCAAACTGGGAGCTATGGCCCACCGTGCTGATAGGGGTGGGCCTGCCGCTGTCCCGGTGTGCGCTGTACGGGCCAGTCGTTGTCGTCCGCTTCGTACCACGGGTCCGACCTTGCGTTGTTGTGATTGCCGTCGTCCGCGGGCTGCCGGCGCCGAGTGTCGAAGCTAGATGCTCGGGGCGCGGATCGACGGGCTGCGAGAGCCGCCAGCGCGGTCGTGATGGGCACAGCAGCGAGTAGACCCATGGTTCCCACCACGCTGCGGACGATCTCCTCGGCCAGCAGTTGACCCGTGAGCATTTGCCCCAGCGGCGCATGGGCTCCCGCGATAAGAAGCAGCAACGGCAGCGACGCGCCTGCGTAGGCGAGGACGATGGTGTTGACCACCGACGCAATGTGGGACCGACCGACTCGTGCGGCCGCGCGGTAGAGCTGCCGACCCGTGAGAGCCGGGTTCGCTGCGGCCAGTTCGCTCACCGTGACAGCCTGGGTGACAGCCACGTCGTCTAGCACGCCCAACGAGCCGATCAAAATCCCTGCAAGAAGCAGACCCTGCATGTTGACGCTCTGGTAGGTGAGTGTGAGGAAGCTCGCCTCTTCGGAGGCAACCCCGGTCAGGTGAAATGCGGTGGTGGTGGCGGCCGCGAGCAGGCCGGTCAGCACGAGGCTGGACAGCGTGCCCAGCACAGCCACGGAGGTGGGGACGTTGAACCCATGGGTCAGGTACAGCACCAGCAACATGATCGCCGCCGACCCGACCACCGCGACCAGCAGAGCGGGCCGACCATCGAGGATGGCGGGTACGACGAACATGAGCAGAATGGCGAAGGTCACCGCCAACCCAGCCAATGCGGCCAATCCGCGCCACCGACCGAAGGCGATGATCGCGAGCGCGGCTGCGATGACGAGCAGCCACATTTGCTGGCCACGCTGGTGGTCGATGATCTGGTACTGCACGCCGCTGAATGTGTCGGGCGTGTAGAGGAGAACCACCTGGTCACCGGGCTCAACGACCGGTGCGCCCGGGCCGGTGGGTATGTCAGCGGAGACAACCTGTCCTGGCTTCTGGCCGTCGGTGAGTCGGATGGCGACCGAGCCGCACACACGGGCGGGACTGCCGGCGGGTTCCACAAACTCTGGGGGCAACGCGGGGCACGTTGCCGGGTCGACTGACACGATGTCACCGGACAGACGTGTCCCTTCTTGCCCGGGATCGTCCGATCCGGCCGCCGCCCCACCGGGCCACAGCAGCGCCATCGACACGAGCGTCACGACCGCGGCGCAGATCAGCACCAACAGGGCGAAGCGTCGCGACCGTGGCGACAAGGGCATGGCCGACTTGTGGCCGTGAATGTGGCCGTCGGCGGATTGTCTGTCTCGGCGATCGCGTGGCTTGACGCCGAAACCGGGTGGGGGGTTGGTCACCGGCATCCTCTTGAGTGGGGGCTTCGCAGCATAATGCCTCGGCCCGAGCGCACCACACTACTACGTCAGTTAGGAACCGCGGCCGAGTGTCCGTCCGGCGGCCCGGCCCGCACTGGTGCGCCTTCGCGGGTGCGAGGACCGCGAGAGGCTGTCCTATCTGGCTGGAACACCCGACCGCGCGCGAATGCACCCCGAGGAACACGGGACCGGTTGCCGCGCAGGTGCTCAGTGGTGAATCGGATGCGCGCAAGTCGCGACAACGACTGCCGCAGCCACTGGCACGGCGACGGCGGTCAACGGGAGGGCGACACCGACGACCAGGGTCGCCAGCGCCGCGGATGTTCGGATCCAGCCGAGTGGACGTGGTGGGGTGGCGAGGCGACGCAGACGCCGCAGAATGTCCGAGCCGCTCGCCGCGAGGGCGATCGTGGGTGTGGCGCCATTCGCAAGGTTTAGCACTGCTTCGGCCACCCTCGGCGCTGGGCATGCTCGGGCAGCGGCGTCGTCGGCGATCATCTCCACCAGGGCGACGACCTCCCGCCGGGAGTGACCGAAGACGGGCGCAACGGTGCCGAAGGTCCGCTCCAGGACGGCAGCCGTGCCGACGAGAAGCGCATGTCGGCCGGTGAGGTGGGCTCTCTCGTGAGCTAGGACGGCGTCCAGTTGATCGGGTTCGAGGGCGCGCATCGCACTGTCCGTCACGATGATCCGACCCGGTCGACCGGGCACGCAGTAAGCCGCGGGTACGGGATGAGGAAGAACCACGAGGCCGTCCGCCTCGGCCGAGAGCAGGGCCAGGCTCCTCTGATGGCGACGTCGAACGCGAGCGACCGCATGCAGGTGACTCACCGCCGAGTACATCAGGCGCCCAACCACCATCGCCGCCGCGACGCCGGCCAGCCCGGCCACGGTAAGACTGGCGTCGCCGTAGTAGTGGCGCAATTCGCCCAGGCAGGTCCGCCACCAGTCGGCCAGTCCATGACCTGCGACGCTCACCGGCACGGCCACCGTCGTCACCGCAAGCAGACCAGACAGCGCGCTCGAGCCGGACAGAACGAGCCACGCGGCGACTCCCAACCGCGGCGAGCGTTGCGGCCACCGAGACCTCGCCAGCACATGCGGCCCGACGAAGCCGGCCAACGCGGCAAAGGCCAGCAGGAACAGCGTCGCAGTCACGTCCGCCGCCGACGGCCTTGCCGCTCAGCCAACGCTCGCCGCAGCGCGTCGACCTCACTGGGTCGCATCCCTCCGACGAACCGCATCAAGGCGGCGCCGCGATCGCCGGCCTCGTCCAACACCGTCGACAGCAGGTCCGCAGCGTACTCGTCGCGGTTGCGAACGGGCTGGTAACGCCACGCGCGGCCGTCCTTTTCGCGCGTAAGCGCGCCCTTGCGGTGCAGGTTGTCCATCACGGTCATCACCGTGGTGTACGCGATATCGCGGTAGGCGCGCAGATCCTCCAGAACCTCTCGGACTGTGACCGGCCGTTTCCAGCTCCATAGCCGATCCATGATCACAGCCTCGAGGTCGCCAAAACCACGCATTCCGTCCTCGCTCGCCGCCGTTGGGATTGCAGGCCTGCATCGTATCGGTAGCAGCGGGTTGAGTTATTTCGCACCCTTCGCCCAGGCCGTCGGCACTGCGCACGGTAGCCGGCACCGCTGCCCCCGGGGCGTGCGACCCACCGCCGCCGACCGACCCGTTGTGCGGATCGCCGGCGGCCCTATACGTACTTGGCGTCACCGCCGGTGTTGGTACGCACCGTCCATTGACGACACGGCCCTATCGCGCCGTGGGCGATGCCGGTGCCCGCCGCTCGCCACCATATGGGCATTCCGGCTGCTGGCAACCCAATCCCCACGGCCATGGATGGACGTAGCATAGTCGCTGTCGTCAGACGGTTGGCCCGCGCCGCAAGTCTACCGGGCAGGTGGGCACGTCGCTTGTCCCGTTCCGTCGCCCTCAGCTGGCATGGTGGGTGCCGAACTCGATCCGAAATGGGATGCGATGCGTCTACCTATCGGTCCGTCGGGCGGAAGGTCGGCGCGGCCCCGGGGTCGAAGAAAGCCGCGCCGGCGTCCCGTTGGTTCCTGTTTAGCACGAGCAGCGAAGGCATTGCCTCGGACGTTCCGGCACGTCGCCCGTCGTTCTTTGATGGATAAAGGGATGCGGGTCTCCCGGCTCACATGGTGGGGCATCGATCAAGGTGTACAGCACGGACCATAGTCCCGATCGCAAGTCGTCTGCGAGTGCGTGCTTGTGTAATCCCGCGGCAGTTTGACCAGCATGCTCTGCGCGCACCCACGCGAGGCCGGTGCGCGGCCGCTTTGGTCATCCCTCGGAGACGCTTCCGGCGTGAGCGGCTGTCACCATCCCGGGACCGGCAGGATTGTCACCCTGGCGGCGGAGACACGGTCGTCGTCGCCCACGGCGGCGCCAGCCGCCAAGCACCAGGGCCCGAGTGGGTGTCGCGCTCCACGATGGACTGATGCGTGGTGGTGCGGACGTCGCGGGTTGCATCGGTGCCATTCGATCAACAACCGGTGCTTGCGGTGGCGAGGCTAGTGATCAAGGTCGATACTACTAGTGGCGATCGTACCCGGCATCGAGGTGAGGAGCAATGAGGCTCAGGATCACCGGCATACTCGCAGCGTTAGTTATCGCTCTCTCCGCGTCTGCCGCCCAGGCGGACGTCGGTGTCGGCCCCGGTGGTCAGGTGCCGGGGACGGCGAGCAACTTCACCCTGGTCGGACATAGCCCGCTGGCGGACCGCGGCATGAACGCGGCATTGGCCCTCTACAGCCACTTTGTGTATATCGGTAACCGGACCGATGGGTCGAGCCGCTGCGGCGTGGGTGACCCGCGGATCCCGGTCAGCGGTCTGGACTCCTGCCCTCACGCGTCTCCGGGAATTGCCGTCGTCGACGTCGCCGACCCGGCGAACCCCACGATCGTGGGGGAATTCGCGACCGAGCTAACGACCGGCGTCAACCTTGGCCAGACCTCTCGTGAGCTGCGGGTATGGCCCGACCAAGGCCTGCTGATGGTCATGTACTTCCGGTGCAGCGCGGTCATCCACGCGTGCCCGCCAAGCGCCGACGTGTTCAGCATCAAGTTCTTCGATCTGGCCGCCGACCCCGTTGATCCGCCGTTGGTGGCGACGTACGTGCCGTCCCGCAAGCCCCACGAGATGTTCCTGTGGCTCGACCCAGCCACGCCTGGGCGGGCGTTGCTGTGGCTGTCCACCCCGACGAGCTCGGTTAACCCGCAATCCGCAAACCTACTCATCACCGACATAAGCCGCGCCCGGGAGGGGATCTTCACCGAGGTCGCGAAGGGAAACTGGAACCAGCTCTATCCGGGCGCGGCCAGCCCCGCGAACTACGACTTCGACCTGGCGCTGCATTCGATCGGGGTCAGCGCCGACGGTACGCGGACCTACCTGGCGTACCTGCGCGGGCACTTCCTGGTGCTCGACACCAGCGCCGTAGCAGCTGGGAATCTGTCGACGGGCGGGATCCTGTCGCTCAACGACAAGCTGATCACTCCGGTAGAGGATCGACCGCGCTGGGGTACGGCCGATGGCGGGTGCGTGAAGTCGTGTGCCGAGTCGCACTCGGCGGTCAAGGTGCCCGGGCGGCCATTCGCGCTGACCGTAGACGAGGTGTACGGCAGGTTCACGGTGCCCAGCTTCGGCTGTCCGTGGGGATGGGTACGCTTGATCCAGACCGCGCAACCCAAGCGGCCGCACATCATCGGCGAGTACCGGCTCCCGGCCAACCAGCAGGGCTTCTGTGGCGGACCCGAGGACGATCCGGCCACCGAACAGTTCACCAGCTACTCGTCACACAACCCGACCCTGACCCGCAACCTCGCGCTGATCGCCTGGCACTCCGGCGGCCTGCAGTCCGTCGACATCTCCGACCCTGGGCGGCCGGCGCAGGCGGGCTGGTTCTCCCCGACGCCGCTGCCCTCGGTCGCCACCGAGGACCCAGCCCTGAGCCGGGGCCCGAACAAGGTCGTGATGTGGAGCTACCCGGTCGTGGCCGGCGGACTTGTGTACATCATCGACATCCGAAACGGCCTCTACATCCTCCGTTACGACGGCCCCCGCGCCGAGGAAATCAACAGCGTTCAGTTCCTGGAGGGCAACTCCAATCTGGGTGACGCGGTACGGCTCGAGAAGTCGTCCGGAACCGAGTCCTAACCGATTGCGTACGCATACCGGTACGCACACCGGCCGCGGTTCGCGGGTCCAGCACCTTACGGGCGAACGGATGTAGGGACCACGGACGGGCGCACAGCAGAAACGGCGACGCGCCGGCCACGAGCCACAGCGCGTTGCCACGACCTCGAAGGAGGACAACATGGCACGGATGATCCGCTCAATGCTCTTAGCGGTGATCGTCGCGGGCAGCCTCACGCTCGCAGCGCCGGCCTCGGCGGCGCCGCTGGACGCCGTCAGCACCTTCACATACACCCAGAACATGCACCCGATGGGGTTCTCACCGCGGGCAAACACGGCGAGCCCGTTCACCGCGAACTCGGACCTCGCGTTCTGGGGCAAGCTCGCAGTCCACGGCAACTATGACGGCTTCCGGTTGGTCGACATCACCGAGCCGGACAACCCTGTGGAGTTAATCGACTACCGCGACTGCGCCGGTAACCAGGGCGATGTGCTGATCTGGGAGAACCTGGTCATCAGGTCTTGGAACTCACCGGCACCGGCCGGCGCGACCTGCGACGGCCAGCCGGTCGCCCTCGGCTTCGAGGGCCTGCACCTGTTCGACATCAGCGACCGTACCAACCCGCAACTGGTCGCCGCGGTGACCATGAACGCCGCCACCCTGCCGACCCGCGGGTGCGGCTCGCACACGGCCACCCTCGTGCCGGACATCGCGGCCGGCGCGCTGTATGTCTACAACAGCGCCTCCAGCGGCCTATGCCCCGGCATCGACATCGTGAAGATCCCGCTGGACAACCCGTCGGCCGCCGCGTTCCTGCATCGAGTGTCCACCGGGCGCAGCTGCCACGACATTGGGGTCATCCTGGGTGACGCCATGCTCGCCGCCTGCGCCGGCGGTAACGGCTTCACCGTCCTCAGCCTCGCCGGGCCCTCGGGCGGCACGGTGGAGAACCCGGTCGTCCTGTACAGCGTCGCGGTCCCGGGAGTGACGATCGGTCACTCGGCCGCGTTCACCTGGGACGGCCAGGTCCTCATCTTCGGGCACGAGCCGGGCGGCGGTGGCCAGGCTCGCTGCCAGTCGACCAGCAGCGTCACCGATCGGACGCTCTTCTTCTACGACGCCCAAACCGGCGCCCCGGTCGGAACGATGCTGCATCCGCGGCCGCAGACCGCAACCGAGAACTGCACCTGGCACAACTACAACGTGGTTCCGTTGCGGGACCGCTACGTGCTGGTCGCGGGCAACTACCAGTCGGGCATCAGTGTTGTCGATTTCACCGACCCGGCTAACGCCTCAGAGATCGCCTTCGCCGACCCGGCGCCGCTCGACACGAACCACCTCGTCCTCGGCGGAGACTGGTCGACGTACTGGTACAACGGATTCATCTACGAGTCGGATATCACCCGCGGGCTGATCGACTGGAACCTTAGCTCGGCGGCTGTCGCGGGCGCTCGGAAGCTCGATCACCTCAACCCGCAGACCATCGAGTTCACCATCGATTAGCCACGGGTACAGCCGGCTGGCGAGGGCGAACCGGACGCCCTCGCCAGCCCATCGTCGGGCAATGAAGCCGCCAATCAGGGTATCGGGATCAGGCCTCAGGACCAGATCACGAAGGTGACAACGAGGTCGCCGCGGCCGAGGTCCCGCACGTAGGTGGCGGTGCCGCGCGAAGCGGAGCCGCTCACGAGCTTGCCCCAGGTTGCGGCGGAGTCGCCGACCACGGCCGACGGGCCGGGAATCGCCTGGCCGACCGTGCTGAATGCGTCGAGGTGCGAGTAGATCGCCACTAGCTGGTCGAAGTCGTGTTGGTTCGGGTGTTCGTTAGACGGCGGCCCGTCCGGGTCGCTCGTGTAGTCCATACAGGTACCCAAGTTCGGGTTGTTGAAGTTCTCGTCCTGGTGGTCGAGGCCGAAGGTGTGCGCGATCTCCTGACACATGACCAGGCGATGCCAGGCTGGCGTGTTGTACTGCGCCTGGTTGAAGTAGGTGTCATTCATCTTGGCGCTGCCCTTGGTGATGTGCACGCCACCGGTCACTTGAATCGAGGCGAGGCCCAGCCAGCCATTGTTACCGTACGCGGCGTTGCACACCTCGACCCGGCCGGTGGTCATCTTGCAGTTGCGGTTGCTCTTGCCCGCTACCACGGTGGTGTTGAGCACGCTGGACTGAGTCCAGTCGCTCGATGCTGTCTGCAGATAGGTATCCCACGTCGAGTTGACATTGTCGCCGAGAAGGAGTGTGAACGGGTTGGCGGTGCGGGCCCAGTGGTAGCCGCCCCACGAGTGGCTGGCGTTGGCAGCCGATGGCAGGGCGAGCGTGGTGATTGCCGCGACGGCAATAGCGGCGAGCAGCCGGTTGCGCATAGGGGGCTCCTTGTGAGTGGCGGAAACGGGGAGGTTGCAGCAGACAGAGTGACATCCGTCAGTTCGCAGGGCAAGATGCCTGGCCACATTGGACGCGAAGTAACGAAATCGGTGACGTCGGCGCTTTATGGAGCAAGACGAGACAGCCTGAAGGGTGCAACTTCAGCGTCACGGCTATGACCAGCAACTTCGGGCGGCTGGCGCGATGTCCGTCGTGGTGGTCACCCTGGCGTTCATGATGGCTCGGCAGCTACTCGGACTCGTCCGACTGGGCCTTTGCCCGAGGCGAAGGACGTGGAGATCGCGGTGCTGTGCCACCAGTTCGGGCGCCGCCCGGTGATCCTGGGTGGGATCACCTTGCTGCTTGCGGCGTGCGCCGCGGCGGGCACGGCGGGGCATGACACCGCTCGGCTCTCGGTAGGTCTGGTGCTTTTGGGCATGGGTTGGTCAGCCACGATGGTGGCAGGCTCGACGCTGCAGTCGGAGTCGGTCGGGTGGCCAACCAGCCGTCGGTGCCGGGCCTGGCGGACCTCGTCATGGGTCTGGCGGCGGCGTCGGCGGGTGCACTGAGCGGCCTGGTCTCTGCACGGTGGACCAGAAGGTTGCGCGCTGAGGTAGGTGTGCCGGCTGGCGACGCAGCATGGCGAGCTCTTGCCGCAGAACCAGCAGCTCGGTGGCCATCGCGGACTCGCCACGCGCCACCTGGGCAACCAGCCGAACACCCGACCGCAGTCAGATAGAGCAGCCGAAACAAGCACGCCCCGATCATGAAGGCCGATCGCAAAACGCCGCTCACGACGGGTGCGACAGTTCTGGTACGGCGCAGGCGCGTGACCGCGCTCTGGCTTCGTCGCGGGGTGCTGGAAGAGTCGTTCCAGCACCTGTGCGATTACGGCGTCGGCCGCAGCGAGTGCGCTTCTCTACTGGTGTGCCGCTATCGACCAGGCGGACCTCGTTATCCGCGTGATGCACACGGTGCAGGGCGGCTGGCCTGCGGATGTGAGGTTGACTCGGCGTGGGTGATCCAGTTCTTCTTGGAGCTGCGGCGAACCCGCCAGAAGGCGTAGGCGCAGCCAATCTGCTTCGATCTTGTACGCCGTTTACCGCAACTGACTACTTGGGCGGAATGATCAACGCGTCAGCGCATTGCGGCGTGGCTGAATTTGGAGGAAGCTCGTTGGTCGTGACCAGCGGAGGAGAGTGATCGATAAGGCGGGAACGCGTAGGCGAGGTTGCTGCGTGGCCGCAGCGCTCACGTATATGTGACTGGCTGGCCTAATCCCTGGAAAGGGTGGCGACGTTACAGCCGGACAGTTCCGATCTGCTAGATCGTTTGTCTCAGTCGCGAACCTTGACGCTCGTGGTGCAGTGGGAGGAATCATGCCTAGGCTCAGACCTCCGGAAGTTGCCTCTGCGTCACTGTTTAAGTCGATCATGCTGCGAGCGTGTAGGTGATGGGGCGGGAGTCTCCGGGGATGTGCGGCGGGTTGATGTTGATCTCGTCGAGGAGCAGGCCGAGAGCGCGGGTCAGTCGTGGGGTGCCAGGCCGGTCGAGTTCAACGTGGACAGTCGTTGCGGTGTAGGTAATGGTGCCGCCGAGGTGCAGGAGGTTACGGGTGGTGGCGCGGTACTCGTCGGGGTCTTGTAGGTAGGCGTTGAGGCGGTGGGCGAGCCAGTGTTCTGCGTTCGCGACGAACAGACGCAGCACCATTTGTAGGCCGCGTCGGTTGGCACGGTGCACAGCTCGTTTGGCGTCGGGATCGATGACGTTGGCGGGTAGCTTGGCCGGGATGGTCGTCAGCTTCAGCTCGGCAGCGGTGATGTCCTTCTCCAGCTTTTGGATCTTTCGTTGGGCGGCGACGGACTCGCGGTTGAGCGCAGCGATGGTCAGGTCGCGGTCGGTGTGGTGAAGGGTGCCAGGTCTGGGTTGAGCCTGTGACCAGGCGGGATGGCTTCCTGGCAAGCTGACTATCATGGCGGTTCGCTCGGTGGCATTCATGATCGTTCGGTGCATGCTGGGCCTGGTCGGCTTGGGTGCGACGCCGGATGCCAAGGACGTCGAGATTGCCGTGCTGCGACACCAGTTGGTGGTGTTGCGCCGGCAGGTCGCACGGCCGCGCTATGCACCGGCGGATCGAATGGTGTTGGCTGTATTGGCGAGGCTTCTTCCGCGGGCGCGATGGCCGGTCTTTCTGGTCACGCCGGCGACGCTGTTACGTTGGCATCGCGAGTTGATGCGGCGCCGCTGGATCTATCCGACGATCGGCCGACCCGGCGGTCGTGCCCTACATCCCGACCTGGTCCAACTGGTGCTGCGGCTGGCC
>JAHRHA010000217.1 GCA_020027875.1 Micromonosporaceae bacterium | reverse complement strand
GCACTCCGAATTGGACCCGGCGGCCGATCCCACCGAACGGGCATGCCGGATAGGGCCAACTCGTACGCCGTGGCATGGCGACTCCTTGAGCACGACCGTGGCTGGTCTGGCCCGGTCGGTAGTGGCCGGGACCCGCGGCGATACGCTTCTTTCCGCGGGGCCCACCGTTGCACCAGGTCTCTCTGCCGGTGGCGCCCGCCGTCCGGTAATCGGTTGTAACCGCACCAATGCGAAGGCGGCGCAGTATGGCCCACGAGGAACGCGATGACCTGCACCGCGCCCGGGCGGCGGCGCATGAGTGTGTCCGGGCCGCGACGCAATTGGTCGAATTCGTGGAGCGGATGACCGTTGTGATCGGCCCGAGCGAGATGGCCGAATATGACGTGCTGGTCGCGCGCGCGCCGGCGGCACTATCCCAGCGGGTGGAGGCGTTCAAGCGGATCGGACTTGGGGCGGGCAGCGTGGACGCGACCGAGTAGGTCGAGGTGGTTTCTGGCATCGGCCGTCGGTCGCGCTGCGGTAGCAGGAGCGGGTGAGCCCGCCGTAGATGGATGCCCGGACCACGAACGTAAACCCGTCACCCCCGTGATGCCACGGTAACCAGAGCGTCGGGTGCGGTTGGCGGTCTTCTACGAAATCCAGCCGAGACGCTTCCGGGACCCCCCGCCAGCAGCCAGTGACGGCCCGCCGACGCTGCGACTGCCCGGCCGCCTGGCTGTCCTCGGCCTACGCGGCCTGCGAGAACGGGTCGAGGAGTATGGCGGCGGGTCTGACCGCACGGCGACGCAGTCCGTTCGGCCTCGCAGCGTCCATACCCGTGCACGAACCAGAGGGCGACGAAGCACCCGCTGGCTGTGGCCGCGCCGTCGGCGATGTATCTCCCTTTCCCGGCTTCACGACGTACGCATCCGGTCCCGGCCACTATCGACGATCCTGCGATCCTCGATGAGATACGTGCGGCCTTAAGGGTACGTAGCGACCGGTGCTCGCCGCCTCGGGAAGATCACGAGAATCAGAGCGGCGAGCGCGGCAACACCTTCGGCCACCGCACTGAGCGTCTTCTCTGCGTACCAGGTCGATTCGTACATGTTGGCGATAGGGCCGAACGCCCCCACGTCGACGTACCGATAGAGCACCACGGCCCCGAGGCCACCGAGCGCGACAAGGAAAGCGATCACGTCGGTGATCCATCGGCGTACGGCGATCACCAGCACGGCCGTCACCGCGGCCACCGCGGCCTCGATCCGGAACAGCGTGCCTTGGCCAATCCGTGCATGCACGGCGTCGTAGGTCGCCGCAAGGTCAAAGTGAACGTACGCATCGATCGCCAAACCTGCCGCGACCACCAAGCGCAGCACAAGCCTGCCTACGCCACTTGATTGTGCCGTATCAGACAACACGATAATTCTCCAACATCCGAGCCCGACGCGTGCGCGTTAGCGCAGGACGCGCAGGAGCGCCGGCTCAGTATCCGGTGGTCGGTGCGGACGTCGTGGTGATGGCGTTACCGGCGGGCGACACGAGCCACCACAGGGCGCCGAACGCGTTGACACCCTGTCCGTTGACATTGCCGGCGGCCGTGTCCTCGATGAACAGATAGAGCGGGTGCTTGTTGTAGGTGACCTGCTTTGCACCGCCAGAGCGATCAACCGTGCCCAGCATGCTCGCGGTCACACCGGAACCCGCCTGCGGCGTGCCGGTCGTGAGCAGTGGTGGCCATTGCACGGCGCACGCGTCGTTGCAGGTCGAGGTGCCGTTCGTATCCGCCACGAACAGGTACAGCGACCTGCCCTGCCCGTCGGTGAGGTACGTGCCCATCGGACCGGTGCGGGCCATCACGGTGACGGGGCCGGTCGGACTGGAGCCCGCGCTCAAGCCCTTGTTGCTCGAGCCACACGCGCCAAGTACTGCAAGACCAGCGATGATGAGTATGACGAGTCCCACGTTTCGGAAGATCTTGGAGATCATGTCCCATCCTCCCCTACGAGGTGGTGCACGGCTCCTCCCCTACGAGGTGGTGCACGGCCCCGAGGGTATGCCGACTCCGGCACGGGCCGCAGCCGATCCAACAAGTCCCATGCCCCCTTTCCAGCCACCGCACAGGACTGCCCGGCGCTCGGCGCATACGCAGTGGCCGCCGCGCCCATTCAGTCGTCACCCGGCCGACCTAGTCGTCGCTGCGCCCGCACGTAGCGGTCTGTGACGAGTCCCTGAATTGAGCGCGTGATTGGCCCGCCACAGCCCAAACGCGCCATCGTCGCGGTCGGCCCCGCCGCCTCACCGCCCCGTGCAATGGTTTCGGGGCGGAAGGACACTCCCCTCCGTACCGCAGTCACCAGCCATGCCCGGCCACCCGCCGCTCGATCGCGACGTCCCAACCACGATCTACTCGCATACGATGCCGTCGTTGTACCAGTACTCCGGATCAATACCCAGCTCGGTGTGTTCGCGGGCCGGCATGTCGGCGCGGTCGTCGCCACCCACGGCGAGACGGGCTTCGGTGTGACGCGTGCGGAACTGGCCCGACATTCTGGTTCTGGCGTTGGTGTCGGCGGCTGCGTGCTCAGATTGAGGGGATGGCTCCGCCATCAACCGGGATCATCGCGCCCGTGATGAAGGATGCGGCCGGGGAGAGCAGGAACGCGGCAGCTCGCCCGAACTCCTCGGGCTCGCCGTACCTGCGCAGTGGGATGTGCGAGGACTGGCGGGCACGCTCCTCGTCAGGATCGCCGCGGAGGGCATCTAGCTCACGGACCCGGTCGGTTGGCGATCCTGACGGGCAGCCCGTTGATCCGGATCCCGGACGGGCCGAGTTCGCCGGCCAGCGTCTTCACCACACCGGCGAGGCCTGGGAACAGCCCGTTGGAGATGGCCAGTTCCGCCAGCGGCACGCGCACCGATGAGGCCAGCACGAGGATCAGGGAGCCGCCCGTCACGGTGACCGAGCCGGTCCCCGGATCGCCATTGCCTAGGCCGCTCAGCTCTGCCGCGAGCACCCGCGCTAGCCGCACGGCACCGAGGAAGACACTCTCGAACGCCGAGCGCCAGGCATCGTCCGTCGTGGTCGCCACGGTCCCTCCTGGCGTTCCGCCCACGCTGATCAGCGCACCATCCAGGCGGCCAAACGGTCCTTGGCGGCCGCGATCAGCCGGCCTGGGGTGGCGGGATCGGCGTTATCGGTGACGACCGAGGTGGCGGTGTCAGCCGCAGTGGCGTTCTGCGCGAGGCGGGCCGCGGCTGCAGCGGCCGAGGCCTCGTGGGTAGCACTGAGCACGACCCGCGCCCCTTCTGTGACGAGTGCCTGGGCCGCAGCGAACCCAAGACCGCGGCTGCCGCCGGTCACCAGGTAGACCCTGTCACGCAATCCCAAATCCATGCGGTTATTCTGCTCCGTCCCGCGTGGCAGACCCCGTGTCACCGTGAGAGTTGGTCTTCGCCGCGCGCACAGATGGTGAGGGCGCATGGGATCGTGGAGCGTAGACGATTCTCTCCCGCCGATTGAGGTCTAGGTTGGGCTTCGTGGCGAAGCAGATTTCGACGCGGCGGCTCGTGTACGTCCGTGGCTCGTCGAGGACGCCGAGTCAGCAAGGGCGTCAACGTCGGATTCGGTCGCACCCATGACCGTCGATACATGACGGTGCTGCGTGACATGATCGTCGCCGGCCGCGCCAGCCCGGGCCGGATCGTCACACACCACGAACCCCTAGGTAGTGCGCCCGCACTCTTCTCCGCCTTCGACCGCCGAGCCGCCGGAATCATCAAGGCCGTCCTGCACCCATAACCGGCACGACCGCTCGGTCTCAACGCAGTCGCCGTGCGAGCTGGTGATTCCCCGCAGACGCCGGCTCCGGGGTGAGACGCTGCAAGCGTGGCCGGGCCACACCGAGCCCGAGTCGGCTATTTGAACGTATTCCGGGTCTCGAACTCAACCGCGACAAGGGACGACTCAACCAACGCATCGAGCAGCTGCGCAAAGAATGCAAAATAGCGTCTGGCTGCCGCTGGACTGGAGCTAACCGGCGACGTCGTGGAACGGGTCGAGTGCAGCATCAGCGAGTTGGGGCAGCCCGCCAACATCGGCCTACAGCCGGCCGCCGGTACCGCATCAAGGAGGAGGTCAAGTGAGATCCGAACTCAAGAGACCAGAGCTGCATCACCCGGTCGTGCTGGAGCAGCAGCGGCAGCGGTTCGACAACTTTCAGCTCCGGACCGCGGACAAGATCACGGCCTTCGCCGGTTCCATGCAATTCGTCTATCTCCACGTGTTGCTGTTCACGGCGTGGATGCTATTCGTCGAACGGAGCCCCTGGCCGACCCTGACATTGATCGTGTCGCTCGAAGCGATCTTCTTATCAACTTTCGTGATGATCGGACAAAACCGCCAGAGCACCTTTCAGCAAGCCAAGGCCGACCACGACTTCAGCGAGCAGGAGCTCGAGCTCAAGACGAACACCGAACTGACCCGGGCCATCCACGTCCTCACCACCGAGCTACACCGCAGGGTGATCGGCGACCCAACCCAGTAACCGCTCAACGCCGATTTCGACCGTTCGGCTCACAGGCTCTGGCCGGCGCGTCCAAACTGATGGAGGAGAGAGATCCGGACCACGGGGGGTCAACATGGCAGCATCCGACAAACTGGTGGAGCTTGCGCAGCGGGCAAAGATCGCCGAAGACCGCGTGGCCGCCGCCAAGACCCAGGCCCGCGCCGACGTCGAGGCCCAAGTCGCCAAGACACGCGACGCCGCGCAGGAGAAGGCAGACGAGCTGCAGGCCCAGACCGCCAAGGCGGCGAGTGGTGCCCAGCAGTGGTGGAGCGACGTCCAGAGCACGTGGTCAGGACACGTCGCTCGCCTTCGCGGCGATATCGAGAGCAAGAAAGCCGAGGTGGACGCCAAGAAGGCCGAACGCCGCGCCGACTCGGCCGAGGACGACGCCGTCGCCGCCGTCGACTTTGCCGACGCCGCCCTCGAAGAGGCCGAATACGCGGTCCTCTACGCCACCCTCGCCCGAATGGACGCCGACGCGGCAGCGACAAAGTAGCTCCGCGGCATCAGCACCCACCACCAAAGGCGTCGCGCCAAGATCGAACAGACGCAAACGCGGCAGGGACGAAGGAGGCGCGCAGCGATCATGACGGGTCGCATTGTCGGCGCGTCACATGCGCCCAGCCTTTTCTTGCCCCCTGCGCCTTCTCCCGACTTAGGGATCGGCACGGGCTCCACTGACAGCCATCCTCGTGGACGATTCCCATCCACCGAGGAGACCCAGTTGAGGGGAGCGCGGATCCGAGAGATTCCGCGCGCCGATGACGCGGCTCGCCGAGCTTGGTCAAAGTTCTGCGTCATGCGAGGTGGTCATCAGGGCTGCCCGTCGTTAAGGGCCGCTGCGACGGCTTCGAACTCGGCAAGCGCGGCGGTTAGGTCGTCTACGATCTCGCGGGCCACGATGCGCAGGGCAGCCCGAAAAACGGGCTCGCCCGGATCCGCGATTTCGCGGGGAAGCGTGGCGCGCCTAGGCGGTGCCGAAAACCCGTCGGATCAGAGTCGTGACGAGCGCGACTAGCGCGGCAAGGACGACCTGGGCGGCGATAGACACGAGCAGCTCAGTCAAGGTGTGCTCCTCAGGCGGGGGTGGCCGAATGTATCACGGCAGGTCGTCCATCACATGACCTTGTGAGCCGAACCGGGCGGCCACTCCTCAGCCCGCCTCCAGGGCCTCCCCGAGGGCTCGGACCATCTTCCTGTGAGCCTGTGTGGCCACCCCATGCCCGATAGCCAGGAGCGCGGCCACCGGCCACTCGAGTACGCCGATGACCGCCAAGACAGCGACTCCACCGATGAACGCGACCTGCTCAGGGGGCGGTAGGGTCAGCTCACCTAGGGGTCTTGAGCGGGCGAAGCCCGCAAGATGAGTCAAGTCTGGTTGATCATGCGGTCCTTTGCGTGCTGTTGTCCGTTGACGCTTGCCCGGTCAG
>JAHRHA010000029.1 GCA_020027875.1 Micromonosporaceae bacterium | reverse complement strand
GCTCGGCCAGGATCTCATCGAAATCCTTCACCGCCTTGACGCCGACCCGGTCGGCCAGCTCCTTGACCTTGGCCAGGTGTTCGGTCGAGGCCGCCCCGGCGGCGGCGGCCGCGGCCAGCGCGGGCAGCTCGCGCAGCAGCCGGGCCCGGTTCAACCAGCCCGACGCGGCGCCCTGCGACATCCGGCCGAACCCGCTCAGCCAGGTCCGGGTCGTGCGTTGGCCGTCGCATTCGGCCAACCCGCGGGTGTCGAACGTGCCCACCACCGCCGCGGTGAGCGCGGCGAGCCGGTTGACCGCGGTCAGCAGCTGCGGCAGCGCCGAGCGCACCTGCTCGTCGCTCAGGTCGACCACGTCGGTGTCGGCCAGACCGGACAGGCCGGCCCGCAGCAGCTGCAACGGGTTCGCCTCGCCGGTCGTACACATGTTGTAAGTCTATCGCATCGACACGACGACACCAGTAACTACAGCATGATTCTTTACACTCGTCTACAGTAGACGATTGAGCAAGACCCTGACCTGCGCATCAGGTCTGGTGTTTGCGGCGGGCGGCCTCGCGTCCCCGGTGGGTCTGGTCCAGGATGACCTTGCGAATCCTGACCGCCTGCGGGGTGACCTCGACGCATTCGTCCTCGCGGCAGAACTCCAGCGCCTGCTCGAGGGAGAGCCTGCGCGGCGGGATGAGCCGTTCCAGCTCGTCACCCGTGGAGGAGCGCATGTTGGTCAGCTTCTTCTCCTTGGTGATGTTCACGTCCATGTCGTCGGAGCGGGAGTTCTCGCCGACGATCATTCCCTCGTACACCTCGGTCGTGGGCTCCACGAACATTGAACCGCGCTCTTGCAGGTTGAACATCGCGAACGACGTCGCCGCCCCGGCGCGATCCGCCACGAGCGAGCCGGTCGGGCGGGTGCGGAGGTCGCCGAACCAGGGCTCGTACGACTCGAAGACGTGGTGCAGGATCCCCGTACCCCGGGTTTCGGTCATGAACTCGGTGCGGAAGCCGATGAGTGCGCGTGCCGGAACCAGCCACTCCATCCGGATCCAACCGGTGCCGTGGTTGACGAGCTGTTCCATCCGGCCCTTGCGGCTGGCGAGCAGTTGAGTGATCGCGCCGAGATACTCCTCGGGTGCGTCGATCGTGAGGCGCTCGACCGGTTCGCAGACGCGGCCGTTCACCTCGCGGGTCACCACCTGTGGCTTGCCAACGGTCAGCTCGTAGCCCTCGCGGCGCATCTGCTCGACCAGGATCGCCAGGGCTAGCTCACCGCGGCCCTGCACCTCCCACGTGTCCGGGCGTTCGGTCGGGAGCACGCGCAGCGACACGTTGCCGACGAGCTCACGGTCCAGCCGGTCCTTGACCAGCCGAGCGGTGACCTTGGCACCTTTCACCCGCCCCGCCAGCGGGGACGTATTCGTGCCGATGGTCATCGAGATCGCCGGCTCGTCCACCGTGATCCGGGGCAGCGGGCGAGGGTCGTCGGCGTCGGCCAACGTATCGCCGATCATGATCTGGGAGATGCCGGCGACGGCGATGATGTCGCCCGGACCGGCGGACTCGGCCGACGTGCGTTCCAGCCCTTCCGTCATCAGCAGCTCGGAGATTCGTACCCGCTCCGTCGTATCGTCCGAACGGCACCAGGCCACCGTCTGTCCCTTGCGGATGGTGCCCTGACGCACGCGGCACAGCGCTATCCGGCCCAGGAACGGCGACGCGTCCAGGTTGGTTACGTGCGCCTGCAGCGGCGCGCCCTCCATATAGGAGGGTGCGGGGATCGTGTCGAGCAGGGTCCGGAACAGCGGCTCCAGCGATGTTGAGTCGCTGGGCACCGAGCCGTCCTCGGGCTGCTTCAACGACGCGACCCCATCGCGTGCGCAGGCGTAGATGATCGGGAAGTCGATCTGGGTGTCGTCTGCGTCCAGGTCCAGGAAGAGCTCGTACGTGTCATCGACGACTTCCTTGATCCGCGCATCGGCCCGGTCGACCTTGTTGATCACGAGGATGATCGGGAGGCGGGCCTTGAGCGCCTTGCGTAGCACGAACCGGGTCTGCGGCAGCGGGCCCTCACTCGCGTCGACCAGTAGCAGCACCCCATCGACCATGGTCAGCCCGCGCTCGACTTCGCCGCCGAAGTCGGCGTGCCCCGGCGTGTCGATGATGTTGATCGTCACGCGCTCGCCGGTGGTGGGCTGGTAGCCGACCGCGGTGTTCTTAGCGAGGATCGTGATGCCCTTCTCCCGCTCGAGGTCCATCGAGTCCATGACGCGGTCGGCCATCTCCGCTCGCGCGTGATAGGCGCCAGACTGCCGGAGCATGCCGTCGACCAAGGTCGTCTTGCCGTGATCGACGTGGGCGATGATCGCGACATTTCGGAGGTCGGCGCGGCGGAGCTGGTTTGCTGTGTCGGGCATGTACTCCATTCTCCCGTTCGCGTGATTCCCACGTGGCTTGCCCCCACCGATCGTCGTCGTTGATCTAGGGCGCAGTCGCGTGGTTGGAGATCCACTCACGCGACTACGCCCTTGATCGGCGAGAGGGAGGGGTGGCGCGAGGTGCGATGATCTGTGGGTGGGAGGAACCGGATCGTGCATGACCTGATCACAAGGCTGGGCGACCTGCCACCGGTTGCCGTCTATGTCGTCGCCGCCCTGCTCGTCTTCGCCGAGACCGGGCTGATCATCGGGCTGGTGCTGCCCGGCGAGGTGACGCTGCTCTTCATCGGATTTCTCGCCTACGCCGGCACACTCCGTCCACTGCCCGCGATCGTGGTCATGACCATCGCTGCGCTGGCCGGCGACGCGGTCGGCTACGCCGAGGGTCGGCGGGTCGGACCGCGCCTCAAGGCTGGAAGACTCGGCCGGTGGGTCGGCGACAAACGCTGGAACCGGGCCTCGGCATTCGTGGAGCGACACGGTGGCCGGGCGGTGTTCCTCGCCCGGTTCGTCGCGTTCGCCCGGACCCTGACCCCCCGCCTCGCCGCGATGTCGGGCGTGTCCTACGCGAGGTTCCTGGCTTGGGACGTGCTGGGGGTCACCGTGCAGGTCGCCGGCTCCGTGGCGGTCGGCTACCTGGCCGGCAGTTCGTACGCGCGAGTGGCAGAACTCTTCGGCCGGGCCACCGGCGCTCTGTTCCTGCTTTTGCTGGTGATCGCGGCGCTGGTCGTTTTCGGTCGCTACCTAGGCAACCACCCTGACCCGGTCGAGGCGTTCGGCGACCGCATCGGCGCGTGGGGGCCGCTCCGGTTGCTCGACCGCGCTTACGACGCGGCGTTTCGGCGGCTCACCGCGAGGGTGGGTGTCGGCGGCGCCGTGGCCACGAGCGTCCTTCTCGGCGTGGGCGTCCTGCTCGCGTTCGGTATCGGCCTGACCTGGGCCATCGACAGGTTGGTCAGCACCAGTGGCTTCCCGCTGGTGGACCCGCTGGTGGTGGAGTGGGTCGCGACCCAGCGGACGTCGGCCGTCACCGACGCGGCGGTCACCACGCTGTCGGTGCTGCGCGGGTCGTTTCTGGTGGTCGCGGCGGGAGTCGTGGGTCTGGTGCTCAACAGCCGGCCCGGGCGCTGGCGGGCGGACCTACTCGGCGTGCTCGGCACCGTGGGTGCCTTCATCCCGCTCGTGATCCTCGCCGTCGCCGCCGACTGGGTCCGTCCGGCGGCGGCTGGAGAGGCCGGCGAGGCAGGACCCTTCCCCAACCAAGTGACGCTCGTCACCGCAAGCCTCGGCATGGTCGCCTGGCTGCTGACCCGACAGCGCCTCCCGTGGGGCGGCAAGGTGGCCGCGTGGATGGTCGCGATCGGCCTGGTCGTAATCGTCAGCACGGCCCGGCTCTATGTCGGCTGGAACTGGCCCAGTGAGATCCTCGCATCGATCCTGCTCGGCGCGCTCTGGGTGGTCGTATTCGCCGTGGCGTGGCGGACAAGGGACCGGATCCGGGCCGCCGACGCCGCGACCGCGGAGGTCTTGACCGGATCGCCAGCGCGCCACTGAGCCGTGGCGCGACTGCGCGCGGGGTCGGAGTGTGCGGCAGGCGTGCGCGGCGTCGTGCGGGTAAGGTCGATCCGGTCACACGGGGAGGATCGAACATGACGATATATGGCCAGCCCGCGAGCGCCGCCCCCGCGGGCAGACCACCGAGAAGGCCCGCGACCAGAGGCTGGGGCAAAGCAACGTACTGGGTCGCCGCAGCGGGCGCGTTCGTTCTCGTCCTGGCACTGGGCACGGTCGGGTGGGCGCTGCTGCGCCCGGACTCCGCGTCGGGACGGCCGCTGTCGCAGAACGCGGCCCCAACCGGCGACGCCACGGTATCTCCCATGGAGACCACCCCGCCGGCGGCGAGCCCGTCGCCAACGCCCAAGCCAACCCCGACGAGGAGGCCGACCCCGAAGCCGACCCCGACCAAGAAACCTCCGGCTGCGGAGCGCCCGCCGGCGCCGAATCCCAAACCGACGCCGAGCCCCGGCTGCACGCCCACGTACTCCGGCCCCAAGGCTCCGATCGCCGACGTGAAGCAGGCACTTGTCGCGGCGGCGCAGCGCCAGTACTGGGTCGGCGTCGTCCCCCCGGCGGATCTCAAGGGTCCGCTGCCGGTCATCACTGTCCCCGCCAACCTCATGAAGGCGGTCGCATGGCAGGAGAGTGGCTGGCAGTCGACGATCATTGCCTGTGACGGTGGCATCGGGACCATGCAGATCATGCCGTACACCCGCGACAAGGTGAACCTGCGTTTCGGCGAGAACTTCAACATCAACACGCTCGAGGGCAACACGGCGATTGGCGCCGCCTACATCGAGTGGCTCATCATGTACTTCGGCCTGTACTACTTCGGCGCGTATGACCTGTCAGCGACCGCCCCGGTAGGCGACGGCGGTGCGACGATGCGGCTGTTGGACGTCGTGGTCGCCTCGTACAACGTCGGGCCGGGCAACGTGGAGGACCTCAAGGGAACCCCAGACGGCAGCGACGACACACTGTCTATCCCGAATCAGAGCTACGTCAACAACGTCAAGGCGCTGATGACTAATTGCGAATGTCTGGCATACTGACGCCCTGCGTTACGCGCCTGTCGATCCGTCGATGAGTTCGCGAAGGATGTCGGCGTGTCCGTTGTGGCGCGCCGTCTCCTCGACCATGTGCAGCATGATCCCGCGCAGGTCGATATCGTCCCCCCACGGGGTCGGGACGACCTGGTCCAAGGACGGAGCGGCCGCGACGATCTCCCGGCTACGTTGACAGATCCGCTGGTAGTCGGCGGCGATCGCCTCGATCGTGTCCTCGGGTCCGGCTCTCCACTCGGCGTTCGGGTCGTCCTCAGTGGCGTAGATGTCCGGCTCGTCCTGACTCGCGAAGATCTTCGCGAACCAGCCATGTTCGGTTTCGGTCAAGTGCTTGAGCAGGCCGAGCAGGCTCAGGCCGGAGGGCACCATCACCCGACGAGCCTGCTCATCATCAAGACCGTCGAGCTTCATCAGGATGGTGGCTCGGTGGAAGTCGAGTTGGCCAGCGATAGCCGCGCGTTCCGCGGCGACGAAAGGCGGCCAGGCCCGCTCGACCGGGTTCTTGAATGTCATCGAGGACCTCCTCTTATCCGGTGAACCCACGCCGTCGACCGTACGGTCGAGGTGTGACATCTGCGACCGCGTCGATCCCGACACTCACCAGCGCCACCGCGGCGCGCGCGCTGCGTCTGCCGCCGCCGCTGACCCGCGACGTGCGGGTCCGTCGGGGGATCGGAGTGCGGGCGCGCGACGGCGTCATCTTGCGTACGGACCACTACGCGCCGCGACTTCCCGACGCACCGACAGTGCTGGTACGGACCCCGTACGGTCGCGGCGGTCTCAACGCGGTCGCGGCGCGGGTGCTGGCCGAGCGCGGCTTCCACGTGGTCGTCTCCAGTTGCCGGGGGACGTCCGGCTCGAGCGGCGTCTTCGACCCCATGCGGCACGAGCGCGACGACGGACTGGACACGGTGGAGTGGCTGCGTCGCCAGCCGTGGTTCACTGGCCGGCTCGGCACGTTCGGACCGAGCTACGTCGGCTACACCCAGTGGGCCATCGCGGATGTGCCGGAGCTCGCCGCCATGGCCACCGTCGTCACGGCATCGCAGTTTCGCGACCCGACCTACGCCGGGGAGTCCTTCTCGCTGTTCACAACGCTCGCGTGGGCGTCGCTGCTCCAGGCGCAGGGTGGGCCGTGGCTGGCGAACACCATCGAGTTGCTGCGTGGCCAGCCACGCCTGCGCCAGGCGTTGGCGCATCTCCCGCTCGGCGAGGCCGACCGGCTCGCAACCGGGGAGGAGGTCGGCTTCTTCCGGCGTTGGCTGGAGCTCGCCGGCCCGTCCCACCCAGCCGCCGACGAGTACTGGGGTGAGCTGGCGCACGACCGCCGCGTCCCCGATGTCACGGCCCCGGTGCTCATGGTCGGCGGCTGGCACGACATATTCCTCCCGTGGCAACTGCGCGACTACGCGGCCCTGCGAGCCGCGGGCTCTCAGCCGTACCTGACGATCGGACCGTGGACCCACGGCAGCTACGGGCTGCTGGCCGCGGCGTTGCGGGAGAGCATTGGATGGCTGCGGGCCCACCTGCGCGATGAGAAGGACGGCCTTCGGGCGCGTCCGGTGCGGGTATACGTCGAATCGGGTGGTGGCTGGCGGGAGTACGACGAGTGGCCGCCTCAGATCGGCGAGGCGCAGCCATGGTTCCTGCACGCGGGTGGCGGTCTCGCACCGGCGGCGCCGCGAGGGTCCACTCCGGACGGTTACCGGTACGACCCAGCGGACCCCACTCCATCGGTTGGCGGCCCGCTTCTCGTGTCCAATCTGTCCGGCCCGCGCGACAACCGGGAGCTGGAGGCGAGGCCCGACGTTCTCGTCTACACGACCAGGGCGCTCGACGCCGATCTCGAGGTGATCGGCCCGGTCAGCTCGACGGTGCATGTGCGCGCCTCTCGCCCGTACTTCGATGTCTTCGTGCGCCTCTGTGACGTCCAGCCTTCCGGGCGTTCGCTCAACGTCTGCGACGGGCTGGTGCGTGTCGTCCCAGGGCGCTTCGCGGTCGACGAGGACGGGACGCAGGCGGTGCACGTCGACCTGTGGCCGGCGGCCCATCGGTTCCGAGCGGGCCACCGGCTTCGCCTCCAGATCAGTGGAGGGGCGCACCCGAGGTACGCGCGCAACACCGGTACCGGTGACCCGCTCGCGACCGCGGTCGACTTGCGGCCGGTCGAGGTCGAGGTCTACCACGACCCCGACCGGCCCTCAGCCCTGATGGCGCCGATCATGACCTGGAGGTCATGATCGGCGCCATTTCACGACGCTCAGCTCATGATCACGGCGATCTTGTAGCGCTGGCGGCGCCACTTATAGATAGAAGCCGCCCACTGGTTCGGGCTTGGGTGTGGCGACCGGCCCGGTGCCGTCGCGCAGCGCGAGGAGCTGGGCGAGCGTGGCGCCCGAGGCCCCAACGCCGGTGGGGCGGCCGAGCCAGGCGACGGCCTCCGCGTACGGAAGTGAACCGACCTCGATCTGGGCCAGGCAACGCCCCGGGCGCGTGACGGCGGGGTGCAGGCGCGCGACGTCCTCGTTCGTGGTGATTGCCACCAGGACCTGCCGTCCCTGACCAAGCAGCCCGTCGGTGAGGTTGAGCAGCCGGGACAACGCCTGCCCGGTCGTCTGCTTGGCGCCCGATCGGATCAGCTCGTCGCAATCCTCAAGGAGCAGCAACCGCCATGGCTTCTCGTCGTCGGAGCCGCCCATGACGACTTCGATGAGGTAGCCCGGATCGGCGAAGAGTCGCTCTGGGTCCAGGATGAAGTCGAGCTGGCACCACTCCCGCCACTCCCGGGCGAGCGAACGCAGGGCCGTCGTCTTACCAGTGCCCGGCGGGCCGTGCACGAGCAGCATGCGACCGCTGAGGTTCTGTCCGTCGACGGCGACGAGTCGGTCCATCGCGTCCGCGGCGTTCGGGGCGTAGTTGCGCCGGATCTCCGCCCACGGGGACGCGGCGATCGGCCGGGCACGGCGGCGGGGTCCGTGCCCCGACATGTGCCAGAAGCCAATCTCGACCCGCTCGTCCTCGGCAGCGGGCGGCTCGGCCGCACCATCGGTGGCGAGACCCAGCACAGAACGCGCCAGCTCGTCGGAGACCGCGGTGACACTGACCAGGGCGCCGCCGCTGCGCCAGCGGATCGAACGCAGCGTCCACCCGTCGCCGACGGCGAGCCGGGCGTCCTGACCGTCACCGATCGCGACCCGGCTGGGGCTGACGCCGGGGGGTAGCAGCGTCGCGTCGTCGCGAACGCGATCCAGCCGCTTGGTGTGCGCCCACGGCTGGGTGCCTTTGAGGAAGGCCGACAGCACGAGGGCGTCGAGCACGTCGGCGTGCGAGTCGGTGTCGTCGAACTGCAGGGCCATGGGCAGGCCAGCAGACGGCTCGGTGATAGTCACCGGGCCGGTGTTCACCGCGCGCTCGCGCGTGCGCTGCTGCGTCATGGTCACGTACTCGATGGTCGGTCCCACACGGCCCTTGCGTCGAACGCTTTTCTCACACTGCGCAGATGGTGTGGTTGAGTGGGGTGTGACCGCCGCCAAGCCGATCATCGACGACGTGACCGAGCCGCTTGCGACACCGGCGCGGATCGGGTTCGCCGGCGATTGGCACTTGAACGCCCGTGGGCCGTGGCGGCGATCCGGCACGCGGCGGAGCGTCGCGCCGACGTGATCGTCCATGTTGGAGACTTCGGCTACACATTTGACGGCAGGTTCGTGCGCCGCCTCGATGCGGACCTGCGCGCCGCGGGGCTGCCATTGCTGGTTACGGGCCGGCCGCGGTGGCGGGTCTGGACTGCGACGGGACCACGTTCGACCGCAATCTCACTCTTGTCGATCTCGACGACCTGCTCAGCTGACCCGCAGAGCCGCCATCACACCATCCCGGATCGGCACGATGCTGCCGACGAAGCGGTCGTCCTCGGCGACCAGCCGGTTGTGTTCGCGGATCGCGGCTGTCCAGCCTGGCAAGCCTTCACGGTCGTCACCAGTCGCGACGTGACCGCTCCAGATTACGTTGTCACACAACCACAGCCCGCCGACCCGGATGCGTTCGCGCCCGACGCGCCAGCACTCCGGGTAGCCGTCCTTGTCGACATCGCAGTACACGACATCGAAGTCGCCGGTCTCCGCGGCGAGTCCTTCGAGAGCGTCACCAACCCGGTAGCGCACTCGGTCCCAGCTGCCCGCCTTGCGCAGGTAATCCTCGGCGAGCGTGGCGTTCTTGGCGTCCCCGTCCGTGCAGACCACCAGGCCGTCCGGACCGACCGCGCGTGCGAACCAGTACGCCGAATAGCCGTACCCAGACCCGAGTTCCATCACACGACGAGCGCCGATCGAGCGAGCGGCCAGCTCGAGGTATCGCCCCGTGGCGCGACCGACGATGGGGAAGCCGTGTTTCTCGGCCCGGGCCTCCATCTCGACCAGCACGGGGTCGTCGTGCTCGATCTGGGCAAGCTCGGTCAGATACTTTTCTACTGCGTCGTCCATCCACCGGCTCATACCGGAACCGTACCGTGGACGACGAGAGGTGAGGTCCGTGACGGCGATTCAGACAACAGCGCTGCAGAATCGCGTCACGCCCACTGGCGAGATCGTGGCGGATCGTGGGCGCGGCTTGCTGATGGGCAACCGTGGTTGTCTGCACGGCCGGGATCGCCGACTGGGCGTCGCGCGCTGGCGATCTAAGCTCTGGATCTGCTGCGTCCTCGACTGGAAAGACGTCCGGCGCGACCCCATGCCACCCGGTCGGTGGACAGCGTTGTTCTTCCTGGATGAGGCGACCGCGCTGGCGGCCGGACACCGCCCATGCGGTTATTGTCGACGCGCAGACTTCCTCTCCTTCGCCGAGGCCTGGCGCCGCGCGCGCGGGCTGACGCAACGGCCCCGCGCGGGCCAGATGGACGCCTGGCTACATACAGAGCGGGTTGATTCACGCTCACGACTCCAGTTGACCCGACCGGTCGAGGTGGCCCGGCTGCCCGACGGCGTGATGATCCGCCACGGCGGCGTACCCGGGTTGCTGATCGGCGGATCCGTTCGCCCGTGGACGTTTCGCGGCTACGCGGCCCCGGTCGCGCTGTCGCCAACCGCATCAGCGGACCTACTGACGCCGCCGGCGACCGTTGCGGCGATCGCCGCCGGCTACCGCCCGCTACTGCACCCGAGCGTCGCCGGGATCCACACCCTGCGTGTCTTGCGACCCCATTGACTCAGCCATCCCAGCTCAGCCGAGGCCGGCGCGCCGCAGGGCCTCGGACAATGCGGTGTCGGCCGGCGCGGCACCACGCTGACCGGACTGCTGACGACGGGGCGCATCACGCTTCCCTCCGCCGCTCGACGATGGCCGCGACGATGGCCGCTGACCGGTACGACGATCGCCGTCTCGACCCGTGGATGTGCCATTGGCGGGCTCATCGTCGAGACGCAGCGTGAGTGAGATGCGTTTGCGCGGGATGTCCACGTCGATCACCTTTACCCGTACGACGTCGCCTGACTTCACCACGTCACGAGGGTCCTTGACGAACGTGTTCGACATGGCCGACACGTGCACGAGGCCGTCCTGGTGGACTCCGACATCAACGAACGCGCCGAACGCGGCGACATTGGTGACGATGCCCTCGAGCAGCATGCCGGGTCTCAGGTCGGCGAGCGTCTCGACGCCGTCGGCGAACGTGGCCGTCTTGAACGCCGGACGTGGGTCACGGCCGGGCTTCTCCAGCTCCTTGATGATGTCGGTCACGGTCGGCAGGCCGAATGTATCGTCGACAAACTCGGCCGGCCTGAGTCCACGTAGGACGGTGCCGTTGCCGATCAGAGTCCTGAGGTCGGAGCCCGTGGCCGTGATTATCCGGCGGACGACTGGGTACGACTCGGGGTGCACGCTCGAGGAGTCCAGCGGATCGTCGCCGCCCGGGATGCGCAGGAATCCGGCGCACTGCTCGAACGCCTTCGGGCCGAGCCGAGCGACGCCTTTGAGCGCCTTGCGGGAGCGGAACGGGCCGTTGGCGTCGCGGTGCGCCACTATGTTGGCCGCGAGCCCTTCGCCGATGCCCGACACGCGCGTCAACAGCGGCGCTGACGCTGTGTTGACGTCGACCCCGACCGCGTTGACGCAGTCCTCCACCACCGCGTCCAGCGACCGCGACAGCTTGAACTCCGCGAGATCGTGCTGGTACTGGCCCACGCCGATCGACTTGGGATCAATCTTCACCAGCTCCGCGAGCGGGTCCTGGAGCCGGCGGGCGATCGAGACCGCGCCCCGCAGCGACACATCCAGACCGGGCAACTCCTGAGAGGCGTACGCGGACGCTGAGTAGACCGACGCACCCGCCTCCGAGACGACGATCTTGGTGAGTGTCAGGTCCGGCTGCAGTGCGATCAGGCCGGCGGCGAGCTTGTCCGTCTCCCGGGAGGCGGTGCCATTGCCGATGGCGATCAGTTCGACGGCGTGCGCGCGGGCGAGCCGTGCCAGCGTGGCCAGCGACTCGTTCCACCGCTGTGCCGGCACGTGGGGATAGATCGTGTCGGTCGCAACGACCTTACCGGTGGCATCAACCACCGCCACTTTCACACCGGTGCGGAATCCCGGATCCAGGCCCATCGTCGGCCGCGTTCCGGCCGGAGCGGCGAGCAGGAGGTCGCGCAGGTTGGCCGCGAATACCCGTACCGCCTCGTCCTCCGCCGACTGCCATAGTCGCATCCGCAGGTCGATGCCGAGGTGAGTGAGGATCCGGGTACGCCAGGCCCAGCGCACCGTGTCGAGCAGCCATCGATCGGCCGGCCGGCCGCGGTCGGCGATCGCGAAGCGCGCAGCGATCCCCCGCTCGTAATCACTGGGTCCGGGCTGGGTGGGCGGCCCCATCTGGTTGGGCGACCCCGGCAGGGTGGGTGTTCCGCCCGGGGCCGCGGGCTCCGGCTCTGTCCTGAGATCGAGGATCTCCTCTTTCTCCCCCCGGAACATCGCCAGGATCCGGTGCGAGGGCAGCTTGGGGTACGGCTCGGCGAAGTCGAAGTAGTCGGCGAACTTCGCGCCGGCCTCCTCCTTGCCCTCGCGCACCTTCGCCGCGAGGCGTCCCCGCGACCACATCTGTTCGCGTAGCTGACCGATGAGGTCGGCGTCCTCGGCGAACCGCTCGACCAGGATCGCCCGCGCATCCTCCAGCGCCGCGGCAGCATCGACCACACCCTTCTCCGCGTCGATGAACGAGGCCGCAGCCACGTGTGGGTCGAGCGTCGGATCCGAGAGGAGCTGATCGGCGAGCGGCTCCAGCCCCGCCTCCTTCGCGATCTGCGCCTTTGTGCGGCGCTTGGGCTTGAACGGCAGGTAGATGTCCTCAAGCCGCGCCTTCGAGTCGGCCGCCATGACCTGCGCCAACAGCGCGTCGTCGAGCTTGCCCTGGCTGCGGATGGACTCGAGGATCGCCGTGCGCCGCTCCTCCATCTCCCGCAGGTAGCGCAACCGCTCCTCAAGCGTGCGCAGCTGTGCGTCGTCGAGCATCTCGGTCGCTTCCTTGCGATACCGGGCGATGAACGGCACCGTCGCCCCGCCGTCGAGCAACTCGACGGCGGCCCCCACCTGCCGTTCGCGTACCCCGAGCTCGTCTGCGATCCGCTGATGGATGGTCTTCTGCTGGAACACCGCCGTCGTCACGCGGAGCATTCTAACCGCCCGTCGATCTAGGGCTTAGCGGCGTGAGTGGATCTCCAATCACGTCGCCAAGCCCTAGATCGACGAGGGCGGGGGACGGGGTTGACGGGGTTGGGGAGACTGATCCGGGAAGCCGCCGTCCAAACCGGAGAATCGTAGGAGGGGCGCCATGACATCTGGCGAGAACCGAAATGTCTACCTCGACCAGGTTGTCGCGCAGCAGGAGCGGCTTGAGCAGGACCTTCGCTCCAAGCGATCAGCACCATCGATGCCCATGCCGGCCGCCGCGCCAGCTTCGCTCGGCAAGCGTGGGCGCGGCCTGGCCGGCGTCGGCGTGCGTGGCGGCCCGGACGGCGCAAGCGGGGGTGACGGCCCGGCCGGCGCAAGCGGGGGTGACGGCCCGCCTCCCTCCGCCGTCGACGTGCGGGTCAGCGGGTTCTGGCGGTGGCAGACGGTGCTGGTGCCGCCGAACGCCTTCGTCGTGCACACCCGCCGCGGCCACACCGAGCCGCTGCACGTGGGTCTGGGGACCTCGTTCCGGTTCAACCCGGCCACCGACTCGTACCTCGTCGTGCCCGGTGCGATGCAGACGATCCTCATCAATGCGTACAGCATCTGCCGGGAACTGCAGGGAGTCGTCGTCCAGGCATACGTCCAGTGGATCATCCAGGACTTCGGCACCGCGTACCGCAAGCTCGACTTCAGCGACTCCGACGATCCGGTGCGCCTGGTCAACCTGCAGCTCAAGGAGCAGGCCGAGGCCGCCATCAAGGACAAGGTCGCCACGATGGGCGTGCACGAGGTCCTCAGCGACAAGCAGCCCATCGTGGCCGAGCTCACCGCGCGGCTGCGCGGCGTGGCCGAGGGCGAAGGCGACAGCGACCGCGGCCTGGGTCTGCGCATCGTCACCGTACAGATCAAGGAGGCGGTGGTCAGCTCGTCGCGGCTGTGGGAGAACCTGCAGAAGCCGTTCCGGTCGGATCAGGGTCGCATCGGCCGCCTCGCGGAGCTCGATGCCGAGGAGGCGATCTCTGGTCGCGAGCTCGAGTCGGCGCGAACCCAGGAGACTCAGCGGCTGGAGAGCGAGCGGGAACTCGCCGATCTGCGGGCCCGCAACGACGCGCTGACCTTCGATCGCGACACGGCAGAGAAGGTACGGCGGGCGGAGCGCGACCAGGAGGACGCCCGCCGCCTCGCCGAGCTGCAGAACGAGACGACCCTGCACGCGCTCGCCCTTGAGCGGGCGCGGGACGCGGAGGAGCTGGAGGTCGGCCAGCTGAGACTGGAGCGGGAGTACGCGATAAAGCGGCTTGGGCTCGACGGAGACCTCGCGCTCGCGCGCTCCCGGACCGAGTCCGCCCACGACACGGCGCTGCTCGAGCTCGAACGCGACCGTATTCGCGCGGCCATCGACAACGAGCAGTCACCGGAGAGCATCCAGGCCAAGTTGATCGATTCGCTGCCCGAGATCGTGGCCCAGCTACCCAAGCCGGCGAAGCTCAAGGCGGTGACAATCGGCGGCAACGATTCCACCACCGTCGCCGGGCTCCTCGCGGAGCTCTCCGCGGTCGTCGGGGCACTCAGGTCGGCCGTGTCCCCAGCTGAATAGTCGGATCCTCAGGCGAACTCCGCCGCCCGGCTCAGCCAGAATCCGACGTCGGCGGCGTGGTAGGGGTGCTCGGCGGGTTCGATGTTGTCCAAGAAATGGGCGTAGACGGCCGCGTTGCGGAGCGCCGCCACCGGTCGCAGCAGCTCCACGGCGAGGTGGGGATCGCAGCCCGGGGCGGCCGCTCGCCACCGTGCGGCCCAGGTGTCGATCAGATGGTTCGCGTCGGGTTCGTCGAGCTCCTCAGTGAGCCGCAGGATGTCGAAGGCTGGATGCCCGACAAACGAGTCGCCCCAGTCGATCAGAGTCCGGCGTCGGCCATCGGAGCGCACGTTGCCCGGGTGCAGATCACCATGGACCAGCGTGTCGGGCAGTCCACATGAGGCCACTTTCGCGAGGCGTTCGTCAATGCCCGCGACGAGGGCGTCCAGCCGTGCGTCAGTGCGACCGTGCTCCGTCACCGCCCCGGCGATGTCCGAGGTGAGGTTGGCGGGCCGCCGATCAGGCACACCCGCGCCAATGAGGTCGGTGGTGTTCAGAGCGGCCATGACCTGGATGGGGTGCAGGTCGGCCGCGATGGCATCCCGGATCTCGGGGCCGGCGTCGTACAGGTCCACACCCTCGACATGGTCGAGCAGCATTCGACCGCCGAGCGAGCCGAGCAGCGGAGGAACCGGTTGATCCTCTCCGCTCTCGGCGATCCACCGCAGCACTGTCGGCTCGTGGTCGAAGAAGTGTGGTACGTGCTTGAGCCAGACGGAGCCCGACGGTGTCTCCAGCCGCCAGATGGCGGACAGATTCCACGTGCGCTGCTGGATGGCCTGGGTCACCGGTCCGCGGCCGCGTTCCTCCAGCGCCAACGCGGCCCAGCGGAGGGTCTCGGTTGGACCACCTGGCCTTGCGTAATCGGCGCGGGTGGGATGTTCGGAGAGGTCGACCTCGACCGGCCCGGCATGGATGTCAGGAATCTCGGTCGCCTGCGCAAGGTAGGTGACCGCGCCGCCGTGGGGGATCGGGCGCTCGGCGGAGAGGATCCGAAGGACGGCCACCTCGACCCCGAACCGCTCGCCGGCGGCGGCTATCAGCTCGGCGACCTCCGGCCAGTACGGGATATCGACGGCGAAGGGTGGCAGCACACCCAGCGGCGCACCACCCTCGTCGACTAGGACCAGGGTCACGGTTCGGGACACGGGAAGCGACGCTAGCCAGTTTCGGCCGTATCGGCCACCTATTAGTTGAGTCGCCGGGCTTAGTTGAGCCGCCCGGCAAAGGCCAGGATGAGCGTCTGTACGGCGGCGTTCGCGTCTCGGACTACAAATGTCCGACCGCCGGTGACCTTGGAGGGGCGCCGTGCTACCAGCCGCGGGCGCGCCACTCCGGGAGCGATGGCCGCTCGGCGCCTAGGGTGGAGTCCTTGCCGTGGCCCGGGTAGAACCACGTCTCGTCGGGCAGCCGGTCGAACAGCTTCGACTCCACGTCGCCCAGCAGCGAGGCGAAGTTCTTCGCATTCCCTCGCGTGTTGCCCACGCCACCTGGAAAGAGCGAGTCCCCGGTGAACAAATGTGGGATCCCGTCCGGGTCCCGGTAGAGGAGCGCGACCGAGCCCGGAGTGTGCCCTACGAGGTGGATCACCTCCAGTTCGCATTCGCCTACTCGTACTGTCTGTCCATCTTCGACAGATACGTCCGCCACCGGAAGAGACCCCGCGTCAGCCGGGTGCGCCACGGACTTGGCGCCGGTGGCGGCGACCACATCCGCGAGCGCATACCAGTGGTCGTGGTGCTGGTGCGTGGTGACCACAGTGGACAGCCCATCGTCACCGATCAGGGAGAGTAGCCGGTCGGCGTCGTTCGCCGCGTCGATGAGCAATTGCTGCCCCGTGACGCGGCAGCGCAGCAGGTAGGCGTTGTTGTCCATGGGACCGACCGAAACCTTGGTGATAGTCAGGTCGCTCAGCTCCCGCATGTCCGGCGCACCGCCGGGGCTCACGTCTCCGGTATAGGTCACACCCGAGACCCTAACTCCACGCCGGTACGGGGGGCAGCGCTCCCGGTGGTTCGACGGTCAGCCCGTCGCCGGCGGACCGGCCGATCAGCCACGCGACGGCAACCCACGCGGGCCCGATGACTACCGGCGCCGTCGTGCCCTCACCGAGCACGATGTCGTGTCCGACCTCCGGCGCGCGGATTATCAGGCGCGGTCCGTCGGACCGTTCGCCGAAGTCCCGCCCCAGAGAGCGGATCATGCGCAGCGTGAACGCCTCGGGCCAGTCGGCCGGCGTGTAGCCAGTAGCTAGGTCCACGTGGTGGATCTCCATCTCGCGTAGCCGCGACCACATCACCCGCGCGGCCGGCGCTTCTGTGCCGCTCGTCCACCGCACCACCGCCGACCACGCCTCCGCGGGCATCCGGTCAACCGCAGCAGCGAAATGGGCACAGGTGGAGACCAGATCCTTTACCAGCGCCGACGCGGACCGTGGCGCGCCCGCCTCGATGTCGGCCTCGCGAGCATCCCAACTCGCGTATTGCGGGGTCTCGACGCCAGTGCGAGCCCACGTCAGCAGGTTCACCGCGCCGTCGGCGTTGCGCGCCACGTGGGTTAGCACGTGCCCCCGAGTCCAGCCGGGCAGGAGGGAGGGAGCGGCGACGGCCGCGTCGTCGAGGCCACGTGCGGTGGCGAGCATGCGGGCGGTTGCCCGTTCAACATCCTCGGCCAGGCCGAGTGGATCCGCGGTCACGGCCACGAACCTACCCGCGCCTCGGGTGAGATTGGCAACACGGTTAGGCGCTGCGACGACGATATTCGGTTTCGTGCGCGGTCGCGGCCACCTACCGTCGGCATCGAACGCGTTCGTCAGCGAAGTGCCCGGGTTGATCGCCTCCGGCGAAGCCCCGGGCCCTGAATGGGACCGGTGACAGGAGGTGGGGGCCATGCCCTGCGCAGGCACCCTTTCCTCCGGCCGTGCGCTAGAGAGCTGTCGTCGCTGACAGCCGCTCTACCAACGCGCACGCCACCCTGACGACAAGGAAGCAGATGACGTTCGACCTGTCGTCCCTCGGTTGGGACGAGCAATTCGGCTCCGCGTACGCCCGGTTCGACCGGCCCGATCATCGACCCGCGCGGGTGACGCGGGTGGACCGTGGCGTCTGTTCGGTGCTCGGCGGAGACGGAGCGCACCGGGCCAGCGTGGGCGGCGGGCTGCTCGCGGCCGCGGCACACGACCCGGTCCGGCTGCCCTGCGCCGGAGACTGGGTGGTCGTGCGGGCGTGGCCGGACGATCGAAGCACCATCGAGGCGATCCTGCCGCGGCGGACGGCGATCATCCGGGCCGCCGCCGGAGCCGAGGCGCTCGCGCAGGTGCTGGCCGCCAACGTCGACGCGGCCGCCGTGGTTGCCCCGGTCGATCCCGAGCCGGACCTGGGATTGGTCGAGCGATTGCTGGCGCTGGCCTGGGAGTCGGGCGCGTTGCCTCTCATTGTCCTGACGAAGGTGGATCTGGCCGCCGACCCGGAGATGATCGCGGCGGAGGTCCGCGAGGCGGCGCCCGGCGTCGAGGTGTACGGGGTGAGTGCCGCCGCGGGCACTGGGTTGGCGCCGCTGCGTCCATTCGTCGCTTCCGGGCAGACGTTGGGGCTGCTGGGACCGTCCGGATCCGGCAAGTCGACGTTGGTGAACGCGTTGGCAGGGGCCACCATCATGGGCACTCAGGAGATCCGGCGCGCCGACGGTCGCGGCCGGCATACCACTACGTACCGCGCCCTCGTTCCGCTGCCGGGCGGCGGCGCCGTGCTGGACACGCCCGGCATCCGGGCGGTCGGCCTGTTCGATGGGGTCGCCGGGCTTGTGCAGGCGTTCGCCGACATCGAAACGTTGGCCCAGGCGTGTCGGTTCGGCGACTGTACGCACAACGGCGAGCCCGGCTGTGCGGTGCTGGTCGCGCTCACGTCGGGCCAACTCACCCCCCGGCGGATGGAGAGCTGGCGAAAGCTGCAGCGCGAGATCGCGTACGAAATGCGCCGCCACAACGCCCGCGTGGCGGCCGAGGAGAAAATGCGCTGGAGACGCCAGCACGCCCGGGCACGCGGCACATCACGGCCCTGACCTGCGACTTTGAGCTGTGGGCCGTACGGCGGTCGACCCTTCCGGCGACCAGGAGCCAACCAGTTGGCGGGTCGCGTGAGTAGCCGTTAAGGCGGTACGTTTCGGCCCGCGCATCGGCCGGGGGGCTGCGGCGCTCGAAGCGTAACGGGCTCTGACTCGTTGGTCTGTCAGGGTTGGACAGCCGGTGCTGTGGGGGTCGAATGACGGTCGCTGGCGAGGAGGAGAACAGTGGGCTGCGTGTCGGGCCCTATGTTCCTGATTCCGCGGTCGAACCGACCGACGGATCTGCGGAGAACGCGGTTACCCAATTGGTCCCGGTCGTCCGCGCTGAGCCGACGATGGTGGACGCGCCACCCGGGCGCGCCGTCGCGCAGACCCCGGCTCCGCCTCTGGAAACGCTGCCCGAGCCCGAACCGTTCGTGGGGGCGGAGGTGGTCGCCGAGCCTGACGGTGAGATCGTGGAGCCGGAGCCCGCCGACCTGCCCGAAACGCCGGCCGAGGACATAGCCGAGCCTGCGCCGCCGCCGACCACCGAGCTGGTGCGGCCGGGGCCGTTTATGCTCGAGGCCGACTCCTGGGACACCCCACCGGACACGGACTCGAAGAACGAGGCGTACCAGGGGCGTCGCCGCGCGGAGGCGCCGGCCGCACGGCTCTGGATCGCCATCACCGTCGTACTGGTCGGGTTGGGTGTTGCCGTCGCCGTACCCCTCGCGCTGATGCGTTCCTCCGGCGGCGACGGGGTCGCGGCGCCCTCGACTCCGGCTAGAGCGGGCGTCCTGGCCGTCACCGATTCGACTGCGTCCAGCTCACCGACGCCATCGTCGGGTCCAACCGTCACTGTGCGCTCACCATCGCCCTCGCCCGCTAAGACCAAGGCCGCGCCGCCCCCTCCGCCACGGCGTACAGCATCGCCAACAACCAGCCCGCCACCGCCGCCGTTCGAGCCGGTCACCCATGAGGCGGAGGCCGCGGATGCGAATCCGGATGGGATCACTGGATCCGCGTGGGTTTGGGGCTATCCGGGCGCGTCGGGTGGCAGCATTGTCCGAAATATCGGAAACTGGGGGTCAGAGCCGGGAGTATTGCGGATCAGTGAGGTGATGGTCCCGTCCACTGGCACCTACGTCATCACCATCCACTACGTCCACCCAGACGGCGAGGGAAACCGATCCGCCCTGGTCAGCGTGTCTGGAATCGCGCCGACTAACGTCTCCTTCACTCCGGGAGAGAGCGCCGCTGTCTGTTGCTTCACGAAGGCATTGACGGTCGCCCTCACCGCGGGGCCGCACACGATCACCATCACGAATGCGACCAGCCGGGCGCCGTCGATTGACAGGATCGTGCTTAGCCGGCCATGACGTCGCGTCCGGCGGCTCCGGTTGGAATCGTCGCGAAACATTTAAGATGATGTATTGGAAGGGCCAGTCGGCCACGCCCGGCCGTCGATCCGCGCCGCCTGTACCTGCGACGTTGACCGACGGTCGCACGGCGAGCTGTCCGTCCGTCGGATACGGCCAACCGTAAGGCCAGTCCCGTTGGAGGGCGCGGAGGCGGTACGTTTCGGGCCGCATCAGCGGCCGGGGGGCCGCCAGGCGATCGCAGGTTCAGCCGCTACGGTCTGAGCCGCGACGGTTCGTCCGGGTTGGCGAGCCCGGTCGCAATGCGGGTAGCGGTTCAGAGGGGTTCGATGTCGGGCGCTGGCGACGGGGAGAACAGCGGGCTGCGCGTCGGTCCCTATGTTTCCGAGTCCGGGAGCGAAGCGACCGACGGATCTGCCGAGAACGCGGTCACCCAGCTGCTTCCGATGGTCAACCCCGGGCCGCCCAGCGAGGAGCCTCCGGTGGTGCGCGCCATAGCCCGCCGGGCGGCCGCCGCGCTACCCGCACTTGGCCGGGAGGATGGCTCGGTCGAGGTGTCGAAGTCGGCTCGTGCGGCCATCGATCGCCGTAATAGAGCCGAAGGGGCCGCGGCCGCGCAGTCCGACCCGCCGGCCCAGTCTGCGCCGCCCGCTGTCGCCGAGCTGCCAGCCGTCGCCGAGCCGCCCGCTGTCGCCGAGCCGCCCGCTGTCGCCGAGCCAGCCGACGCGGATTCGGTAGTCGTTGAGTCCGTTGTGCTGGCTGCGCCGACCAGCGGAATCACCGCGGCCGAGATCGCGTTCCGTGACGCAGGCACAGACGAGTGGTTCATGCCGGATGAAGTCGAGCCGAGCACGGCGACGCCAGACCCGACGGAGTTGGTGCGCCCGGGACCGCCGCTGTTGGAGGCGGACTCATGGGACGCAGCTCCTGACGGCGACTCCCACAACGACGCGTACCACGGCAGACGACGTGCGGAGGCGCCGGCACGCCGAATGTGGGTGGTCATTGGACTCGTCCTCGTCGGCTTGGGCAGCGCGGTGGCAATACCGTTCGCGCTGCGATCGGCGCCTCCAGCGGTCGCCGCACCGACCGACACCGGAAGCCCGGGCGAGCAGCCTGTGATCGTCTCGACCGAGGGTGAGGCGATCTCGGGTACGTCCTCTCCGGCCGCGAGCCCGACGAGAAGTCCTTCGCCGAAGCCGGTCGTAGCCGCCTCAATCCCGCCATCCCCGTCGCCCACCCAGAGCCCGACCCTACCACCGTTCGCGCCGTTGACGATCGAGGCGGAGGCTGCGGCGAAGGGCGGATCGGCGGCGCCGCGGTCCGTCTCCGGCGCGTCCAACGGATCGGTCGTCGGTGGCCTGGGCGACCGGGGAGGTGCGGAGAACGACGGCTGGCTGCGGTTCACCGCATCCGTGCCATCAACCGGGCAGTACAAGGTGGCCGTCTATTACACCTTCAGCACCGGACCCGACCGCGACGCCTACGTCAGCGTGAACGGCGGTCAGCCGTCGATTCACAACTTCCCGCCGAGTCCGGCCTGCCCCTGTGCCTCGAAGACGATCACCGTCACTCTCGCCGCGGGCGCCAACACCATCGAGTTCGGCAACCCCGAGGAGGCGGCGCCGAGTATCGACAAGGTCGTGATCACGAGGACGTGAGCGCAACCTCGCGCACCGCCGAGGAGTTTTGTCGGAGGGCGCGGCTAGAGTTGCGGCGGCACCGCTGAGTGCCACCGTGACGACATCCGAGGTTCCCGGTAAAGGGACAAAACGCGACGTACCAGTGGGGCGGGTGGGGAGTGGCGGACCGGTTGATCATCCGCGGCGCGCGGGAACATAACCTGCGCGACGTCAGCTTGGAGTTGCCTCGCGACGCGCTGATCGTCTTCACGGGTCTGTCCGGCTCGGGCAAGTCCAGTCTGGCCTTCGACACGATCTTCGCGGAGGGGCAGCGGCGGTACGTGGAGTCGCTCTCCTCGTACGCCCGGCAGTTCCTCGGTCAGATGGACAAGCCGGACGTCGACTTCATCGAGGGCCTGAGCCCCGCCGTCTCCATCGACCAGAAGTCGACCTCTCGCAACCCGCGCTCCACCGTCGGGACGATCACCGAGGTCTACGACTACCTTCGCCTGCTCTTCGCCCGCGCCGGCGAGCCACACTGTCCCATCTGCGGGTTCCCCATCTCCCGGCAGACCCCGCAGCAGATCGTCGACCGGGTGCTGGCGATGGAGGAGGGCACCCGCTTCCAGGTGCTCGCGCCCGTGGTTCGTGGGCGTAAGGGCGAGTACGTCGACCTCTTCGCCGAACTGCAGTCGAAGGGCTTTGCCCGGGCGCGGATCGACGGCGTGGTGCACGCTCTGACGGAGCCGCCGAAGCTGAAGAAGCAGGAGAAGCACACCATCGAGGTGGTGGTTGACCGCCTCGCGGTCAAGGCCAGCGCGAAGCAGCGTCTGACCGATTCGATCGAGACGGCGCTCAAGCTCGCTTCCGGCATTGTGGTCCTCGAGTTCGTTGACCTTCCCGAGAATGACGAACACCGCGAGCGCAAATTCTCCGAGCACCTGGCCTGCCCCAACGACCATCCCCTCGCGATCGAGGATCTCGAGCCGCGGTCGTTCTCCTTCAACGCGCCCTACGGCGCCTGTCCCGAGTGCACCGGCCTCGGCACGAAGAAGGAGGTCGACCCTGAGCTGATCGTGCCCGACCCGGAGCGGACGTTGCGGGAGGGAGCGATCCAGCCATGGTCGGGTGGCCACACGCTGGAGTATTTCCTTCGTCTGCTCGAGGCGCTAGGCGACCGCGAGAACTTCGACCTCGACACGCCGTGGCGAAAGCTATCCCAGCGCGCGCAGAAAGAGATCCTCCACGGCGCCGAGGACCAGGTGCACGTGCGCTACCGCAACAAGTACGGGCGAGAGCGCTCGTACTACACCGGCTTTGAGGGTGTCGTCCAGTGGATCGAGCGGCGCCACTCCGACACCGACTCGGAGTGGTCGCGCGACAAGTACGAGGGATACATGCGCGATGTGCCGTGCCCGGCCTGTGGCGGCGCGCGGCTCAAGCCCGAGGTCCTCGCGGTGACGATCGCCGGGAAGAACATCGCCGACGTCTGTGCAATGTCGGTCGGCGATTGCCATGAATTCGTGGACTCGATGGAGCTCAACGATCGCCAGCGAATGATCGCCGAGCGGGTCCTGAAGGAGATCAACGCCCGGCTGCGGTTCCTCGTCGACGTCGGCCTGGACTACCTGTCGCTGGACCGGCCGGCCGGCACGCTCTCCGGCGGCGAGGCGCAGCGGATCCGGCTCGCCACGCAGATCGGTTCCGGTCTGGTCGGGGTGCTATATGTACTCGACGAGCCAAGCATCGGGCTGCATCAGCGTGACAACCACCGCCTCATCGAGACGCTCGTCCGGCTCAAGGGCCTCGGCAACACGCTCATCGTGGTCGAACATGACGAAGACACAATCCGTACCGCCGACTGGGTGGTCGATATCGGTCCCGGGGCCGGTGAGCACGGCGGACGAATTGTTCACAGCGGCGCCCTCAAGGATCTGTTGAAGAACAAGGAGTCGGTGACCGGCGCCTACCTGTCGGGCCGCCGAGTGATCCCGCTGCCGAATGCCCGCCGCCCGCAGGTACCCGGCCTGGAGCTGACCGTGCACGGGGCCCGCCAGCACAACCTGCGCAACCTCACGGTCAGCTTTCCGCTCGGACAGTTCATCGCGGTCACGGGGCTGTCCGGCTCGGGCAAGTCAACGCTGGTCAACGACATCCTGTACGCGGTGCTCGCCAACCAGATCAACGGCGCCCGCCTCGTGCCGGGCCGGCATACCCGGGTCAGCGGGCTTGACCAGGTCGACAAGGTCGTCGGCGTGGACCAGTCGCCGATCGGGCGCACGCCACGGTCCAACGCCGCCACTTATACCGGAGTCTTCGACCACATCCGCCGGCTGTTCGCCGAGACGAGCGAGGCGAAGGTACGGGGGTACGGACCCGGCCGCTTCTCGTTCAATGTCAAGGGCGGTCGCTGCGAGAACTGCGCCGGCGACGGCACTATCAAGATCGAGATGAACTTCCTGCCGGACGTCTACGTGCCGTGTGAGGTGTGCAAGGGTGCCCGCTACAACCGGGACACCCTCGAGGTGCATTACAAGGGCCGTACCATCTCCGAGGTCTTGGACATGCCGATCGAGGAGGCAGAGACCTTCTTCGAGGCGATCCCGCCGATCCACCGCCACCTCAAGACGCTGGTCGACGTGGGTCTCGGGTATGTGCGCCTCGGCCAACCCGCGCCCACCCTCTCCGGTGGTGAGGCGCAGCGGGTCAAGCTCGCGAGCGAGCTGCAGAAGCGCTCTACCGGCCGCACCGTGTACGTGCTGGACGAGCCGACCACGGGGCTGCACTTTGAGGACATCCGCAAGCTGCTCAAGGTGCTGGACAGCCTGGTAGACAAGGGAAACACGGTCATCGTCATCGAGCACAACCTCGACGTCATCAAGACCGCCGACTGGGTCATCGACATGGGTCCGGAGGGTGGGCACAAGGGCGGCACCATCGTCGCGGTGGGTACGCCGGAGGAGCTCGCCGAGACACCGGAGAGCTTCACCGGCGATTGGCTGCGCCATGTCCTTGGGCTCAAGGGGAAGGCGGCCGGGGGTTCCGGTACGACGCTGGCCATCGGCCGCGCGAGCAAAGCGAACGGCACGGCCGTGGGTCAGACGGCCGCGACCAAGGCGGCTCCGGCCAAGGCGGTTCCGGCCAAGGCCGCCGGCTCCACGAGCCCGGCGCGCCGTCCGCGGGCGTCGAGCCGCGCATAAGCGTCGGCCAGATTCCACCGGCAAGATCTTTTGCCCTGGGGCATGGCGGCCATTTCAGGGCCACTGACGGCTCCCGGCTCGAGGGTCCGGCGCCGCGCGGGCTCACGGGCATCGAGATGACAGTTACCTACGGTTACGTCATCCGTACGTGAACCCGCTGCGGAGTGCTCCCGTGTCCACGAACATGGCCCAGGGAGTCTTCGCGAAGGGGATCACACAATGACCGAACAGAGCGAGCATCCCGGGACCGAACAGAGCGAGCATCCCCGGACCGAACAGAGCGAGCATCCCGCGGTCGCAGCCGACGAGCGTCACAGCGCGCCGGCGCCCACCCGGCGGACCGTGCTACTGGGAGCGGGAGCGGGGCGGCAGGCCTGCTCGTCGCGTGCGGAGAGGACATGAGCACGCCAAGCCCGACCGTGGGCGGCGGCACGACCGCCCCGCCGGCGAACACCGGGGGCCCAACCGGAGCCCCAACCGGAGCCCCAACCGGAGCCCCGACCACCACAGCCGCGACGGGCGGCGGGATCAAGGCGGACGATATCCCGGTCGGTGGCGGGACCATCTTCAAGGACCAGAACTTCGTCATTACCCAGCCGACCGCCGGCATCTTTATGGCGTTCGACGCCACCTGCCAGCACATGGGCTGCCAGGTCACAAACGTGCGGGCCGGCAAGATCAACTGCCTCTGCCACGGCAGCCAGTACAACATCGCCGACGGGTCCGTCGCCCGAGGGCCAAGTCAGGGCCCCCTGCCGGCGAAGAAGGTGACTGTCTTTGGCGACACCCTCACCGTGGCCTAATCTCCCAGCAGCTGTTCCAAGATCGCGGTGATCATGAGCTGGCCGTCGCCGAAACGCGCCGATCATGACCTCCAGGTCATGATCGGCGGGATCTTGACGGGGGGAGACGTCTGGGGCGGGAGATAGGCTCGCAGGCGTGGTTCGCCCGTCGACGAGTTTCGCGAAGCTTGCGAGCGAAACCGTTCGTAATTTCCGTCCCGCATCGGGGACGATCCCCGAGGCGCCGGGCGTGTATCGCTTTCGGGACGCCAGCGGCCGGGTGATCTACGTCGGCAAGGCGAAGAGCCTGCGCCAGCGGGTCAACTCGTACTTCGCCGACCCTTGGGGGCTGCATCCCCGAACCCAGCAGATGGTCGCGGCGGCGGCGGGCGTCGACTGGGTGACCGTCGCCACAGAGGTCGAGGCGCTGCAGTTGGAGTACGCCTGGATCAAGGAGTATGACCCGCGGTTCAACGTCCGGTACCGCGACGACAAGTCCTACCCGTTCCTCGCCGTGACGCTCGACGAGGAGTACCCGCGGCTCATGGTCATGCGGGGCGCCAAGCGTAAAGGGGTGCGCTACTTCGGGCCGTACTCGCACGCCTGGGCGATCCGGGAGACCCTCGATCTGCTCCTGCGTGTGTTCCCGGCGCGCACCTGCAGTGCCGGCGTGTTCAAGCGACATGCACAGATCGGCCGGCCGTGCCTGCTTGGCGATATCGACAAGTGCTCGGCGCCGTGCGTCGGCCGGGTCGACGCGGCCGAGCATCGGCGGATTGTCGAGGACTTCTGCGACTTCATGGCCGGACGGACCGATCGCATGGAGCGCCGCCTTGAGCAAGAGATGCGGTCCGCGTCGCACGCACTCGAGTTTGAGCGGGCGGCCCGGCTCAGGGACGACCTGAGCGCCCTGCGCCGGGCCATGGAGAAGCAGACGGTCGTCCTCGCCGACGGTACCGACGCCGATGTCGTCGCGTTCGCCGAGGACCAGCTTGAGGCGGCGGTACAGGTTTTCCATGTCCGCGCCGGGCGCGTGCGTGGCCAGCGGGGCTGGGTGGTGGAGAAGACCGAGGAACTGTCCACAGGGGACCTTGTGCATCACTTCTGCTCGCAGGTCTATGGCGGAGAGGCCGATGTGGAGGGACGCGAGGCCGACCTGCCGCGGGAGGTGCTCGTACCAGAGCTGCCCGCGGACGCGGACGCGCTGGCCGACTGGCTCACGCAGATGCGTGGGGGACGGGTCAGCCTGCGCGTGCCTCAGCGGGGCGACAAGAGGGCGCTGCTCGAGACCGTCGCGCGCAATGCTGGGGAAGCGCTGACCCAGCACAAGCTGCGCCGCGCCGGGGATCTCACCGCCCGTAGCCAGGCGCTCGAGGAGGTAGCCGACGGGTTGGGTCTCCCGGCCGCGCCGCTGCGGATCGAGTGCTACGACGTGTCCCAGATCCAGGGCACGGACGTCGTGGCGAGCATGGTCGTCTTCGAGGACGGTCTGGCCCGAAAGAGCGAGTATCGCCGGTTCATCGTGACCGGCGCGACGGATGACGTATCGGCGATCTCGGAGGTGCTGCGGCGACGCTTTGCCCGCTATCGGGCCGCCCGTGAAGCGGGGGAGCTGGTTGACTCCGACCGGCCGGCCATCGACCCCGAGACGGGCCGGGCGCGCAAATTCGCGTACCTGCCCAATCTCGTCGTGGTGGACGGCGGTGCGCCCCAGGTCAACGCAGCCGGTGCCGTCCTGCGTGAACTCGGCGTGACTGACGTCGCGGTCTGCGGGCTGGCTAAGCGCCTCGAGGAGGTATGGCAGGCCGACGAACCCTTCCCCGTCATCCTGCCGCGGACATCCGAGGGGCTCTATTTGCTCCAGCGGGTACGGGACGAGGCGCACCGCTTCGCGATCACCTTCCACCGGCAGCGCCGTTCGAAGCGGATGACCGCCTCGGCCCTGGATGGCGTGGCCGGTCTCGGGGAGATTCGCCGCAAGGCGTTGCTGCGGCGATTCGGCTCATTGAAACGGTTGGCGGCGGCCAATATCGATGAGATCGCCGAGGTCCCGGGGATCGGACGCCGGACCGCGGAGGCTGTCGTGGCGGCCCTTCGCGGCGGCACCGAGACAGTGCTCCCCGAGCCGACGCCAGGCTCGCCGGCGCATGTATCCCCTAATCTGGACAACTAGCCATGGCCGACAGGAAGGCGCGCGGAGTGACCGGGGGTCAGATCGGCGCCGCCTCCGTGTCGGGGCCGGAACGGTCCGAGACGGATCTGGTCATCGTCACCGGGGTCTCCGGTGGCGGTCGCAGCACGGTCGCCCGAGCGCTGGAGAATGTGGGCTACTACGTCGTTGACAACCTTCCGCAGGCGCTCATGCTCGACATGGCGGAGCTGGCCTTCCGGGCCGGGGGTGCGGCGAGGCACACCGCGATGGTGCTTGATGTCCGCAGCCGCGCCTTCTCGACCGACCTCTCCGGAGCCGTGCGGGCGTTGCGGGACCGCGGCTTCACGCCGCGGGTGCTCTTCGTCGACGCCGACGACGAGGTCCTCATCCGCCGGTTCGAGAACGTCCGCCGATCGCACCCGCTGCAGGCCGACGGCCGACTCTCGGATGGGATCGCCGCCGAGCGCGAGCTGCTCATCGAGGCCCGTGAGTCGGCCGACGTCGTCATCGACACGAGCCACCTCAACGTCAACCAGCTCCGGGCGCGGGTGGAGGAGCTCTTCGGCGGCGAGGACAACCGACGGTTGCGCGTCACGGTGCTCTCGTTCGGATTCAAGTACGGATTGCCGCCGGACGCGGATTTCGTGGTGGACGCCCGGTTCCTACCCAATCCGTACTGGGTTCCGGAGCTTCGGGATCACAGCGGGCGCGACGAGCCGGTTAGCCGGTACGTGCTGAGCCAACGAGGCGCAAGCACGTTTGTGGAGACGTTCGTCCGCCTGGTCAACGCCACGGCCCCGGGTTTCGAGCGGGAGGGGAAGCGCTACCTCACCGTCGCGGTCGGCTGCACCGGAGGCAAGCATCGCAGCGTCGCCATCGCGGAGGAACTTGCTCGCCGGCTGCGCGACGTCCGGCTCGCGGCGAGTGCCCAACACCGTGACCTGGGTCGAGAGTGAGGCCAGTGAGCGCGGAGTGGGCGGGGAACGGGCGACCCATCAGGGTAGTCGCATTCGGCGGTGGACGGGGGTTGTCCGCGTCGCTACGGGCGCTGCGGTTGCTGCGTGCCGAACTCGACCTCGACATCACCGCCGTGGTGACCGTCGGCGATGACGGTGGCTCGAGCGGCCGGTTGCGGGCCGAGCGGGGTGGGCTGCCACCCGGCGACCTACGCCAGGCTCTCGTCGCCCTGACCGATCCGTCGGATCCAGTCGCACGACGCCTCGCCGATCTCCTCCAGTTCCGCTTCTCCGGGACGGATCGCCAGGCCGACCCGTTGGCCGGGCACGCGGTCGGAAACCTGCTGCTCTGCGGTCTGATGGAGCAGACCGGGGACGTTGTGCTCGCCCTGGACGAGGCCCGCGACATGATACGGGCAGCGGGGCGCGTCCTGCCCATGTCACGCACGCCACTGAGCATCGAGGCGACTGTCCGTGGCGACGATCCGGCCCGACCGGATCAGGTGACGACCGTACGAGGACAGCACGCCGTTGCCGTGAGTAGGGGCGTGGTCGACGATGTGCGCCTGCTTCCGGCCGAACCGGTGGCCAGCGCCGAGGCGATTGACGCGGTGGGATCAGCCGATTGGCTCGTCTTTGGCCCAGGTTCCTGGTTCACGAGTGTGATTCCGCACCTACTCCTGCCAGATCTCGCGGCCGCTATCGCTGCGTGCGGGGCCCGTCGACTGGTTACGCTCAACCTCGCAGCCGAATTGGAGACAGCCGGCCTCTCCCTACCGGACCATTTGCGGGCACTCGCCCGTTACCTGCCCGGCCTGCGAGTCGATGTAGTTCTAGCCGACGGGCGAGCGGTAGGCGACCCCATCGGTCTGCAATCTGCGGCAGAATCGCTGCGTGCGCGGGTGGTGTTGGCCCCGGTCGCCGTCGCCGACGGTGGGCCGAGGCATGATCCGATCGCGCTCGCTAGCGCCCTGCACGAGGTGCTACGAGGCCGAGTGTTGGGGGGCCACGATCTGGAGAGGTCGCGCGCGGGGGGCCACGATCTGGGGAGGTCTAGTGCCGGGGGTTGAGTGCTGGGGGGTCGAGTGTTGAGCCCGACCGATGCTGTGAGCGCAGCGGACGCTGCGATGGCACGTGATGACGGACCGCAGAGTCCCGATAGCAACGCGAGGTGACAACACGATGGCGATGACCTCATCGGTCAAGGACGAGTTGAGCCGTGTCGATGTGTCGAAGCCCTGCTGCCGGCGGGCAGAGATGGCCGCGTTGCTGCGGTTCGCTGGAGGGCTGCACATCGTGTCCGGCCGGGTGGTGGTCGAGGCCGAGCTCGACACCGGGGCGACCGCCCGACGGCTGCGGCGCGAGGTCGCCGAGGTGTACGGCTATCCGAGCGAGTTCCATGTGCTCGCGTCCGGAGGCCTGCGCAAGGGCAGCCACTACATCGTGCGGGTGGTGAAGGACGGCGAAGCGCTGGCCCGCCAGACCGGCCTGCTCGACGTGCGGGGCCGCCCGGTTCGCGGCCTTCCTCCGCATGTGGTCTCTGCCAATACGTGTTGCGCCGTCGCGGCCTGGCGAGGTGCCTTCCTCGCGCACGGCTCGCTCACCGAGCCGGGCCGCTCATGCGCGCTTGAGATCACGTGCCCCGGGCCGGAGTCGGCGCTGGCCCTCGTCGGGGCCGCCCGTCGCATAGGCGTCGCCGCGAAGGCACGGGAGGTGCGCGGGGTCGACCGGGTCGTCGTCAAGGATGGCGACGCGATCGCCGCCATGCTCACCCGCATCGGCGCCCACGCCAGCGTTCTGAGCTGGGAGGAGCGTCGGGTCCGCCGGGAGGTGCGCGCGACCGCGAACCGGCTCGCGAACTTCGACGACGCGAATCTGCGCCGCTCGGCTCGCGCGGCGGTGGCCGCCTCGGCCCGGGTCACCCGGGCGTTGGAGATTCTCGGCACCGACGCGCCGTGGCACCTGACCAGCGCGGGTGCCCTGCGGCTCGAGCACAAGCAGGCATCGCTCGAGGAGCTGGGCACGCTCGCCGACCCACCGCTGACCAAGGACGCGATCGCCGGAAGGATCCGGCGCCTGCTCGCACTAGCCGATAAGCGCGCCCGCGACCTCGGCATCCCCGACACCGAATCCGTAGTAACCGCCGACATGCTCGCCAGCTAGCCCTCGGATCTGCTTGTCGTGATCGCGTGACTTTGTCCGTGTGGACTGACGGGAAAGGTCACGCGATGACACAGTCGGGTCGGGTGCACCGCTGGGGCGAGCCGGTCCAGCCCTCGTCCTGAAGGACCGATGCCACCTCGGCGGCGACGCTACACGGCGTTGAGGCGACATCGCCCGTGCCGTATCGCAGCACGCGTCGGCTCGCGACAACCGTGGCGTTGTCGCGGCGCATATCACGGAAGCGCTCCGGATCGGGATGTGCGGCCTGGCCATCCAACTCGACGACGGTGCCGTAGCGGCGGTAGTGCACGTCGTCATACCTAATGCGCCCGAGCCGCTCTAACCGGGACTGCCGGTCGGCGCGCGGCAGGCGATGCGCCCTTTCCACGTCGCGGTAGTACATCAGCTCGAGCACGGAGTGACACCCGACCGCCACGTCACGCAACGCCCCATCGATCAGTCGACGCCACCGGAGCCGGCGCCGGTGGGCCATGGCCGAGCTCAACCTCGCCGCCGTGGTCAGGCGGGCGCCCACCGCTCGCGCCAACCACGAGAATGCGTCCTCGATGCCTCGCGCGGTTTGGGTCAGGTCGAGCACCGTCTCCTCGACGCGGGTCTGTGGAGGTGTACGCGTCGGGTGAACCGCGGCCGAGGCCCGGCGCGACCGGTGGATCACTACACCCGCGATCGGGTCAGGTGTTCGCTCGGCGGGAACCGTCACATGGATGCGAGGTGATCGCTTGTCTGTGAGTCCGAGCAGTTCGGCGGCGGTCTCGTGGCTGAGCATCGCGCCACGTCCGGCCCGCAGGACCACCGCCCACAGCAGGGTGGGCCTGGGCAATGGTCCGCTGAAGGTTGCATACACGCTTCTAAAGATTCTCCGCCAACGATGAGCGGTGACGTTGGCTTCGATCCCCTCGTCGGTGAGTCCGCAACGGATGGCCTGTTCGCGGGTGATCACTCCGGCCTGCCGCAGGGCCACGTCCTCAAGCACACGCTGAATCGTGGCGGGGGTGTCCGGCCGGCTCAAGCCCGCATTCAGGATCTGTGGACAACCAGCGCACCTGTGGACATCGATGGTCGTTGGCCGATGATCTGCTATGGCGGCGGCTGACTCGAGTCGTCGGGTTCCTGTCCCACTGCTTGCAAGCACCGACGATGCCGGTCAATCTCGCGTCATGGGTAGCAGAAGGCTGGCGCTCGTGGGCGGGCTACTCGTCGCCCTGGTGGCGCTCACAGCGTGCGAGAAGGTCGACAAGCCAACATCGGACTCCACGGCGCCCTTGTTGAAATGGACTGTCAACAACACAAGCACGAGCGAGACCAAAGAGATCGCGGGCTCCGGCACTATCCAGGCCACGGTGGGCCACCACTTCACGGTCACGCTGAAGGCCGAAGATCCCCAAGGGATCCATGAGATCACGATCAGCGTGAGCACTGGGTGGCAATGCGTCCAGGGGAACCTGCAAAAGAACGCTGGTCCGGGCCTGGGCGCGCAGAAGAAGCAGACACTCGAACCCGATAGTCAAGGAAAGGTCCTGACCAGCATCGTCCTTCTCGAAAGTGTCACGATGGGTCCGTACGACTGCCAGTCGGGATATCAGGCCACCTCAGGCGCGAGCACGTTCGAAGGGTCGGGCACGAACTACTTCAACGGCAAGACCAACGGCACCTTGACCATTACTGCTTGAGTACTGCCTGACCCAAACCGCATGATCATGTGACCTTTCCCGTCGGCGACCACGGGAAAGGTCACATGATCACGGACACCCCCGGTTCGGAGCCCGGCGCGTCGGCCAGCGCGGCGCTTCGATAGTCTGCGGTTTGTGCGGCGATGAGGCCGACGACCGGCCGTTGACCGCGTAGCGCCGCCCACGTTCGCTAGGTGTGGGGCACTCTCGACGGGGCGGCTACCATCGGCCGCCGGCCGACCAGCCGGCGCAAGCAACGAGGAGATTCTCCCGTGACTGTCCGGGTTGGTATCAACGGATTCGGCCGGATCGGCCGCAACTTCTTTCGGGCCGTGCTCGCGTCCGGGGCCGACATCGAACTCGTCGGCGCGAACGACCTGACCGACAATGCGACCCTGGCGCACCTACTCAAGTACGACAGCATCCTGGGTCGCCTGCCGTATGAGGTGAAGTCCACGTCCGACGACATCACCGTGGCCGGCAAGACCTTCAAGGCGTTCGCCGAGCGCGACCCGTCCAAGCTGGCGTGGGGTGACCTCGGCGCGGATGTCGTCCTCGAGTCGACCGGCCTATTCACCGACGCCGACAAGGCCCGTGTGCACATCGACAACGGTGCCAGGAAGGTCATCATCTCGGCCCCCGCCAAGGGCGAGGACTTCACCGTGGTGATGGGCGTCAACCACGACCGGTACGACCCGGCCAAACACACGATCATCTCCAACGCATCGTGTACGACCAACTGCCTCGCCCCGATGGCGAAGGTCATCCACGACACCTTCGGCATCGAGCGCGGTCTCATGACCACCATTCACGCGTACACGCAGGACCAGAACCTTCAGGACGGTCCGCACAAGGACCTGCGTCGCGCCCGAGCCGCCGCCATCAACATCGTGCCCACCTCGACCGGCGCGGCCAAGGCGATCGGCCTGGTCCTGCCTGAGCTCAAGGGGAAGCTGGACGGTTTCGCGCTTCGGGTGCCGATCCCGACCGGCTCCGCGACCGACCTCACCGTGACCCTGAGCCGCGAGTCGAGCGTCGACGAGGTCAACGCGGCGTTCAAGGCAGCCGCGGATGGGCCGCTCAAGGGCATCCTCACCTACACCGAGGACGAGATCGTCTCCTCGGACATCGTCACCGACCCGGCCTCCTGCATCTTCGACTCCGGCCTCACCAAGGTGATCGGTGACCAGGTCAAGGTCGTTGGCTGGTACGACAACGAGTGGGGCTACTCCAATCGGCTGGCGGACCTGGTCAAGCTGGTGGGCTCGCAACTGTGAGGAGTCTCGACGACCTGCTCGCCGAGGGTGTGACGGGCCGGCGCGTGCTCGTCCGCGCCGACCTCAACGTCCCCCTCGCGAAGGACCGTCCGGGCGTCATCACCGACGACGGCCGGATCCGTGCGGTGCTGCCGACGCTGTCCGCCCTGCGAGATGCCGGCGCCCGGCTGGTGGTCATGTCGCACCTCGGCCGTCCCAAGGGAACCCCCGACCCGACGTTCTCGCTCGCTCCGGTCGCGCGGCGGATGACGGAGTTGGGTTTCCCGGTGACCTTCGCCGGCGACACCGTGGGTGAGCAGGCGAGTGCAGCCATCTCGGCCCTCCGGGATGGCGGAGCGGCCCTGCTGGAGAACCTGCGCTTCAACCCGGGGGAGACCAGCAAGGACGAGGCCGAGCGCACCCAATTCGCGCGGGCCCTGGCCGGGTTCGGCGACGCGTACGTCGACGATGCGTTCGGCGCGGTGCACCGCAAACACGCGAGCGTGTACGACGTTCCGAAGCTGCTCCCGCACTACGCGGGCTTGCTGGTGCTGCGCGAGGTCGAGGTGCTGCGCAGGCTGACGGACAACCCCGACCGTCCGTACGCCGTCGTCCTCGGCGGGGCGAAGGTCTCCGACAAACTCGCCGTGATCGAGACGCTTCTGCCCACAGTGGACCGGCTGCTCATCGGGGGCGGCATGTGCTTCACGTTCCTCACATCGCAGGGGTACGAGGTGGGTAAGTCCCTGCTCGAGGCGGAGATGATCGACACCTGCCGCGATCTGCTGGCGAGGGCGGAGGGCCGGATCCTGCTGCCGACCGATATCGTGGCCGCGACCGCGTTCGCCGCCGATGCGGAGTACGAGGTAGTTCCAGCCAACGCGATCCCGGCCGACCGGCTGGGCCTGGACATCGGCCCCGAGGCCGTAGCGGCCTTCGCCGATGCGCTCTCCGGTGCCCGTACCGTGTTCTGGAATGGACCCATGGGAGTCTTCGAACTCGCCCCGTTCGCCGCGGGCACCCGCGGGGTGGCCGAGGCGATCACCAAGGTCGATGGCATGACAGTCGTCGGCGGTGGAGACTCGGCGGCCGCGGTGAGGGCGTTGGGCATCCCCGAGGACGCGTTCGGGCACATCTCGACCGGCGGCGGGGCGTCGCTGGAGTACCTCGAGGGTAAGACCCTCCCCGGCCTGGAAGCACTGGAGTAGGCGTGGCAGAAGAGCCGCGCCGGCCGCTGATGGCCGGCAACTGGAAGATGAACCTCAACCACTATGAGGCGAACGCGCTGGTACAGAAGTTGGCGCACAGCTTGACCGTGAAGGACCTCACCGAGGTCGAGGTGGTCGTACTGCCGCCGTTTACCGACATCCGGACGGTGCAGACTGCGGTTGACGGCGACAAGTGGCTCATCGAGTACGGCGCGCAGGACCTCTCCGCGCACCCGAACGGCGCCTACACCGGGGAGATCTCCGGCGCGATGCTGGCCAGGCTGGGCTGCTCGTACGTGGTCGTGGGTCACTCCGAGCGCCGGGCCTACCACAGCGAGACCGACGCGTTGGTCAACGCGAAGGTGAAGGCCGCCCTGGTCAACGAGATCGCCCCGATCCTCTGCATCGGCGAGGGCCTGGAGGTGCGCGAGGCCGGTGGGCACGTTGCGCACACGGTGGCCCAGCTAGATGCCGGTCTGGAGGGTGTGACGGCGGATCAGACGGAGAAGGTGGTCATCGCCTACGAGCCGGTATGGGCGATAGGTACGGGCAAGACCGCCACACCCGAGGACGCCCAGGAGGTCATTTCTGCGATCCGGTCCCGACTGGCCGCGAGCCACGGACGCGGGGTCGCCAAGGTTGTCCGGATCCTCTACGGCGGGTCGGTGAAGGCGTCGAACATCGCCGGCATCATGGAGCAGCCGGACATCGATGGCGCGCTGGTCGGTGGAGCAAGCATCGACGCCGACGAGTTCGTCAGGATCTGCCGGTTCACCGGCTCCTGACCTGCATTTGAGTACGGACGGGCACTTCCCCATCGCTGTCTGTGTTGGCGGGCGCCTTCTATCCGGGCCGGTTCGCGAGGTCCGGCCGGGGGTCCTAGAGTGTGACCTCAGGCCGGCTCGCCGGCCTCTGCCCCCGACCACTCCTAACCCTGGTGCCGGATCGTTGGATGGCCGCCGCTCACGATGCGGGGTCCGCCCTAGCCCGCGCCCGCGAGGATGAGTATGCGCATGAGCGACCCCTCCGGAGTTTCGTCCGCGCCCTATGTACGTATGGCCGGTCGCCGCCGGTTCACGGGTGGGCGGCTACGTCGTCTCATCGCCGGCGGCGTCGCGCTCGCCGGCCTCGCCGCCGCCGGAGGGTGCGACCTTGCCGGCGCGTCGAGCGCGCCGCCGGAGCCTAAGAAGGGCGGCACACTCTACGTCAACATCCAGAGTGGCATCGACATCCTCGACCCTCAACGGACCTACTCGGCCGTCGAGATGAATGTGCTGCGCCTGACCACGCGGACCCTGACCACGTACCGGTCTGTATCCGGCCCGTCCGCCAGCGAAGTCGTGCCGGATCTCGCCACCGACACGGGGCGTCCGAGCGAGGAGAACACGGTCTGGAAGTTCACCCTCAAGCCGAACCTCAAATGGCAGGGGGGCGAGCCGGTCACCTGCTCCCAGGTGAAGTACGGCATCGAGCGGCGCTTCGCCACCGACCTCCTCGGCGACGACGGCGCGCCATATCCCATGACCTATCTCAAGCCCAATGCTGAGCCGTATGAGGGTCCCTTTAGCGGCAACGACAACAACGGCCTTGGTCTGGAGTCGATCCAGTGCACCGACGAGAAGAACATCGTCTTCCACCTGGCCCACTCCGTCGGGGACTTTGGCTACACGTTGGCGCTGTCAACCTTCGCGCCGGTGCTGCCGGACAAGGACACCAAGCTCGAGTACGCCGAGATCCCGTACGCGAACGGCCCGTACAAGATCGAGTCACGCGACGCCGAGAAGATGGTTCTCGTCCGCAACAACTTCTGGGTGGAGAGCACCGATCAGGTGCGTAAGGCATACCCGGACAAGATCGTTCTCGACTTCCGCCAGGACAACGGTGGTGTGCTGACCAACGAGATGATCGAGGACCAGGGTGAGGCTCGAAACACGATCATGTTGGACGGCAATGTAGCGCCGAACTTCCTTCAGCAGGTGGTCAACGACACCGATCTCATGAGCCGCGCGATCGCGGGTCCGACCAGTGCGGTCCGTTACATGGCGATCAACACCAGGGTGGTGCCCAACATCGCCTGCCGCCAGGCCCTGATCTACGCGTTCAACAAGCGGAAGTGGCGAGCGGTCAACGGTGGGTCGGTGACCGGCGACTACGCCACGACGATGATCCCGCCCGGCCTGAAGGCGCACAAGAAGTTCGACGTGTACGAGGCCAACACACACCCCGAGGGCAACCCGGAGAAGTCGATCGAGCTGATGGAGCAGCAGGCGAAGCTGAAGAAGCCCTGCGATAGCAAGATCAGGGTTGCTTACCGCGACCGGCCGCTCTTCCGGCGGTTGATGAACACGGTCGTCGAGGCGTACCAGGCCGCCGGGATCCAGGTGGAGGCCCTAGCGCTCGAGGCGTCGACATACTACGGACGCGAGGGCATCGGCGACATTCTCAACAACTACCACATGATGCTCGTCGGCTGGATCCCTGACTGGGCGAGCGGCTCGGCCATACTGCCGCCGCTCTTCGAGAGCAGCAGTATCGCCGAACCCGACCCGGTCACCGGCCACACGAGCGGCAACGTCAACTGGCCGCTCCTCAATGACCCCAAGATTGATCAGCAGATCGCGGTCGCGCACGCAGAGACCGATCCAGAACGGCAGTTCGCGCTCTGGGGCGATCTTGATCAGCAGATCCAGGAGCTTGGTGTGACCATCCCGATCCTCTATGAGAAGGCCATCACACTGAGCGGGTCGAACGTGCTCGGCGGATTCATCCACCCGGCGTTCGCCATGCCCGACCTGTGCGCACTCGGTCTCGCCCAGCCCTAGTCCGCCGCAGCGCTAGTCCGCCGCAGCCCTAGCCCGCCGCAGCCCTAGCCCGCCGCGGCCAAGCCCCTAGCTGGGTGAGCGTCAGCGGCGGCCCGGTATCATTCCTGGGTCGCCGCCCGCAGGCATGAGGCCTGAGCCGGTGCCGACCCTATCCGTCGCCGAGAGGAACACCACCCGCCATGATGGCGTTCGCGTACACCCTGGTTGTGCTGCTCATCATCACCAGCGTGCTGCTGACTCTGCTGATCTTGCTTCACCGGGGCAAGGGTGGCGGTCTGTCGAGCATGTTCGGTGGTGGCGTGTCGTCCAGCCTCGCGGGATCGTCGGTGGCCGAGAAGAACCTCGACCGCTACACGCTGGTGGTCGGCATCATCTGGTTTGCCTGCATCGTCGGTTTTGGGCTCTGGATCAAGATCGCTCCACTGTAATCTCCTCGGCTTTCCCGTCCGGCCGTCCCGGCTTACACTCCCTGGGTCTGCCTGACCGCAGTCATCGCACGACTCCACCGAGCTTCGCCCGAGTCTTACCCCCCGGACACCAGGAGCGACCGGAAGCGAGGAGCGACCGGAAGCGAGGAGCGACCCCCCGTGGCAAGTGGAAACGCCATTCGTGGCACCCGAGTTGGATCGAGTCCGGTGCGTTGGGTCGACGCCACCGCCGAGCGGATAGAGGCGGTTCCCCGCCGTGCTGTCGGCTACTGGTGTGCCAACGGGCACCAAACCGAGCACTCGTTCGCGGCCGACGTACCCGTGCCCGCGTTGTGGGACTGCCCCCGATGTGGTCTGCCCGCCGGGCAGGACGAGGAGAACCCGCCAGCGCGGCCACACACCGAGCCGTACAAGACCCACCTTGCGTACGTCAAGGAACGGCGTAGTGAGGCCGACGGCGAGGCGATCCTGGCCGAGGCCATGCAGCGCCTGCGGGCCCGTCGAGGCGAATAGCCGGTACGGCCGCTGCGACGTCCGGGCTTCCTGGGCTGGTCAGCGCAGGCTGCGAATGCTCGGTGAGACTTCGCGCGCGGCGGCACGGTCGAGCAGCCACAGTGTGCGGTCGACGGCGCGCACGCCGGCAGCGGGTAGCTGGACGGGCCCCGCGCCGGTGAGCGCCATGCCGACCGCGCCGGCCTTCTCTGGCCCGGCGGCGATCAGCCAGATCTCCTCGGCCGTGTTGATCGCGGGCAGCGTCAGCGTGAGCCGCACCGGTGGCGGTTTCGGGCTGCCCCGTACGGCCGTGACAGGCCGGGTCTCGTAAGCCGCGGGATGCTCCGGGAAGATCGAGGCGATATGTCCGTCCTCGCCGACGCCGAGCAGCAAGAGATCGAAGTGGGGCAGGCGCGCCGTACCCGGCCGGGCTGCGGCGGCCAAGGCTTGGGCATAGCGGTCAGCCGCCGCCTCCGGATCGTCGCGGTGGGGATCGTCGCGGTGGGGATCGTCGCGGTTGGTATCGGCGATGTGTGTGCCGTTGGAGGCCGGCATGGGGTGTACCCGCGACGGGTCGAGCGGAATGTGGTCGAGCAGCGCCTCGCGAGCCTGGGTCTCGTTGCGCTCTGGATGGCCGGCGGGCAGGAATCGCTCGTCGCCCCACCATATATCGACGTGGCTCCAGTCGACCGCGTCCCGAGCTGGGCTGTCGCGCACCGCCCGATAGACGCCCGCCGCCGCCCGGCCTCCGGTGAGTACGAGCGAGGCGAAACCCCGGGCAGCCTGCGCGTCGACCAGTCGCACGACAAGGCGTGCCGCCGCCGCCTGGGCGAGAACCTCGGCGTCGGAGTGAACGAGAACGGCAGTTTCGCTCATGCGGGCGACACCTCGGCGGCACCACCCTCGGCCGGGACTCTGTCGGCCGCGGCCCCGTCGGCGGGGGCTGGGTCATGCCAGACGTGGACCCGGGCGCCGGGTCGTCCGGATAGACCAGACCTACCGGTGGCAGCCTCGAGTGCGGCCGCGTAGGGCTGATCGGCGTCGAGCCGGCGCAGCTCCTCGGCGAGCTGGTCGCCGAGCTGGCGGCGAACCAGCGGCAGGACCCGCTCCGGCAGGCCCGTGCGGTTCAGCAACGCCACCCCGTCGTCGCTCTCTATCGAGATCTCCTCACCGTTGGCGAGGCGCAGCGCGACAGCCTTGACTGGACCACGCTGATCGCCTCCGGCGCCGTGTCCGCGTTGGTCGCCTCCGGCGCCGTGTCCGCGTTGGTCGCCTCCGGCGCCGTGTCCGCGTTGGTCGCCTCCGGCGATGTGTCCGCCCTCGACCGCGACCGGGGTAATGCCGAGCCTCGCCTGCAGCCAGCCTCGAAGCAGTGCCGCGGTCGGATCGTCCGGCGCCGCGGTGACGGCCGCCGACACGACCGGGGCGGTGACCGTGTCCAGCGCCCCGGCCAGCAGCGAACGCCACGGCGTCGTGCGGGTCCACGCCAGATCCGTGTCTCCGGCCGCGTAGTCGTCGGCCCGCTGGTTCAACGCGGCGATCGGGTCGGGGCTCTGCGCGACGTCGGTGATGCGACGTTCCCCGACCACGCCCAGCGGGTCGGTCGCGATGCGCTCCGGCGGCTCGTCGTGCCACCACGTCACGACAGGAACGTCCGGGGCGAGCAACGGGATGACCACCGATTCGGCATGGCGGGTGAGGCGCCCATGCATTCGCATCACGACCGCCTCACACGGGCCCAGGCGGCCGCCGACGACGATCTCGGCGTCCAGGCGCGACTCGCCGCCGCTGCTTGCGCTCGACAGGCTTCGCACCACGAGCAGCAGGCGGCACGGGTGTGCGGCTGCGGCGGTGGCGGCGGCGGTCTCGGCCTCACGTACCCTTCTCTCGTCGACAACCGCGACCAGTGTCAGGGCTAGGCCGCTGGCGACCCCGCCCGCATTTCGCCGCTCCGCCGAGAGCGCCCGGACAACCTCGGTGCCCGTTGTGTCCCACAGAGCTATCAAGGTCGCCTCCGCAAGGTCGGCTCCGGCGCCATCAAGGTCGCCTCCGCAAGGTCGGCTCCGGCGCCATCAAGGTCGCCTCCAGGTGCGGCCGTCCTGTGCGAGCATCTCGTCGGCCGCTCGCGGCCCCCACTCCCCGGCGCGGTAGGTGAAGGGTGCGGTGCCGGCCCAGGCCTCCTCGAGGGGGTCCACCACGCGCCACCCCGCCTCCACCTCCTCGGCGAGCGGGAACAGAGTGCTGTCGCCGATGAGGACGTCCAGTACCAGCCGCTCGTACGCCTCGGGGCTGGACTCGGTGAACGCCTCGCCGTACTGGAAGTCCATCGTGATATCGCGGACCTCCATCGTCGTACCCGGAACCTTCGATCCGAACTTGACGGTGACACCCTCGTCCGGCTGGACCCGGACGACCAGCTGGTTGTGGCCGAGCAGCTCGACGTCGGCGGCGTGGAACGGGAGGTGGGGGGCCTTCTTGAAGAGTACGGCGATCTCCGTCACCCGGCGGGGCATCCGTTTGCCGGTCCGGATGTAGATCGGCACCCCGGCCCAGCGGCGATTCTGAATGCCGAGGCTGACCGCCACATAGCTCTCCGTGGTGGAGCTGGGCGGCACGTTCGCCTCCTCCAGGTAGCCGACGACGCGCTCGCCAGCGACCCAGCCCTGCTGGTACTGACCCCGTACGGTGCCGGTGGCGATGTCGGCCGGAAGGGTTATCGCCCGGAGCACCTTGAGCTTCTCCGTGCGGATTTCGGTCGCGTCGAAGCTCGTGGGCTCCTCCATCGCCACCAGGGCCAGGAGCTGCATGAGGTGGTTCTGCAGCACGTCGCGGGCTGCGCCGGCGCTGTCGTAGAAGCCGGCCCGGCTGCTGATGCCCACATCCTCGGCCATGGTGATCTGCACCGAGTCGACGTACCGGGCGTTCCACACCGGTTCGAACAGGGCGTTGGCGAAGCGCAGCGCCAGGATGTTCTGGACCGTCTCCTTGCCCAGGTAGTGGTCGATCCGAAACACGTCCGGGGCCGTGAAGACGTCGTCCACGAGGTCGTTGAGCTCGCGGGCGGATGCGAGGTCGAACCCGAACGGTTTCTCCACCACGACCCGGCGCCAACCGCCCGACTTCTCATTGTCGGCCATGCCCGTACGCTGCATCTGCTTGAGTACCACCGGGAACGCGGCCGGCGGGATCGACAGGTAGAACGCGGCGTTGCCCTCGATGCCGTGCGTCTCCCGCAGCTGGTCCAGCGTCCGAGAAAGGGTGTCGAAGGCGGCGTCGTCGTCGAAGGTGCCGCCGACGAACTTGACGCTGCCGGCGAGGCGGGCCCAGACCTCGTCTCGCCATGGCGTACGGGCGTGTGCCTGAGCCGCCTCCCGAGCCATGGTCTCGAACTCGCCGTCGCCCCAGTCCCTCCGGGCGAAGCCGAGCACGACGAAGCCGGGCGGCAACAGGCCCCGGTTGGCCAGGTCGTAGATGGCCGGGAGCAGCTTCTTGCGCGACAGATCGCCGGTGACGCCGAAGATGACCAGGGCGCATGGCTCGGGAATCCGGGGGAGGCGGCGGTCCAGCGGGTCGCGCAACGGGTTTGGGTACGCGGTGGTCTGCCCCGGTCCGGTCATCTGCCTCGTGCCTCCGTCCCGCCCGTGCCACCCAGGGAGCGGGCGGCCGCCAGCAACTGGGCCGCACCCTCCGCGCGGTCGGTGAGGTGGAGCCACAGCAGCGGGCGGCCGCGACCTGCGAGGGCCTGCCGGTCCCCGGCCGCCTGGGCCGCCTGCAGCTGACCGAACGTGTACGGCTGGCCGGGCACCGCCAGATCGTCGGCCACGGCGCCCGTGATCTGCAGGAAGGCTCCGGTCTGCGGGCCGCCCTTGTGGTACTGCCCGGTGGAGTGCAGGAACCGCGGACCCCAACCGAAAGTCACCGGCCGGCCGCTCGCCGCGGCCAGGGCGGGGCGGACCTCAGCGACCGACGCGTCGCCGAAACGGTCGAGGTAGGCCATCACCGCGAGATAGCCGGTCGCACCGATCTCGTCGAGCAGCCAGGCCAGTGCAGCCTTGACCGTGGCGGCGCCGCCGGCATCGTCCGCGTACACCTCGATGGCACCCTCGACGAACAAGGGCGTCCGCTCGGGCAGCCCGGCCGCAAGAATTCTCTTGGTGTTGTCCTTGCTCTCCGTCACGTTCGGCTGGTCGAAGGGGTTGATGCCGAGCAACCGGCCGGCGAGAGCGGTCGCCGCCTCCCAGACCAGGAACTGCGCCCCGAGCGGGCCGTTAACGGCGACGTGCGGGCTGACCCCGCTGCCCGGTACCTCCGCCGGGGCGAGTGAGCCGCCCAGGGTCACCGTGAGTACGTCGTCGCCGGTCGCCCCGGGCGACGTTGGCGTCTCCACCACGACAGGCAGAATGCCCGTACCGTCCTTGCCCGTCGACTCGGCGATGAGCTGCTCGGCCCAGTCGCCCAGACCCGTGATGCCCGAACCGTCGTCGATGAGGGCGACCTTGTCGCGTCCGCCGGAGGTGGCCGCACCGAGCGCCGCGCCGAGAGTCAGCGCCGGGTTGTCCTCGCCGGCGCCGAGGCTGCGCGAGAACTCCTCCGCCTGGTCGAGCAGCTCGGCGACGCGGACGCCGGCCAGCGCGCTCGGTACCAGCCCGAACGCGGTCAGCGCGCTGTAACGCCCGCCCACGTCCGGGTCGGCGAGAACGACGTGTGCGCCCATCTCCCGGGCCAACGCCTCCAGCGGAGACCCCGGGTCGGTCACGACGACGAAACGCCGGCCGACCTCCGCCACCCCGGCATCGGAGAAAGCCTGCCAGTACGCCCGGCGGTGCGAGTCTGTCTCCACTGTGGACCCGGACTTGCTGGAGACGACGACGACCGTGCGCTCCAATCGGTCCGCGAGGGCGGCCCGGATCTGGTGCGGGTCGGTCGTGTCGAGCACGGTGAGATCGACGCCGAGGGTACGGGCAATAACCTCCGGCGCGAGCGAGGAGCCGCCCATGCCGGCGAGGACGACGTGGTCCAGGCCGGCGAGCTCCTCGCGCAGCGCGGCCACGGCCGGCAGCAGCTCGCGGCTGCGGCGGACCGTGTCGACCCAACCGAGCCGGATCTTCGCTTCGGACTCCGCCGCCTCCCCCCACAGCGTGGGGTCTTTCTCCGCCAGCAACCCCGGCACGCCCGCGTCGACGAGCAACTGGCGGGCCGCGGCCGCCCCGGCGACCGCGTCAGCACCGCGTACCGCGAGACCCGCCGCTGCCTCCACCTCTTTCATGCAGCAGCCCCCAGTTGGGTTTCGACACTCTTCAACAGCTCGAACCAGGACGCCTCGAACTTGTCGACGCCCTCGCGCTCCAGGGTCGCCGTCACGTCGTCGAAGTCGATCCCCAGCGCGGCGAGGTCGTCAAGTACCTGCTGCGCCTGCCCGTACGAAGCCTGCACGATCCCCGGCTTGACCACGCCATGGTCGGCGAACGCGTGGATGGTCGGCTCCGGCATCGTGTTGACCACGCCCGGCGCGACCAGTTCCTCGACGTACATCACGTCCCGGTAGTCGGGGTTCTTCGTGGACGTCGAGGCCCACAGTGGACGCTGCGGGTGCGCGCCAGCCGCCGCGAGTGCGCGCCACCGGTCGGTATCGAAGGCGCGTTCGTAGCGCTGGTAGGCGAGCTGGGCGTTGGCGGTCGCCGCCTTTCCTCGCTTGGCTTTCGCGTCGTCCGTGCCGAGCCGGTCCAGGCGTTTATCCACCTCAGTGTCGACTCGGGAGACGAAGAAGGACGCGACAGAACCCATTGCCGAAATGTCGTGTCCGTTGGCCCCCGCCTGCTCCAGTCCGGTCATGAAGGCGTCCATCACCTGTTCGTAGCGATCGAGGCCGAAGATGAGCGTCACATTGACGCTGATCCCTTCGGCGAGCGTCCGGGTGATGGCCGGCAAGCCTGGTGCGGTCGCCGGGATCTTGATGTAGAGGTTGGGTCGGTCGACCATCCACCACAGCGCCTTGGCCTCGGCGACGGTCTTGTCGGTCTCGTGCGCGAGCCGCGGGTCTACCTCGATGGAGATCCGACCGTCCACACCGGACGAATCGTCGTAGGCCGGCCGCATGACATCACAGGCCCGCCGTACGTCCATCGTGGTGATCATCCGGGCGGCCTCGTCGACGCCCACGCCGCGGACAGCGAGATCGTGCAACTGCTCGGCGTAGTCGTCGGAGTCCGCCAGTGCCTTGGCGAAGATCGTGGGGTTCGAGGTCACACCCACGACGCGCATGTCGCGCCGCAGTCGGTCCAGGCCGCCGGTGACGAGCCGTTCCCGAGATATGTCATCGAGCCAGATGGCCACCCCCGCGGCGGAGAGCTCTGCCAACCTGTCGGTCGCTTGCTGCCTGTCGCTCATGTGGGCCTCCTCAGTTACCGGTGGTGGAACCCTTGATCTCTCCTGCGCGGGACTGCGACGCGCGAGCGGCCGCGACGACGTGGTCGGCGGTGAACCCGAACTGCTCGAAGATCACCTGGTATGGTGCGCTGGCTCCGTAGTGTTCAATGCTGACGCACTCGCCAGCTTCCCCCACGAGATCGTGCCACGACATGGCCACCGCTGCCTCGACGCTGACCCTCGCTTTCACTGAGGGCGGAAGGATCAGGGTCTGGTACGCGAGGTCCTGGGACCGGAACCACTCCTGGCACGGCATCGAGACGACCCTGGTGGGCACGCCGTCCGCCTCCAGCCGTTCCCGGGCGGTCAGGCAGATGGACACCTCCGAGCCGGTGCCGATGAGGATGACCTTCGGTTGTCCGCCCGTGGCCTCGGCGAGGGTGTAACCGCCCCGGCGGACATTCTCCGCCGACGCGAGCACGCTGCGATCGAGCACGGGCAGGTTCTGGCGGGTGAGGCAGAGTGCGGTCGGGCGATCGATGTGTTCCAGGGCGAGCCGCCACGCCCAGACCGTCTCGTTTGCGTCCGCCGGGCGCACCACATCAAGCCCGGGGATGGCCCGCAGCGCGGAGAGATGCTCGATCGGCTGGTGGGTCGGGCCGTCCTCGCCGAGACCGACCGAGTCGTGCGTCCACACGTAGACGACAGGCAGCTTCATCAGCGCGGCGAGCCGCACGGCGGGGCGCATGTAGTCACTGAAGACGAGGAACGTGCCTCCGTAGGGCCGGGTGCCACCGTGCAGGACGATCCCGTTGAGGATCGAGCCCATGCCGTGTTCCCGGATTCCGAAGTGGAGCGTGCGGCCGTACCAGTCGGCGGGGAACACCTTGGTCGAGTACTCCGGCGGGGCGAACGACGGCTCACCCTCGATGGTGGTGTTGTTGCTCTCGGCCAGGTCGGCGGACCCACCCCAGATCTCGGGTAGCACAGGTGCGATGGCGTTGAGGACCTCACCGGACGCTTTGCGGGTGGCGATGCCCTTGGCGTCCGCAGGGAACGACGGCAGAGCCTTGGTCCATCCCTCCGGCAGCGTACGGGCGGCGAGGCGCTCGAACAGCGTACGTCGCTCCGGGTTGCTCGCGGCCCACGCATCGAGCCCGGTCTGCCACTCGGCCCGGGCCGCGCGGCCACGCTCGATCACTTTCCGGGCGTGGGTGAGGACCTCTGCGGCGACATCGAAGGTCTTCTGCGGATCGAAGCCCAGGATCCCCTTGGTGGCCGCGACCTCCTCGGCACCCAACGCCGAACCGTGGATCTTGCCCGTGTTCTGCTTGTTCGGTGCTGGCCAGCCGATGATCGTGCGGAGTGCGATGAACGACGGTCGGCCGGTCTCCGCCTTCGCGGCCATCAGTGCCCGGTAGAGAGACTCCACATCCTCGTGGTAGCCGTCATCCGCGTGATTGGTGCCCCGCCAGTCGACGCGCTGGACGTGGTATCCGTACGCCTCGTAGCGGGCGCACACGTCCTCGGACTTCGCGATGTTGGTGTCGTCCTCGATCGAGATCTGGTTGTCGTCCCAGAGCACGATCAGGTTGCCAAGCTTTTGGTGGGCTGCGATGGAGCTGACCTCGTGGCTGACGCCCTCCTCCATGTCGCCGTCGGAGCAGAACGTGTACACGACGTGGTCGAACGGGCTCTGGCCGGTCGGCCGGTCGGGGTCGAACAAGCCGCGTTCGCGGCGCGCCGCCATCGCCATGCCCACTGCGTTGCCCAGTCCCTGCCCGAGCGGGCCCGTGGTGGTCTCGACACCAACGGTGTGGCCGTGCTCGGGGTGCCCTGGGGTGAGCGAGCCCCACTGCCGGTACTGCCGGAGATCGTCGATCTCGAGGCCGTATCCGGAGAGGTACAGCTGGATGTAGAGGGTGAGGCTGGAGTGTCCACAGGAGAGCACGAACCGGTCCCGACCGACCCAGTTCGGCTCGGTGGGGTCGTGCCGCACGACGCGCTGGAACAACAGGTACGCGGCGGGTGCGAGGCTCATCGCCGTACCCGGATGGCCGTTGCCAGCTGCCTCCACGGCGTCCATCGCAAGAACCCGAATCGTGTCGACCGCCCGGCGGTCAGTGTCGCTCCACGTAAATTGGTCGCTCCCTGTAAGTTGGTCGCTCCCTGTGCGTTGGTCGCTCCAGTCGAGTGTGCTCACAGTGCTACTGCTCCTCGCGGATGCTCGCCCGGGTACGGCCGCGTCAATGCAGCGCGAAGCCGGGCCTGTGTCGGCCGTCACCACGACCCTACCTACCCCGCCCCACCGGCACCCTTCGGTCCACGGGTGAGCGCCGTTGACCAACCGCTAAGGTGCAGCCAAAGGAGCCCAACTCGAGCGAACGGGGGTAGCTTCGGATGGCGCGCCCACTCCGATCGGTGCTGCTGGTGGCCGTGTGCCTGCTGGCGGCCACCGTGGCGTGTGCCGAGGAGCCGCCGCCCCCACCTGTAACGACCACGATCCCGCCGAGCGCGGGACCGACGCTGCCCGCGCCCGGGGTGGATTGTCCGGACGAGGCGGCGAAGGGACTGAGCATCCGGCTGACGAACGGGGCCGGTCACAGCATTGCCGCGGTGGATCTTGGCTTGGGCACCTCGGGCGTCGTGCTGGCCCACCAGAGTCAGGGCAGTCTGTGCGAATGGCTGCCCTACGGCGAGGTGCTGGCGGACAAGGGTTTCCGGGTACTCGCGTTCGACTTTGCCGGATCCGGTTCGTCAACGGTGCCGGAGCAGAAGACGTACGTCGAGGATGTGCGGGCCGCCGTGACGTTCCTACGCGAGGAGGGCGTGACCAAGATCGTGATCATTGGCGCGTCGATGGGCGCCACCATGAGCGTGGTCGCCGCCGCGGCCATCGCACCCCCGGTTGACGGCGTGATCGCGCTCTCACCGCCGGTCACGTTCGAGGGCGTCAACGCGGAACGCGCCGCGCCGTCGTTGCGAACCCCCGCCCTGTATATCGCCGGGGACACCGACGGCGACTACGCGACATACGCAAAGGCGCTATACGGGGCCACCCCGGCCGATTGGCGCCAGCAACTCATCGTGCCGACGCCGCAGCACGGCATCCGGCTGATCGACGCCGAGGTCCAAGCCAACGTGCTGGTGCGCAATGCCGTCGAGCAATTCCTCTACAAGAACGCTCCCTTGTCCGACTAGCCCGCCTCGCCTGTCCGACGTGCTTGTTCGACCAGCCGGCGGCTGCTCGAGCGACCGCCCGGAGGTGGCTGGGTTGGTGCGGATAGGCCCCGGGCTGGGCGTACGCTGTCCTTCGACGTGCGGCGCCATGATCGCGCGCCTCGCGGCGTGCAGGGGCCGAGCGCGTCTCCTGACCGCAGTCGACGCCGGAAGGTGACCGCGATCGTGACATCCCGACGCAACGGAGGGCCCCGCCGGTGAGTACGGTCGCCGACCGCGCGACGGCACCCGTGGGCCCCGCGCCCGTTGGCCCTCCGCAGACCGCGCCGGTCGCGCCGGTCGTGGCTCGCCCGGTCTCGGTGGCTGACCGGCTCAACGCGTACCTCTCGCTCACCAAGCCGCGCATTGTCGAGTTGCTGCTCGTCACGACCGTGCCGGCGATGCTGCTCGGGCAGCGCGGGGTGCCGCCGCTAGGTCTCGTCGCCGTCGTTCTCTGTGGTGGCTCCCTGGCCGCGGCTGCGGCGAACGCGCTGAACTGCTACATCGACCGCGACATCGACGAGCTGATGCGGCGGACCTCGCGACGGCCGCTGCCGGCGCACACGGTCTCGCCGCGATCGGCGCTGGTATTCGGTCTGGCGCTGGCTGTGATCTCCACCGTCGTCATGGCGGTGTTCACGAACTGGCTGGCGACTGGACTGACGGTGGCCGCGATCGCCTATTACGACCTCGTCTACACGATGTGGCTCAAACGGACGACACCGCAGAACACTGTCTGGGGTGGCATCTGCGGCGCGATGCCGGTCCTCATCGGCTGGGCCGCCGTGACGGGTTCGCTGGCCTTGCCGGCGTGGGTGATGTTCGGCATCGTCTTCTTCTGGCAGCCGCCGCACTTCTACGCGCTGGCGATCAAGTTCAAGGATGACTACGCGCGGGCTGGCATCCCCATGCTGCCGGTCGTGGCCTCGCCGCGTCGGGTGGGTGTGGAGACTGTCGCGTACACGTGGTTGATGGTGTTGACCTCGTTGGCGCTGTGGCCGCTAGGCCTGGGCTGGGTGTATGGGGTGCCGGCGGTCATGGTCGGGGGGCTGTTCCTGGTCGAGGCGCACCGGATGTTCGGCCGGATCCGCCGGGACGAGCCGGTGAGGCCGATGCGGCTGTTCCATTGGTCCACGACGTACCTCACCATCGTCTTCGTGGCGATCGCGGTGGACGCCCTTATTCGCACCTGAAACGCCCGAATAGCCGAGTCTTCGCATTTGGTGACGTCGGTGTCGACCCTAGTGTCCGGTTTTGCCTACCCCTAATGGGTGGTTGGCGTTAGTCCGGTCACACATTACTGTCGGCTTCACGTCTCACCGGGGCCCGTCTGCATAGGCTGCCCGTCATGGCAGATGGTTCCGATACGAGTTTTGGCTCTCTGACTTTTGACCCTTCGATCGCCGCGGCCGCCAGAGGGCTCGTCGCCGGCCTGAAGTCCTTCGCCGCCGGACATGGCGGGGCGACAGCGGTCATCGAGTACGTCGGCCGGCGTGGAGCGCGCATCGTGCTCGTCGGCCAGGACGGCAGCTGGGGAGATCACTTCGCGGACAGCACGGACACGGCACGCGCCGCGTGCGCCAAGGCTGGTGTGGCGGTCGAGAACGAGTGGGAGCGCGAGCTGGTCGAGCAGATGAGGCCGAGCAACGACCTCTGGCGCTCCATGGGCCGCCGCGTCTTCAGCCGCTAACGGGGATTTAGGGCAACGTCACAATGGCCGGACCTGGTTTGGCCGGGTGATCCGCGCCCGCCTAGGGTTCAAGCCATGATCGACGCCTCCTCTCCCCGGTCGGGCGCTCGGGCCGCTGCTCCGGTGACCGCTGCTCCGGTGACGGCTCAGGTTGCACTGGTGACCTGCGCCGAGTTACCGGATCTCGATCCGGATGACCGGCTGGTGCTCGAGCCGCTCGCGGCCCTCGGGCTGTCGGTCGATGCGGCGATCTGGGACGACGCCGGGGTCGATTGGGCCTCGTACGACCTCGTGGTGTTGCGCTCGACGTGGGACTACGCCGGTCGTAGGGACGAGTTCGTCTCGTGGGCGTCGCGCGTACCGCGCCTGGCGAACCCGGCCGATGTTGTGGCGTGGAACACGGACAAGCGTTACCTGGCCGAACTGGCGGCGGCCGGCGTACCCGTTGTGCCGACGCAGTGGGTGGGTCCCGCGGACGTGTGGACTTTGCCGGCCGAGGGCGAGTGGGTCATCAAGCCAGCGGTGAGTGCCGGAAGTAAGGACACCGGCCGGTACGACGCGACGATTGCGTCGCATCGGGAGCTGGCCTTGTCGCATGTGGCGCGCCTGCAGGCGGCGAGCCGTCTCGTGATGATGCAGCCCTACCTGCGCGCGGTGGACTCGTACGGGGAAACTGCATTGCTCTTCGTCGGCGGGGAGTACTCACATGCGATCCGCAAGGGCCCGATGCTGCAAGGACCCGACGTCGGCGTCGCGGGCCTCTACAAGCAGGAGGAGATCACATCGCGCGTGCCCTCGGCGACCGAGCTGGCGATTGCCGAGAAGGCCCTGGCGACGGTCCCCGGTGGCTCGCACCGGCTGTTGTACGCGCGGGTGGATCTCATCCCGGGCGTCGACGGCGAACCATTGCTTGTTGAGATGGAGCTCGCCGAGCCGTCGCTGTTCATGGCCACGGCCGAGAGCGCCGCCCGCCGCTTCGCCAGAGCGATCCTCGCCACCATCTGACCTTTCCCCGCGCCGCCTTCCCCGCGCCGCCTTCCCCGCGCCGCCTTTTTCCGCGATCTAGAGGGCTTGAGAGGGTGAAGCCCTCTAGATCGGAGAATCCACAGTGGAGCCACGAAAGAATCCTGCCACGGTTACTCGTGCCGCCCCATCGATGCGATACACTTGACACGTGTGTACGACGGATGAGGCCACGCCGCTGGAGCGGTTGCGGGCCGGGCTGTCGAGTCTGGCCGACACCGACGTGATCGACCTGAGCGACGAGCAGGTGCGCTCGGCGCTGCCGCAGCTGCTAACCGCGGTCAACCGGCTCGCCGCGCTCACCGCGGCGGTGGTGGGCACGTTCGACACCCGCGGGTTGGCCGAATGCGACGGCCAACGCACCACCCGCACGTGGCTAAGCGCGTTCGGCCGGATGTCGCAGGGCGCCGCGTCGGGCTGGCTGAACCGGGCCCGGCTGCTGCGCGAGCTGCCCGCGCTGGCCGCGGCCGCCGCCACCGGGGCGGCCTCGACCGAACACCTGGCCAAGGTCAAGGAGCTGGCCGACCGGGTCGGCGTCAAGGCGGTGAAGGATTTCGATGAGATCCTGGCCGAGC
>JAHRHA010000108.1 GCA_020027875.1 Micromonosporaceae bacterium | reverse complement strand
TGTGGCTTCCCGCTCGACGACAGCGCGGGCCTGGGCCGCGACGATCTGGGTGTCGTGGGCGACTTTGGCGTAGGTCAGGGCGCGGAGTTGGCTGAGCAGCTCGGCGACCGCCCGCCGCCACAACGGCGCACCCATCAGCACTCCCGCCGTGCGGTTACGTTCGCCCGGGCCCTCGCCGCCAGCCCGGACAGCTGCCCCGCCGCCGCCTCCAACACATCCGGGTCCAGCCGGTAGTAGGTGTAGCGGCCGCGCGGTTCACCGAGCACGATGCCGGCCTCGCGTAGCTGGGCTGGGTGGCGCCGGTGTCGGCGACCAGGTGGCAGGTGCACGCCGGCCCGTCGGCCAGCAGCTCGACGATGAGTACCCGCAGCGGGTCGGCCAACAAGCGGATCACATCATGCTCAGCTGAAATCAGCACAGCCTGATTAAGGGTCAGCGGTGGTCGCGAGTCAACTCGCCCACCTCATGTTCACCTCGGCGCGGACATTGATCGTCCCTGCTCGATTAAGCGGGAACTGGCGTCGCGGCGTCTAAAAGGGCGGCGAGCTGGCGCAGGTTTGCCGGCCGGGGCCAGTAGTAGACCCAGGTGCCGCGACGCTCGGAGTCGACCAGGCCGGCCTCCCGCAGCACCCTCAGATGGTGGGAGATCGTCGGACCAGAGACGTCGAAGCCGACGGTGAGGTCGCACACGCAGATCTCCCCGCCCGGGCGCTGAGGTGATCATTGACAGCACGCGAAGCCGGACCGGGTCGCCGAGGGCCTTGAACATGCGGGCCAGGTCCCCAGCCCGCTCCGGCCGCAGCGCCGCATCGGTTAGTGGCGCGCAGCAACCAGCGGAAACCACGGCGAGCGGCAGCAGCTGTTTCGACATGCCTCTAGGTTGACAGATGTCGAATCAGTGTGCAGACTCGGATCCTGTTTCGAGAAGCATCTAGACAGGGAGGCGCCGGTGTTCGGCCTTGGCAAGCGCCGCGACGGGGCGGTGGACGTGGCGTTTTGTGAGTCGTGTGGGCGGGTGTGCATGGCAGCCTGTCGTGCTGTGGCCACCTGGGCTGCGCGGATGTAGCTGTCGAGCAGATTTGAAGGGTGAGGATCATGGTGGAGCAGCTCACAATCGTGGCGGGCGGATCCGACGCCGACATGGCGGCGACGTACGAGCCGGCGGCGGGGAGCGGCTGTTGCAGCACCGCCAACGCTGCGACACCGCGCGTTTCGACGCAGGGTCGGCTGGTCATGGCGACTGTGTTCCAAATCGGCCGGATCCAGGCTAGAGTGTCATCGTTGATCGGCGATAGACGATGAAGGTGGAGTGTGACCGAGCTGTTGAATCGGGCTACGGCGGTGGAGTACGCGTCGTGGTTTCGCGCCCTGGCCGATCCGAGCAGGGTGCAGATCGTGGAGCTCCTCGCCCGGGCGGGGCGGCCCATGAGCGTCGGGGAGATCGTGGCCGCGGTGGGGCTGGCGCAGTCCACCGTGTCGCAGCACCTGAAAATCCTCGCCGAGGTGCGGTTCGTGCTCGTCGACCCAATCGGCAACGCCCGGCACTACCGAATCAACGAGACATGTGTGTCTTGCTTCCCATCCGCCGCGGACGTGGTGATGGGCAGGCCCGCACCACCGACCCCGCAGGAAGGCGGTCAAGCATGACCACGGCGATCACTGTGGACACTGCTGCTGCCGAGACGCCGGTCCGGGTGATGTCCGATGAGGACGCTGCGGCGGTACTGGCCATCTACCAGTACGGTCTGAACACTGGGTTGGCCAGCTTCGAGACGGAGGCGCCGACCTGGCGGGTCTTCGACGCCGCCCGGCTGCCAGCCCACCGACACGTCGCCGTCGACACCGCCGGGACCGTCATCGGGTGGGTTGCCGCCTCCCAGGTGTCGGCTCGACCCGTGTACGCCGGCGTCGTGGAACATAGCCTCTACGTCCACCCCGACGCCCAGGGCAAGGGTGTCGGGCAGCTGCTGCTCCAAACCCTGATCGCCTCCACCGAAGCCGTAGGGATCTGGACCATCCAATCCAGTGTTTTCCCGGAGAACGCGGCCAGCCTCGCACTGCACGCTCAAGCCGGATTCCGAATTGTCGGCACCCGGGAGCGCATCGGCCAACACCACGGCCGCTGGCGCGACGTCGTCCTCATCGAACGCCGCAGCCCACACGTCACTTGACCAACAACCATGCCCCTGCATATAGACCCTCCTCACCCCGCTGATTCGAAAACTGTCGACATAGGAGCGAACATGACGAGTACCCGAACGCCAGAACTGCCGGCGGTTGTGATCGGCGCCGGACCGGTCGGTCTGGCCGCCGCGGCACATCTGGCCGAACGCGGCCTCCACTTCCTGATTCTGGAAGCTGCCGACACGGTCGCCGCTTCTGTGGCCGCATGGGGTCACGTGCGTATCTTCAGCCCGTGGCGATACAACACAGATCCCGCCGCTCGCCGGCTGCTCGCCACCGCTGGGTGGACCGAACCTGACCCGAACGCGCTGCCCACGGGCCGCGAACTCATAGACGCGTACCTCACACCATTGGCTGCACACCCAGCGATCGCCGCCCGGTTGCGCGTGCGTACGCGCGTGGAGGCCATCACGCGCCGGCACCACGACCGGGTGCACAGCGCTGGGCGGGAGACCGCACCGTTTCTGCTGCGTCTCCGCACCCCCGATGGCGAGGTCGACGAGGTCGAGGCTCGTGCGGTGATCGACGCCTCGGGTACGTGGACGGTGCCCCACGTGCTTGGTGGCGACGGCCTGCCGGCGCTGGGCGAGGGCGAGCACGCCGACCGGATCACACCGGCGCTGCCCGATGTCCTCGGCGTGCAGCGGCATCACTTCGCCGGCCGACACACCGTCGTGGTGGGCGCCGGCCACTCGGCCGCGACCACCCTGTTGGACCTGGCCACTCTCGCCGAGACCGAACCGGGCACCCGGGTCACCTGGGCCATCCGATCCGGGTCGCCAGGTCGAGCCTACGGCGGCGGCGACACCGACGCCCTGCCCGCCCGCGGCGCGATCGGCACCCGCCTGCGCGCGCACGTGCAGGCCGACCGTATCGATGTGATCACCGGCTTCCACACCCATACAGTGAGCGCGCTGCCCGGCGGCGTCGTCAAGCTGACCGGACGAGGGCTGGACGGCACGGAGGAGAAGCTGACTGCCGACGTGGTGGTCAACGCCACCGGCTTTCGGCCCGACCACACCCTCGCCGCCGAGCTGCGCCTCGATCTGGACCCGATCCTCGGCTCGACCCGGGCATTGGCTCCGCTGATCGACCCGAACCACCACTCCTGCGGCACGGTCCCCCCGCACGGCGTCGACGAGCTCACCCACCCCGAACTGGGCTACTACGCGATCGGGGTCAAGAGCTACGGTCGCGCCCCGACGTTCCTTCTCGCCACCGGATACGAACAAGCCCGGTCCGTGGTCGCGGCCCTCGCCGGCGACTGGGAAGCCGCCCGCGACGTCCAGCTCCACCTGCCCGAGACCGGGGTCTGCTCTAGCACCCTGGCCCTCGACGGCGCCGAGGCTGAAAGCTGCTGCGGTGCGGCCGACCAGCCAGCAGCCGCCGGGATCGGCCGCGGGTTGGCCACCGGCCTTGCGGGTGGCCGGAGCCCGCTGGCCATCATCGAGCGGATTCCCACCGCCAGCAGCTGCTGCGGCTGAGCCGTCCACAACCGACGACCAGATGATCGCGACGAACACGCCGGTCGCCGAATCCAGACGGGTCGGCGACCGGCACGCGTCTGGCCACCGGCAAATGCTCGCGGCACTCGCAGTCACCGTCTTCGGGCTACAGGCGGCCGCCGTCGCTGTGCTGCCGGCTGTCGGCCGTGCCGACGTCGGCGCCCTGGCCTGCGTGGTGATCTTCGGCTTGGGCTTCGGCGTCGCCACCATCGCGCGCCCCGCGATGCTAGCCGACCGGTTTGGCGGCGCATCGTATGCCGGCATCGCCGGCGCTCTCGCCCTGCCGGTCACCGTAGCTAAGGCCGCAGCTCCCCTGGTCGCCGCAATCGTGGCGAACAGCATCGGGGGCTACACCACAGTCATGATGGCTGCGGCCGGTGCGTGCGCCTTGGCCGCCTCGTTGCTCGCCATCGCCGGCGGCCACCGCAAGCTCGCCGCCGCACGGGTCGGGAGTCCCGATGTGAGCGGCCCGCAATGAGTGGCACCGTGCCGCCGCAACCGCCGACCTCCGCGGCTGGTGTTTCGCGGTGGCAAGACCTGTCCGGCCTCGGTGAGCGCCTGGCCTATCCGATCCTGCTCGTGCTCGGGGTCACCGACTCGGCCGCCTACAGCCTCATCGGTCCCATCCTGCCTACGCTTCGCCAAGCCACCGGCAGCACGGACACCACGATGAGCCTGCTGGCCGCGGCCTTCCCGCTGGCGATGCTGACAGGCTTCGCTGTGGCCGGGCGGCTCGCCCATGCTCGGCGGACCGGTGCGGCGATGCTGGTCGGCCTCTGCTGCCTGCTCGTCGGCTCTCTCACGTTCGTTATCACCACTGCGCTTCCCATTATGTTCGCAGCTCGTGCGGTGATGGGTGTCGGTTCCGGGTGTCTGTGGATCGCCATCACCTTCCGCACTCTGCAGTATTGGCCCGGGCAGGAGTACCTGTGCATGAGCCGCATCTACGCGGCCTACTCGGTGGGCGCGTTGGTCGGACCCGGTTTGGCCACTCTCGGCGGCGTACGGCTGCCCTTCGCCACATACGCCACCGTCGTGTTACTGTGCCTGCCTTTGGTGGTGGCCCTGCCCACAGCGAAGGCCAGCAACGTGACCCGCGACCTGACGATGATCCGAACCCGAGGGTTCTGGACTGCGGCCATCGCCATCATGTTTGCCATCACCGCCATCGGGACCCTGGACGGCGTGCTGCCCCTGCATTTCGCCACCCGCCTCACCCAGAGCCAGATAGGGCTGGCTTACATCGCCACCGCGGTCCTGATCGCCGTGGCCTCGGCCGTGGCCGGCAACACCCGCCCCGGCGCGGCACTGACTCTCGGTGGCATTGGCGTCGTCGGCGGTATCGCCCTGGCCGGCGCTAGCACCACCGTGCCCGTGTGGCTTTGCGCGCTCGCCCTGATCGGTCTTGGTGCCGGTGCCGCGCAGACCGGAGCCACTGGGATACTTCTGTACGCGGTGCCCACCGAACGCATAGTGACCGCCATGGTGGTGTGGTCCCAGATGGGCATCCTCGGATACCTCATCGCGCCAGCCGTCGGCGGCCCGCTCGCTGCGTGGCTTGGCTTCCAATGGCTCGGCCTGCTTCCCCTCGGCGCGGGCATCGTCCTCGTGGCCAGCACCATTATCTCGCATCCACATAGGACTCCTAGAAGGGAACGCTGACTTATTGATCGCATCCCATGCCGAGCGGCGGACACCCGCTGCTACGAGGCGAGAGCGCTGGGCAGAGATCGGATGGTCCACATCATGCGGGCGAGGCTGACTGGGACGGCCGCGGCCATAGGCCAGACGAGCGTCGGGGCGAGCAGCAGGGCGGCGGCGACCATGGCTGCGTCGAGCACAAGTAGCCCTAGCCCTCCGACGCCGGCCAGGCGGGTTCGGCGGTAGCTGTGGCGGCCGGTGGCCGCGAGAACGAGGACGGCGACAACGAGCAGCAGCGCCGATCCGAACACGACGGCGGCCGGATGTGGGATGGGCCAAGTCCAGGCCCGAGAGACGATGAGGCTGGCGCCCCAGCATGCGGCGGCGACGGGTCCGGTGGCGAGCAAGAGTCGTGCGGCACGGCGGCCGGGTGCCTGCGCGACGAACGCGTCGGTGATCTGCTGGGGGGTACCGAACTCGGCGATCGCGGCGTGGGCGGCCTGGGTGGGGGACCGGCCTGCGGCAACGTGCTGGTGCCAGGTATCGGTGATTCCGTCGGCGAGTTCGTCGACGGCGTCGGCGGGCAGCCGCCGGGCCAGCCTGTTCACGTAGTCATCGATTAGCTGGTGGCTGGCCATGGTCTGGTCTCCAGCAGGGCGGTAATGGCGGTGGCGAAGTCGTGCCAGTTGCTGCGGTCTGCGTGCAGCCGCCGCTGCCCGGCGGCGGTAAGCCGGTAGGTGCGGCGGCGTCGGCCGTCGACGGTCGACCAGGACCCAGCGATCAGCCCGGCGCCGGCCAGCCGGTGCAGCGCTGGGTAGATGGTGCCGGTGGGCAGGTCGAATCGGCCACCGCTGCCTTCGCGCAGGGCTTCCTTGACGGCGTAGCCGTGTCGCGGGCCGGCCTCCAGCGTTGCTAGCAGCAGCACGTCCAGGTGGCCCTTGAGCACCTGTGCCTGCGCGTTCACGAGAAGGACTCTACAGCTCTCATACGTAGCTATGCTACTCTCGCGTTGATAGGTAGCAAACCTAGCTATGAGTGGTGGTCGACGTGGTGGAGCGGCTGGCGGTCGAGGCGCGTGGTCTGGTCAAGCGGTTCGGCGACGTGATGGCGTTGGCCGGGGTCGACCTGGTTGTGCCGGCCGGCGAGGTGCTCGGGTTGTTGGGTCCGAACGGGGCGGGTAAGACCACCGCGGTGCGGATCCTGACGACGCTGCTGCCGCCCGACGGTGGCTGGGCCCGGGTGATGGGCCTGGACGTGGTGCGCCAGTCGGGCGAAGTCCGCCGCGTGATCGGCCTGTCCGGCCAGTACGCCGCGGTCGATGCGTATCTGACCGGACGGGAGAACCTGCTTATGATCGGCCGGCTGTCCGGGCTGAGCCGCAGCTCGGCGCGGCGGCGGGCCGACGATCTGCTGGAGCTGTTTGATCTGACCGACGCGGCTGGCCGCACTGCCCGCACGTACTCGGGCGGGATGCGTCGGCGGTTGGACGTGGCCGCCAGCTTGGTCGCCCGACCGGCGGTGCTGTTTCTGGATGAGCCCACTACCGGATTGGATCCGCGGGGGAGGCTGGGCTTGTGGCGGCTGCTGGGCGAGCTGACCGCGCGCGGCACCACCGTGCTGCTGAGCACCCAGTACTTGGAGGAGGCTGACCGGCTCGCCGACACGATTGTGGTCCTCGACGCCGGGACGGTGATCGCCTCCGGCACGCCTGAGCAGCTCAAGGCCAGGGTGGGCGGGGACCGGCTCGAGCTGCAGGCATCGCCCGGCGAGGACCCGACCGCACTGGCGGCGGCCATGGTCGGGCTCGGTTCCGCACCACCGACTGTCGACGTCGACGCCGGGCGCGTCGCGGTGCCGCTCACGGACGGCCCCGGCATCCTTCCCGACGTGGCCGCCCGGCTGTCCGCCGCTGGGCTGCGGGTGTCCGATCTGGCTCTGCGCCGCCCCACCCTCGATGACGTGTTCCTCACCCTGACCGGTCAACCAACCACCACCGAACCGTCCACAACGGACACTGTTGTCGTGGGGAGGCCCCGATGACCGCCACGACCGCCCATGCCGGCTTCCGGCGGTTGAGCGGGCTCGGCTGGCTGCTGGCCAATATCGCCACCGTCACCGGCCGCAACCTGCACCGGCTGGTCCGGGTACCGACGCTCATCGCGTTCGCGACCGTTCAGCCGATCCTCTTCGTGCTGCTGTTCAACTACGCCTGGGGCGGCGCCATCCATCCGCCTGGGGTGCAGCGGTATATCGATTACGCGCTGCCCGGTATCTATGTGCTGGCCATCGGGTTCGGCGCATCGCAGACGGGGGTGGCCATCGCCGACGACCTGACCACCGGCATGATCGACCGGTTCCGGGCGTTGCCGATGGCCCGCTCCGCGGTGCTGGCCGGGCGAACCGCCGCCGACCTGGTCCGCAACCTGTTCGTCCTGTTGCTGATGACCACTGTCGCCTATGCGATCGGGTTCCGTTTCCACGCCGGACTCGCTGCGGCGGCTGCGGCGATCGGCCTGGCCTTGGCCGTCGGGGTCGCCTTCTCATGGATCTTCGGCCTGTTGGGACTGCTTGTCCGCGACCCCGAATCGGCCGGCATCGGCGGGCTGCTCGCCATCATCCCGCTCATCTTCACCAGTTCCACCTTCGTCGCGGTGGCCACATTTCCGGGCTGGCTGCAGGCCTTCGCGAAGATCAACCCGATCACCGTCACCGTGGATGCCATTCGCGTGCTCTGCGTGGGCGGACCCGCGGCCGAACAGATACGGCAGGCCCTGGCCTGGATCGGTGCCCTACTCGCCGTGACCGTCCCCGCCGCCGTCATCCGCTACCGGCGCACCACCGCCACATGAACACCCCACCCGCCGCCCTTCCTGACCGTACGGTGAGATCATGACCGACGGCCCGCTCGACGTGCTCGTGGTCGGGGCAGGACCCACCGGGCTGAGCCTCGCCGCGCAGCTGGCCGCGTTCGGCGTCGCGCCACGCATCATCGACCGAGGGCACGACCGGGTCCACGAATCCCGGGCCTTGGCCATCCAGCCACGCACCCTCGAGGTCCTGGCCGGCCTCGGCGTCACCGGCGAGATGGTGGCGCACGGTAATCCCTCGGTCCAATTGCGCATGCACGTCCGCGGCCGAGAACTGGCGGTGCCGCTGTTCGACCTCGGCCTCGACGACACGGCGTATCCGTTCCTGCTGTTCCTGTCCCAGGCCGAAACCGAGCGCATCCTCCAAGAGCGCCTCAGCGAGGCCGGGGTGGAGGTCGAGCGCGGCGTCGAGCTCGTCGACCTGGTCGACGCGCCGGACGCTTTTGCCGCCACGCTGCGCCACCGCGGCGGCCGGGAGGAGATCGTGTCGGCCCGCTATGTGGTGGGCTGCGACGGCGGCCACAGCACGGTGCGGCGCGCCGCTGGGATCGCGTTTACGGGAAGCTCCTACCCGCAGACCTTCGTCCTGGCCGATGTTGAGGCAGACGGGATAGAACCCGGCGCGGCCCACGTGTTCCTTTCCGGCAACGGGATGCTGTTCTTCTTCCCCCTCGGCAAGCCGGCCACCTGGCGGCTGCTGGCCATGCGGCCATCCTCTGACCCGACCCCACCCGATGCTCCGGTTACCCTCGACGAGGTAAAGGCCATCTCCGACGCCTACACACAAAGGACAGTGCGGCTGCGTGACCCGGTATGGATGACCAACTTTCGGCTCCACCACCGCGGCGCCAGCCACTACCGGTCCGGGCAGGTATTCCTGGCCGGCGACGCCGCCCACATCCACAGCCCAGCCGGCGCCCAGGGCATGAACACCGGCATCCAGGACGCGACCAACCTCGGCTGGAAACTCGCCTACACGCTGCGCGGCCTGACCGATCCGGCGGTGTTGGACACCTACGAACCCGAACGCGCGCCGGTCGGGCGCACCGTACTGCGCTTCACCGACCGGGCCTTCACCATCGCCACATCCACCAACCCGATCGTGCGATTCGCCCGCATCCGGGTCGCCCCGGCGGTGATCCCGCTGGCGCTGAAGGCCAGGACCGGTCGGGCGTACTTCTTCCGGACCGTGTCCCAGCTGGGCATCCACTACGGGCACAGTCCACTGTCCCTCAATGGTCCGAACCCGCCGCGCCGCGGTCCCCGCGCCGGCGACCGGCTACCCGACGCGACCATCGTCCATGATGGACGGCCGACCACCCTACACGCGGCCACGGCCGCACTCGGATGGCACGTACTGCTGTGCGGGAACGCCGACGCTTGGCCGGCCGAGAAGACAACCGAGATCGGCGCCAGGTACGCCGGCCTGCTCACCGTGCATTACGTCACCGCGCAGCCCACGCCCGCAACACTGCACGACCCGCACGGGCAGGCATTACACCGCCTCGGTATCACCGCCGACGACATCGGGCAATACCTTGTGCGCCCCGACGGGCACGTCGGCTATCGTGCCGGCGGCAACGATCTCACCGGATTGGCCCGCTACGTAAGCCGCTGGTTACTGGGCTAGCTCAACCGCGGCAGCGACCACGCCCGCCCGTCCCGGCGGACGGTTGGCCTGGCGATGGTCTGGCCCGCGAACGCGGCTGGCGGGCGTAGGTGCGTGGAGTCCTCCATTTGTTGCGGCAGGGTCGGCGATCCGCATAGCCACAACGGCACCCGAGACGCGCGACGTGTTTGGGGTTGCATCTTGTACTTAGGTACAGGTTTATCGTGGTTGAGACAGGATGGAGCTACGACGACGGAGGTGGATGTAGTGGTCGACCGGGAGGTGCTGCGCGAGGTGAGCGATGCGACCTTCGACCGGGAGGTGTTGGCGGCGGGCCGGCCGGTGCTGGTGGAGTTCTTCGCCACGTGGTGCGCCAACTGCCGCAGGCTCGCGCCAGTGATCGATCGACTAGCCGCCGATCTGTCTGACCGGGTCGAGTTCGTAAAGATCAACGTCGACGACAACCCCGAACTCGTTGGCAGGTACGGGATTTCTTCGACGCCGACCCTGATCGTGTTCGATCGTGGTGAGCGCGTCGCCTCGACGGTTGGTGCCCATCAGGAGCCGGCGGTACGCGCGCTTCTTGCCGGTGTTCTGGACGACCAACGAGGCGAGGGCGTGCACGCTGGCCAGCCGGGATGGGTGGACGCAGAGGCGTGCACCCTTCCAACTGCGGAGCGGCCGCTGCGACAGGCCGAGTTCGACGACCTGTTCGCCACGGCGGTGACTTCGATAGATCGGGTCGACCGCACACGGCTGCGACTGGGGCTCACACCCGATCCAGCGGTGGCGGCGCGGGCGGCGGATCTGGTGGTGCGGGAGACCGACTGCTGCGGGTTCTTCACTTTCACGCTCGCCGCCACCGATGGTCATGTGATGTTGGACGTGGCGGTGCCGGACAGCCGGGTCGATGTCCTCGACGCGCTGGGCGCGCACGCCAAAGCGAGGGTCCGTTCATGACATTGGGACTGCGCTCTGGACAGGTGGCCGCGGCGGCGGGCGTGAACCAGCAGACGTTGCGCTACTACGAACGGCGGGGCCTGGTCGCCGAACCGGACCGCACGCTGGGCGGACACCGCTTGTGTCCGGCACAGACGGTTACCATCCTTCGCGTCATCAAGACCGCGCAACGACTCGGGTTCACATTGGACGAAATAGCCGACCTGCTCGATGCGGCCACCCACCGCCACGGCCGGCGACGGGATCCGGGCTTGCACGTGCGTGCGCAAGGCAAGCTCGCCGAGGTGGAACGAAAGATCGCCGACCTGACCGTCATCCGCGACACATTGCGGCAGGCGGTCGCGGCCGGTTGCGACGATCTGATCACCTGTGCGGAGAACCCGTGCTGCCCGCTCCCGTTCACCGAGCTCGCCCAAGGAGACACTATTGCGGAAGTCTGAGCGCCGCCGCATCCTTCCATCCGGGTTGACCGGCCTCGCGGGCATCGCATGCGCGGCGTGCTGCGCAATACCGCTGCTGCTGGCCGTCGGCGTTCTCAGCGGCGCGGGATGGGCCGCCGCCGGCCGTATCATGCCCGGCGTCGCCGTCGCCCTCGCCGCTGCGGCCGGAATCGCCTGGTGGTGGGTGGCGCGTCGGCGCCGTCACGGCGATGGGTGTAGCGGCGGGAACTGTTCGTGTGGCGACCAGCCCGCCGATCGGGAGTCGCCCGTGACATCGGTACGGTCCTCCTCGTGACAGTTGCCCGCTCGATCGCCCTGTTCGTGCTCGCCGCGCTGGCCGAGATCGGAGGTGCCTGGCTGGTCTGGCAGGGCTGGCGCGAAAACCGCGGCCTGCTATGGATCGCCGCCGGTGTGCTGGCTCTTGGACTGTACGGGTTCGTGGCCACCTTCCAGCCCGACCCGCACTTCGGACGCATTCTCGCCGCGTACGGCGGAGTCTTCGTGGCCGGTTCCCTTGCTTGGGGCGTGGTCGTCGACAACTTCCGCCCCGACCGGTGGGACCTTGTCGGAGCTGCACTGTGTCTGCTCGGCGTCGCTGTGATCATGTTTGCGCCTCGCGGCGCAGCCGGTTGACCTAACAACCGTGGAGAGCGGCACGTAGGCGAGAGGGAGCTCCTCACGTGACCAAGGTTGTGTCGCACCCACCGGAGTCGCTTGTTTGGGTTCGTGCGTCGAGGTACGCGCTCCAGTCGGGCCGTGTGTCGAACGCCCAACGCAGAGCGGTCTGGGCGTTGACGCCGAGGAGGTCCGCGACTGCGATGGCTGGAAGTTGTCGGCTAGTCACGGCGCCCTTCGCGTGCGGACGGCCAGCACTATGGCGATGGTGAGGCTGGCGGCCATCCACGCGGCCGCGTACCCGAAGCCGACCGTTGGGGAGATCGCGGCCCAGAGCAGGCCGACGACGGCGGAAGAGACGAAGTCCCCGCCGGCCTGGACCACGCCGAGCAGGCCGAACCCGCTGCCGCGCAGCCGGTCGGGCAGCGCGGCGGCGACCATGGCCGTCTCGGCCGTCTCGGCCAGCCCGATGCCGGCCCCGGCCAACGCGAATGCCGACAGCAGCATCGGCCATGCCCCGGTGCCGGTAGCGAAGCCGGCATAGGCGAGTACGTACACGCCGGCGCCGGCCGCGAACACCGGCCGCGGCCCGACCCGGTCAACCAGTGCGCCGCCAACCAGGGAGGCGCGGCCACGGCGTTGTGGCCGGCGTAGAGCAGGATGGCCAGCGACGTGGCGGCGGTGAGCGCACGGCCGTCGGCGTGCAGCAAGTCGGTGGCGCGGAGGATCAGCAGAGTGGTGGCGATGTCGCCACACTCGAATGCGACCACCGGCGCCAGCGCCCGCAGTAGTCCTGCGTCGCGCAGTTCGGTGAGGTTGAGCCGCAGCCGGCGCCGCCCGGCCGGAGCGGCCACCGTGCGGCCGGCTTGGCGGGCGGCGATGGTAATCGCGGCTGCGGCGAACATGCCCGGTATCGCGGCCAGCAGCAATGTGGACCGTATCCCGACCAGAGTGACCAGACCGGCCGCGAGCAAGGGACCGACCAGTGCGCCGAGGTTGTCTCCGGCCCGTTCCAGCCCGTACGCGCGGCCGTGTGCCGAGATGGGGGCGAGGGAGGCTAGCAACGCGTCGCGGGATGGGGAGCGCAGTCCGCGTGCCATCCATGAACCGGCCCGCAGCAGAGCGACCTGCCACACAGCCGTTGCGAAGCCGATCGCGCCGCCCAGCACGGCGGTGCCCAGATAGCCACCGCGGGCCAGCCGGCCACGCACGGCCGGGTCGTTGGCTAGCGGTCCGCCGGCCAGCTTGGACAGGCCGATCAGCGCGTCACTGGCGCCTTCGATCAGTCCCAGCGCACCTGGACCGGCGTGCAGCGTGCCGGTGAGGAAGGAGGGCAGGACGGCGGTGGTGATCTCGTGGCCGGCGTCGGAGAAGAAGCTGGCTGCACCGACCCCGGCCACACCTGCGGTCAGCCACCGCTCGCTGCCGGCCGCGTCTTCGGCCGTGGAGTCCGGACCGGGGTCGTCACGCGTCACACTGAGCTCCAAGCATGTCGGTGGCCGGCTTTGGTGGTGGGTGGGAGGCGGGCCGTGCTCCGGTGCGCGCGCCGACGCTCCCGCGAGCGGTCGGGTCAGGTGAGCAACATGCCGAAGATGTCGCGGCCGAGTGTCACGGCGGCGGCCTGGTCCAGGACGGTTGCTGCCAGGTGCGGGCGCGCCGCAATCCACGCCTCGGCGTGGGCCGCCGTGGTGAAGAAGTTGATGGTCGTGCAGCAGGTGTCCGCGGATCGGCCGGTCGCGCCGATCGCCGCATACACGACCACCGTCGCGAGCGGGGCGAAGGTGGCCACGCCGTCGGTGACGGTCACGGTGATCGGCTCGCCGGTTTGTGGGTCGGCGGAGGTGATCGTCGCGTTGAGGCCCAGCATCGACGGCACACCTAACGCGTCGATCGCGCACATCGCCCACACCCGCACGCCACCCAGCTCCACGACATGGGCAGTTGGTGTTGGCGAGAACGGGTAGGCGGCGACCAATCCGCCTTGCTGGTCCACCGCGACTAAATCATCGCCGGCAAGGCGACGCAGCGCGGTGACCGGGTCGAGGCCGGCGCTGGCAGCGACACGGGTGAGGTCGTCCGGGCTGGGCGCGGCGCCGGTCGCAGCGAAATGCCGTAACACTGTTCGGTGCACCTCGCGTAAACCATCGGGCAGTGTCGCGGCCCGCCGGGGCCGATCGACGCGAATCGGATCATCTGGCGGCGCAGAACCTTGCGTCTGCGTTGACGGTGCGGCCGCGGTGTCGTCCTGCCCGACGTGTCCGGTATGCAGCGCCGCGAGCAGTGCGGTACGGATCTGGTCACCGGTCGGCGGGGCCAGGACGCATGCTGCTGGAGCGTCCGTGGCAGCGCCGGTGACATCGATCCCGTCGACGAGCACCGACGGGGACGGATAGTCGCCGACTATTTCCGTCACGTTCGGGGGCAGGCCGAGTTCGGCCAGACAGTCACGCAGCAGTTCCCGCGTCGCGGGCAAGTTGGGGCAGTCCGGCACAGCACGCAGTTGGACGATCACCACACCATTCTCAACCCTGTACTTACTTCGGGGTCCAGCCTTCGGGCGGGCAGACTGGGAGGATGCGAATCGGTGATGTGGCGAAAGCCAGTGGCGTGAGCTGGAGACGCGGCGTTACTACGAGCGCCGGGGCATCCTCGCGTCGCCCGCGCGCACCTGCTGCTGATCCTCGCATTGGATCAAGGTTCCCGCGCCGGCCGCATCCTTGTCGACCTGGGCGTGGACATCGCCGGACTCAAGAAGGAACTCGCCTGAGGTCGAGCACTCGCGGGCCGGGTGCGGGCTCGAGCGCCCAACGCACCGCGGCCGGCGCATAATCCGGGCGGTGCTCGGCGTATGTGGCCGCCCGCTGCACCGAACGACGAGACGTGAAGTAGCCGTTCGTCCTGTTCCAGGCGGTTACCTTATCGGCGCCGCGAGTACACGGACTGCCGGGTCTGGACCGGTTTGATCATGACAATCGGACCCTGATCTGCGCAAAGGCGGTTCGGATACTGCCACGTCCGGTCCACCCAAAGTCGCAGGTCAGAGCCTGGTTGTCGAGGTCGACGGCGAGGCTTCTTGATCACTTCACCCTGCTCTGACCCCGAACGAAACCTCAGCGACCGGCACATTACGGCATGTGCCGATCGAACCCTCGGAGTGCGCGGCGGTTCGCCGCACAGTCCGACGTCGCGCCAGGAAGCGGATAGGCACGGGACTCCGTTCGCGCCTCCGGAGGACGGATTGCCGAACAACATGATCACGATGACAGGGTCACTGTCCCTTCTCGTCGAAGCTGGCCATTTCTCACTGAAGTTGGCCAGGTTCGTCGTTGGTTCTCACTGAAGCTGTCCATGATGTGGGTCGCCTGCCGGCTGGTGTCGCGGTGGGTCGGTGGTGAGGAAGACGCGGATCGTCTCTGCGATGTTGGGCCAGTCGCGTGCGAGCCAGATGAGGTGGCTGTCGGCGTGGCTCTCGACCAGGTTGGCGTGGCGGATGGCGGTGGTGAGGGTCTGGGCGTGGGCGAACGGTACGCCGCGATCGTGGCGGGTGGCGATGACGAGGGTGGGCTGGCCGACGTCGGCGGTGACGTCCGGGGTGGTGTGTAGGTCGTTGAGGAACCCGCGTCCGGAGCGCATGCGGGAAAACAGGGTGGCCAGCGCCACGCGGTCCTCGGCGCGCAGGTTGGCCATGACGTTGCGGGCAGGCAGTGTGGACAGGCTGCCCAGCAGGAGCCGTAGGGCTGCGTCGGGTGCGTGGCGCAGGAGCACGCGCATGAGGCCCCACGTTGCCGGCTCGGTGGGGGCGGCGAACATTACTTTGGCGCCGAGGCGGGTCCGACGATCGGGGTACGGCAGTGGACCGACGGCGCTTTGCAGGATCAGCCGCTCGACCAGGTGGGGGTGGCGGGCCGCCATCGCTACCGCGGTGGGTCCGCCGCCCGAGGTGCCGATCACGGCGGCGACTTTGGTGATGCCGAGGTGTGCGCACAGCGTGCGGGTGACGTCGGCGAACCCGGTGACCGTGGTGCCGGTCGACAGTGGGGTGCGACCGTAGCCGGGACGGGAGGGTGCCAGGATCGTGTAGCCCGCCTCGGCGAACACGTCTTCGCCCACAGCGAGACCGGCCCTTACGTGTCCGCCGTGGAACACCACCACGGTGGCGTCGCCGCGTTGTTCCCACCGGTACTCGACCGGTCCCGCGTCGAGGTGGGCCACTGTTGTCGGCTTGTCTGTCGTGGTGCGCATCAGGGAAACGCCTTCCTCCGCTCGGTGGCGCTGCGACGTTCGCGCGCAACGCCGCCGACCAGGCTTCCCGGCACACCTGCGCGTCAGCGTAAGGCACGCCCTCCAGGGCGCGAGCTCGAACCGCTGGCCAGCCACGGCGGTCTTTCCGCCGCGGGCAGCCGGGCGGTTCGGGTCTCATCCACTCAGGTAGCAGGGAAGGATCAGTTCGGCGGAGAACGGGCCGATGCCGGGCAGTGTCTGCAGATGTGTGAGTGATTCCTCGGGCGGCCGGCTGCGTAGGGCGGTGGCGTCGAGTTGGCCGTGTGCGGCGGCGCGGCCGAGCGCTCGGAGTTGCTCGATCTTGCGTGCGGTCAGTCCGGGGAACTCGCCGAGGGTGGCGAGCCGGTTGGGTGGCGGGAAGGACGAGCGTTGCCGGTCGCCGAAGTCGACGTTGTCGCCGAGCTGTGCGGCCATCCGGGTTCTGATGCCGGCCGCCTGGGTCATGCGGATGCGCTGTCCGATGATCGTCCAGGCGGCGGCCTCGTACGGGCTGGGGAACTGGACTGGCCGCAGGCCCGGGTAGCGTGCTTGAAGGTCGCGTACGACCGGGTCGCGCTCTGCGATGGCCGGGAAGTCGGTGCCGTCGACGTCGAGCGACAGGATGCGTTCGACGTGACTGCGGATCTGGCCCAGTGGCAGTGCGCCGGGGTTGGTCACGATCTCGGCGAGCAGGCTCGTGCGGTCCTCGGTGATGCGTACTGCGACGCTCGTCCAGGCGACCTCGCCGGGGAAGGCGAGGTCGAGGCGCGCGTCGCCGCCGCCCTGGCCGGCCGGGAAGGCTTCCGTGAAGCGGGCGGCGGCGGTCAGTGAAAAGGGGCCGCGTGCCCGCATCCGGAAGGTATTCGTGGCGGCGCTCACTGCTTGTCGTGGATCGTGACGGCGTCGCCGTCAGGGTCGGTGAAGGTGAACGTGCGCCCGAACGGGCCGTCGAAGGGCGCCGTCTCGATCGGTACGGTTCCGAATACGTCGCCGCGCTGTTTTCGAAGCGGGTCATGGCGCAGATCCGGTCGCCGGTGAGAGTGAGGACGTAGAGGCCGATCCCGTGGCTGATGCCGTTGGGGGCGCGCAGGTAGGCGCCGAACGCCGGCTGACCGTTGGCTCTTGTCGGGACGAGGTCGAACCTGCGACCCGCGCTGAAAATGCTGGCACAGAAGCGGGCCACGACGTCTCGGCCCTCGTATTCGAAGGGCATCGGTGGCATCGACATGAAGACGTCGTCGGTCAGCAGAGCCACCAGCGCGTCGAGATCGGCGGACTCCCACGCACGGACGAATCTCGCCACGATCGCATCCTCGGAGGGTGAGTCGGAGGCGGGCGGCGGTTCCCGGTCGTCGGTCGTGGGCCGTCGGTGCTGCAGGCTGGCGCGCGCCCGTTTGAGGGCGCTCTTGACCGACTCGACGCTCGAGTCCAGCATGTCGGCCACCTCGTTGGCGTGGAATCCGAGGACGTCGCGCAGGATGAGCACGGCGAGCTGGCGAGGCGGCAGGATCTGCAGGGCGGTCACGAAGGCCAGGGAGATGGATTCGGTCTGCTCGTAGCGGGCCTCCGGGCCGAGCGGCGCGTCGAAGGCACCCTCGAGCAGGACGTCGGGAAATGGCTCGAGCCAGACGACTTCGCCGAGCCGTGTCGGCTCGGGCGGTTCAACATTGGGCACGTCCCACTCCTTGGCCGGGCGCCGGCTGGCCGACCGGCGCGCGTTGAGGCACCGGTTGGTGGCGATCCGGTAGAGCCAGGTGCGCAGCGAGGCGCGTCCCTCGAACCCTCCGAAGCCTTGCCAGGCGGCCAGCAGCGTGTCTTGCAGGGCGTCCTCGGCGTCCTGGACCGATCCGAGCATCCGGTAGCAGTGCACCTGCAGCTCGCGGCGGTGCGGCTCGGTCAGCTCCCGGAACGC
>JAHRHA010000216.1 GCA_020027875.1 Micromonosporaceae bacterium | reverse complement strand
GACGAGCGGCCGGAACTGCTAGGCGGGCCGAGAAGGCGAACGGAAGGCTGACGATGCAGATCGACCCGATCACGGCGATCCAGCTTGAGCCCTCGTCGATCCGGCCTACGGGCACGAATCGCCCGATTAACAGACAGAACCCCACCGCCACGGCGGCGTCGACCAACATCAGCGGCGCGACAAGACCGCGGGTCATCGCGATGAGGCTGAACACCGCGGTCCACGCGGCGAGAACGACAAGGCCACCGACGACCCAGCGCACGCTGACCGGCGGCACCACGGCGAGCAGCGCCGTCGGCACGCCGACGACCACGTTGCCGACGCGGGGCGCGACCGCGATGCGCGCGGTCGTCTGCTGCAGGGGCAGGCGGTGCGGCGGCGTGCGCGGTGGCTGCGCGTCAGCCGGGGGTCGACCACGTCGCGCAGCGTATCGGACCCATCACCGGATGGGGCTCCCACGTGCGGGTCTCCTTGCGGGCCCGAGCGTCCGATGTCAAGACACCCGACTGAGGGTCGCCGGCGGTCACCCGGCTCACACGCCCCATCCACCCCCGTCGCCGCCCACCCACACCCGTCGCCGCAACCCCTCCCGAACACGTCGAGGTGTCCACTCCACCATGCGGCAGGTCAGCCACGCCCTGTGCATCGCCAGCGGCCACGTGATCCACGCACCGCACGCCGAGGAAGGTCGTGAAGGTCTCCGCGCTGTCCTACATGGCTCGGATCACGGTGGTGGGGCCAACCTGGCTGATCACCGCCACCAGTGCGGCGACGGCCTCGTCGACCACGGAGTCGTTTAGGTTGCTGTAGCCGAGCAGGAGTGCGTTGTCCAGGTTGAACAGTTGCAGGTCGCGCCGCTGCGCCTCGGCGACGACCGCGGCGGCGTCCGTCCCGGCGGGCAGTTCCAGCAGTATGTGCAGCCCGGCCTCCGCTCCGCGCATCCGGCACTCGGGCAATCTGCGCCGCAGCGCGGCTACCAGTGCCGCCCGCCTGGCCCGGAACCGCAGCCGGGACGCGCGCAGATGCCGGTCGTAGGCGCCCGACTCCATGAATTGCGCCAGCGCGACCTGGTTCAGGATCGGCGGGAGCAGCGAGAGTTCGTGCGAGGACCGTACGGCGTCGACCCACCGGCGAGGAGTGACCACCCAGCCGATGCCAACGGTCGGACCCAACGACTTACTCATCGAACCGAGCAGCGCCACCCGATCCGGATCCGTACCCTGCATCGTCAGCGGGGCGGGCCGGTCGTAGTTGAACTCGGCGTCGTAGTCGTCCTCGACGACCAGTCCGTCCACGCGCCACGCCCAGTCCAGCAACGCGGACCGCCGATGCGGTCCGAGCACGCAGCCAGTCGCGGGATGATGTGCCGCGCTCACGCACACGGCCCGGAGCCCGGGATAGGCGTCCAGCGCTTCGACCACCAGGCCGTCGTCGTCGACCGGCAGGGCCACCAGTTCCAGGCCGGCAGTCCGCGCCGCCTGCCAGTGCCGTTCCGACCCAGGATTCTCCACACCGATCCTGGTGTGACCGGCCGCGAACAGTGCCCGCGAGACCTGGAGCAGGGACTGGGCCGCGCCGGAGTAGATGGAGACCGTACCGGGCTCCGTGGCCGATCCCCTGCTCCGGTTCAGGTGGTCCGCGATTACGGCACGTAGCTGCGGGTGCCCGCCCGACGCGGAGTAGTTGAGCTGATCGAACGGTACGGTCTCGGCGGCGATCCGGACCGCCGCCACCCATTTACGCCGCGGAAACGCCCGTAGGTCGGACCGGCAGGGATCCAGGTCATAGTGCGCCGGTGGTGGCGGCTGACGCACCCGACGCTCCACCGGACCGTCATCGGGCTTGGGCGACCAGCTCACCCGGGTCGCGGAGCCGGTCCGTCCCGTTAGGTACCCCTCGGTGATGAGCTGGCCGTACGCCTGGGTCACTGTCCAGCGGGAGACGCCGAGATCGGTGGCGAGTGTACGGCTCGGTGGCAGGGCCGCGCCGTGCGGCAACCGGCCGCTCCTGATGGCAGCACGGATCGCCGCCGTCAGCCGGACGTGTAACGGTCCACGGCTCGTGGCCGAAAGGTCGAAGAGCGTCTCCCAGGCCAGATTGGTCTGCCCCACGGGTCACATCGTAGTTCCGGATCCCTCGCGCAATTGGCCTGCGCTTCCCGCGCCCGATCGGACCGGAGACCGGGCCCGACCGCACCTACCGTCGATCTCACCCGTGATTGCCATACCGAACAACGGAATGAGAGTCGACATGAACGCACGCGAGAACGGTCGGGAAGCGGAACGCTTCGCGCTCATCGCCGGTTCGGCGATGCGACCAGGTATCCCGACGGCCTTATGGCTCGGGGCGGCCGGCCACGACGCGTCCCGCCCACGAGTGAGCCAGAAGAAACTGCGCCAATTACTGACGAGATGGCTTGTCTAAGCGCGCCGTCGGAGGCTCTTGGAACGGAGGAAGCTGGTCTACCGATCTTGTGGCTGATGTTTCCCCCATCAGACCAATAATCAGCGAACCCCGTCGAGGAGGGCAGCGAGGTCCGCAGCGGGGGAACTGCGCTCCGGGCCGCTTTTACGCCGGCGGTACCAACGATTCCGGACCAGTGTCCAATCCAGACACTTGCACGGACGGTGCGCACGCAACGCTCGGCGTAGGCGTTGGCCTTCGGCGTCCACGGCGGGATCTTGACATTCTCAATGCCCCCTGCGTTGAACACTGCGTCGATCGCGGTCGTGAACTTGGCGTCGCGGTCGCGGATCAGAAATCGAAACCGGGGGCGGCCCGGTCTCGGTGTGCGAGCTGGCCCAGGCTCCACTCATCGCGGGAACGCATGCGTGCCGCCATAGCGGGCAGTTCGAGAGTCAGCTGCGCGAACGGGGCTACGAACCCACCATCGCGTACCGCTCCGATGACGACGCCACCTGCGGGCGCCTGCCGTGCGATGGAGCCAGGACCGCTGCGACCTGCGACCGCGGTGGCCAGCGGGGGGTTTCGCCGCGGCGGGTCCACGCGGACTTCTCGGTGACCTACTGCCGACGCCGATGCCGCTGCCCACATCGCGGCGTACTCCGACAAACTCGACGCCGATGGTCGCCGGCTGGTGGTGGGTAACGGCCGGCCGAGCCGCGGCAGGTGATTGAGTCGCGACGGCCCCCGCCCGAGGGTGAAGCGGGGGCCGCCGGGGTTCGACTCTTTGCGAACCCCCTTCGGCGATCGCAGGGGGGAGATCGCCGAGGGTCTCGTGTGGATGGTGCGGTCCTGCACGTTAACGTACGGCGTCCGGGGCTCGACAGGACTGGAGGGACGACGGTGGGCCGTGCGTCAAGCCGACGATCAGGCACCGGCTCTACGACAAACAGACGATGCGCAGTCTTGGCCTCCCTTGAAGCGCTCCCGTTCCCGTCGTGTTGCTCGTCGTTCGCGAGGTGGTCACGGTGATGCTCATGCTGGCCGGCCGGTGGTGCGTTCTCAAGCAATGCTTTGAGTCATGGCGATGACGGTGTGTCATCGTGATGCAGATCGCCCGAAGACCGAACGGGTCGAGGTTGCCTGCCGCATCCGCTCGATCGGCCACCGGTTCGCGGCAGACGTCCAGCGAACCGCCGCACCGATAGGGCACCGCCGGCCGCTTCGACACCTTCTGCGCCGGCGGCACCGCCGAAGCCAACGCCTCAGGCACCGTGCGCGGATGCACCTCGTGCCGAGCAGCCAACGCCCGAACAGACAGTCCCTCCAAACGCGCGTCCCAACGGATCGCAGCGAACATCTCCACCCTCGACCCCATCCCGGCCTGCCGGCGCGAACGACGACTGTCACCAACCACGATCACCCAGATGCAGCCAAATCAGGCCGCTACACACCCCATCGTGTCGCCCACGTGGGGCCAAATCACGCTGCCACGGCCATGCTCAGGCTTCGTGGTCGCGCTGCAGGTCGGGCCGGCGCCGATGAGCGCCTCCCACACACCACGATTGGCCTTCGAGCGCGATCGCCCTTACTCGCTTGCCGGCCTTAACCCAGCCCAAGCCGAGGAGTACGACCACGTGCGCCGGCTCATCAACCGTCTTAGCTACGCCGTCAACGAGGCCGCCCGCCGATATCTAGACGGCCATATAGCCTCGGATCAGGCGGCGGCGTGGCTGGAGACCCACGGCCTTACGCCGGCCGAGCATGCTCGACGACGCGTCCGATCCATCGATGACTACCGAAGTTACGTCATCAACTACAACCTTGGCCACGACGTCGTTCGCGCTCACGTCGAAGTCAACGGCGGTACCGCCGACGGCCGGATCGGCGATGGCAGGTGCTCAAGGAGCTCCTGCAGTTCCCTTGGCTGCCGAGCACGCTCGACAGCAATTGATTGAACCAGACTGACCCAACACGGAACGCGTGCCCAAGTGCGGGCTGTCTCCTTTGTGGACCAATTCAAATGTAGGCACGGTCCTCATCGCGGCCACCTTCATCGTCGCGTCGAACGTGATCGGTGACAGTCTCTACGCCGTCATCGATCCGCGGGTGAAGCTAGCTAATCGGGCAATCCCCGTCGCGAGCTCTTGTCGGCGGCTCATCGGGTCTCTGTAGGGACGAGCTCGTACACCGAGATGTGTCCGCGGCTCCTAGAGTCGAATTGGGTTCGGGTCCAATCGCTGTAGCGCTCCCGGAGTCCAAGGCCTCCCAGTTGGGCCATCAGGTCCAGTTCGCTGGGCCAGCAGTACCGCTGTGCGGTGGGGAGAAGGTGTATGCCCTGCGCATCCAGTGTTACGTGCTGCTTGGTAATGCGCTGTGCGACCGGGTCGTGGCGAGTCAAACTGATGGTCGCGGAATCTTCGGTGACGGCATCCGTCTCGACTCCACGGTCGAACTGCGCCAGGTCGGGGACGAAGCACTCGATGACGAACACCCCGCCTGGTTTCAGCACGCGCGCGACGTTGCGGAAACAGTCAACCTGTCGAGCTTGGCTCAGGAGGTTGAACAAGGTGTTCCATACGAGGTACACCAGGTCGAACGGCCCGCTCACAGGCACATCGGCCAGATCGGCGACGACGACCGGGATCACCTTGCCGCCCGGTACCGAACGCAGCCGTTGCACTACCGCTTCCGAGGCTTCGATGCCTTCCACCGTGATTCCCCGGCGGGCCAGGGGCAGCGCCACCCGCCCGCCCCCGATCGCAAGTTCCAACACCCGCCCGCCGCCGGCTAGGCCGGCGAGGAATTCCACGGCCGATGTCGGGTCGGGCCCCCTGGTCAGGTCCTTGTAGGCGCTCGCCCAGCGGTCGCCAAAGAATGCAGGATCATCAAACCCAGCCATGCCAACAACCAAAACAGACCGCGGGAATGTGGCGCTACTGGTTTCCGGGACCACGGCTGTCAGATTGGGCGAATCGCCGACATGATCGCCGCGGCGAAGCGCAACCTCGAGCCGTTCGGCGACCGAGCCGTCGAGTTCGATTATCGATCACGACGTCAGCGGGTCGGCCGGATCGCAGACGAGCTCAGTGCGGGGGCGCTACGGGCGCTGGAACTATTCTTGGGTTCAGCCGGGAAGGTTCGGCCCGCGCCAAGCCGACTGGCGTCGCCGACCCGGGTGCGGGCGTGAAGGCCCAGTTCGGCGCAGGTCTTGTCGACTGCCTCGACGAAGGCGTCGAGGGTGGGTGGCGCGGTGGTGTCGCTTCGCCAGGACAGGGCGATGCGACGCGGTGGTAGCCGCTCGTCGAGTTCAATGATCGCGACGTCGCCGTTGGCGGGCTCGGTCATCAGCCGCGGCACGACCGCGACACCGGCACCCGCGGCGACCAATCCCCGCACGGTGGCGTCGTCGTCGGAGCGGAACACGATGGTGGGTTCGTGGCCCCGTTCGCGAATATAGCTCTCGAAATGCCCGATGTACCGGCACCCGTGTGTTGCCGCGATGAGCGGAGCCGTCACCAGCTCGCGTACGCTGACCGGACCGCCGCGCGCCCATGTCGAGCCCGGCGCGGTCATCACCACGAACGGG
>JAHRHA010000215.1 GCA_020027875.1 Micromonosporaceae bacterium | reverse complement strand
AAAGGCGCCCGCTGGGTTCGGAGGGAGGCTGCGCGGAAAAGGCCGGAGTTCACAACACGTGAACCCGGACCTCGCTGCGCAGCCCACCCTGTCCACGAGAGCGTTGCCACCACTCAGGTCTACGTCCACGCCGACCTCGCCCTCAAAGAGCGCGCGCTCGCCCGAACCGCTCCGACACGCACAGACCAGCAGCGCTACCAGCCCACCGATAGTCTCATCGAATTCCTCGAATCGCTGTGATTATGCCGATCCCGAGAGTGGCCAACTTCTTGCGCCGCAGCGGTTGGCCGCTCCCTGTCGGCATAACCTCGGCGTCCACATAAGATGCGTTGCACGGGCCGTATGTTGCCGGCCGCAAAACGTATTTGTTCGCTTTCCTGGACGACCATTCGCGGGCGGTGATGGCGGCCCGGTTCGGGTTCGCAGAGGACACCGTGCGCCTCGCCGCGGCGCTACGCCCGGCCCTGGCCACCCGCGGGGTTCCGGAATCCATTTACGTCGACAACGGGTCCGCGTTTGTGGACTCGTGGCTGCTGCGTGGCTGCGCCACCCTGGGCATCAAACTCATCCACTCCACCCCGGGTCGGCCGGAGGGCAGGGGCAAGATCGAACGGTTCTTCCGCACCGTGCGGGAACAGTTCCTGATCGAACTGTCCACCCCGGACACCGACGGGGCGGCGGTGGCGGACCTGGCCACGTTGAACCGGTTGTTCGTGGCATGGGTGGAGACGGTCTACCACCCGCGCATCCACACCAGTACCGGCGCGGCGCCGCTGGCCCGGTGGCGTGACGGGCTGACGCATCCGTTGGCGCTGCCCACCCCGGCCCGGTTGCGGGAGGCGTTCCTATGGTCGGCGCAGCGCACCGTGACCCGGACCGCGACCGTGTCGTTGCACGGCAACGTCTACCAGGTCGACCCGGTGCTGGTCGGCCGGGCAGTGGAACTGGTCTTCGACCCGTTCGACCTCGCCGACGTTGAGGTCCGCTACCGGGACCGGTCTTACGGCACCGCGACCGTGTTCCGCATCGGTCGCCACTCTCACCCCAAAGCCCGCCCGGAGCACATCGAATCGCCCGCACCGGTCGCCTCGGGTATCGACTACCTCCGCCTGGTCGGCACCGCCCACGACGCCCAGCTGGGCGAGCGGGTCAACTACCACGCCCTCGCCGGCGCACCGCCAGATGACGTCGCCGCCAACACCGCCGAGCCCGACGACACCACCGAGCCCGGCGACACCACCGAGCCGGGCGATGACAGGCAGGAGCCGACGCCGTGAACGGCAAACCGCAGATCGGTCTGACACGCGTCGGCGATGACGACGTCCGCATGCTGAATTGCTACGCCCTCGACCTGCTCGACCTGGTCGAGCTGCTCGCCAACATCCTGCGCTACGGCGGACACGGCCTCCGCGAAGACATCGCCGACCGCTACAAGGCGCGCACCGTGGACCTGCTCATAGTCGAGCTCGACGGCCACGCCGGCCTACTGCGTCGCGCCACCACCCGTGCGAGGAAGGACACCCCGTGACCATCGAGCGTCTGCAAGCCCACTACGGCCTATCCCGGATGCCATTCGGTCGTAACCTCGCCCCCGGCATGCTGCACCGCCACCACGCCCACAACGAGGCCGTCGCCCGGATCACCTGGTGCGTGGCCGAACACGGCCTCGGTGTCATCACCGGCGAGGTCGGCGCCGGCAAAACCGTCGCCGTCCGCGCCGCCCTCACCGCCCTCGACCCCGCCAGGCACACCGTCATCTACCTCGGCAACCCCACCATCGGCGCCCGCGGCATCCACCACGCCATCGTCACCGCCCTCGGCGGGCTGCCCAAGACGCACATGGCCACCCTCGTCCCGCAAGCCGGCGACGCCCTCGCGATCGAGGCCGTCGAACGCGGCCGCACCCCGGTCCTCGTCCTCGACGAAGCCCACCTGCTCGACCACGCCCAACTCGAAGGCATCCGCATGCTCACCTTATGCCGAGGCGACGGTTATGCCGAGGTGGGCGCGGCGGCGCCCGGATCACCTTGGTGGGCAAGGGAAACTCCAGCCGGGCACTCGGCATAACTACAGGCTCGCGTAGAAGGCTTGCCTCGTCCGGGAGCGTGGGCTCCCGACAGAGAGGCAACCATGAAGAAATCAACGCAAGTCGTTGTGACTGGTCCGTTGGCGCCGTACGCAACTGGGTACCGGCAGGAGTTGTTTGGGCGGGGCTACTCGGCGTGGACGGCGGTGTCCTACCTGTACTCATTGGCGCGCGTGAGCCGCTGGCTGGCTGAGCAGGGACTCGCTGCTGCGAACCTGGATGCCGAGCACGTCGAACGGTTCCTCGCCGAGCGACCGGGCAGCCAGCGGGCCGAGGTCCAGCGACGAACGCCACGCGGCATGATGTCGCTGCTCGGCTACCTCAACGCACAAGGCGTCGTGCGATCCCCTGCCGCAGTGGAAGATGCGGCGAGCCACGCAATGTTGAACGAGTTCGCCGAGTTCCTGCGCAACGAACGAGGCTTGGCGGAGAAGACCATCGACGTCTATCGGCGCTTCGCCGGGCTGTTCCTTTCGTCCCAGCTCGGGGACAGCATGGACGTGCGTGTACTGACTGCCCGGCACGTCAGCGCGTTCGTGTTGGCGCAGGCCGGCCGGCGCGGCTCCGGCTCGTTGAACAACGTGGTGACGGCGCTTCGGGCGCTGCTGCGCTTCTGCTACCTGCGCGGTTACACAACCACACCTCTGGAGGCTGCCGCCCCGCGGACGGTGGGGTGGCGCGATCTGGGTCCCTCGCGGGGGCTTGGGCCAGGTCAGGTCGAGCGGCTGCTAGCCAGCTGTGACCGTCGTACCAGCATCGGACGTCGCGACTTCGCCATCCTGACGGTGCTCGCCCGGCTGGGTCTGCGCGCCAACGAGGTCGCGGCCCTGCGGGTCGATGACCTGGACTGGCGTGCCGGCGAGATTACCGTGCACGGCAAGGGGAACCGGACCGACCGGTTGCCGCTGCCTGTCGACGTCGGGCATGCGGTCGCTGGCTACTGTCACCGCGGCCGACCGCACCGCGATTGCCGAGCACTGTTCGTGCAGGCGAAAGCCCCCTATGCCGCGTTGAGCTCGAGCGCGGTCAGCAAGGTCGTGACAGCCGCATGTGGCCGGGCCGGGCTGCCCAGGTCGGGCGCCCACCGCCTTCGCCACAGCGCGGCGGCCGCGCTGCGCCGCGCCGGAGCGCCGCTGTTCGAGATCGGCCAACTGCTGCGCCACCAGCACGCGGTAACCACGGCCGGTTACGCCCGTGACGATCAGGAAGCGCTGGCCGAAGTGGCCCGCTGCTGGCCGGGAGGCGCGGCATGAGCGACCTGCACGCCGCCGCCGTCGAGTACCTCGCGATCCGGCGCGCCCTGGGGTTCAAGCTGCGCGGCCACGACCGGCTGATCGAGGACTTCATCGCGTTTCTCACCGACGGGTCGTCCACCATCACCACTGCGGCGGCGGTCATGTGGGCGACCAGGCCAGCGCACCTGCAACCGGTCCGCTACGCGCAGCGGCTCGGCGTCATTCGCGGATTCGCCAACTACGTTCGCACCATTGACACGACCGTGCAGGTTCCACCGATCGATGTCCTGCCCTACCGCCGTTGGCGGCGCACCCCATATCTGTACTCCCAGGCCGACATCGACGCCCTGATCGCCGCGACCGGCCGGATGCGCCGGCCGTTGCGGGCGGCAACCTACCGCGGCGTTCTCGGGCTGCTGGCGGTCACCGGCATGCGCGTCGGCGAGGTGATCGCGCTCGACAACGCGGACGTGGACCTGCCCGCAGGCGCTCTGGTGATCCGCGAGGCGAAGTTCGGCAAGCACCGCCACCTACCGCTACACCCTTCGACCGTCACCGCACTGCGCGACTACACCGCCGCGCGCGACCAGTTGTGCACGTGGCCACGCGGATCGAGCTTCTTCGTCTCCGCCCACGGCACCCGGTTGATCTACCGCAACGTGCACACCGCGTTCACCGAGATGCTCACCCACGCCGCCATCACGGCCCCGGCGGGCACGGCAGCCCCAACCATTCACGGACTGCGGCACAGCTTCGCAGTGGCCACGCTACGGGACTGGTACCGCGCCAGTGTCGACGTCGCAGCAAGACTGCCGGTCCTGTCGGCCTATCTCGGCCACGCCCACCCAGCCTCCACCTACTGGTACCTCTCCGCCGCACCGGACCTGCTCGCCGCGGCAGCACATCGACTCGAACAGTCCACAGGAGACTCCTGATGAGCGCACTCGCCCCCACCCTGCAGGCGTTCTTCACCGACCGGCTGCTGACCCAACGCCAGGCCAGCCCGCGAACAGTGACCGCCTACCGCGACACCCTGCGGTTGCTGCTCTACTTCGCGGAGCGGCGCACCGGAACCCAGCCCTGCCGACTGGACATCGCCGATCTCGACGCTGAACTCATTGCGACGTTCCTAACCCATCTCGAACACGACCGACGAAACGGCGCGCGCACCCGCAACGCCCGCCTCGCCGCGATCCATTCACTGTTCCGGTTCGCTGCGCTACGCCACCCAGAGCACGCCGAGACGATCGCCCGGGTACTCGCCATCCCCGCAAAGCGATACGATCGTGCACTGCTCTGCTTCCTCACCCCGGCCGAGGTGAACGCGCTGCTCGCCGCACCGGACCGGTCGACCTGGCTCGGCCGCCGTGACCACACCCTCCTCGCCTTGGCCATCCAGACCGGACTACGGGTCGGCGAGCTGACAGCTCTCATTGTCGCCGACCTGCATCTGGGCGACAGTCCACATGCGAGGTGCCTCGGAAAGGGCCGCAAGCAACGAGTCACACCGTTGACCCGCCAAACCGTGGCCGTGCTGCGCACCTGGATGCGTGAGCGGTCCGGCACCGCCACCGCCCCCATATTCCCTACCAGGCAAGGACATCCGCTCAGCGTCGATGCCATCCAATGGGGGCTTACCAAATACGTGGCGGCCGCGGCGCAGCGCTGCCCGTCCCTGAACAGCAAGCACGTATCACCACATGTCCTCCGCCACACCTGCGCGATGAACCTTCTGCTCGCCGGCGTGGACATCGCCACCATCGCGCTCTGGCTCGCCTGTCCATTCCGACATCCGCGCCACCCAGACCTATCTGCACGCCGATCTGTCGCTGAAGGAGCGCGCGCTCGCCCGCACGACCCCGCCCAGCACCGCCCCAGGTCGCTACCGGCCATCCGACACGCTCCTGGCCTTCCTCGAGCAGCTGTAGTTATGCCGAGTGCCCGGCTGGAGTTTCCCTTGCCCACCAAGGTGATCCGGGCGCCGCCGCGCCCACCTCGGCATAACCCTCGCCTCGGCATAAGGTGAGTTAGACCGAACTCGGTCTAACTCACCAACTACGACATGGACAGCAGATCACCATTCGCCTGCCTGCTCGTCGGGCAACCCACCCTCCGCCGCAAAATCAAACTCGGCATCCTCGCCGCCCTCGACCAGCGCATCGCACTGCGCTACGCAATGGCGCCGATGACCGCCGCGGAGACCGCCGGCTACGTCAAACACCACCTGACCCTGGCCGGACGCTCCGACACCCTGTTCTCCGACGACGCGACCGCCCTCATCCACCAAACCAGCCGCGGCCTACCACGAGCGGTGAACAACATCGCCGTCCAAGCACTCGTCGCGGCGTTCGGCGCGGACAAGACCATCGTGGACGAGTCCGCCGCCCGCGCCGCCGTCACGGAAGTCACGACAGAGTGAACACCACCGCGACAGTGTGAACACCAAGCCCCGCCGGCACCCAGCCGGCGGGGCTTCTTCAACCACCCACACGCCCACCAGCAGCGACGCCCACGTGCTCATGCCGAACGGCGTGCAACAAACACCTGGCCAAGGCGGGGCGTTCGGGTGGATGACAGATGCGCATCCGGCTCGTCGGAACATGCCCTCGGGCTGCGGTAGGCGACGTGTGACCGTTGCGGGGTGCGCTTCGCGGCCGGTGCGCGGTCAGGCCACGTGGTGGTATTCGTGGATCAGG
>JAHRHA010000028.1 GCA_020027875.1 Micromonosporaceae bacterium | reverse complement strand
CGGGCCAGCCGCACGGCCCGGTCGCGAAGCTCCTGCGGGTACTTCCTCGGAGCGGCCATCGATGGTTCTCCCTTCCACCAGGATCATCGCCTGGTTTCGGGGCCTCCATCAATCCCGGGGTGGCTCACCGGTATGGCAATGGCATCCACTGCACTGACCGCTCGGGGTCCCATTGCACTCGCACCGGGCTGGTCTTCAGCCGCCGCGACCACGCCGCCCGGTCGCCATGGCCTACCCGGCCGAGGTGGCTCAGGCAGGCATGCGCTAGCGCCTATTGAATCCCGCACGGGTGGCCGCCGAAGCCTTGATCATCGTCGCCTCAGCGGGCCGCAGACACAAAAAAGCGCCCGACGTCCATCATGGACATCGGGCGCTCAGTTTGTTGTCGTAGATCATCGGTGTACGTGCGCGCCGCGAGCCACTGATCCAGCCCGAAGCACCTGGCGGATTTCGTGGTCCGGGTGGACCCCGCGAGGGCAGGTGGTACAAATCTGTTCCACCTGCCCCGCGGCGGACTACCCGGCGTTCAATGCTCCGAGCCGCGAGGTACGTCGTAGCTCGGCTGCCGCGTCGCGGTAGGCCAGTGCCTCGGGCGCCTCAACGATCAGCGGCGGATAGCCGGGGCTCGTCGGTGCGTTGTGCGGCACCGGGTGACTGGTCGGCTTCGCCTGCATCTTTCCGACGAAGAGTTCCGCGATGATGTACGCCGCCACCGTCCAGACGCCGACCACGACCTGGACGAGGTTGTGAGCGGTGCCGACGTTGGCCGCCACGCTCATCCCGCCGGCGAGCACGAGGGGCACGAGTGCCCACCGGCGTCTGGTGGTGGTCACCGCGTCGGACGTGCGCACCATCAACGCGATGATGGCGAGCGAGTCCACGGTGGCCGGAGTGATCCACGCCGACGGAATCACACCGAAGAGTGGATCGAGGTCTGCCAGCTCCAGGAGATAGACCTGGTGGCCGTACGAGCTGACCGCGGCGACGAAGGCGATCAGGTAGGCGACGACCTTGGCAGTGGTGATCTTCGACATGGCCCCTCCCAGGGTTAGTCGGTAAGTTGTCGGGGCTCCGGCAACCCCGTGGTCTGCCGGCGCCCGATCCCCGGCGCTGCGCGGAGCGCATGTCTCGACGCGCGCTGCACGGGGATGGCTTCGCCACCGTCTCGGCGGCTGGTCGTTCGATGAGGTAGGTACTTCGCTCGGCGCTTGCGGGCCTTGACGATCCTTGCGGGCTCTTGAGCGGTTCTCCAAGTGGAGATCGCTTAGTCAGCGATCGCCTTGGGCACTTCTGCTCGCGGATGATCTGCGTTTATGCAGGTCAGCACAGCGTTCACAGCGTGACGCCTTACAAGCGAGGGGTCGCTGGTTCGAACCCAACCGTGCCCACCAGCCCAACGCCCCTGTCAAGATCCGCGCAAGGGGTGCTAGCTCTTACGTTTGGACCGCCGCCAGCCGGGCAGGTCGGCCCTGCGTTCGCGGCCGGCTTCGTCTCCCCAGTTGGCCAATCGTCCCGCGGGTTCTGCACGTTGTGACCAACGAGCAGGCACCCGACCCGATACAGCCGGTGAGAACAGGCGCGGACAAAGTCAGCAAAGCCCTCCGGTTCAGGCATCAACCAGCCTTTCGCTCACGTGTCTCCTCAACGTACGAACGGGAGCTCTGGAAGGGTTGCGCGGCGGACCGGACCGGGTTCCTGTGGATGCGGACATGCCGATGACAGGGCCTGCCGAGAGGATAAATGATCGTCGACAGTCCCTGCCTAGTTGACCATGGCGCTCGCAGGTTGGTGCGGCGGACACTTTTAGCCATGCCGCTGCTGGAACGGGAATCTGCCCTGGCGTCACTCGCCGACTATGCCCGTGAGGCGCGGCGAGGTGAGGGGCGGCTGGTTTTGGTCGCTGGTGAGGCTGGCGTCGGTAAGTCGGCTTTGGTGGAGCGGTTTCAATGTGATGTGCCGGATGCCCGCTGGTCTTGGGGGGCTTGCGACGGCCTGTTCACGCCGCGCCCGCTCGGGCCGTTATTCGACCTCGCGGGTCAGCTCGGCGGCGAACTGCTCGACCTTTGCCGCGCCGGCGCCGCTCGCGATGAGTTGTTCGCTGCTCTGCTGCGCCAGCTCTCCGAACCAGAGATGCTGAATGTCGTTGTCATGGAGGACGTCCACTGGGCCGATGAAGCGACCGTCGATCTGCTGCGTATCCTTGGTCGGCGGATCCGGAACGCGCCGGTGCTACTCATCGCCACTTACCGCGACGACGGGCTGACGGCAAGTGACCCGCTTCGGGTTGCGCTCGGTGAACTTGCCACGCAGCGGTCGACCAGGCGGGTCGGGCTGGCGCCCCTGTCTGCGGACGCGGTTCGAATCTTGGCCAATGGAAGCGGGCTCGAGGCGGCCGAGCTGTACCGGCTGACCAGCGGAAATCCGTTCTTCGTCACCGAGGTGGTGCAGGCCGGAATCGGTGCCGTCCCGCCGTCAGCTCGCGACGCGGTACTGGCGCGGATGGCGCGTCTAGGCAGCGCGTCGCGCGACGTGTTGGCCGTCGCGGCACTGATCGGCACGCGGGTCGAGCTGCAAGTGCTGGAATCGGTCACAGCGTGCACGCCATCGAACGTCGATGAGCTCCTCGTCTCCGGCCTGCTCGTCGGCGACGGCGCGTGGCTGAAGTTCCGTCACGAGATCGCCCGGCTGGCTGTGGAGCAGGCGATCGCGCCGCATCGCCGGGGCCCCGATCACGCCCGGATCCTCGATGCCCTGCGCTCCATCGGATGCGATGACGATGCCCGTATGGCCTTTCACGCGGAGGCATCTGCGGACGCACCGGCGGTCCTCCACTATGCACATCGGGCCGCGCGCCGGGCGGCTGAGCTGGCGTCGCATCGAGAAGCGGCGGCACAGTTCCGGCGGGCTCTGCGCTTCGCAGTTGAGGCAGATTCGGCGATGGTTGCGGGGCTGTATGAGGGGCTCGCCTATGAGCTGTCGTTGATCGACCACTGGGAGGACGCCGCGGACGCGCAGGAGCGTGCGCTCGCGTTGTGGCGTGAGGCCGGTGACCGGGTGCGTGAGGGCGACACGCTGCGGCGGCTCTCGCGCACCATGTGGCGCCTGTGCCGCGGCCGCGAATCGGTCGACGCGGGTCACGCCGCTCTGGCGACCCTCGAACCGCTGGGAGCGAGCACCGAGCTGGCGTGGGCCTACGCCAATCTCGCTTTCCAACGGATGTCAGACAGCGAATTCGACGCTGCGATCGAGCTGGCACGCCGGGCGCAGGCGCTTGCCGAGGCGTTGGGCATACCTGAGGTGCTCAGCGACGCGCTCAATACGGAGGCCTGCGCCAACGCCGCTGCGGGCCGAGAGTGGGCCGGACAGCTGCGTCGTGCGTTGGAGATTGCGATCTCCGAACGTCTTGCGGAGCAGGTGGGCCGGGCCTTCGCGAACCTTTCCAGCACGTACTGCGGCCAGCGGCGATTCGCCGAGGCAGAACGGTACTTCGTGGACGGGCTCGCCTACACCGACGAACAGGACATGAGCACCTACGCCACGTGTCTGCAAGGCGGGCGGGCTAGCGCCAGGGAGAAGACAGGACATTGGGACGAGTCAGTGTCGCTGAGTGTGGAGCTGCTCAGGTTGGTCGCCTCACCGATCAACCGGCTCAATCCGCTACTGAGCCTGGGCACGATCCGGGCGCGCCGCGGAGAGCGTGGGGCCTGGGAATGTCTCGACGAGGCAATGACGTCCGCTGATGGGACCGGCGAGGCGGCGTGGATCGTCCCTGTTCGGTTAGCTCGCGCCGAGGCGTACTGGCTCGAAGGCAAGCCCGGCCCAGCCGGGATTGAGGCTGAACTGGCGGATGACGTATCCGACAGGTGCGACTCCTGGGAGCGCGGGGCGATCGGTGTCTGGTTGCGTCGGACCTCCTCGACCCGCTCACCGCGAGGTGAGCTCGCGGAGCCGTACCGGCTGCAGATCGAGGGAGATTGGGAAAGAGCCGCACAGGTCTGGACCGACTTGGGCTGCCCGTACGACGCTGCGATGGCGCTCCTCGACGCGACTCAGGACGCGGCGTTACGCCGAGCCCTGAGCACCTTCCACGACCTCGGCGCAAAAGCCGCCACCGGGATCACCCGGGAGAAAATGCGCGTGCTTGGCATCCGTTCAATCCCCACCGGACCACGATCCGCAACCCGTACGCATCCACTCAGGCTCACTCAACGCGAGCGTGAGGTTCTCGACCTGATCTGCGGCGGGCACACCAACGCCGAGATCGCCGGACGGCTGTTCATCTCTGCGAAAACGGTCGATCATCACGTCTCCGCCGTGCTGGCGAAGCTGGACGCCCCGACCCGGGACGTCGCCGCATCGCTAGCAGTTCGACTCGGACTGGTCGGCGTGGCAGAAATCTAGGGAACACCGCACGGAAAAATGGGGAGTCGCTCCCGATTCGGAGGCGAGCCGGCCGCCATACGGTCGCGTGGACACATTCCAGCGATCGAGGAGGGCACCATGCCTCTGTACATGGACGTCCACACCATCGACGGCGGCGTAGCCGCCGGCGATGTCGCCAAGGCGCACATGGCTGACCTGCAGACGCAGGGCAAGTACGACGTCAGCTACCTGCGGTATTGGGTCGACGAGCAGCAGGGCAAGGTCTTCTGCCTCGTCGAAGCACCATCCGCTGACGCGGCCGCGACCGTGCACCGCGAGGCCCACGGCCTAGTTGCCGGCGAAGTCTTCCAGGTGCAAGAAGGCTCCTGAAGCTACCCGAAGCGACGCAAACGTCGGGACACGCTCGGCCACATCATCGCCTGCGGGAGTAAGGATTCATATGAAGGTCCTGCACATCATCGCCACGCCACGTCGCGAGAAGTCGAACACGCTTCAAGTTTCCCAGGCGTTTCTCAATAGCCTGTCGGCGCTTCGCCACGATGTCGAGGTCGAGGTCGTCGACCTGTACGACTTCGACCTGCCGGCACTCGCCGGCGACAATATTGAGGCAAAGTACACGCTTATGGTCGGCCAGCCGATCGACAAGAACCACGAAGACTCCTGGCGCCAGATCGAGACGCTCATCAGGCATTTCCTGTCTGCCGACGCATACGTGATCTCCGCACCAATGTGGAATTTCGGTATCCCGTACGCACTCAAGTACTACATCGACTGCATCGTCCAGCCGGGCTACGTCTTCGGGTTCAACGAGGTGGGCATGCCGGTGCCCATGGTCCTTGGCAAGAAGATGGTCTGCGTCACCGCCCGCGGCGGAGACTATTCGCCGAGCAGTCCGATGCACGCCTACGACTTCCATGAGCCGTACCTGAGGTCGATCTTCGGCTTCATCGGCATTACCGACCTCCAGTTCATCAGCCTGCAGCCCACGGACATCAGTTCTCTGCGCGAGGCGGCGTTCGCGAGCGCGATGGGGCAGGCGCGAAGCCTGGCCAGCTCAGCGGACTGGAGCCCCTCGTCAGTCCCTGTCCCGGCGGGCTAGCGCGACTTCCAGATACCAGAGGAGAGCCAAAGTGCGTCGACCTGTCCTGCTCACCCTCGCCGCCGTCGGTGGCGTCATCGTCGTTCTCGGCGGCACCGGCATCTTCGCCGCACTGTCCGACACCGCGCGCAGCGGCACCAACTCCATCGAGAGTGATGCCCTAGCGGCCTCGTCGGACCTGCAGGTCGCCACGGCGTCGTTCGCCAACAACGTCGTAACCTGCGGGACTTTCAGCGACGACCTCGTGTCGTCGCTGTTCACCATTTCTGGTCCGCCGGGAGACGAGACTGCGGCCGGAGCGTTCTACTGCCTTCGCAATCTCGGCAGCCAGACCGTCGCCCTCACCGTCCTCGCCGAGGAGTTCACCGAAACTGAGATCGGTTGTACCGGCGACGAGATCAACTTCGACACCACGTGTGGACCCGGCCTCGGCGGCATCGACAACCCAGGCGAGCTTGGCAACTTCACCGTAGTGGCGCACCGTGGCTACCCCTGTACTCCTGGAGAAGCCGACAGCCCGGGCCAGTTCTTGCTGCTCAGCGCCAACGCGACCACGCCAGCAGACCTGGGCAACTTGGATCCGGGGGTGACCCGATGCTTCTCCTCGACGATCTTCCAGAACAGCGCTTCCCCGACCCAGGAGCAAGAGGCACAGAGTGACCGCCTGACGTGGCGGTTCGCGTGGACGGGCCAGGCCTGATGTGCCAGCGGACGTAAAAGCGAACCGGGGGCGCCGCTGGGGGCTGATTGTCCCTGCCGGCGTCCTCGGTCTCGTCATCCTCGCGCCGGTAGCGGCCCTTCTGGCCACCACCTGGGTACTGGGCTGGCGACTCCAGGTGGTGGAGACCTCGAGCATGCAGCCCTTGTACCCGAAGGGCACCCTCGTGGCTGTCCAGCCGATCGATGCCGCCGACGTCGAGCCTGGGATGGTCGTCGTCTTTCGCGACCCGGCACGTCGCGACCGCCAGGTGGCCCACCGCACGGTGAAGCGGCTGCCCGGGGAGCAGCCGATCTGGCAGACACAAGGCGACGCCAACCGGGACCCCGACCCGTATCCAGTGCACGCCGACGCAGTACGGGGGCGCGTCCGTTGGGGCGTACCCGGTCTCGGGTACGTCGTGTCGGCTCTGACGGGGTGGCGCGGTGCCGTGATCCTCGTCGGCGGCCCGCTCGGGCTACTCGCACTCTCCGAGTGGTCCAGCCACGCACGCCACCGGAGGGAGCAGCGGTCCGCCGAGGTAGCGCTCGTCAAGATTAACCCGGCGCTTTCGTTAGATGATGGCGGTTGAGCATGTCGTACAAGGTCTCGCCCGACAGCGTGTCATTCGGGGCTGCATCAGGCGTGTTGAGCGACCCAGCGAATCGGATCTCCACTATCCAGATCGCCGAATCCATAGTCGTGTAGTGCGCCGGCGACCAAGGTGCGGCGATGCGCTGCGAAGGTCAACACGTGCGCGATCATGCCGCCGAACGTGTATACCTCGACGGGCTCGCCAGGGCAAATGAGCGCATCCTCGAGGCGCCCATGCTCGCAGATGTCGGTTATCTGGGCAACAAAGGTCGGTCCGACCTGCGACAAGCGCGTCCGCATGTGCGCCACAGTTTCGCCGCGCTCCACCGCAAAGTCGTAGTCGTGGCCGGCGATCGCGGCACTCCACATATCCATCTGGCCGACCAGACGCGAGAGCAGCGATCGTAGTGTGGGGTTGTCATCGACGCCCTCGACCGACAGCTCGATACCTGTGTCGAGCTGCTCGTCGCTGAGTGTCGCGGCGCGAGCCAGCATCTGGTCCACAAGCCAGACGTGGTGCTCGACCATCCTGAGCAAGAGATCCATCGAGCTCACCTTCTCTCGGGCGGGCAGGCGCAGGCTGCCGGGTGGGTGGAAGTGGACGTCGTTCGGCGCCTCGATGTGCAACCGGCTCGGCTGGCGCCGCCACTGCGTCGGAGCCACGCCGTACGCCCGGCTGAAGGCGCGCGTGAAGGCCTCGTGCGATGAGTACCCCGCCTCGACCGCGACGTCGAGAATCGTGCGTTGACTCGTCACGAGCCGGTATGCCGCTCGTTCGAGCAGCACTCGGCGACGAAACCGCGCCGGTGGCTCACCGGCCGTGGCGGCGATGACACGGTCGAAGTGGAAGCGCGACATGTGAACCCGCCGAGCCAAGTCCTCGCCGGTGGCCTCGTGATCGTCCAGCGCCGCGGAGAGGACCTCCACAAAGGCGGCAAAGGTGTCGACTGGCTCGGCCATGGACTCATTCTGGCCGGCCGACCCCCTCACGGCTTGATCGCATTTGCTACGGACCGAGGTCCACCGCCTAGCCGCCGATGCGCGACTCGTGACCCCACAAGACTTTGGCCCATTTCTGGCCGTCGTAGTGGTCTTGGGTAGCCGGGATGACTGCAGCGCGACTGCGGCGACGAGCAGACCGATGCCCTGGGCGATATGGCCGGGGATGAACGGGTGGGTGGCCGCCGACTAGCAGTTCGATGCCGGTCCAGGCTGGCGCGTACCGGCTGCGTTTCCCGGTATCAGCAACCACCAGGTCATGACCGAAACCGCGAGCGGGCCTCCCGACGGAGGCCCGCCCTTAGCGCTTGCCCGCATTCGGGGCGAAGCCGGAGCCTTGGCGGTAAAAGGTCGCTCGCCGTCACCCCGACGCGGCGAGAGAAGCGCAACGCTGCGCGACATCGATGCCGAAGTGCCGGCCACTCTCCGAGAGGATGCTTACGAGGTCGATCCCCGGAATACCGCCCGGACCGATGAACGTGACGACGGCTTCGAACTCGACTCGTCCCGCGTCGGGCGGACCGTCGCCGTTGTCCCGCTGCAGACCGACGAAGACTGCCCGCGCAGGGCTGCCGAGCGCAGTACCTGAGTCGTAGTACGTGATCAGCCTTCGGGTTCCCGGGAACTGGAACGATGTTCCCTGGGTGGGCGCGGTGAACACGAATTTGAACCCCGAGAGCCAGTCCATCTCTCTCACGATCGAGGTTCCGTCGGCCCCACGGAACAGCGTGACGTGGGCGGTTCCCCGCTGGGTGATGTAGACCGGAAAGCCACAAGCTGCGCTAGTCGCCGGTGCGAAGCTTGTCTGGTCCACCACTTCCTCGAATGTGATCGGTTGGTCCGCATGTGCTGTGGTCGTCAGCACCAGCGCGGCCATGAGCGCGCCCACCAGGAGGCTCGCAGCCACCGCCGTGCGCTTCCGGAACCACGTGGGCTCAGTCTTAACCTCCGTCATCGTGCATCTCCGTTCTCGTCGGTACCACGCGTCCGGAGAGACCGGCCGTGACGAGGCCGAGGAGCCGGTCGGCGCCCTCGAAAGTGTCTACTCGCCCGGATCCGACGTGCTCGACGGTTCCGCAGAGGGTGATCTCCTCGCCGCCGGCCGGAACAAAAATCCGCACCACGAACGCCTCCATGACGTCAGTGTGAGAGATCGTGTTTCAATGACGTTAGGACCGATCAGACGGGATAGGGCACAGCCTCGACGTCGATCTCCTTCATGCGATCCACGTATATCCGGTAGGCCCGCCGTGCGTCCCCGAGCCGTCCGCCCTGCGACAACGTGGTAATGAGGTCGAGGTGCGCCCGTTCGTCGTGGCGGTCCAGCTCGAGAACGCGCAGCAGGTAGCGGGCCGCCGCGTCGAAATCCCGTTCCGCCTCTGCCGCGCCTGCGAGTTTTCGCGCCACTTCGACGTATACCGTCCGGGCGCGCTCGCGAAGCGACACCGACCATTCTTCGTAGGCGTCCTCCTCCAGGAAATCGCCCGCGTAGATCGCTTCGGCTGACTTGAGACTTGCGATCGCATCAGCGTCGGTCTCGGTGAGGCCGGCCTGGGCGACCGACAGGAAGTCACCGACGTCGATAGCTAAGTTGGTCGTCTTGAGCCAGACCGCGCGTGCATCCGCCGCGACGAATTGGTCGGATTCGAATCGCTTGTCCGGGTCCAGTACGGAGCGCAGCATGCTCATCGCAACGGAGAGGCGCCTCGAGACGTCGGCGGGGTTCTGCCCAGGCCAGAGCGTCTCGCCGAGAAGCTCCCGCGGAGCGGGACGTCCCCCTCTGCCGACAAGAACCTTCAGCAAATCCCGCGCCTTCCTCGACCTCCACTCACCCAGAGCCACGGGAACGCCCTCGCGGAGCACGGCGAATCCTCCGAGAGTCTGGATCGAGACGGCGGGAGGTCGATCCGGAAGGGAGCAGGCGAGTAATCCAGCCGCCGCCGCAGCACGATCTGCGACTCCTGCGCTTCGGAGCACCGCCAGCGCGTGGCTCGCGCGGGTGCGTGCTTCGAGCCCGGTTGTGAGGCCTGCAAGCGCCAAGTTCACGCGCGCCTCGGCCACGGGGTTCCCGACCTCGCGCCAGATGGTGGCTGCCTCGGCGAGGAGGGGCGCCTGGAGAGCTGGGTCTGGCGCCGACATGGCCTGCAGCTCGAACGCTTCAGCAAGCTCCCAGCCGACGCGCCGCTTGCCGGCCTCCCTGGCCGCCTCGATTGCATGGAGCGCCGCGTCCTCGGGCTTACCATTCGCGAGCGCGACCCATCCGGCAGCAACCAGTGCACCGTGGACGTCGTGGCCTGTCGAGCGGGCGATCGCGACGGCGGCCTCGGCGAGCGCGGCCGCCAGCGGCGGCTCACTTCGCGCTAGCACTAACGCGAGACCTGCCTGCGAGCCTCTCAAGCCCTGGGTGTCCTCCACCTCCTTGGCGCGGCGAAGGCTCTCCTCGTAGGCGGTCCGCGCGCGTGCGAGGTCACCACGCTCGCGCAAGACATCCCCGAGGTACATCAAGGGCCAGCAAGATCTCGCGGAGCCCAACCGCTCGAACACTGAACAGGCCTCCTGGAAATCCCGGGCTGCGTCGTCGAGTCGTCCAAGAAGGCGCTCGGTTTCCCCTCGACGATGCAGAGAGAACGCGATCAATAGACCCGCTCCGGCAAGCTCGGCCTTCTGCAGCACGACCTCGATTTCTTCCAGCCCACGCCGCGGTTCGAGGAGAAGCGTTCGATTGAGCCGAAGCCGAATCGCCAGCAGGACGTCTCCGGCGTCATCAGCCGCATCCACTGCCAAACGGAGGTGCTCTTCCGCGCGCGGGAGATCGAGGCCAGCCGCGAGTGCCATTGCGCTCTGTGCCGCAGCCGTGGCTCGTGGGTCGTGCGCCTGACGGGCTGCCTCGAGCGACCGCTGTGCAGACGCCTCTGCCGCATGCGCCTCACCCAGATTCCAGTGACAGTAGGCCATCCAGGCGAGGAGCAGTGCATCGTCGCGAGGGCTTGAGCCGTCGAGGCGTCCTCGACGACAGGCGACAAGCGCGGGTGCGTAGCGCCCCCGATCCCACTCCAGCCGGGCCATGAGCCACGCGAGCCTCGATGAGACCACCTCGGCCCCTGCGGCTGCGCGCTCGTAACATTCGAGAGCCGCGTCCCACTGGGCACGGAGCGAGTGCGCTTCGCCGATGACTTGCTCCAACCTGGCGTCCAGAGTCTTCGGCGTCAGCACTTTTGCCGCCTCTAAGACCGCATCGATGGACCCACCGAGAAGCAAGTCTTCGCCATGCTCCCGAAGGACGCGGCCGGTCACTCTCGCGTCTTCTGCGGCGACTGCCTCCCGGAGCGCGGCAAGGTGATCTCCTTGTGCCCCGAACCATCTCGAGGCACCGCGTTGCAGCACGCGTCGCCGTACGCCGTTCAAAGGAAGTCGCTCGAGCGCAAAGTCGCGTACGAGTGAATGAACCCACATCGCACCGGCGCCGTCCGAGACTACCAGACCGCGGCGTTCGAGAGTCGCGGTCATCGTGCTCGAGCCCGGAAGACCGAGCGCGTCGCACAGCGCCGGGCTGAAACGCTCGAACACCGACATGGCCGAGACGAAGTCTCTCACTGCCTGGCTCTCGAGATCGAGGACTTCCTCAGCGATGTACGCGAAGAGCGCCCCCTCAGGGTTTCGTAGCCGGTCGATTGCCTCCTCACGCTCATTGACCCCGACGCGCTCCAGCGCCGCAATGGCTAGCCGGACGGCAACAGGCCATCCTTCGGTCACCTCGTGTAGCCGAGGTGCGAGACGGCGTGCGCCAGGACCGAGTTCGAGCTCGAGGAGATCCTCGACCTCGCGTGCGTCGAACCCGAGCTGAGACGCGTTGAGCTCTAGCACCTGACCCTGGCCGCGCAGGCGTTGGATGCGAAATGGCGGCTCCGCACGACTGGACAGCACAACATGAAGGTTGACCGGAGCCTGGCGCACGAGGCTCTCGACGAGGCGGGCAGAAGGTGATGCGTCGAGCTCGTGGGCGTCATCGAGAACCAGGATGACATCGTGTGTGAGCGTGCGCTCGAGGTCGGCCGCAAGATGAGCCGCTATTGCATCCGCGCGTATCGCTTCGTCCGGCGTGGTCAGGTCTGCTCCGCTCGAAAACGCGCCGATATCAACACCCAGAGCTTCGGAAAGGCCGCCGGTGAGCGAGCTGAGCCGACCATCCGCGGCCCCGGCCGTGTACCAAGCGCATTCAACGTCTCGGGCCCACTGGGCGAGCAGTGTGGTCTTGCCGTAGCCAGCGCCCGCCACGATTGTTGTCAGACGCCGTCCGAACGCCTCGTCGAGCCGAGCCTCGAGCTTCGGGCGCGCGAGCAGTCCGCCCGCCGTTCGCGGGCGTCGCTGATCCCGGTGCTCCTTGGTGCTCACCGTGGCTCCCGCCGCTGAACGTACAGCGGGACTTGGGCGATTGCCAGCCTAGAATACATTCCCATCCTGCTCTTCACGATCACCCGACTCTCGCGGCTAGCTTCGGCCGACGACCAGCCCGCGCATCGGTCCGCTCAGTGTTACCCAGCCGGGGCCCGCCCGCACACAAGCGGCGGGCTGTCCTCCGGCTGTGTATCGACCTAGCCGATGGCACAGTGGTGCGTACACCGGTCCAGCGCGTAAAGCGGATGCTATTTGGCTCCATGCTCAGAGACGGTGGCCCGTGGCTGAAGCACGAACCCTATGATCGAACACTGGCGTACCTCCAGTCTCGGCTGGTGGCTGCACAATCGGAGCTGGGTCTTCCTACGCAGATGTCCATTCAGGATGGTAGGGCGGCGCCGGATCGTACGTGAGACACCGCTCGCCGCCCGCGCAGCAACAGCGCCAGCAGGGCCACGTCGTCTCCTGGATTCGTCCCCAGCCGACCAACATCGCTCCCGTATTTCGAGCTTGGCCGTCGCACCGTAGAATTGCTGCTCGACGGCCCGCCGCCCAGCGGCGTTCAATGGAGTCCGATGCCGCGGCGGCAACGCGTTTCCGTGGCATCGTCAGGACGGAGCCGCTGACATGTACGACTTCGATGTGCTCGTACTCGGATCGGGTCCCGGCGGGCAGAAGGCTGCGATCGCCTCGTCCAAGCTCGGCCGCGATGTAGCAGTGGTCGAGCGCCGGCACATGATCGGCGGCGTCTGCATCAACACCGGCACGATCCCCTCGAAGACACTGCGCGAGGCCGTGCTGTACCTGACCGGGATGAGTCAACGGGAGATGTACGGCCAGAGCTACCGACTCAAGGACGACATCACCGTCGCCGACCTGGCCGCGCGCACCCAGCATGTGATCGGCCGCGAGGTCGACGTCATCCGTAACCAGCTCTCCCGCAACCGGATCCGTTTGCTCACCGGCACCGCACGCTTCCACGACCCGCACACCTTCCTGGTCGCGGACGATGCCGGCCGGGAGTCGACGGTCACCGCGGAGAAGATCGTTATCGCCGCCGGCACCCGACCGGCGCGGCCGGACAGCGTCGACTTCGACGATCGTACGATCGTCGACTCCGACGGCATCATCAATCTTGAGCGGGTGCCGCGGTCGATGGTGGTCGTCGGCGCAGGCGTGATCGGGATCGAGTACGCGTCGATGTTCGCGGCACTGGGCACGAAGGTGACCGTGGTCGAACGGCGCGACCGGATGCTCGAATTCTGTGATCTTGAAGTTATCGAGGCCTTGAAGTATCACCTGCGAGATCTCGCCGCCACCTTCCGGTTCGGCGAGGAGGTGGCCTCGGTGGAGCGTCACGCCAGCGGTGCCATCGCGGTCCTCGACAGCGGCAAGAGAATCGCGGCCGACACGGTGATGTACTCGGCCGGACGGCAGGGGATGGCCGATGAACTGGATCTGGACAAGGCCGGCCTCGAGGCCGACGAGCGAGGCCGGATCCGGGTCGACGACAACTTCCGCACCGCCGTGCCACACATCTACGCAGTCGGCGACATTATTGGCTTTCCCGCTCTGGCCTCGACGTCGATGGAGCAGGGCAGGTTGGCCGCCCATCATGCCTGCGACGAGCCGGCGCGCGCGATGCACCAGCTGCAGCCGATCGGGATCTATACGATCCCGGAGATAAGCTTCGTCGGACGCACCGAGGACGAGCTCACCCACATGCGCATCCCGTTCGAGGTCGGCATAGCCCGCTACCGCGAGCTCGCTCGGGGGCAGATCATCGGCGACTCGTACGGCATGCTGAAGCTGCTCGTGTCTCCCGAGGACCGTCGACTCCTCGGCGTACACGTCTTCGGCACCGGAGCAACCGAGTTAGTCCACATTGGTCAAGCGGTGATGGGCTGTGACGGAACGGTCGATTATCTCGTCGACACGGTGTTCAACTACCCGACGCTCGCGGAGTCGTACAAGGTCGCCGCTCTCGACGCCATGAACAAGATGCGCCACATCGCCCGCCTTAACGACTAAGGTCCCGAGGCGATCGCCGGCCGGCCTGTATGCCGGCGGATCGGTTCGACGCTCTTATGGCCGCCCTCGACGCGCCTGAGAAGGCTCCCGCCTGAACCGGATCGCGGCGCGGCGGCGCCGGTTCGAGCTCGGCCCGGACCCCTTCACCAAGTGAATCTGAAGCGCCTCTAGGCTTCGCGGATGGGTGTGCTCAGGAACGCTTCGGTTCTGCTGTGTTGCTTGGTGGTCGTCGTGTTGGTCATCGCAGCGGTCGGAATCGCTCGGTCGCGGCGGCCCAAGTAGGAGCCGTCCTTGTGCAAGGGAGCGCGTTGCGTGCAGCGAAGGGCCGGTTACGGCTCCAGCACGAAGGCCGCTTCCCCGTACCAGGTCCTGCCTTTCGCACCGTTGACAGAGCTCAGGAAGACGGGAGCAACTTCGCTCGGGCGGATCGAGTCCGGCGGGACTGCATTGGCGGTGAACACTATCTCGGTGTCCAGCCCACCGGACGTGTGCCTTATCTCGAGATGGATGTGGGCCGGGGGTGCGCCCGCTTGGGGGTACTGGCCGGGCCGGATGGTCTCCAGCCGGAACCGTCCGCTCCGATCGGTGCTTACGGTGCCCTGGTAGTAGCAGCATTCGTCGGCGCCACCGGGGCCGTACACGCCCCGCGAATCCGTGTGCCAAATGTTGACGCTCGCCCCTTGCGCGGGCGCGCAGGCAGCATCGAGGACCACGGCCTCGATGGTGAGTGCCTCCGCGCGGGCGGTAGATAGCGGCAGGCCGTTAGACGGCCCCGGAGTCAGCACTGAGTCCGCGTCCCCCTGGCCGATCTCGGGCATCGGGCAGTCGACGGCGGCGGCCGGGCCCGAGGTCGCGACCGTCGGAGTCGTGGACGTCGACAGAGGCGACCCGCGCCCATCGCCGTTCTCGCATGCCGCAAGGGCGATCGTCGCGAGCGCGGTCGCCACGACGCGTGCGCCGGTTCGCCGGATCCTCATGAGGCACCCCCACCTAGCGGGCCAAGCCGAGACCTTCCGTCTTCATGAGCGTCCCGGCCGGTGTGCGGTTCCCACCAGCTAGCTCGCGACGCCCGCTGCGGCTCAGCCTGTGAGCGAGCGGAGCCGGCGCTCTGCGGAGGCGAGGTCGCGCTCAGCGGCCAGACGTGATTGACGCGCGGCCCGGGCCTCGTGCTGGGCCGTGTCGAGGCGCTCACGCATTTGGACGATCTCCGCAACGAGCCGATCGGCGCGGTCGTTGGCGTCGCGTTCGGCCGTGGTTGCATCTGTCAGAACCCGGCGGGCCTCATCCAGGCGTGCCGTGGCGGCGGCGTGCCGCGACTTCTCGTCGACCACCGATGGGGGAGCCGCCACGCCCGGTCGCGCCGCCGCACCAGCCGCTGGCGCTGCTGCAAAGCCGCCAGAGCCGGCGCCAAAGCCGGCGCCAAAGCCGCTGTACGACAACGCCTTCAGCACTCGGCCCGAGCGCACGAGCCGCGCCGCCTCCTCGTCGGCCATGGCCGCGGTCAGCGTCGACTCGACCTCTGCGAGGTGCTGCTTGCTGGGCGACGACTCGCCGAGCGAGGCAGCCAGAGACTGGGCCAGCCCGGTGATCGCGTCGATCTGCTTGCGCCGCTGTGCGGACAGGTCCCGCAGCTGTGTCGGCGTCACGCTGCCCTGGGCCTCGCGGATCGTTTCGCCGAGATCGATCAACTGCGCTATCGAGTCTGGCCGGCGCAGCGCCACCAGGTTCACCAGCCAGGCGGCCACGCTCGGGCGTTTCATCGCGGCGAGCTGAGCAGCCGCGGCACGGTCGCCAGCGTTCTTAGCCTGGGCCACGTAACCGTCCCGCGTCGCCGTGAAGATCTGCGGCGGCAGCGCGAACAGCTCGTCGGCGATCTCCTGCACTGGTCGCATCTCGCCATTCAAGCCGCCGACGTCGGCAGATGAGGACAATTCGCGATGACGAAGCCACAACACGTGCCCGGTCGTCGACGGAACACTGGCCGATCGGCTAATCTCCGTCATCCAAACGTCCAGTGCCCATGGCACTGAGCCCGTAGGGAGACCACGATAGGTGCCTGTCGACCACGGTCGGTCATTGCCGACGTGAAGGAGGAGGTCGCCGCGGAGGCGTACACGCGGCCGGCCGGCAACGCCTTCGGCATCGGGCGCTGCGGTCTTGAGGGGGGAGTGGCGGGTGCCGGATCCGAACGGGCCAGTGGACACGGCGGCCACGGCGTGGGTGCTGGCGAGCGCCGCACTCGTGCTGTTGATGACGCCGGGAATCGCGCTGTTCTACGGCGGGATGGTGCGGCGGAACAACGTCCTGGGCGTCGTCGTGCAAGGCTTTGCTGGCATGGCCGTGGTGAGCGTGGTCTGGGTGGGTCTGGGCTTCTCGCTCGCCTTCGGCGGCACAAACCGGTTCATCGGTGATCTCAGCCTTGTTGGTCTGCCACCGGGCGCCGCCAACCCCGTCGTGCCGGGGATACCGCTCATCGCGTACGCGTTGTTTCAGATGATGTTCGCGGTACTGACTCCAGCGCTGATCCTCGGCGCCGGTGCCGAGCGGTGGCGCTTCGGGGCGTACGTCCTCTTCGTGGGCGTATGGTCCCTCGTCGTCTACGCCCCTGTCGCACACTGGGTCTTCTATCCGGGCGGATGGGCCGCGCAGTGGGGGATGCTCGACTTCGCCGGCGGCACGGTCGTTCACATCACCGCCGGCGTCGCGGCCCTGGCCATCGCGATCTCGCTCGGGCGACGACGGGGCTGGCACGACGAGCCGGCGCGACCGCACAACCTGCCTTTGGTCATGACCGGATTGGGTCTTCTCTGGGTCGGCTGGCTTGGCTTCAACGGCGGGTCGGCCTACGGTGCGGGCGCGCTCGCGGCCACCGCCATGGTCAACACACAGGTCGCGGCCTCCACCGGCCTGCTGGCGTGGCTCGCGCTCGAGCGGATCCGCTACGGCAAGCCGACCACGCTCGGCGCCGCCTCCGGTGCGGTGGCCGGCCTGGTTGCCATCACGCCCGCCGCCGGCTACGTCAACGCGCTGGGAGCGCTCGGTATCGGTGCATTGGCCGGCGTCCTGTGCCAACTCGCCGCGGGCCTCAAGCGCTGGTTTAACGTGGACGACTCGCTCGACGTCGCCGCCGTTCATCTGGGTGGCGGCCTCATCGGCTGCGTCTGCGTAGGACTATTCGCCACCACGTCGGTAAATCCAGACGGCGATAACGGATTGTTCTTCGCCGGCAGCTACCGTTTGCTCGGGGTTCAGGCCGGCACCGCCGCAATCGTGGCGGTCTACGCTCTTGTCGTCACATTCCTGATCGCTGCCGTGCTGAACCAAGTCGTCGGCCATCGCGTGACTCGTCGTCAGGAGAGCCTCGGACTCGACCTGTCCCAACACGGCGAGGCAGCCTACGACCTCTCCACCGCCGAGATGGACGTCAACGCACCTCAGCCCACCCCCATAGCGGCACGCTGACCTCCGGGAAAGGAGACGACGACGTGGCCAAGCCGAAAGCGCGTCGTACCGCGCGGATCATCCTCCTTACGTCCTGCACGCTCGCGGTCGCGGGCCTCTTTGGCGGCGTCGTGCGTCAGTCCTGGCTGACCAATGCGGCGGCGACTGAGGTCGTCAGCATGGAGGCCCAGGGCGCAGAAATTCTGCATCCGATGACGACGCTGCTCGGCGAGATGGTGAAGGCGCAGTCGACCGCGGTGCGGGGCGAACAGGTAGACACCGAAGGACTCCGGAAGGCGCTCGCCTCAGTTGCGGAACTTGACCAGAAGTACGGCGTCGCCCTCCAGACCAGTGAACGCCTCGCCGGTCTGACGGCCCAGGTGGAGACCGCAATCACGCGCGGCGAGACCGGCCGGGCCGCTTATGACACGTACACGGGTCTGGTCACCCTCACCCGTGACCTGATTCGACGGATCGGCGACACGTCGCATCTCATCCACGACCCGGACCTGGACTCCTACTACCTGATGGACGCGGCGATCGTCCGGCTGCCGGCCGCCATAGTCTTCGCCGGGCGCGCCTCCGACCTGGTCACGCTGGCCGGCGGCAAGGTCCTCGAGGGCGAAGACGTCGTACGCGCGGCGGTAGCCCGCTTCGGCGTCTCCGCTGCCGCCGAAGAGGTCAACGACGGTCTGAGGAAGAGCGTCGACTTTACGTCTCGGTCCGCACTCGGGGCTAACATTGCCGAACGGCTGGACGCCTTCAAGGCCGCCGCTGACGCATTCGCGCCCCCGACGATGCTCGCGGAGCTGGCCAGCACAGTGGCCGCGGCGACCCTGGCGGCGAACGCCAACCGCGTGTACGCGGCGGCCAACCCCCTCGCCCACCGCCTCATCGGAGAACTGCAGGCCCTTCTCGCCCAGCGCCAGGCCAAGCTCGGGGCCGATTGGCGGTTCACCGCCGTCGCGGGTGGACTCGTCACGGTGATCGGTCTCGTGATGCTCTGGCTGCTGGCCATGAGGCGCACTCGTACCGGCCCGGCCGAGACCGTCGATGCCCTGTCCCGAGACACCCCGGGCGACGACCTACCGGTGAGGTCGTTGACCTACGCGCGGGAACTCTTCGAAGCGGAGGAGCTCGTCCACGTCGGTCGGGCGGTCCGCGCGCGGACCCGGGGGAACGGCGATGCTCGCTAGGCTCGGGATCCGGCAGAAGCTGAGCCTTCTGCTATTGATTCCGCTCGCCGCTGTCGTGCTGGTGATGGTTCCCTTCACCGCCGAACGCATCGACGACGCACGCACCGCCGGTACCACGGCCGGGACTGCGCTGGCCGCACGCGAGATCGGCGGACTGATCCAAACGTTGCAGCAGGAGCGGCTGCTCGCACTCGGCTACCTGTCTGCACAGAACCTGGAACGTAGTGCGCTGGTTGCGCTGAGCCAGACCGCCAGCGACGACGCCGCCCGCCTTGAGCTGGACCGCAACACGGCCGACGTGATGCGCGCGGCGGCACCTCAGCTCGACGCGCTGATCAGCATCCGGCAGGCCGTCATCAGCCGAACGATCAGTGCCAGGTTCGCGTATGACGCGTTCCGCGACGCGAACACCGCCCTCCTCGATGCGCTCCGGCTGAGCAACGCGCCGGGCGCCGATGCTCAGGGACTTGGTCAGCTGGGCGCTCTCGACGCGCTCATGCGCTCGAACGAGGAGGCGAGCAGTGTCGGCGCGATCCTGGTCGCCGCAGCCGCCGACCAGGACTTCAGCCGCACGCTGCTCACCGATGCGGTGACGGCCGACCAGCAGCACCTGCGCCGCTTCCGCGACCTCGTCCCAGCAGACGATGCGGCGCTTGTGGACACGGTGGAGAACGGTCAGGCCGGGCAGCGAATCCGGCAGTTGGTCCTCACAGTGAGCCGGTCGGAGAACACGACGAAATCGGCCGAGGTCTCCGAGGCCCTCACCACGGCCTTGTCGTATACCGGTCTGCGCCGGCTGGCGCAAGACCGCATCGCGCGGGAGATCGCGAGCGGTGCGCAGAACCGTGCCGGCGCGGCAGAGGCGACCGCGTATGGCGTGGTGGGCGGCGCGGTTGTGCTCTTCATCATCGTGGTGTCGCTGGGCTTCACGGTGAGCCGGTCCATCTCGCGCCCGCTGCGCCGACTCACCCGAGCGGCCGCGGTGGTAGCGGAGCTGTCACGGGCTGAGCTGATCCGGGTGTCGGACTCTGACTCGCCCGACCCCACGCCGCCTCAGCTCGCCGCAGTGGAGGTCGACAGCGCTGACGAGATTGGTGAGCTCGCCGCGGCGCTCAACCGGGTGCAGGCGACCGCCGCACTCCTGCTCGAACGCCAGGTGACCACCCGACACAACGTCTCGGTGATGTTCGCCAACATCGCCCGCCGTACGCAGAACCTGGTCGGCCGTCAGCTCGCGCTCATCGAAGACCTGGAGCGAAACGAGCGCAACCCCGAGCTACTGCAGCGGCTCTACCGGCTCGACCACGTGGCCACCCGGTTACGGCGTAGTGCGGACAGTCTGCTCGTCGTGTCCGGCACGATCGACCAGCTGATGTCGGGCGGACCGACGCCGTTAGCCGATGTCATCCGCTCCGCCCTGGCCGAAATCGAAGGCTTCCGGGCGGTCGACATCGGCGAGGTCTGCGACGTCGCGGTCACCGCCAACCTCGTCGCCGACCTGCGGCTGCTCTTGGCGGAACTGCTCGAGAACGCGACCAACTTCTCCCCGCCGGGGACGCCGATCGAGATCTCTGCCGCGCTCGGCGAAGAGTGCCACATCCGCATCGTCGACCACGGAGTCGGCATGGGAGCAGTGCGCCTGGCGGAGGAGAACCGGCGCCTTGTCGAGCGCGAGCGCCTGGACGTGGCCCCGACCACCGTGCTCGGTCTGTTCGTCGTCGGCCGGCTGGCCAGGCGTCATGGTCTGACCGTCCAGCTCGACCACTCCGAGGGGCGGGGCATCACCGTAACGATCCGCATCCCGGTCCGCCTGCTGAGCGTCTCACCCGTCCTCGCACAGCCCGTCGTGCCAGCCCGACTGCGCCCGGGACTGCCGCTCGAGATCGAGGCAGAAGAGGTCGACGCCGAGCCGTTCGCCTGGTTCTCGCCACCGCGTGAACTCATCGCCATCGCCGCCCCCGTGACCGTCGCCCCCGCCGAGGAGGTGGCGTCCCCCGCTGCGGCCGTCGGGCGCGCTAGCGTCGCTGACGTGAACCCGACCCTCGCACCGCTGCCGCGCCGGACGGCCTCAGCCCAGCCGGATGTGGTCGCTCAGCCTGATATGGCTACCACGCCTGACGCCGTTGGCGAGTCGGCGATCCTCCTGCGGGCCGGGCTAATCCGTCGAGTCCCGGGTACCCACATGGTGGATGCGGTTCGGGATCTGCCGGACGAAGAGCCTACCGAGCGGATCGTGCGCGACCCGGCGGCCGAACGGGATGCGCTCAATGACTACTTGTCCGGGCTCGCCCTCGGCGACGGCGCTGTCGCCGATCCCGAGCCTCCGTCCCGTCCGACCCTTGCGGAGAGGCACTCATGACCGTGTATGCCGACCATCTCAGCGCCGAGGCTCAGCAGTTCAATTGGCTGCTCAGCCAGTTCGCCGCCAACACGCCGGAGGTCATTGACGCGATCGCGGTCTCCTCGGACGGCCTGCTGATCGCGATGTCGCACAAGCTCGATCGGGCGGGCGCGGACCGGCTGGCCGCCATCACCTCCGCGCTCATGAGCCTGGCCCAGGGCGCCGGCAGGGTCTATGACCTCGGTTCGCCGAACAAGGTCATCATTGATCTGGACCGCGGCTATCTGTTGGTCAGCGCGATCAGCGCCGGCTCGACGCTGGGCGTTCTCGCCACCCGCTCGGCCAACCTTGGCAATGTCGCATACGAGATGGTCGTCTTCGCCAATCGGGCCGGAGAGGTGATCTCGCCACAGCTCATCGAGGAGTTGAAGGTCTCCGTCGGCTTCTAGGTGCCACCATGACGGGCGAGGACGCGAGTGGACCAACGGGTGCCGGACAGTCATGGCAGCCCGATCCAACGCGCCTCCCGCCCTATCTGTTGACCGGAGGCCGCGCCCGGCCGATTGACGACAACCTCGAGATCGAAGCGCAGGTCATGACGACCGTGGCCGGTCGCGGAGAACTACCGAGGCTGCATTTCGAAATCCGTGACATCGTGGCCCTATGTGCGGAGCCACATGCGGTCGCCGAGGTAGCCGTACGACTCGGGATGCACCTCGGCGTCGCTCGGGTTCTCGTCGGTGATCTGGTCGCGACCGGCCACCTCACCGTCCGCCGTCCCGAACTGGACCCAACGATGCGTGCGCAGATCATCGAGAGAGTGATCCGTGGACTGGACAACCTCGCCTGAGTCACCGCGCCCACCCCCGTCGGCGCGGCCCCCCGTACCGGATCGCCGGCCGCCGATCCCGGTGAAAATAGTGATTGCGGGCGGATTCGGCGTCGGCAAGACGACTGCCGTCGCGGCAATCTCGGAGATCCCAGTCCTCACCACAGAGGCGGCGATGACGGAGGTGGCGGCCGAGATCGACCGGACCGGGCACACCCCGGCGAAGACGGTGACCACGGTGGCGCTCGACTTCGGCCGCATCACCATCGACTCAGAGATCAAGCTGTACATCTTTGGCACCCCGGGCCAGGACCGCTTCGGCTTCATGTGGCGTGACCTCACCGAAGGGGCGCTCGGCGCACTGGTGATCGTGGATACTCGCCGGCTCAACGACTGCTACCCGGCGGTCGACTACTTCGAGAAGGTGGGTCTGCCCTTTGTGGTGGCGGTCAATCTCTTCGACGGCAAGCTCGACCACGACCTTGCCGACGTCAGGTGGGCGCTGGCCATCGGCGGGTCCACGCCTGTCATCACCTTCGACGCCCGTGCGCGGCACTCGGTGCGCGACGCTCTCGTCGCCGTCTTGCGCCGTGCCCTCATCGAGACGACGCCGGGATCAGCACACTCAGGCAGGTGACGCAGCCTTCGAGCCGCTCGAATTCGCTGATATCGACCACGACCGGCGTGAATCCAAGGTCGTCGAGTGCAGCCGCGGTGCGCTCGGCCGTCGCGGCGATGAGCACGCGTTCGTCACCCAGCGGGACGACATGAGCGCCGGCCTCCTCGTCCACGACCCGAACGGCCGGGAAGACGGCGGTGTCCACGAGGTCGGGCAGGGCGAGAAACGTGCCATCGGGCAGCGCGGTGACGGCCGACTTCAGGTGGAGCACGTTACGCAGGCGCACCGGTACCACGGTTCGCCCACGTCCGGCGAGGTGCCGGCTCAGTTGCCGGATGCCGTCGGCGTTGGTGCGGCCGCCGCGGCCGACGTAGACCGTCCGGCCGACCTGCAGCACGTCGCCGCCGTCCAGGGTGCCCGGAGCAACGATGTACGTCAGATCAAGGCCGATATCGCGTACCGCTGCCTCGGTCCCGGCCACCTCCGGGTGCCGCCGAGCCGCCCCCGGCCGGGTAAGTACGGCCAGGTCGCCGCAGACGACCACCGTGTCCTCCACAAACACCGAGTCCGGGCACTCCTCGATCGAAGTGACCTCGCGCAGATCCCAGCCGGCCGTCACGAGAGCATTGCGGTAGGAGCGGTGCTGACGGCGGGCCAGGTCAACATCGACCTCGCTGCGTTCGATGTGGGTCACCAGTCCCTCCGCGAGCCGGCCGCTGGGCTGTCGGATGAGTGCGGTGCCCCTGGTCATGACGCTCCTCTCGGCTTAGGTCGGCACTGGCACGGTAGCGATGTCGCCGCCGATGCGGCGTAGCTCGCGGAGCAATCGTGCGTCCGCGCCGACGAGAAGCAGCGCCTGGTTAGGTCCGGAGAGCATAGCGCCGGGGCGGCGGAGCGCCTTGGCGAGGGCGGCCGGTGTCGGCACCGACGCGGCGACCAGGTTTACCACCACGATGTTGGCACGTTGGGCGAGGGCGACGACGTCGTCCACGAAGCGCTCGATCGCTCGCCCGGCGAGTTCTCCGGCGGGGCGCAGCATGGCGGTGAGCCAGATGCCATCCCGGGACAGCGTGACTTCGCCGGAGGCGATCAACGCGGCATCGTCTGCGACTGACATGGTAGGACTCCCTTGCTTCGGTACCGTCAACTTGTCCTGGTCTCAGCGTGACGGTCGCCCCCGTGCGAAGGCTGAGTGCAACCTGGGAGTTCGCTGTGCGCTCGCCACGTCGCAGACGTGCTCGCGCGCGGGGTCAGGCGGCGCGGCGCAGGCCGGCAGGTGTGGTGGCGAAGCTAGGGGCGTGGCTGGACGGCCGCAGCTGCGAGATCAGGACCTGTTGCACCGCGTACGGGTCTGGCAGTTGCCAGGCTGTCACGGCCGGCGGCACCTCCCACCGGATCCGGCCCTCCGGGGTACGGGTGGGCGGTGCGGGGATCCACGACCCGGGACCGTGCAGAACGATGTCGAGCCGGGCGGCGAGTTCCGGGCGGAGCGCGTCACCCGGCTCTACCAGGAACATCCACCGCCCCGTTGGGGCGACCGCGACGGGGCCCAACGCGGCCGCCCGGGCCGACGGTGCACCGATGCAGGCCGGAACCTCGATCACATCGAAGGAATGACCGGTTTCGAGCAGTACGCTGAACGACGCGTTCGCCCACCAACCGTCTACATCGGACGAGTCGGACGAGGCGGCGTATTCCCACTCGTCTACTGCCGGATGGCAGGCGACCGTGGGGCACAGCGGCCCACACACGTAACGGTCACCTATCAGAATCGCTCCAGGAACGACCCGCCAGCCTCGATCGGCGTAACGTTGTGCAGCACGCCTAAGCACGGAGCGTTGCCAGAGATCCCCAAGATGCATGGTGTCCCCCACAAACACATCAAGATCCGTCACTCTCCGGTGCCTACCTCGTTTCGACCAGAGAGCGTTGTGCAAGTTGCATATGTAGTTACGAGCGATTTAGACGGTGGCGCCGCACAGCGTGTGCGACTAGCCAAACCCATCGGGAGGACACCAGCCAGGAGGCCATCGGTCCGGCGGCGCGGCTCCGCGGGATCGGTAGGGCAGGGGGAGGGATCGCCGTGGACGAGCAACCCGCCATGGGCCGTCGCGTCGCGCATTGGCGCACGCGCCGCAAGATGTCACAGCAACTCTTCGCAGACCGCCTGGGCAAGTCCAAGAGCTGGGTCGACAAGGTCGAACGCGGGGTTCGGCGACTCGACCGCTTCTCGGTGATCTACGAGATAGCCGACGTGCTGCAACTCGATGTCCAGGTGCTGATGGGCAAGGATCCGGTCCGCCGTCCGGGCAGCGTGAACTGCATAGATCAGGTCGAGGTGGCCGAGATCCGCGCGGCCCTGGAACGGTACGACAAGATCAGCGCGTTCTTTTACGCGCCGCCCGACGCGCCGGCACTGTCGGAGCTGCAGAAGGCGGTCGGCCACGCCTGGCTGACATTCCAACACTCCAAGTACGGCGTGCTGGCCCGCATGTTGCCACGATTGCTGCGTGACGCGCAGGCGACGCAGGCGGCGAACGCTGGCAACGGCGACGAACCGGCTCGGCAGGCCGCACACCTGCTCGGACAGGTTTATCAGATCTCGTCCTCCACGCTTCGCAAACTCGGTGAACACGACCTCGCCTGGCTGGCAGCGGATCGATCGCTGATGGTCTGCCAGCACGCCGGGGACGACCTACTGTCGGGTCTCGCCACCACCCGGGTGGCGAACGCCCTCGCCGCCCTCGGGCGGTTCCGCCCCGCGCTCGAGATCAATGTGAACATCGCCAGCCAGATCGCTCCGGGCGACGGTCGCGACGCGACGCCCCAGCGGTTGTCGGTCTACGGCATGATGCTGCTCCAGGGTGCGATGGCGGCGGCGCGGATGGGTGACGCCGCCACGGTCCGCGATCTCATTGGTAGTGCGGAAGAAGCCGCTAAGCAGCTCGGCGGCGACGAGAACTACTACTTCACCAGCTTCGGCCCCACGAACGTGGCGTTCCACCGCGTCGCGGCCGCCGTTGAGATGGGCGAGGGCGGGCGAGCGGTCGAGACGCACGAATCGATCGACCCGTTGGACTTCGCCGCGATGATGCCGGAGCGGCGGGCTCACCATCTGTTGGATCTATCCCGTGGCCTGGCCCAGATCGGGGATGTGACTCGCGCGAGTGAGACGTTGATCGATGCGGATCGGCTCGCTCCGAGCGAGATCCGTTGCCGACCCATCGCGCATGAACTGATCGCCGACGTGCTGCGGCGCACCCGGGGGTCTGCGCCAGCGGCGGTTTCTGAACTGGCGGATCACATGGGCTTGACCGTCTGAGGAGTTCCAGTTCGAGGCCCGCTGGTAGCCTCGCCTGTCATGACCACCCGTGTCACCGCGACCGCGCTGCGCGCGGTGGGGACGTCGACCGTCGCGGATGTGGTCGCCGCGATGGACGCTCGCTATCCGCCGGCTTGGGCGCAGGGGTGGGATCGGGTCGGCCTGGTCGTCGGGGAAGCACTGGCCCCCGCGAGCCGTTTGCTGCTGGCCGTCGACTGTGTGCCGGAGACGGTCGACGAGGCGGTGACGCTGGGCGTCGAGATGATGGTGGTCCACCACCCCTTGCTGCTGCGCGGGGTGCATAGCGTGGCCACCACGTCGTACAAGGGCGCCGTCGTCCATAGGCTTATCCGTGCCGGCATCGCCCTCTTCGTTGCGCACACCAACGCCGACGTGGCCTCTCCGGGTGTCTCCGATGCGCTCGCCGTCCGGCTGGAACTGACCGAAATCCGCCCGCTCGTTCCCGACGAGCGGCACCCCGTACGGGTAGGCCGGCTGACCCAGCCCCGACCGCTGGCAGATCTCGTCGGGTACGTCGCGGAGCGTCTCCCAGCCACGATCACCGGCGTACGCGCAGCTGGCGACCCGTCGCGGGTGGTGTCCACCGTCGCGGTGGCCGGCGGTGCGGGCGACGACTTCCTCGCCGACGTCACCGCTTCGGGCGTCGACGGGTACCTCACCGCAGACCTGCGCCACCACCCGGCGAGCGAGCACCTCTCCGACGCCGGGCCGGTCTTGCTCGATGCCGCACACTGGGCCACTGAGCGACCGTGGCTCGATACGCTCGCCAGCGCGCTACGTGTCGACGTGGCCGGTGAGATCATCGTTTCCGACCTCGTCACCGACGTGTGGACGGTGCACGCGACGACGCCGACCGCCAAGAAGGAGCCTCGCCCGTGAAGGCAGATCCGGACGCTCAGCGTCGCCTGCTCGACCTGCAGGCCATTGATACCTCGCTCGCCCAACTCGCTCACCGCCGCCGCACCCTGCCGGAGCTGGCCGACCTTGAGCGGCTGGCCCGGGAACTGTCGGCGTTGGAGGACGAGCGGGTACGCGCACAGGTCCTGGTCGACGACATCGACCGCGACATCGCGCGCCTGGAGAAGGACATCGAGCAGGTGCGGGTACGGGCCGACCGCGACCGCGCCCGCCTCGACGCCGGCACGGGACCGGCCAAGGAACTCGAGGCGCTGCAGCACGAGCTGGGCACGCTCTCCCGGCGGCAGACCGAGCTGGAGGACGCCGAGCTGGAGCTGATGGAGCAGCGCGAGCAGGCTCAGGCCGCGCTCGATCAGGTCGACGAACGACTTGCGGCCGGACGTGCCACCCGCGCCGATACCGAGGCGCGTCGCGACTCCACCCTCGGCGACCTTGACAAGGATCGGGATTGGAAGGCCGACTCGCGTGCTCCACTCGTAGCCGATCTACCGGCCGAGTTGGTCGCGCTCTACGAGAAGATTCGTCAGCCGACCGGCGTGGGTGCGGCTCTGCTTCGGTTCGGACGCTGCGAGGGTTGCCGGCTCGAGCTGTCCGGCTCCGAGCGATCGAGGGTCAGGGCGGCGGACCCCGACGAGGTCATCCAGTGCGAGGAGTGCCGGCGCATCCTGGTGCGTACGCCGGAGTCTGGGCTGTGAGTCGTCCCCGACGGTTGAAGGTCATCGTCGAGGCCGACGGCGGGGCGCGCGGTAACCCAGGACCGGCCGGGTACGGCGCAGTCGTCCGAGAGGCCTCGACTGGCGAAGTGCTGATCGAGCGGTCCGAGGCGATCGGCACCGCGACCAACAACGTCGCCGAGTACTCGGGCCTGATCGCTGGTCTGCAGGCGGCGGCCGACCTCGGCGCCGTTGACGTCGAGGTCCGCATGGACTCCAAGCTCGTCGTCGAGCAGATGTCGGGTCGCTGGCAGATCAAGCACCCCGGTCTGCGTCCGCTCGCCGCACAGGCAGCGGCGTTGGTGGACCGCTTCGAGTCGGTCCGCTTTACCTGGATCCCGCGTGATCGCAACAGACGCGCGGACGCACTCGCCAACGCGGCCATGGATGGCAAGCCTGCTCCGGAGGTGGACTTCGCCGGAGGCGATCAGCGTGGCATCGGCGCCGGAGGCGATCAGCGTGGCATCGGCGCCGGAGGCGATCAGCGTGGCATCGGCGCCGGAGGCGATCAACGTGGCACCGGCGCCACGCCCGCGAGGGCGGGCTCCGAGGGTCCCAGATCATGGATGCCGCCGCCGACCGGCAGCGCGACTCGTCTGGTGCTCGTACGCCACGGCGAGACGGACCTGACCGCGCAGCGGCGGTACTCGGGTCGCGGCGACGTCGGCCTGTCGACGCGGGGGTTGGCCCAGGCCGCCGCCGCGGCGGCGCGAGTGGCCAGTGTGGTCGGTGCGGCGGCCGTCGTCACCTCGCCGCTGTCGAGATGCGTGAGTACGGCGGAGGTGATCGCGGATCTGGTCGGCTCCCTACCCGTACAGGTCGACCCGGATCTCGTCGAATGCGACTTTGGCGAATGGGAGGGGCTCACGTTCGCCGAGGTGCGCGAGCGTTGGCCTGAGCGGCTTGACGAGTGGCTCGCCTCGCCGTCGGTGGCGCCGCCGGGAGGTGAGTCCTTTGACGCGGTGGCATCCCGGGCGAGGGCCGCGGTAAGCCGGCTTCTGGCCGACCATCCCGGCGAGACCGTGGTCGTCGTGAGTCACGTGACACCGATCAAGCTGATCCTGCGCGACGCCCTCGCCGCCGGGGACGCCTTCCTGCACCGACTCTTCCTGGACCCGGCCGGCATCTCCATTGTGGACTCGTGGCCGGATGGGGGCGTTGCCGTGCGTACGGTCAACGACACGGCCCATCTCGCCTCACTCTGAGTCGGCCGCCCATGCTTAGCCCCTCCGGGTTCAGTCACCACGCGCGATGGCCGCGATCGGGCCGACGGCGACCGCGACGAGCTGCGGCATGAGCCACGGCGAGTGCGCGCACACCATCGAGGGCGGGCCGATACGCATAAGTGCGGTGCTCCCCGTGGGCGGTCACGCTCACCTCTGGGATCTTGGATGCTCTGGGTCGCCGTGGCAACCCGCAACCCAATCCCGCGAAGATTCAGGCTCTATGTCGCTCGGATGAGCAGGATGACTCCGACGACCACACCGATGGCGACGATCGCGGCACGCAGAGCGTCGGCCGGAAGGCGGCGAGCCAGGCGCGCGCCGGCGTAGCCACCGACAAGGGTTGCGGGTGCGAGCACCGCGACTGCGGCCCAGTTGACCGGCCCGAAGACGGCAAACGCTGCCATTGTGCCGAGTCCGACAACCGCGGAGATGGCGTTCTTCAACGCGCTGATCCGGGCGAGGCTCTCGTCGAGGACGAGGCCGAGCGCGGCCACCAGCATGACCCCGAGGGCGGCGCCGAAGTAACCGCCGTACACCGCGCCGAGGCCGACCATCGCGTGCAGCATCAATCCACGCCGGCGCCGCGACATGTGGCGTGGGTGTCCGACGACTTCGCGCAGCCGTTCCTGGAAAGCGAGGACAGCGGCGGCGCCAAGAACCAGGAACGGTACGACGAGTTCGAAGGCACGCGCGGGGGTGGCGAGCAGCAGCGTGCAGCCGGCAACCGTGCCTAGGATGGTCGCGGGCAGAAGTTCCAACAGCGTGTGTCGGCCCCGCGCGGCGGAGAGGGCGACCAGGTCTTGGCGGCTGCCGTAGACGCTCGCCAAGTAGCCGGGACAGACGGCTATGGAGTTGGTCACATTGGCCGGTACGGGTGGGAGGCCGATCGCCACCAGGGTGGGGAACGTAATGAGAGATCCGCCGCCGGCCACCGCGTTGACCGTCCCTGCGGCCAGACCGGCGGCGAGGAGTGCGCCCGCGTCGATAAGGTCCATCGGGACGTAGCATGGCAGGTACGACGGACGAGTCGGCCGGGCGGTCGCGTCGGAGTCCTCGGACTCCGCCGAGGAACGTCCGGGCTCCACAGGGCAGGGTGGTTGTTAATGGCAACCCGGGGCGACCCGCGGGATAGTGCCACAGAAAACAAACCGCCGCCGCGGCCCCGGCCGCGGCGGTAAGGGTGAAACGGTGGGGTAAGAGCCCACCAGCACCCCGGGTGACCGGGGTGGCTAGGTAAACCCCACCCGGAGCAAGGCCAAGAGGGCCCCTGCCGTGAGGCGGTGGCCTGCGCAGGCGTTTGAGGGCTGCCCGCCCGAGCCTGCGGGTAGGCCGCTAGAGCCTGTCGGCAACGGCAGGCCGAGATGGATGGCCGCCGCCCACCGCGCCCTGGCGCGGTGGGCACAGAACCCGGCGTACAGGCCGACTCGTCCGTCGTCTTCCAGGTTGAGCGAACGTCGCCGCTTCTAAACAGCGGATAATCGGGCTCCATGGTCAGCTTTAGTCCACAGTGGTCCGCCAGTTGCGGTCAAAGCTGGGCCGGTTGGGCCGCGGTTCGGCCACCTTTCCGCGGTTGCGTGCCGGTGAGTGAGGTGGAGGGCGCCATGCTCCTACATCTACAGAACGGTGAGAGGGCTGTGGAGGTCTCGCATTCTATCGGCCGGGCAGCTCTACTCGGTCTGGTATGGATGGCCCGTTCCAGCGAGCGTCACCCAAACGATCTTTGTGTCGGGGTCGGGGCAATACCAGACCCGACTCCCCGACGTGACCTCGAATTGCCACTGCTCCAGGTCCACGCCATTCACGTCGCGCGTGCCGAGTTTGCCCTTGAGCCGATGCTGGCGGGCCGGATTCTCGGGCGCAGTAGGCCGTTCGGTAAGGATTACCCACGTCGACCACGTCCGGCTGCGGGCGGCCTGGCAGAGCTCCTCCCAGCCTTTGGCCGCGTCGTTGGTGCCAAACCGCACATCCCATCCGTCTGGCCGGGCCGGCGGGGCCACCCGGTCGCCTCTCCTGGCAGGCACGGCTTAGTCCTCTTCCATGGGGGAGGGGACGGGCCCGTAGTCCTCGGTGATGGGCCTGCTCAGTTCGCGTGCCAAGGTGGGGTCCGCGTGGATGGCGGCAGTCGCCTTCCATTCGCGCACGATCCGGTCCAGTACCTCCCACTGCTCAAGCTCCGCGGCCGCAAGCGCGCCTCGAACAAAATCCTTGATGAACTGGACGAGGTCGCCTTTGGGCAGGTATCGCAGCCACGGGAATTCACCGACGAGGCCGTCGGCGATCTCGTCTGTCTGCATATGGACTATGAGGGTGCGTAGGGCTCTAGCCAGGGTGACGCCCGCGGCGCCAGCCGCGGCGGCTCTGTCTTCGCGGATGAGGAGAAGGTTGCCGCCGTCGCGTCGAGTTACGCGTACATCGCCGTTATCTGCGAGCGCGGCGACGCCCTTCGGGTCCCGGGCTAGGTCACTCCATTGAACTTCCTGGACGTCGGTGCTCATGCGGCAATTCTGAACACATTCAGGGTTTACAGCAACCGACATGGCCAATCTCACACGAACCAAATCGGGACACAGCCGAAACGGTTTGTGGAATTCGTGCCTTCGTCGAACTCCGAAGCGGCGGTTCGCGCTCAGTTGGAGGAGCGGATGGTCTTGCCGATCGTCCTGGGCTCAGCCTCGCCATTGTGCCCAGGTGAGGTTGGCACCGCTGGTATGAAACCTAACCGCGGCGAACAGCGTCGAAGTCCCGCGGGGTGTCTGGTGGTGGAGCAGCGCCGCGAAGGGGCCGCTGGACGGACCAGTCGAGTGGATCGAGACCACCACTCAGAAGGCGGCAGCACTGAACCGTGCTCGCCGAGGAGCTCCGGACATCGCGGACATCTCGATCTACGTGGTGCAGCTACGCGGGCATTCACTTTAGTGAACATCCCGCGCCCGGCCCCATGCCCCGCCCACGGCACTGTGCTCCTGCTGTTCATCCCCGTCGGGAGCATTGACCTTGGCGCCGGCCCGTCCGTCGCGCGTTGTGCCAGGCCGTTGATCGGGCTTCGGGTCTGCGCGGATGTCGGGCGGCGTACGTTCAACGCCCCAGCCCTCCAGCGGAGAGTTCTGGTAACGGAGCTTGCGTTGATCCGGTACGGTGAGCAGCTAACTCGCCCCCGGAGGGACCGTGTCGTTCTCGTTGTTTCCGCCTGTCTTCCTCGGTGTCGGTCTGATCCCTTCGATACTGGTGGCCGGCATCGTGATGGCAGTCAAGAGGCTGCATCAGCTCGGCGCTCGGGCCAGTAACTGACTAGCCGGCGGCGCCGGGCTGCTGCTATTGCTGCAAGCCTTTACCCTGCTGCGGCCGATGCTGCGCGACGCGGTTGCACAGCAAGGCCCGAGCCTCTTCGGTCGCAGCGTCGGTGAGCTCGTGGCCGGGTTGTCGTTGCTGCAGGTTGTGGTGCAGGCTGCAGGCGTCGGCCTGATCATCGCCGCCGTTCTCACCGCACGCCCGCAAACCCAGACAGCTGATCATGGGCGGCGCAATTCCTGAACCAGTACACCGAGTTGAATCTGCAGGTGAAGGCCAAGCCCGTCGAACGGGTTCCTATTCCGCAAGGACGGTGGCCGGCTACGAGTTTACGTCTCCGCACCTGATAGCTGGAGCATCGCATGCGAAGGCGGACCGGCCGCAACCACGGCACGCTTCGGCACCCTCATTCAGGAAGGCCCGGCCGACAGGTTGCGCTTCTTCGGTGGTTACGACTCCGTTGTCAAAGGTCATCTGCTGCTGGGCCACATGCCGACCGGCGCCACTAACATCGAAGCCCGGCTGGCCACCGGGCAGACCGTCAACGGAGACCATGACGGTGACATCTTCGTCATCTGAGTCCCCGGAATCTCTGTGGAAGACGAAACGGTGACAGCGACCGGACCCTACGGCGTCATCGCTTCCACAGCCTCCGCATCCACCGATCGGGACTAACGCGCTGGCATCCTCACCGCTACGCTCAGCGGTCGCGGCGAACAGACCGGCTGCCGATGAAGTACACAGAACGGCGTGCCCACTGCGTGTGTGTGGTGACGCCGTGAGGAGGTGGCGAGTGCCTGACGGCTTCGAGGCTTACGTCGCCGCGAAGGGGCAGAGTCTGCTTCGCTTTGCCTTCGTGCTCACCGGCAACCACCACCTCGCCGAGGACATCGTCCAGGAGGTCTTGGCGCGCATGCACGCGCGCTGGCGGCGCCTCGACCGCACCGATTCGCCGGATGCGTACGTGCGCCGCGCGATCGTGCGCGAGTTCCTGTCGTGGCGACGGAGCCGCAAGAGTGGCGAGCAGGCGATGGCGACGCTGCCGGATCGCCCCAGTTCCCAGCGGGACGCATCGCAGCGGTTGGTCGACCGCGACGAAGTCTGGCATTGGTTGGCGGGTCTGGCCCGCAGCCAGCGCGCCGTTCTTATCTTGCGTTTCTACGAGGACCTGTCCGACGACCAGATCGCCGAAGTGCTCGGCTGCGCGAAGGCCACGGTACGAGTGCACGCATCCCGGGGGCTGGCCCGCCTCCGCACAGTCGTTCCGGACTTTCGACACACAGGAGTGACCCCATGAGCATCGACGCGGAGATACGCGAGAAGATCCAAGAGTACGCGGATCGGGCGCCCTCCAGCATGGGGCTGCTCGACGCGGTGCGGGCGCGGTCGCGCCGCCGCCGCCGTCGCCATCGAGTTGGGCTGGCGGGAATCGCGATCGTGGTGACTGCGTCGGTCGTGGCCGTTCCGGCGGCTTGGCGCACCATCGCGGACGGCGGTTCCTCGGTCCCGGCCGCCTCGCCGCGGCTGATCCTCATGCCGCCCGCGTACGAGCTCCCATCGTTCCCCTTTACGCCGGGGTGGACTCCGCCCCAATCCGGTAAGCCGATCGCCGGCGGCTCCACCGATGGCATGTGGCTGCAGTTTCCCCGATCGGGAGCCGACAGCCCAGAGCTCTGGATCGATGTCGCGTTGGACGGCCCGGCGCTGCAGAAGGCGACGATCACCTCCTCGCATGAGGAGACCGTGCAGGGCCGTCCGGCGACCATGCGCTACGGGGAAATCGGCGCGGTGCCGTTCGCGGGCCTCACCTGGCAGCACACCGATGGCCTATGGGTCACGGTCGCCGGAACGTACGAGGCGCCCGCCGACGACGTACGCCAGGTCGCCGAATCCCTGACAGCCACGCCGCTCCCGATCCTCCCGCCGTTCACCTTCGACCTCGTGCCAGCCGACACTGAGCCGGTGGTCGTCCAGGGCTCGAAGGGGGGAACCCTGCCGCCGATCATGCAGTTCCTGTCGAAGGACTTGCGCACCACCATGGCCGTGGAGCTCAAGACAGCGGAGCACACACCCGGGGCACAAGCGACAACGGTCGGCGGTAAGCCGGCGGAGATTCTCGTCGACGCGGGCCACGTGGGAATCTGTGTGTTCCTCGACGCGGACCGGATGTTGCAGGTGGGTGGCGGGGTAGACGGTGCCTCGTTCAGCCCGGACGACCTGATCCTGTTTGCCCAGGGGATCCACGTCACGGACGAGGCGGTAGTAGGTCGCTGACCCGGCTCGGCATGAGCGCAGTCGGATTGTCGCGACGAACGGCTAGCGTCCTGCTATGCCTCTACATCCCTCTGTGGGACGGCCGGGGTGGCGTCTGCGACACGGTGGCGGCACCATTGGTGACGTGATCTGCGTTGGCTAGGTCGTGGCGCGTCGAGGCCGACGACGAATGGCTGGCCGGACGTAGGTCGACGTTCTTCAAGCGTCGGCGCTCACGACTCGCCGAGGCCATCTCCAACGCGGAACTCGGGCCGTTCGGCGGGGCCCCGCGCAACCCGCGACTCAAGGTGACCGACAGGGGCTACTCCTACATTCGGCACGCGGAGCGGCAGTACTCCCACACCACGATCCAGGTCGACCTGCTGCTGTGCCGCGCGTGCGGCCACCGGCTGCTTGAGGAGCATCGACTACTGGTCCGGACGGCCGATGGCGCCCAGCAGACGGTGGGTTGGGTGCGAATGTGCCGACGGTGCCAGAAAGAGGCGTGGCTGTTCACGTCCCACATGCCCTCCGTGCTCTCCGGCCGCAAGCGGGACGCCAAGGTGGTGTTGTAGGCGTGACCGACGCGGCGAGCAACAAGCAGCGGGCCGGCATTATCGGCACCCTGCGCGCGGCTGGCTGCGTCTTCGCCGAAGGAGAGGCCGATCTACTCATCGCCAGCGCAGCGACACCGCAGAACCTGAAGACGATGGTTGAGCGTCGAACCAGCGGCGAACCGCTAGAACACATCGTGGGCTGGGCACAATTCTGCGACCTGCGGGTCGAGGTCGACCCCGGCGTCTTCGTACCCAGGCATCGCACCGAACTGCTCGTCCGGCACGCCTCGAAGGTGGCGCCTCCGGGCGCGACGGTCGTGGACTTATGCTGCGGCTCGGGCGCGGTGGGTGCCGCGATCGCCGCTGCCATCCACGGGGCCCGGCTCTTCGCCGTCGACATAGATCCCGCAGCAGTGCAGTGCGCGCGCCGCAACCTGAGCCCTGTCGGCGCGGAGGTCTTCAAGGGTGACCTCTACACACCGCTGCCCCCGGGTCTGCGGGGTCGCGTCGACGTCCTCGTGGCGAACGTGCCATATGTGCCGACGGGCGAGGTTTCGTTGCTGCCCCCGGAGGCCCGGTTGTACGAGCCGCGGGTCGCTCTGGATGGCGGACCCGATGGCCTGGACATGTTCAGACGCGTCGCCTCAGCCGCGACGGCCTGGTTGGCGCCGGGTGGCCACCTCCTCGTAGAGACCAGCGCGGCTCAATCATCGCTGGCCCGCGACGATATGAGTCGCAACGGGCTGGCATCGCGTGTGGTCCACAGCGAGGAATTGGACGCTACCGCCGTCATCGGTCGCTGGGAGGATAACTACTGAGGCCGCTGACGATCAGGCTGGCACGGTGGGTGGGATACGCGCGCAGCGACACCCACACTGACCACTGCGGCGAGGCCCAGGGCGCGACCGCTACGAAGGCGCACGTACGGCAGTAGACCGCTAGGCGCCGGCCGAGCGGATGCGGGTACGGCGAAGGCGAGCATCTCCTCGCAGTGCGCGCACCGTCGGCTGGCGGCGGGTACGGCGGTGCTATAGCTCGGACAGGTCACGCGTGCCTCCCTGGGTGGGCGCAGTACGCTAGGCGACCTCCCCGGCCCCGTACAAGGGCCATAAGGGTCGACCGCGGTGCGGCCACGAGAACGGTGGCACCACATGCGATAGCGACGGGACTGTTGCGACGCATGGGGCGTGCGTCAGGGTGGGGTGCAATGGCGACGCTCACCGCTGAACATCGTTGCCGCACACCGTGAACTATGACTTCGCGTCGAACTCAGCCCTTCGTCGGCGACGCCTGGATTTCGACGTAGGACGCCGCACGAATGCCGGCAGGTTGGCGTCGATGCGGTCGCCGTTGGGCCGGTGGAGCTAGCTCGTGGTCGCCGTGGACATCAACGTGAAGGTGTCGGTGGGGAGGCATAGCGCGCGTCCAGCTACCGAGTGAGCGCAGAGGATCGCCCGATAGAGGCGCCACGCGAGGCCGCGGGCGACACGAAAGGCGGGCCGATAGCAAAAAAAAATTCTCACGGCGCGTACGACGTTGCTTCGCGCCACGAGTCGAGAACTCCGTTGCAGCGCAAGGCTTTCAGCGGGTTGGTTGCCGGTGTTGCTAATGTCGCGACGGCGCGCGACGGTAATCGCCGACACATTCTCGAGCGTTGCCACTTGAATGACTCATTGCATGTGTGCACAATGACTTCCGACCATTGTGGGCTGTTGAGGACCCTCAGCGCGGTTCCGGCCTGATACCGTCTACAGTGGAAGTCGTACGAGTTTTTCGTCGAAACGCTCGCACTTGAGCGAAACACAGTGCACAGTGATGTCATGAGCAACAGCGGAGGTGGACCGTACTACTGGTGCCTGAGGCACAACCGGGTCGAGACCGACAACGAGGTGTGCCCCGCGTCGAGGACGATGGGACCCTATGAAACCCCGGCCGAGGCGGAGCAGGCACTGACCAGGGTGGCGGAGCGCAACGAGCAGTGGGATGCCGAAGACGCGCGGTGGACAGGCGAGAAGCCGTGACCACCCACCCAGACCGCTAACGCGACATGCGTCGCTCAAGTGAAGCGAGCACAAACCAACCAAATCCAGATGCCCGAGGAGGCAACAATGGCCGACGCTAAGGCCACCACCCGACCGGCCGCGAAGCGCGCGGCTGCCAGCAAGACCGCTGCCGCCAAGCCGGCGACGGCGAAGAGCACGCGGGCCGCCGCCAAGTCGACGCCCGCCAAGAGGACGGTCACCGCCGCGGCGAGGACCACCAAGACGACGGCTAAGAAGGCGCCGGCGAAGAAGACGACCACCGTGGCGAAGAAGACCACCACACGGGCGACGGCCGCCAAGAAGACGACTGCCGCCAAGAAGGCGCCGGCGAAGAAGGCCGCGACGAAGGTGACCGCCGCCAGGAAGGCGACTGCCGCCAAGAAGGCGCCGGCGAAGAAGGCCGCGACGAAGGCGACCGCCGCCAAGAAGACCGCCCCGGCCAAGAGGACCACAACGGTCGCCAAGAAGACGGCCGCCAAGAAGACCGCGGCGAAGAAGACCACGGCGAAGAGGACCACGGCAGCGCGGGCGACCACCCGCACCTCCACGGCCGCCGTCGCCAAGGCACCGGCCGCCCGTAAGGGCACCGCTACCCGCACGACCGCCCGGCGCACCGCAGCCAAGTAGGCTCGGCGTCCCACCGCGCGGGCGACCCGATCCATGAGGTGAGGATGCGGGGGGCACTGGTAAGAAGGGTGACGTGGTCACTCGACTTGTCAGAGCCCCCCGCATCGACTTCGCCAGCCTGCGCCGCGAGCTGGAACTGCCCACACAGTTTCCGCTCGCGGCGCAGCGCGAGGCAGACGAAGCTGCCGTCCAAGTTATGGCCGACCTGACCAAAGAGGCGGCCTCACGCGCGGCCACCGATCGCACGGACATCCCGTTCGTCACGATCGACCCGGCCACGTCGCGTGATCTGGACCAGGCCGTGTGCCTGCACCGTAGGCCAGGTGGGTATCGCGTGTTCTACGCGATCGCCGACGTGACGGCCTTTGTGCCGAACGGCGGGGAGCTGGAAGCCGAGACGTGGCGGCGGGGCCAGACGGTCTACCTGCCGGACGGCAAGGTGCCGCTGCATCCGGAGTCGCTCTCCGAAGGCGCCGGTAGCCTCTTGCCCGGCGAGACGCGCCCGGCGGCACTGTGGACGATTGACGTCGATGTTGACGGCGCGACCACGGAGATCCGGCTCGAGCGAGCCGTCGTCCGTAGTCGGGCCAAGCTCGACTACGCCGGTGTGCAGGCCTCGGCGGACGCGGACACTCTCGACGAGGCCATCGCGCTGCTGCCCGAGATCGGCAAGATCCTCATCGCCCGCGGCCTCGCCCGGGGCGCGATCAATCTGCCCATCCCAGAGCAGGAGATTGAACCGGGCGACAGGCACGACGGTGGGCGCTGGCGACTCGTGCTGCGTGCCGGCGTCCCGGCGGAGGAGTGGAACGCGCAGATCTCCCTCCTCACTGGGATGGCCGCCGCTGCCATCATGCTCAAGGGGAAGCTGGGCCTGCTTCGTACCATGCCCGCGCCCCGACCTGATGCGGTCACGACGCTGCGGAAGGTCGCAGCAGGTCTTGGCATCGAATGGCCCGACGGCGCCACCGCCGGACAGGTCATCGCCACCATCGACCCGGCCAGCGCACGCGGCGCCGCCCTGGTGGACCAGGCGGCCGAACTCATGCGCGGTGCCGGCTACACCCCATTCGAGGGCGAGGCGCCAGCCGATCCGGGCCACGGTGCCGTCGCCGCGCCCTACGCACACGTGACTGCGCCGCTGCGCCGCCTCGCCGACCGGTACGCGACCGAGGTATGCCTCAGCCTCGCCGATGGCCGCGAAGTTCCCGACTGGGTGCGCCAGGCTCTGCCACTACTGCCCGGGGTGATGGCGACGTCCGACCGGCGTGCGTCGGCGGCCGAGCGCGGCGCGATTGACCTCGCCGAGGCGGTGCTCCTCGCCGACCGCATCGGCGAGGAGTTCGATGCAGCCGTGGTCGACGTGGACCGGGCACGCCCGCAACGCGCGGGCACGAAGAACAGCGGCGGCGAGTGGCGCCCGCCAGCTGGCACCGTCGCGATCGACGACCCACCCGTCCGAGCTCGGTGTGAGGGGAGTCTGCCGTTGGGCGAACGAATCCGCGTGCGCCTGGTCAAGGCCGACCCGCAACGGCGAACCGTGGCCTTCGAGGCAATCCCAAGATCCCCGTGATCATGAGCTGACCGTCGTGAAAACCCGCCGATCATGACCTCCAGGTCATGATCGGCGCGAGTTGGCGGCGGCAGTTTGCGAGGATGACCGACATGGCGTTCGACTTGAGCACGTTGCCCCACGTAGGCGGTCTGACCGTGGGCATTCTGGGCGGAACCGGCGATCAGGGGCGAGGTCTCGCGTATCGGTTCGCCCGCGCGGGACAGCGGGTGTTGGTCGGCTCGCGCAGCGCTGAACGCGGTGCCGCGGCGGCGGCCGGGATCGCGGCACTGGACGGTGCCCGAGGCCAGGTGTCCGGCGGTGCCAACGGTGACGCGGCGCTGGGGGCGGACGTCGTCATCGTCGCCGTGCCGTGGGAGGGCCACGCGGAGACCGTGGCGTCATTGCGACATCCGCTCGCCGGAAAGATCGTCGTGGACTGCGTCAACCCGCTCGGCTTCGACGCCAAGGGTCCCTACGCGCTGCGGGTACCCGAGGGCAGCGCCGCGGAGCAGACCGAGTCGCTGCTGCCCGAGTCGCGCGTGTGCGCCGCCTTCCACCATGTCAGCGCGTCCCTGCTCGCCGAGCCGACGATCGAGCGCATCGAGCTGGATGTGCTCGTGCTTGGGGATGACCGGGACGCCGTTGCCGTCGTGATGGCGCTCGCCGGGCAAATCGAGGGGATGCGCGGAATCCATGCTGGCCGGCTCCGCAACGCGGGTCAGGTCGAGGCCCTCACCGCTAACCTCATCGCCATCAACCGTCGCTACAAGGCGCACTCTGGCCTGCGCATCACCTACCTATAGCGATGACACTCACCGACGACCTCGGTACGCCGCTGGAGTCCGCCGCGCCGCCCACGCGGGTCGTGTCCCTCGTGCCGTCGTTGACCGAGGCCGTTGCCGCCAGCGCACCCGGTCTGCTCGTCGGGGCCACGGACTACTGCACCCACCCGAGCGACCTCGACGTGCGCCGCGTCGGCGGCACCAAATGGCCGTCTCTGGACGCTGTGCTCGCTCTGGGATCCGACCTGGTGCTGGCCAACGCCGAGGAGAACCGGCGCGAGGATGTAGCTGCCCTGAGGGCGGCCGGCGTGCCCGTCTGGGTCACGTACCCGCGCACCCTCGACGAGGCGTTCGTATCGCTGCGACGGATGTTCGCCGCTCTCGAGACGACAGTCCCAGCGTGGCTGGACGAGGCCAAGACGGCGTGGGCCGAGCCACGCAGGACCCGGTACGCCCGAAGGGCCGTCATCCCGGTGTGGCGGCGCCCGTGGGTCGTGCTCGGATCGGGCACCTTCGCCGGCGACGTACTCACGCGCCTGGGCGTGACGAACCTGTACGCCGACGCGGACGAACGTTACCCGCGGCCGAGCCTCGACCAGATACGGGCGGCGGGGCCGGACCTCGTTGTGCTGCCCGATGAGCCGTACGCGTTCTCGTCCGACGACGGCCCGGAGTCGTTTCCCGGCGTCGGGTGCGCGTTCGTCTCCGGTCGCCACCTCACCTGGTACGGTCCGTCTCTCGTCGAGGCCCGGTCGTTGCTGGAGCGCCAACTTGCCATGTGATCGGTCGGGATCAGAAGGTGTGCTCGGCGGCGGGGAAGGACCCGTCGCGAACCTCCTCGGCGAACGCTCGGGTGGCGTCGGAGAGCACCGTCGCCAGGTCGGCGTAGCGCTTGACGAAGCGTGGTGTCTTTCCGCTGCGTAGCCCGGCCATGTCCTGCCACACCAGGACCTGGGCGTCGGTGTCGGGTCCCGCACCGATCCCCACCGTGGGGATCGGCACCTCGTGCGTGATGCGCTTGGACACCTCGCCCGGCACCATCTCAAGCACGACCGCGAACGCGCCCGCGTCGGTGACGGCGTGCGCGTCGGCCAACACCTCATCGGCGGCCTCGCCCCGCCCCTGAACCCGGTAGCCGCCGAGCGTGTGCTCGCTCTGCGGGGTGAAACCAATGTGCGCCATCACCGGGATCCCGGCCGCCGTCATCGCGGCGATTTGCGGGGCGCAGCGGCGCCCGCCCTCGAGTTTGACTGCGTGGCAGCCGCCCTCCTTCATGAACCGGACGGCGGTCCGCAGCGCCTGGGTCGGGCCTTCCTCGTACGAGCCGAACGGCATGTCGCCGATGACCAGGGCTCGCCTGGTTGTCCGTACCACGGCCTTGATGAGCGGGAGCAGCTCGTCCACGGTGACGGGCAGGGTCGTCTCGTGACCGTAGACGTTGTTCGCGGCCGAATCCCCCACGAGCAGCACCGGGATCCCGGCCGCATCGAAGATCCCGGCGGTGTACTGGTCGTAGCTCGTGAGCATCGCCCATCTCTCGCCGCGATCCTTGGCGGCGAGCAGGTCGCGGGTCCGTACCCGCTTGGTAGGCGGGCCTCCATAGAGCGAGGCAACCTCTGGGGTCTTCTCGCGGGACTCAGCCGACATCGTTGTCTCCTCGCTGTCCTCGAGGCCGCGCAGGTGCGGTCCCCGGGCTCCTTCGCATCGTCTCACCGGCCGGTCGTGCACACACGAGGCGCGCGGAACTTGTCACACGCCGCCGATCAAGTGCTAACCCTTGAACCGGTTGGTGATCGGGAGACGGCGGTCGCGACCGAACGCCTTGATGGAGATCTTCGGGCCGGGAGCCGACTGGCGGCGCTTGTACTCAGCGGTGTCGACCATGCGCAGCACCCGGTCGACCAGCACCGGGTCATGTCCGGCCACCAGGAGACCATCGCGGCCGAGGTCGCCGTCGACATAGCCGGCGAGGATGGCGTCCAGCTCCTCGTAGTCGGGCAAGGAGTCGCTGTCCAGCTGACCCGGCCGCAGCTCGGCGCTGGGCGGTTTGGTGATCGAGTTCTCTGGAATCGGGGGTACCTCGCCACGCCGGGCCGCCTCGGCGTTGCGCCACTTCGCCAGCCGCCAGACGAGCGTCTTCGGCACGTCCTTGAGCGGGTTGAAGCCGCCGACCGAGTCGCCGTAGAGGGTCGAGTACCCCACCGCCAGCTCGCTCTTGTTCCCCGTGGTCAGCACCAGGTGGTTGTCCTGGTTGGACAGCGCCATCAGGATGACTCCGCGAACCCGGGCCTGGAGGTTCTCCACCGCGAGACCGGAGAGCGCGATGTTGGACAGGAACGCGTCAACCATCGGCTGGATCGGCTCAACGAGATAGTGCAGCCCGGTGCGCTTGGCCATGTCCGCCGCGTCATCCTTCGAGTGCTCGGAGGAGTAGTCGGAGGGCATCGAGACGCCATACACCTGGTTCGGGCCGAGCGCGTCGACGGCGATCGCAGCGACGACCGCAGAGTCGATCCCACCGGACACGGCCACAATGACGGACCGGAAGCCATTTTTCCGGACGTAGTCGCGGAGCCCGAGCACCAGCGCCCGCCACACCTCGGCCTCGTCGGTGACCCGCGGCGAGATGGCGCCCCGGGCCGCGACGCCATGCAGCGAGGCGAATTCGCCGGCGATTTCGGTGCGGGCGATGCGCATCTGGCCCCGCTTGGACTTGGGCAAGGGCTCGTCCACGGCTGCCGGCAGGTCGAGGTCGACGAGGAGGAGTTCCTCGGCGAACTGGGTGGCCCGGGCGAGCAGCGTCCCGTCCGCGGCCACGACCATCGAGTCGCCGTCGAAGACCAGCTCGTCCTGGCCACCGATCATGTTGACGTACGCGACGGCGGCGCCCGCCTCGACGGCCCGCCGCTGGACCAGTGGCAGCCGGACGTCGTCCTTGTCGAGCTCGTACGGCGACCCGTTGATGTTGACAACCAGCCCGACCTTGGCGCGCGCGGCGACGGCGAAGGGCCCACCGGCCTGCCAGATGTCCTCGCAGATGGTCAGCGCGACGTCGACCCCACCCAGGCGTATGACCTGCAGCGTGTCACCCGGCACGAAGTAACGGTCCTCGTCGAAGACACCGTAGTTGGGCAAGTGGTGCTTGAAGTACGTCGCGACGACGCGCCCCGAGTGCAGCACGGCGAGCGCGTTGCGCGGCCCGCGGCCGGGGGTGGCCTCTGAGCTGATCCGCGCCTTCCCATCGGCGTCGAGGTAGCCGACGAGCACCGCGGTCGAGCCGAGCCCGTCCTCGGCCAGGCCCGCGGCGAGCGACGCGAGGGCAGCCCTCGACGCGGCCACAAAGGACTCGCGGAACACGAGGTCCTCGACCGGGTAGCCGGTGAGCACCATCTCCGGGAAGGCGACGAGGTGCGCGCCCGATTCCGCGGCCTTGCGGGTCCAGCCGCGCACGAGCGCGACGTTGCCAGCGAGGTCGCCGACGGTCGGATCGACCTGGGCCAAGGCGATGCGCAGGGTGGGCATACGTCTATTGTCGCGCACCTCGCCGTCGCTGAGCAGGTCGGCCGATGTGATCTCGGAGTCAGTGGTGTGTCAATGCAGGCTGAGAACGGTCGCGCCCACGAAGAGGGCCAGCGCGACGGCGAGCATAGCCACCTGAGCGTGCAACTGTCCGAACGACTTGAGCACGCTGCTGAACGAGCTCAGTAGCTTGCTCGACGCCTCCAGGGTGGCCGCCGCGCTGACCTGCTGCGCCTCCGCGCGGGCCGCGATGGACGGAGGGCTCGCTGGCGGGGTCGACCCGGCCTCCCACGGGACGGGATCTATCCGGTCGGCCACCCGAACGGTCCCGATCGGCTCGGCCAGCATACGGTCGAGCGGCGCATCCAGCACAGGAATCTCGGGTGCGGCGGGTGCAATCATCGCCTCGCGCTCGCCGGTCTTCGCCAGCGTGTCGACCATCCGCACGCGACCACGCATCTCGATGATGATCACCCAGGCCGCCGCCCCGGTGAGGAAGCCACCCATCAGCATCATGCAGAGCGCGACCAGGTCCGCAACAGCCGGGCCAGCGCCGTTGTTGGCCGCGGGCCCGGAGATCCGGTAGAGCACGATCCACAACGGAAGCGAGACGACCGTGAGCGCGAGCAGGATGAGCAGCGCCGAGGTGTAGGCGAACCTCGGCTGCCACACGAGGTCCTCGCGTGGATTGCGCGCGTAGGTCTGCTGTCGCCGCACCGACCGTTGGAGCTGGGCGAGCGGTGACTCCTCCGCGGCCGGGGCGGCCCCGGGCGCCGGTGCGGCCGCCGGCCCGGCCGCAGGACGTGTGGGCCGACGCGGCGGGGCCAGAAGGCCAGGCTCGGGTACGGGCGGCCCGACGGCGATCGTCATGGTCGGTGAGTCGTCGTCGACCTCGATGGCGCCGATCAGCGCCGCCGGCGCGTCAAAGGCAACCGTGGCAGTGTCGGCTACAGGGGTGACGTTGTCGGGCGCGGTTGGCTTGATGAGCAGCGGCTCCGGTGCGGCGACCGGTGACGGCGGCTTGATGGGCGCCGGTGCGGGCGGCACCGCCGGCCACTCACCCGTCGTCGGCGTCGATAGCGCCGACGGCAGAGACGGGCCGGTCGTCGCCGGTGTCGCTGGCGATGCCGGTGTCGCTGGCGATGCGGTCGTCAGCGGCCTTGCCATCGTGGTCGCCATCGGCACCGAGTTCGCCACGGGCGCCGCGCTCGTCGGCGGCGACGATGCCGCGATCGGCGGGATCTGCGGTTGCTGGTTCTCCACCGGTACTCCTCCCCAGGACGGTAGATCGGGATGTGCCACGATGATAGGAGTGTCAATGCTGTCCGGGGAAGTAGGCGCGTCCGGCGACACGCCCGGTCGCGTAACGTACCCGTAACAAGGTGGGTTAAGACTCGCTCGGTGAGCGTCGCCTGGGCCGCGCCGGCCCCGGTGGCTACGGACGAGTAGCGTCGGCTAACGGGAGTGACCGCATGGACCGTCAGCAGGAGTTCGTGCTCCGGACGCTGGAGGAGCGGGACATCCGCTTCGTACGGCTGTGGTTCACGGACGTCCTCGGCACGCTTAAGAGCGTGTCGGTGGCGCCGGCGGAGCTTGAGGCCGCCTTCGAGGAGGGCATCGGATTCGATGGCTCGGCAATCGAGGGATTCGCCCGCGTCTACGAGTCGGACATGGTCGCGATGCCGGACCCGACGACGTTCCAGGTCTTCCCCTTCGAGGGCGGGGTCAGCGGCGAGAGCGCTCGGATGTTCTGCGACATCCTGCTGCCCGACGGTTCGCCGTCGTGGGCCGACCCGCGTCACGTGCTACGCCGAGCCCTGTCGCGCGCGGCGGAGAAGGGCTTTACCTTCTATACCCACCCCGAAATCGAGTTCTTCCTGCTCGAGGGCGCCCCGGCCAACGGTGATGTGCCGAAGCCGGTCGACTCGGGTGGCTATTTCGACCACACGACCCACGCGGTCGCCCGCGACTTCCGGCGTCAGGCCGTGCTGGCGCTCGAGCGGATCGGGATCTCGGTCGAGTTCAGCCACCACGAGGTCGCGCCGGGCCAGCAGGAGATCGACCTGCGCTACGCCGACGCCCTGACCACGGCCGACAACATCATGACCTTCCGGCATGTGGTCAAGGAGGTCGGGCTCTCCAACAACGTGCTCGCGACGTTCATGCCGAAGCCGTTCACCGACCAGCCGGGCAGCGGCATGCATACGCATCTATCGTTGTTCGAGGGCGAACGCAATGCGTTTCACGACGCGAGCGACGCCATGAAGTTCTCTAAGGTGGCCCAGGCGTTCATCGCCGGCCTGCTGTTGCACGCCCGGGAGTACACCGCCGTCACGAACCAGTGGGTCAACTCGTACAAGCGTCTCTTCCCGCAGGCGCTGCCGGATCGAATCACCGAGGCGCCGGCGTACGTCTGCTGGGGTCACCTCAACCGGTCGGCGTTGGTCCGCGTGCCGGCGTACGGGAAACCGAACTCCGCGCGGGTCGAGGTCCGCTCGCTCGACAGTGCGTGCAATCCCTACCTCGCCTTCGCCGTGATGCTCGGCGCCGGCCTGAAGGGGATCGAGGAGGGGTACGAGCTTCCCGCCGGCGCCGAGGACGACGTGTGGTCGCTGTCGGGCGCCGAGCGCCAGGCGATGGGCTACGAGTCGCTGCCCGAGAATCTGGCCGAGGCGATTGACGTCATGGCGAGATCGGAGCTAGTCGCCGAGGTGCTCGGCGAGCACGTCTTCGACTTCTTCCTGCGCAACAAGCGCTCCGAGTGGGAGGACTACCGCAGGGTGGTCACCCCGTACGAGCGCCAGCGCTACCTCGGCTCCCTCTAAACCCCCAACCTCCCGTCGATCATGACCTGGAGGTCATGATCGACGCCATTTCGCGACGGTCAGCTCATGATCGACGGGGGGTCGCACCGGGACGGCTCGGCGCGGCTAGGCGCGGACGGCGGGTTGTGCGGTGAGTGTGCCGGCCGCGACGTCGAGAGTCGCGGGTACGCCGAGCGGAACGGAGAGCTGGTCGCGCCCGTGCCCCACGGGAAGGCCACCGAGGACCGGCACGTCGAGAGCGCCGAGGTGCTCGGTCAAGACGTCGACGATGGTGGTGGACCACTCGTCCGCGCAGTGGGTGAACTGGCCCACGGCTACACCGGCCAGGCCGTCGAGGGTTCCGGACCGCAGCAAATGTACGAGCATTCGGTCCACCTTGTACGGCGGCTCGCCCACCTCCTCTACCAGCAGAATCGCGCCGTGTAGGTCGGGCACGTCGATCGTGCCCACCGATGCGGACAGCAGGCACAGGTTCCCCCCGATCAGGGTGCCGGTGACCGGCCCGTGCGCCGCGCCGAGTCGTACGGGGGATGTCTCCTCGTTCTCGCGGGCGGTCACGACCACAGGCTCCACCGTCATCACTGCTCGCTGCAGTGACTCTGCCGCCCCGGGGCCGGTGCGCTCGTCGAGCCAGGCAGCACCCGGCCCGTGTACGGTCGCGAGCCGGGCCCCCCGCCACAGCGCGAGCTGCAGCGCGGTGATGTCGGAGAACCCGACAACCACCTTGGGGTCGGCAAGAACGGCGGCAAGGTCGACTCCGTCAACGATGCGCTGCACGCCGTAGCCGCCGCGGGTGCACAGGACGCCCCGGACGTCGGGGTCGCGCAGGGCCAAGTTGAGGTCGGCGAGGCGCTGGTCGTCGGTGCCGGCGAGGTAACCGGTTCGCCCATAGACATTGGGGGCGAGCTTCACCCGAAGGCCCCAATGGTTCAGCAGCTCTACCCCCCGGCCCACCCGTTCGGACCGGGTCGGTCCTGACGGCGAGACAAGCATGACGAGGTCGTCGGGGCGCAGAACGTGCGGCCGAAGCGGGCTGTGCTGGTCCACGGCCGCCGAGCCTAGACGACGAAGGGTCGACGCCCCACATACGCAAGGATTCGCCGGCCCGGCACAACCATCGTGGTAGCCACGGGCCGACCCGCTACCTAGGGTCGGAAGTCGGCGCGGCGGTACCCCTCACCGCCGTGCGGGAAGCGGCCAGGGCGCGGCCGGCGACAGGGACGACGCGGCCGCGCCCTCGGCCTGCCCTCATTGACGCAGGCCGGCGGCCTGACCATCCGGTGAAGGACAGTAGCCTGGCCGGGTGGGCCAAACGTATCGCTGCCTCGTGATCGAGAACGACCCGACCGACGATCCGCGCCGGTTGGGGGAGTGGCTCGCGGCCGCCGGCCTGTCGCTGGAGGTCATCCGGGCGCACGCGGGACGCCCGCTCCCCGCAGACCTGCGGGGCTATGCCGCGCTTGTCGTCCTCGGCGGTGAGCAGCATGCCTTTTCCGCCTCCGACGCCGAGCCGGCAGCGCCGTGGTTCGGCGAGCTGGAGTCGCTGCTGCGCAAGGCGGTACGGGGTGGGGTGCCCACACTCGGCGTATGCCTCGGCGCCCAGCTGCTGGCCGTGGCGCACGCGGGCACGGTGGAGCCCGCCGCGGCGGGCCCGGAGATCGGCGCACACCTCGTCGCCAAGCGCGACGTCGCCGAACGGGATCCGCTCTTCGGGCCGCTGCCGATGCTCCCGGATGTCATCCAATGGCACCATGACGAGGTGACCGAGCTGCCCGTCGGCGCGGTGCTGCTCGCGGCGTCGACCAACTACCAGAACCAGGCGTTCCGCATCGGTGAGTGCGCCTGGGGGCTTCAGTTTCACATCGAGTGCGACACCGCAATGATCGCCGACTGGGCGTCGACGAGTGGGCCCGACCTCGACGCGCTGGGCACGACGGCGGAGGCCGTCGTGGCCGGCGTCGATGCTGTGATGGACGACGTGTTCGAGGTATGGCAGCCCTTCGCTACCCGTTTCGCCGCACTTGCCCGGGGCGACCTCTCGCGGGCCGAGCCGCTTGGCCCGGCGCCGGGGCGAGAGCTTCCCCTGTTGGGCCACTAACGCATGAGCCGGCCGACGAGCGCGACGGGTCGACTGGCCCGCTTCGGCTTTACCGACGCCGTCGCCGCGGCGAGCCTGCTCGGTGCGCCGCCAGGGGGTCTTGGGCTGTGGCATGACGGGGAGCAGCGACCCGTCGACGACTCGGCCGCCGACGTCCTGGCTGCGCTGGCGGCCGCCGCCGATCCGGACCTGGCGCTGCGCCAGCTACATCGCGTCGCCGAGGCCGCCCGCCGCGCCCCGTCCGCCGCCCCCTCCGCCCCCGGCCCCCCGTCCGCTCCCGTCGATCTGGGGCGTAGTCGCGTGATTGGAGATCAAAGCACACGACTTAGCCCTAGATCGACGGGAGAGGAGGCGGAGCCGGTCGCGGCGATGCGGGCCGACCCCGAGCTGAGAGCTCGTCTCGCCGCGGTGCTCGGTGCCTCGACCGCGCTCGGCGACGATCTGGTGGCCAACCCCGGCCGGTGGACCGCCCTCGCCAATACCACCGACGGCTCCGACCCGTTCGAGGGTGCGCCCACCGACTCTCCCGCGGCGTTGCGGTCGGCCTACCGCAGCGCGCTCCTGCGTGTCGCGGCGGCGGACCTGACCCACATCGCCAGCGTGGAGCAGACGATGGACCGGCTGGCCCGGTTGGCGGACGCTACCATGGCCGCAGCGCTCCAACTGGCCGAGTCGGAGCGCGGGGCAACGCCGCGGCTGGCCGTGGTCGCGATGGGCAAATGCGGCGGTCGCGAGCTGAACTATGTCAGCGACGTCGATGTCATCTTCGTCTGCGCGGGCGATGAGGACCTAGCCGACGCACAGGTGATCGCCGCTCGGATGATGCAGGTCTGCGGCCAGGCCGCGTGGCCGGTGGACGCGAATCTGCGCCCGGAGGGCAGCCAGGGTCCGCTGGTGCGCACGCTCGCCTCGCATGTCGCCTACTACAAGCGGTGGGCCCGCACATGGGAGTTCCAGGCGCTGCTCAAGGCTCGACCCGCCGCAGGAGACCTGGCGCTGGGCGAGGAGTGGTTCGCGGCGCTCCAACCGCTGATCTGGCACGCCGCCGAGCGCCCGGAGGCAGTGGAGGACGTTCGGGCGATGCGGCGCCGCATCATTGAGAATGTCCCCGCCAAGGAGCGTGACCGCGAGATCAAGCGCGGACCTGGTGGGCTGCGTGACATCGAGTTCGCTGTCCAGCTGCTGCAGCTCGTGCACGGGCGGGGCGACGAGGAGCTTCGATCAGCGTCCACACTGGACGCCTTGGGGGCGTTGACACAGCGTGGCTACGTCGGCCGCCACGATGGTGAGGCGCTCGCTGAGGCGTACCGGTTCCTTCGCACTGTCGAGCACCGACTGCAGTTGCAGCGCCTTCGGCGCACCCACACGGTGCCTGACGGTAAGACCCCCGATGGCGCCGCCGCGCTGCGCTGGCTCGCCCAAGCGGTGGGCTTCCGAGCGGATGCCCGCCGGGACGCGGTCGAGTCGTTCCGCGCAGCATGGCTCACCCATGCTCAGGAGGTGCGGCGCCTGCACGCGAAGCTGGTGTACCGGCCGCTGGTGGAGGCAGTCGCCAGAGTGCCGAGTGAGGCGCTGCGCCTGACCCCCGAGGCGGCCGGGCAGCGGCTGGAGATTCTCGGTTTCCGCGACCCGGCCGGGGCGTTGCGGCACCTCCAGGCGTTGACCGGTGGCGTCTCGCGCTACGCCGCCATCCAACACACCCTGTTGCCGGTGCTGCTCGACGAGTTCGCCGACGCACCGGAGCCCGACCGGGGGCTGCTCGCATACCGGCAGGTCTCTGACGCGTTGGGTCCCACACCATGGTTCCTCCGCCTCCTGCGCGACGAGGGAACTGTGGCGCTGCGCCTGGCCCGGCTGCTCGGCCTGTCGCGCTATGTCGCCGATCTGCTCGTACGAGATCCGGAAGCGCTACGTCTGATTGCCGACGACGCCGAGTTGGTGGCCCGAACCAGAGCATCCCTTGTGGATGGCTTCACTGCGGCGGTGGACCGGCACGGTGTCGTCGGTCAAAATGGCTGGCGTGGTGGTGCCGGCGCCGCGGTGCAGGCGGTACGGGCGCTGCGCCGCCGGGAGCTCTTCCGCATCGCCTGTGCGGATGTGCTCGGTGCGGTGCCGGACGGTGTCGCCCCGGCGGGCGGGCGGCTCGACGCCGTCGGTGTCGGTCAGGCACTCGCTGACGTCACCGATGCCACCCTTGGCGCCGCGCTCCGCGCGGCCCACGCGCGGGTTGGTGCGCCCGGTATGGCCTTCGCCATCATCGGCATGGGGCGACTGGGCGGGTCGGAGCTGAGCTACTCCTCCGACGCGGATGTGCTCTTCGTCTACGAGCCGCCGCCCGGTGTCGCAGAGGACGCCGCGAGCGCAACGGCCCATCAGATCGCCGAGGAGCTGCGCCGGCTGCTCTCGGCACCTTCGCCCGAGCCGCCCCTTGGCATCGACGCGGACCTGCGCCCGGAGGGACGGCAGGGTCCCCTGGTGCGCAGCCTCGCCGCGTACGAGCGCTACTACGCCGACTGGTCCAAGACGTGGGAGGCACAGGCGCTGCTGCGGGCCCGATTCGTGTGTGGTGATGATCACCTGGGCACGCGGTTCCTGGAGCTCGCCGACCGGGTGCGTTACCCCGAGCACGGGCTCACCCCAGAGCAGATCACCGAGATCCGACGGATCAAAGCGCGCGTGGACACGGAGCGGTTGCCGCGCGGCGCCGACCCAGCCACCCACGCCAAGCTCGGCCGCGGTGGACTGGCCGATGTGGAGTGGGCGGTTCAGCTGCTGCAGCTGCGCCACGGCCACGCCGTCGCGGGCCTGCGCACCCCCCGCACGCTCGATGCCCTCGCCGCGGCGCGAGACGCCGGTCTCGTCTCCAAAATGGACGCCGTGTTTCTCGCCCGAGGCTGGGTCATGGCGACCCAGGTGCGCAACGCTCTTATGCTCGTTCGAGGTCGGCCGAGCGACCAGTTGCCGCGGCAGGGCACGGAACTCGCCGGAGTGGCCCGCGCACTCGGGCGTCCAGCCCGTACCGAACCTGGCGAGTTCCTCGACGACTACCTCCGCACGGCGCGCCGCGCCCGCGCCGCTGCTGAGCGGGTCTTCCTCGCCTGACCGCCCGGGTCAGG
>JAHRHA010000214.1 GCA_020027875.1 Micromonosporaceae bacterium | reverse complement strand
CCACCGTCCCCAGTTCGACAGCGTGTTGAAGTATCCGAGCACCTCGTCCTGCGTGGGCATCGGTCGCCCTGCCGTCATCGCAGCATCGACTCCTCCGGTAACGCGGTTCGAGGCACACCGCAGGCACGGTATCCTGGCCCTCGCCTTTGGCACGCCCAGGCCCGCTGGACTGGCATGAGACTAGACCATGATCACGTGCGCACATCTGCGGCGAACCGCGCGCTCATGCCGAATTGAGGACGTTTGATCTTCATGTAAGTGGACAGTGTGAGTTTGCGTCGCGACCTTCGCGCTGGGGATCGTTTGATCATACGAATGGTGCTGCCGACGCCACTCTAAAGTGACGGACACGCCACTGCGTCACGTCGGTGGCCAGCTACGAGGCCAGGGTCAGGCGCAGGTCCCTGTCGAGGACGGCTGCCAAGCGGGCGGTTTCCCGCTCGATCGCCTTCCGGGGTCGGCGTCGCGCGTCGAGCCAGGTGACCGTCACCTCGTCGCCCTTTCGAGCCCATGTTCCGCACACAACACCGCCGGCGATCACCGGGTTGGCCTTGCGCGTCATGAGGTCTCGCCGCGTCGACGGAGTGACGTGGGCGTCCTTGGTGCCAGGACCCATCACCCACTGGTCGTGCCCAGGGAGGAATCGCACCGCCTCCGACGGATGCGTGGCCTCGAGGGCGCCGACATCCTCGCGCGCGACATACGCCACGCTGCCCTCGACGTCGACCGCGACCAGCCGGTCGCCGAGCCCCTCGAACCAGGAATCGAGCCGCCTGCGTCCTGCGCTCAGGCAGTTGCCAAGCCAATAGTGGAGGTTGTCGATCGTCGCCGGCCCATACGTCCGGAAGTACGCCAAGACGGCACGCGGTCCCGCTTCGTCGAGGTCGGGGATGCCCCGCCACCTCGGATTGCTGTCCAGGCGCTGCAAGGTGCTCCGTCCGTCTCGCGGCGGGCCAAGGCTCAGATCCCCCAGCCAGGACAACGGCTTGATCAGCGTTCCCGCGCCCTCATCGAAGACCGGCTTCAGGTGCCGAAACGCGCGATACCTCGACAGCGCCTGCCCTAGCTCGACGACGGTCAACGGTCCGTCGCTCAGGGCCGCGCGCACCGCCGCCCGGAGGTCCGGCCAGGCCGAGGGAGCGAGCCGGTAGTAGTCCACCCAACTCGGCAGCTCCCACTGCCGGCCGGCCGATCGGATGGCCAGGTACATACCGCCCTCCTCGGGAGAGAGATAGTGCATGGACCCGCGGAACGCGAATGCCTTGATCACCTCGCCGTCGGCCAGGGCCTCGGCGAGCTCACCTCGACGCGACGTCGAACAACGGGTCCGGACAGCCAGCTCAGCGAGCGACTCGTCCATCGAGAGCACCGCGCCGAGCCTGCGTACGACCCCCGCGACCGACCCAGCCCCTACGGGGTCCAGCAACTGGCGCCCCATCCGCCAGGCCAGCGCCCGTGACCACGTGACAGAAGCCTCGGTTTCCCTACCCACGTAGGCAGCCTCGCATCCATTCCGGACGAACGACGTCCTACTCGACGTAGCAACTGCTGGGCATCCGTCCACGCGAGTCGGTCAGGTCATGACGGCACCCGCCTTCCCCTCGTCGTTCGAATCGCACTCTCATGGCCGCTGACCGGACCGGACGCCTGCAAGATCAAGCTAGCGAAACTGCCGATGAGCGGTTGCGTCGGGAGCGGTCGACGACCGTGCGGTTGGCATGGCGACGGATCGACGAAGGCAGACAGTTCTCGGGCGTTCCCTGACTGAGGTTCGCTACCGCCACCGTCGTCCCGACGCGGCGGTTCGCCTCCGCACGCTGCGACTTGACGCCACCCGAGTTCGTGACGGGCGACCTCAACCGGCCGAATCGGTCGTCAGCGCTCCGCGTGTCATGCAAGCGCCGGCGATCGGACAGGGCTGTCGTTCACTGCCCGAGAGGGCGGTAGCGGAGGTGTACGACGCCGTTTCGGAATCGGCGCTCATCGAGGAGCTCAAGGTCGGCGCGCATGCCGGTCGGCAGCCCTGGCTTGCCCCCGCCGACGACAATGGGCAGGATGAACAGCTGGCACTCGTCGACCAGCCCGGCCTTGAAAGCCTGCGTCGCGAGGTTGGCACCTCCTACGGTGAGATCGCTGCTGGCCGTGGCCTTCAGTTCGTGTACTGCTTTGGGGTCGAAACGGCGTTCGAGTCGGGTGTCGGCAGTTGACACCGCGGCGAGGGTCGTGGAGTACACGACTTTGCTCGCCGCCTGCCAGGCGCTCGCGAAGTCGGCCATGAGGTCGGACTGCGCGGCCAGAGCGGCGTCGGTCTCCCAGACGGCCATCGCCTCGTACAGGCGCCGCCCGTAGAGAAACGTGCCCACAGACCGCAGGAGGTCGGTGGTGAACGCGAATACCTCGTCGTCGATTGGGAACCAGTCGAACGCGCCGCGTTCGTCCTCGATGTAGCCGTCAAGCGACACGTTCGTCACGTAAATCAGCTTTGCCATGCCTCTACCTCTCGATGATTAGCTGCAACAGCCTGGACATTCATCAGCGCGGCCATCCGGTCCGTTGCCCGTTCGGCGGCCTGCACCGCGGCAAGGTGGGCATGGAGGCGGGTGAGGGACGAGTCCCAGAACCGCCGGTAGCGGTCGATCCAGTCGGCCGCCTCGCGCAGCGGGGCAGCCTCGAGGCGGCTCGCGCGCCACTTGCCCGACCGCGATCGCGAGATGAGCGCGGCGCGTTCGAGCACCTTCAGGTGCCGTGACACCGCCGGCATCGAGATGGAGAGAGGGGCGGTGAGCTCGGTGACCGTCGCGTTGCGTTCGGCCAGCTCGGCGAGGATCGCCCGTCGCGTCGGGTCTGCGAGCGCCGAGAAGATCGTGCTGAGCTGGTCGGTGCCAGCCACCCGAAGTCTCCTCACTTAACTGATATGTTAAGCGTATTGCGACACAAGTGATGTTGTCAACGGGATGCGTTTGTCGGGCTGGCTCGGCCCCCGCCACCAGCGCTGACGTACTGCCAAACAACCTGCGGCAAGGCGGTGTCCGCTTCTGCCGCGAACCGGGCGCTCATGCCGATTACAGTGCGCTGGGGTGGTGGTCAAGCTCACCGAACGGCGAGTGCCTCGGTGAACATCGCAAGATAGCTGTGATGAGCGAGGCGCAGTTCTCCGAGTTCATCTTCCTGGAACCACGCGATGGCATCGTGTTCGTCCAACGCGACATTGACCGGAGTTCCCGTCCAACTTTCGATCAGCCAGATCTGCATGTCGAACGCGTCGGCATGGATCTGCTGCATGGGCGGGCCGGCAGGCACTGCGACGTCGATCCCGAGCTCCTCGTGCAACTCCCTAGCAAGCGCCGCGCCGGGAAGCTCTCCAGGTTCCACATGTCCACCGGGTAGGTCCCACACGTCGGGGTACCGGCGGCGCTGTGGAGATCGGTGACACAACAACACCCGGTTGCCGTCGCGCAGGAACGCCGTGACTATCCGAGCCCGAGTAGCGCCTAGCGCAGAAGTCGACACGCGCGCATTCTGCCAGCGCTGTGGCCCTGCACAATGTTCGGCAACGAGCGGCGCATTGATCTGTCGCGATTGGAGCGGCCAGGCGGTCGAGATCAACCGAGCCAATCTGGCGAAATCCGGTTGTTGTCTGTGGACCCAGGTCAGGCTGGAGCGATCGTCCGGATCATCACGCAGTTCTTCTGTCCCTTCGACCGCTGGTAGGTGAAGCCGGCCTCCTCGTACATCCTGCGGGTGCCGTTGTAGAGGAAGGAGGACGACATTTTCTTGCCTTCGGGCTGCTTCGACATGTCGTGCGGGTATCCCTCGACCACCCCGCCGCCCGCCTGGGAGATCAGGTCCAGCGCTCCTCGTAGTGCCAGCGCCGCGACGCCGCCGCGCCGGTAGCGTCGGTCCACGAAGATGCAGGTGATCCGGTAGTCGGGCGCCGTAACGAGGCCCGCCTCGTACTCCTGTCGATGCTGGATGTTCGGCAGTTCCCCGGGTGGCCCGAACTCCGCCCAGGCCACGGCCTCGTCGCCGTCGAAGACCAGCGCGGCGTGTGCACGCCCTTGCTCGACCAGTTGGCACTTCAGATCACGATTGCTCTCGTAGGTTCGGTCCTTGTCGCGTGACAGCGAGTGGAAATGGGTGCACCAGCACCCGCCGAACACGCCGTTGTGCCGCTCGACAAGGTCGGCGAAGGCACGCCAGGTGTCGGGCGCGAGCGGCCGGATGGTGAGGTCGTCCGTCGAGCGATCGGCAGGCATATGGACAACCTAGAACACATTGCGGACGATTTTCGTCCGGTGATCCGGCGACGGCTCGCAACCATCGGGGCGACGTCCGCATCTGCCGCGACGAGTGCGGTCATCGTTGCCAGACATGTGACGGTGTCGACGGTAGGACCTCGGTGACTTGGCCGTCGTCGCTGACGAACAGGATCGTCAAGTTGAGCCGCATTCTGGCGAGTTCAGGCAGGCGTGCGACCAGCCCGCGGTAGCGGCGGTTGTCTGGGAGGGCGAGGGCGTACCGTGCGTTCGGGTCGTCCATGCGTTGGACGAGTTCGCCCAATGCTTCGAGGAAGTAATTGCCGTGCTGCTGGTCGCTTGCGACTGCCCCCTTCGCTTCCACCACCCAGCGTTCCGCGACGCCGCTGGCGAGGATGTCGATGCCGCGATCCCTTCCCCACTTCACTTCGACATGCAGGCCACGAGATCGGAGGCACGTCGCGACGCACCGTTTCACGTCGTCTTCGGTCAGCAGTGACGTCGCGATCGCGCCACCTCCGGTCGAAGAGGGCGGCGAGGGTGGCGCCGGAGCTGGTGTCTCGGAGCCCGCTTCGGCTGGGCCGATACTGCGATTGACGATCTTTCCGATCGGGCCGACAACGCGCCGGACAAGACCCTCTGCCTCAAGTCGGCGGCAGATCTGATTGACGTTTTGCCGCACGATCCCCATGCGCTGGGCGATCTCGTCGTCATCCAGCGGGTGCGCCGACGTGGAGATGATTCGCAAGATTCGCTCGGCGTAAGTGGCCATGGTCAAACCCTGGCACGTCGCACCGACAAAGTCGTTCCTGCAGACGAGTGCACCTCAGCTGCGCACAGTCGAAGCCACCGCTCGTACGAGCGGAGTAAGCGGTACCGCGGTACCGTCCTTCAGCAGCTCGAGCCGGTAGTTGCCCGGGGCGAGTTCGCCCTTGTTGACAAAATGCCGCTCGGCCTTCGTCGCGAGCTTCTCCACCAGCTGGTCGGCATGCACCCGGAACAGGGCCTCGAACCCCGCTGGCGTGCGAACCTCCACGGTGTACGAGCGCCGACGCTCGTCATGGCCCACGGTCTGGTCGACCTCTCTCAGGTCGATCTCAGTCAAGGTTGAAGCGTACTCTCCGGCGGTCATCGCCCCGCTCCCTTCGCGACCCCGCTCGGGATCTCGGTAGGTAGTCGAGGCTGGCCGGCCAGTTGTAATCAGCACGCTCAAGTCCCTGTCATACGCCCAGATCGTGCGCGGCGAGGTTCACAGGGCGCCGATATTGGCTCCCCCTTAAGCCCGGTCAGTTCAAACGGGACGCCAAGATCGATGAACTCGAGGTCATGAGGTCGCATTACCTGCCCCGAGATGTCAAGGGGTGACAGCGCGTCCCACGGTCAAGTGACGGTCGGAGATCCAACTCCGACATCGCGACCGGCGTCGCGCAGGCCGTCTACCTGCGGAAATACTGTCGGGACGGCGGGATTTGAACCCACGACCCCTTGACCCCCAGTAGTACGGTGGCCCAGCGGCATGCTCGACGACGTTTTGCCCAGGTCGCTTCGAGCATAAACCGGCCGAGTCAAGGAGTCGTTGCATGGGGTTACTCGAAGAGCTCCTCAAGAACGCGCTGTGCCCGTGGCGAGACCTTCTCGTCGGGGTAGAAGTCCCGGCAGATGCGAAGCGCGTCCTCAACGTTGTGAACTCCGGCGAGTTCTCCGAGGTGGCGCAGGTCGTCCACGTCGCGGGCGCGTGCGGCTAGCGCCTTCATGGCGAAGATGTGCTCCGGTGAGGCAACCATGATTCTCAGATTGGGG
>JAHRHA010000107.1 GCA_020027875.1 Micromonosporaceae bacterium | reverse complement strand
CGAGCGCCGGGCCCGGGTGCTAGGCGGCCGGCTAGCGCCCACCTTCTTCAGCGACCCGCTGCGGGTCGACGCGGGCGACGGGCCATGGCTGGTGGGCGACGAGGGGCGCTACCTCGACGCGTACAACAATGTGGCCGTTGCGGGGCACACACACCCGGCGGTGACCGAGGCCGTAGTGCGGCAGCTACGGACCCTGAACACCAGCTCGCGCTACCTGCATCCCGCGATCATTGAGTTGGCGGAGCGATTGACCGCAACAATGCCGTCGGGCCTGGACACCTGCGTCTTCGTCACCTCCGGCTCGGAGGCAGTGGACCTGGCGTGGCGCATGGCACGCGCCTACACCGGAGCGGGCGGGACGATAGTGGCCGAGTGGGCCTACCACGGCATCTCCACGCGGACGATCGACTTCTCCACCAACGAGTGGCCGGGCGCCGGCCTCGCATCGTCCGATGTGGCCACGTTCGCCGCGCCGCACGCCGGTTCCGTGCTGAACCATGCTGAGGCCCGGCGGCGCGTGCTGGCCGCAGCGGCCGTGTTGGAAGGGCGTGGGCACCGGCCTGGTCTGCTCATCGCCGACCCCCAGTTCACCAGCGAGGGCATCCTCGACTCCCCGCCCGACTTCATGCATGGCCTGGTCGACGGAATCCAGGAGGCGGGCGGGCTCTTCCTCGCCGATGAGGTGCAGATCGGCTTTGGTCGCAGTGGCCCGCTGCTGTGGCGCTTCGCCACTCAGGGCATCACGCCCGACATCGTGACCCTTGGCAAGCCGATGGCGGCTGGACTGCCGGTCGGGGTCGTCATCACCCGGCGGGAGATCGCCGACGCCTTCCCGTACGAGTACTTCAGCACCTTCGCCGGAAGCCCCGTTGCCGGCGTGGCGGGCTGCGCCGTACTCGACGTCCTCGCCGATCGGCAGCTTCCGCAGCGCGCCGTCAGGGTCGGCGAGCACCTGCGCGCTCAGCTGCGTGAGTTGGCTGGCGAGCACCCCGTCATACACGCCGTACGCGGCATCGGGTTGATCGCCGGCGTGGACCTGCGCGAGTCCGCGCACGGCGGCGGGCGGGTATTCGCGGCGAACGCGGTCGAAGGCCTGCGGCGTCGGTTAGTGCTCGTCGGCGCGACCGGTCGAGGCGGAGACGTGCTGAAAGTGCGGCCGCCGCTCGTGTGGACCGAGGAGCACGCCGACCGGTTCGTGGCTGCGCTTCGGGCGGTGCTGAATAATCTGAGCGGCCGCTGACGACTCGACGCATCCATTCGCTGGACCGCGCGTACGGGATGCCGAACCATGGGTGTATGCGACCGCCACACGACTCCTGGTATGCCCGACCTGCCGCGCGCCGCTGGCGTTGTGCTGCACCGTCGCAGTTGGCGCGAGGGTTCCACGCCACGCTGCCTGGCTACCAGCCGACGCCGCTGGTCGACCTGCCCTCGGTCGCTGACGAGTTGGGCGTGGGGCGCGTCCTCGTGAAGGACGAGTCGGCACGGCTGCATCTGTCCGCTTTCAAAGTGCTCGGCGCTTCCTGGGCAGTGGTCCGGGTGCTCGCCCTGCGCGCGGGGCTGGCCGTGCCCACGACCCTCGACACGCTTCGGGACGCCGCGGCCCGCCGGCCCCTGACCCTGGTCACCGCGACCGACGGTAACCACGGTCGGGCGGTGGCGTGGATGGCGTCGCTGCTGGGAGCACGTGCCCACGTCGTGGTGCCGCACGTCATGTCCGAGCGAGCCGCCGACGCGATCGCCGCCGAAGGCGCGACCGTGGCGTGGGTCGCCGGGGACTACGACGAGGCGGTGAGACACGCCGCCGCGTGGGCATCCGATCGGGCGAACGCTGAGCTCGTGCAGGACGTCGCCTGGCCCGGCTACGAGGAGGTGCCCGGCTGGATCGTCGAAGGTTACGCCACGCTCCTCTTCGAGATCGATGACGGACTCGCCGCGCTCGGCATACCACGACCGGATCTGGTCGTGGTCCCGGTCGGCGTCGGCTCGCTCGCGCAGGCGGTCATCGCCCACTGTCGCAGCCGAACGATGAGCGGTGCGGCGGTGCTGAGCGTGGAACCGGCCACCGCGGCGTGTGTACTGGCCAGTCTGCTCTCGGGCGAATTGCGCTCGGTGCCGACTGAGGCCACGGTCATGGCCGGACTCAACTGCGGCACGCCGTCGAGCAGCGCATGGCCGTACCTTCGCGACGGTCTCGACGCCGCCATGGCTGTCATTGACTCTGAGGCGACCCAAGCGGTGGCCGACCTCGCGGCGCTGGGCGTGTCCTCGGGAGCGAGTGGCGCCGCCACGCTGGCCGGCGCCCGCGCCGCATTGACCGGGTCGACCGCTGGCGCCCGACGCGACGCGCTCGGCCTCGGCGAAGACTCAGTCGTCGTTCTGCTTAGTACGGAGGGAAGGCCACCATCATGACCGAGGCACCATCCGCCTCTCAGGTCCGGGTCAACCGCGACCGCCTCTGGCGCACGCTGATGGAACTCAAGGAGATCGGCGGCTACGCCGACGAGGCGACCGGGCTGCGTGGGGTGCGCCGGCTCTCGCTCACCGACGAGGACGCCCAGGCCCGCCGCCGCGTCGTGGCATGGATGGAGGAGGCCGGCCTGCAGGTCCGCGTCGACCGCATCGGCAACGTGTACGGCAGCCGTGCTGGCTCGGACCCATCCCTGCCGTGCGTTCTGATGGGATCGCACATCGACACCGTCGCAACCGGTGGCGCGTTCGATGGCACACTCGGCGTCCTCGGCGGTATCGAGGTCATTCGGACCCTCAACGAGCACAACGTCGCGACCAGACGCACCATCGAGGTCGGTTTCTTCACCGAGGAGGAGGGCGTCCGGTTCGGCACCGACATGCTCGGCTCCGCCGTCACCTCCGGTCGGCTCACCCTCGGCTACGCATTTGCCCTGGCAGACGACCACGGCGCCACGGTCGCCGAAGAACTGGTACGCATCGGATTCGACGGCGACGCGCACGAACGACGCCCCGTCCCGTACGCCTACATCGAGTGCCACATCGAGCAGGGGCCCATCCTGGCCGCGGCCGGTGTCGACATTGGCATCGTCACTGGCGTGCAGTCCATCTCGTGGCAGCGGCTCGACCTGCGGGGCGAGGCGGCCCACGCCGGTACCACCCCCATCGAGCACCGCGCCGACGCCGGATTGGCGGCCGCCATCGTCATCGTCGAGGTACGCCGCATGTGCGACTCGGGCGACTTCGGCCGCCTACGTGGAACCATCGGAAAATTCGCGCTACAACCCAGCCAAACCAATGTCATACCCGCAAGCGCGAGCCTCACCATCGACCTGCGCAACCCTGACGACGACGCGATGACCGCCGCCGAGGCCCACCTGCAGGCATTCATCGACACGCTGCCCGACAGGTGCGGGGTGACCGGCACGCTGCACCGCATGGCCAAGACAGCCGTCGTCCCCTTCGACGTTGACGTCCAGAAGCTACTCGGGGATACCGCCGACGACCTCGGACTCGGCTACGTCGCAACGATGTCCGGCGCCGGACACGACGCCCAGGAGATCGCCGCCATCTGCCCGACCGCGATGGTCTTCGTCGCCGGCGAACACGGCGGCATCAGCCACACGCCACGCGAATACTCCACTCCCACGGCCTGCGGCAATGGGATCGATGTGCTCGCCAATGCCATTATCCGGTTGGCCAACCAATGACTCCGGATGAGGACGTCGTCGAGTTGCTCCGCCAACTGGTGGCCATAGACTCGGTCAACCCGTCGCTCGTGGCCGACGCGGCCGGCGAACGGCACATCGCTGAACTCGTAGCACGGTGGGCGAATGGCGTGGGGCTCGCCGCCGAGATCATCGAGCCGGTCTCCGGTCGGCCGAGCGTCATCGTCCGCGGCGGCACGCGCGGACCCGGTCGCACGTTGCTGCTCTGCGGGCACCTCGACACCGTCGGAACCGCCGGCATGCGCGACCCATTAACCCCTCGCGTCGACGGCGACCGCATGTACGGACGCGGCACCTACGACATGAAAGCCGGACTCGCCGCCGCCCTCATCGCATGCCGCGACGCCACCGACGCAGGCATCACTGGCGAGGTCATCGTCGCGGCGGTCGCGGACGAGGAACACTCCAGCACCGGCGTCCAACACGCGCTTCAACATCTCACCGCCGACGCCGCCATCGTCACCGAACCCACCGAACTGGCCATCGCCACCGCCCACAAAGGCTTCGTCTGGACCGAGATAGAGGTCCAGGGCAAAGCGGCCCACGGATCACGCCCCCACCTCGGAGTCGACGCCATTCTCAAGACCGGGCCCATCCTCGTCGCCCTCAACGAGCTCAATGAACGGCTACGCAGCGCGGCTCATCCCACCCTGGGGCCGGCCACTCTGCACGCGTCCCTCATTACAGGCGGCATCGAGGAATCCACGATCCCCGACAGATGCCTGCTGACCGTCGAACGCCGTACTCTCCCAGGCGAGACAACGGCCGACGTCGGGCGCGAGATCACCGACCTGCTCGCGGCCTGTCGTGACGCAGACCCCGACCTCAACGCCATCAGCCGCACCACGCTGGCCAGGGAACCTTTCCAGATCGATCGTGACGCACCCATCGTGCATGCGCTGGAAGCAGCAACCCTTGCCACGCTAGGACAGCGCGCCCCCATCACAGGGATGAGCTACTGGGCAGACTCCGCGTTCATAGCCGCCGCCGGCATTCCCACAGTCCTGTTCGGCCCACCAGGCGACGGCGCCCACGCCGAGATCGAATGGGTGGATCTGCCCGGAACGATCGCCTGCGCACGCACGCTGACCGCCGCAGCGAGTACCTTCTGCTCCTGACAACGCCGGTGGTCGCGTTAGATGGTGTTCTGACGGATCCAGTCGCTGATGCGGTGGATCCCCGCGGTGGTCTCCTCCTGCGAGCGCCGATCATGACCTGCAGGTCATGATCGACGCGGTTTCGCGACGGCCAGCTCATGATCATAGCGATCTTGAAGAGCCGGGACGACTCGGTGGATCGTCATCAGGACGACGGCCATCATGAGGTACGCAGCGCCGGCTATGGCCATGCCGCTGCCAAGATAACCGAGTTTCAGCAGGCTTGGGCTCATCTCCTCGATCGGTGTACTCATGCGCGCAAACGTGTAGTCAAGCGCGATCCCACCGCTGAGGAGCAGTGCCACTCCCCCAAGCAGCGTCGCCGCCAATGACCAGCCGGGAACGTCGCGACTAGTCACGACGGCGCTCGGCTGTTGGACGAGGGTGAGGAGCAGCCCGGCTCCGGCGGACCAGCCACCGACGATGAGGTACGAGGCGACCACGTCACTGGGCCGGTGCCAGCCCGCCGAGAGCGTCGCGATACCCACGAGCGCCGCGTAGGTGGCTCCGACGAGACTCGCGACCCCGCGGGCGGCGGGCGGCAGGACGAGCACCAGACCGACTGCGAAGGCCGCGGCGGCGGTGGCGTGGCCGCTTGGAAGGCTGTTTCCTGCGGCGGCGCGCTCGGGGTCGACGCCGAAGTCAGTCCGCGCGATGACGTATCCCTTCAGCACGTACGTCGTCGCCACGGATCCCACGACCAGCACCACCGCCATGATTGCCAAGGAGTACCGCCGCCGGGCCAGTGCGATTAGCCCGATCACGACGAGGGCCAGCACCAGCGAGGCGACCGAGACGGCGTTGAGGGCCGTGTTGAGCGGGACCTCGAACCGGTCGCGACCGACCCAGTTACCCGTAAGCGCGACCGTGTCGAGCATCTGTCCGCGGATCGTGCCCAGGCTGTAGTGCACGCATACGATCAGCAGGCCCGCGTTGACGGATGTGAGTACCGCCAACCAGAGGGCGGTCGCGGGCTTCGGGCTTCGCATCGACCCACTCTAGATCCATTACGCGCTCCGCGACTGATGTCAGACGCAGGCAACAGGCACGGCGACGGGAAACGCGCAAAACGTCGTCTAGGTCGCACTCCATTCGACATCATGGGATGTCCGATTGATCGTCCTCATGATCACCCTTCTCGTGGCACCATGGAAGTGGCCCTCGTGCTGCAGCGCCGTGCCGGAGGGGGGTGCACAGCGGCTCATGACCTCCGACACGGACGCGCAACGCGCGCCCAGCCCCACCGTCGACAGGCCGGAGCGCCCGCGGCCCGGTCCGGTAAGACGCGTCCTGCGGGAGGCGCTGTCATGGCCGACCGCACTCGTCTGCCTGCTGTGCCTGGTCCTCGGCGTGCCGGCGACCATACTGCTGACTCCGGACCAAGACGTTGTGGTGGCGGGTCAGCACCTCTCCATCGGTGCTCGACCGCCGAGCCTGTCGATATCGGGCCCGGCGCAGCTTGTGCAGCTCGGCAACACGCAGCTGGACATCGCGCCGCTGCATGTTTATGGCCCACTGCGACCGCGGCTCACCCTCGGCCCGGTGCAGCGTAACGCCGCGGCGGCCGCCGCCCTCGAGCCCGGGAACGGGCACGACGTGCGGGAGGCCGCGGTCACCACAATCACCGATGGGTTCGTGCGGTGGTATGCATGGGCGGCGCTCATCCTGCTCGCGCTCACCGCGGCGGTGACAGCGGTCGCCTCGTGTGTACGGATGCTGGTTACCCTGCGCCGCCAGACGCGATCCGAGCACAGACCGCTAACGCCTGCGGAGATCTGGCATCGCAGCAGCGAGCAGATCCGCGGCATGACCATCGGCGCCGTCATCGTCACCATGCTGGGCTGGGGCGCGGCGGGAGCACTCGCCTACACCGGTGCCGTCAGTGGACTGGCGCAGGTCACGTCGTTGTCAGACCTGGTCGGCACGTACTACGTGACGCCCTCGCCCGTCGGGCCGACTGTGCACGGATACGTTGGGGCGGTGATCGGCGACTCGCGGGCTGCACGCGCGGGCGGCCCGTTGGTCGACGCCGCGACCGAGGACGACCGGGCCTGCGCCCGGAGCGCGGACTCGCTGGCGAACGAGATCGGCACGCTGATCTCTGCCCCGGTAGCCAACCTGGCGTGCACGGGAGCATCAATCACCGCGGGCCTGCGAGGCCCGCAGATTCAGGGCGGTCGGGTGCTGCCGCCCCAGGTGGGTCTGCTCAAGCAGATAGAGGGGCTCCGATTCGTGGTCGTTGTGATCGGCCCGAATGACGTCTCGTGGACCGACCAGCTGCGTTACTGCTACAGCGTCGCCAACTGCCAGGACAACCTGACCAGGGGCGAGTTCGGCTACCGGCTGGCCGCGTTCGACCGCGACTACGGCAATCTGCTCCACGACCTGAACGACCTGCCCGGCGGCCCCCAGATCATCGTCATGACGTCGTACGACGTCTTCACGCCCGACGCGACGTGCCCCGACGCTCGCGGGCCGCTCGGTACCGCCGGGCTCAACCCCGACAGCATCCGGCTCTTTGTTGACCGCACGAGGCAGCTGAATGACGTACTCACGGGCGGCGCGGACAAGTACGGCTACGACGTCGCCGAGCCTTCCGTGACACCGCTCTGTGAAGCCGGTGTGGACCAGCTCGGGCCCGACCTTCAGGGGCTCAATGACAGCAGCCCGTTCCATCCAACCGGAATCGGCATGATCCGCCTGGCGTCATCCATCGTGCGATCGATCGCGCCCGCCGAATGAACACCGCGTGCCACCGTGCGGGACAGATGTCCCGATCAGCCCCTGGGTGGGGAAGGTGACCTCGTCGATGTTGCCGGCACCGTAGAAGATGCTCCAGGACCGCGTGAAACCTGGAACTCGTACCACTCGTCGCAGCCAATGAGCACCTTGCGCAGGCGCCGCTGTGTCGATGTCCATTCGCCGACGAAGAAGACGAAGCCGTTCTTCATAGTTGAACGCAAACCAGGCTTACCTGACATCTTCTGTCAGCGAGTGTCGACCCGCCTTCCCTGACCCAGCTCGCCGATCAAAGGCTGGCTCGTCGCGCTCACAACAGTGATGACGACCTTGCCGCGGGCGTGGCCCTCTTGCACATACCGAACGGCATCGGGGACTTCGCTCAGCGGGTACGTCCTGTCGACGACGGGCGCGACCTTGCCGGCCTCAATGAGCTCCTTCATGACGACCAGGTCGTCGTGGCTATCCGTGTGGATGCGGATGCGCAGCTTCTGGCGTACGACGAGCGACAGGACGAGCGCCCTGATCCAACGATCCACACCCATGAGCCAGGGGCCACCGGATCCTCCGACGATCACCAGAGTCCCGCGCGGGCGTAGTGCGCGACGGCAGTCCGATAAGGTCGGATTCCCCTGAATGTCGAGGATGAGGTCGTAACGCTGGCCCCTGTCGGCGAAGTTTTCGTGGGTGTAGTCGACGACGTCATCGGCGCCGATGGACCGGACCATGTCCATCTTGGCCGTGCTGCAGACGCCGGTGACGTCCGCTCCGTACGACTTCGCAATCTGCACGGCGAAGGTACCCACGCCTCCCGATGCTCCGTGTACCAGGACCTTCTGCCCAGGCTCGATCTGCGCCTGGTCGCGCAGGCCTTGGAGGGCGGTGAATGCCGAGATGGGTACGGCCGCGGCTTCTTCCATCGTCAGGTTGGCCGGCTTAAGCGCTAGCTGGTTCTCGGGGACGGACGCAAACTCGGCAAAGGAGCCGCTGCACCAGCCGAACACCTCGTCGCCGGGTCGAAACGCCTCCACGTCCTTGCCGGTTGCCTCGACGCGGCCTGCGAGTTCCAACCCCGGGACGCGGTTCTTTGGCCTGCGAAGACCGGTCACGATGCGCGCGATGTACGGAAGGCCTCGCAGTAGGTGCCAATCGTCACCAGCGAGAGGAGCCGCGTGAACCCGCACGAGCACCTCGCCATCCCCGACCGCCGGCTTGGGAATCTCTTGAAGTTCAAGGACGTCAGCGGGCGCGCCGTACCTGTCTTGGACGCTCGCCTTCATAGCAGCTCCTATGTAAAACAAAGTTGACATGCACTAACGTAAGGCAACGCTGACATTGTGTCAAGTTTTCTTAACTCCCGCGTGCGCGGCGTACCCGTCATCACGCCTCGAGGTAGGCCGTAGGGGGTTTGATGCCGCAGTGGTTGAACTGCTGGACAGCCAAGACTGAGATGGGCACCCCGGCACCGTCAACAGGTACCGCCCAAAGCGAGCGTGGTGCAGAGTGGGGTGGGGCACGCATGAGCCAACAGGAAGGCGGCCCGGAAGGGGAAGAGTCATGAGCGGGGTTCGGGTGTTGGTCGGCACGCGCAAGGGCGCGTTCATCGTGACGTCGACCGGCAAGCGCAAGAACTGGAAGGTGAGTGGGCCGCACTTCGGCGGCTGGGAGATCTACCACGTTAATGGTTCACCGGCCGACCCGGATCGGCTGTTTGCGTCGCAGTCCTCCGGATGGTTCGGCCAGGTGATCCAGCGGTCGGACGATGGCGGCAAGACGTGGGAACCCGCCGGCAATGAGTTCGCGTACGAGGGCGAGGTCGGCGACCACCTGTGGTACGACGGGAAGCCGCGCCCGTGGGAGTTCAAGCGGATCTGGCATTTCGAGCCGTCGCCGGATGACCCCGACACGGTGTATGCGGGTGCCGAGGACGCCGCGATCTTCCGCTCGACCGACGGCGCCAAGACCTGGCAGGAGCTGCCCGGACTGCGCACCCACGAGTCCGGGCCGCGCTGGCAGCCGGGCGCCGGAGGTATGTGCCTTCACACGATCATCCTGGATCCGGTGAACAAGGACCGGATGTTCGTCGCGATCTCGGCGGCCGGTGTCTTCCGCACCGATGACGCCGGCACGTCGTGGCAGCCGATCAACCAAGGGCTGCGATCAGAGGGGATTCCCGACCCGAACGCCGACGTGGGTCACTGCGTGCACCGCATTGCCCTGCACCCGTCCCGGCCGGACGTTCTGTTCATGCAGAAGCACTGGGACGTGATGCGCAGCGACAACGCTGGCGAGTCTTGGCGCGAGATCAGCGGTGACCTGCCGACGGACTTCGGATTCCCGATCGCGGTCCACGCGCATGAGCCGGAGACGATCTACGTCGTACCGATCAAGAGCGACTCCGAGCACTACGTGCCCGAGGGAAAGCTGAGGGTCTACCGAAGCCGCACCGGCGGTGACGAATGGGAGCCGCTGACCACCGGCCTGCCGCAGGCCAACTGTTATCACAACGTGTTGCGTGACGCCATGGCGGTCGACTCGCTGGACCCATGCGGTATCTACTTTGGTACGAGCGGTGGTCAGGTGTACGGCTCGGCCGACGGGGGCGACACCTGGGCACCCATCGTGCGGGATCTGCCCGCCGTACTCTCCGTGGAAGTCCAGGCACTGCCATGATTCGCGTTGTGCTGCCCGCACACCTGAAGAACCTCGCCCGGGTCTCGGGCGAGTTACGGCTCGAGGTGACCGGGTCGGTCACCCAACGCCTGGTGCTCGACGTTCTGGAGGCCCAGTACCCGATGCTGCGCGGAACGATCCGCGACCGCCAGAGCGGAAATCGCCGCGCGTTCGTCAGGTTCTTCGCGTGCGAGGAGGACCTGTCCAACGAGTCGCCGGATGCGCCACTGCCCGACCGAGTCGTCAAGGGCGAGGAACCGCTCCTCATCGTGGGCGCCATGGCCGGCGGCTAGTGCCGAGCGCGACGGCACGGCCACGCGTCAGCCGGGCCACCGCCGTACGCATGGCGGCCCGGGCGTAGAGAAACGGCGGTGCGAGCCTCGGCCGTCGAAGATCCGACGCCGACCGCAGTTCGTTCCAGCCGAACCGGTTACGGCTGCGAACGCCGGCATCGTCGTTGATGACAACCACGACCGCGAACCGTCGTTGCGGGTGCATCAGCAGCTGGGCGTGGAAGCCACCCCAGTCACCGTCGTGCCAGCGGACCAGCCCGCCGTGCGACACGTTCCAGCCCAGCGCATACGTGCTCGCCAGCAGCGAGGGTGACACGGGGCGGCCAGTCTCGGCCAGGATCTCGGAGTCGTCGAAGAGATGCTCGGCGTAGGCGAGCAGGTCCCCTACCGTCGATATCAAGCCGCCGCCCGGACGGCGGGCGCGCCAGTACGTGTCGCGGATGGGGCGACCGCCCGAATGCCCACACGCCACAAGGCTGCCCGCGTCGAAGGCCGTGTAGTTCATGCCGAACGGTCGCAGCAGCTCGTCTCCGAGTGCGCGCTCGAAGCTGGTATCCGCGAGGAGGCCCAAGGCGTAACCGGCCAGCCCATAGCCGGAGTTGCAGTACTGCCAGGCCGCGCCCGGGCGGAAGACCTGAGCCGACCCGACCGTCCGCTCGGCGGCATCGCGGACGGGATCGGCGGCCGCGTCGGCTAGCGGCCGCTCATCCTCGGGCAGATCGGGCCGCAGGCCCGACGTATGGCTCAGCACATGCCGCAGGGTCACCCACCGCGAAGCGCGCCAAACCGCACTCAGATGTGGCATCAGGTTCACCAAGGGCTCGTCGAGCCCGATGCCGGCCCGCCGAAACGCCGCCACCGCGGCGGTGGCCACCACCGGTTTGGTCAACGAGGCAACGTGGACCGGAGTCTCAGGAGTCATGAGCCTGCCGGCCAGCTGGTCGGCGTACCCGACGGCCACGAGTTCGCGATGGCCCGCGACGGTCACGCCGGCGACCGCGCCGACTAACTCGCCGACCCGCGCCACCTCCCGAAGCCGGTGCTGCAGGCCAGCCATGTCCCGCCCCTCGATCGTGGATGCGTGTGAGCAAACCACAATATCCAAGATCTCCGCTATCAGCGCGAGCTCGAAATGATGGTGCAACTCCCTCGGTCTCTGCCGCCTTGTCCGAGGTATCGTCACCGCGCAGCCCATCGCTGTGCGTAACGGCCGTCGCCTCGCCCGTACACTCCTTCTCACCCTTTGCACTGCTCCCCTATAGGCAACACATGTACATAGTGTGATGATGACTTTCCGCAAGTTGGTGTTACGCAGCGAAATTGGCCCAGGTTGTGAACCGTGTTTCCTATAAGGAAGCAGTGCAAAGCGCCTCGACGAGCGTCCATGGTTGGCTGCGACACGCCCGGGCGGCATACAGATGTGACTACAGTGCGTACTGGCGGCTGAGCGGGCCGGCGAGTACTCAGAGTAAGCGAAATAATGAGGCCCGCCTCGGAGTTGGTTGTCTGGCCGACGGGAAGACGCAGGCAACGGCGTCGCAGCGGTCCGTCAGCGGAACTGTTCGACGGCCGCCTGATCAGACAGTTGGGAGTCGACGACGCGAGGCTCAGCCGAGCGGGGCGGCCTCTGTGGCCTCGGTGGCCTCGCGGGACGCACGCGGCACTGGCATGGCCGGCCACGGCCGGGCGAGCAGGGCCACGCTCACCGCAAGCGAGGCGACGCCCGCAGCGGTCATGGCGATGCCCGGTGCGGAGAGTTCGGCGGTCGCGCCGACGATCGCAGCGCAGACCGCCTGGGCGGACATCATGCCGCTGCCGGCGAGACCCATGCCCTGCCCGAGCAGCCTATCCGGCACGGTCGCCACGAACCGCTCCTGGATCGCGAGCGTTCCGGCGTAGCCAAACGACGCCACGACCACCAGCGCCGTTGCCAGGACCGGCCCTGGGCGCACCACGAAGGCCAGGTACGGCACGGCGAGCAGCGCATACAGCGGCAGAGCCAGTCTCGATCGCAGGCTCGGGCTGGTCCAGCGGCCTATCACCACGTCGCCGACCAGCATGCCCGCCGCAGCACCGGCGAAGAGGGCGCCGGCGGCCTCGCCCGCGTACGGCACGAACATCGCCTCGGCGCCGACGATAAGTCCGTTGGGCAGCCACTGGGCCAGCAGCATCCGCCGGATGGCGGGGTCGCCGAAGAGGGCCTTGTTGCCCTGCCAGGTGGCGCCGACCGATGCACGGCCAACGGCCCGCGGCGGCCGCCACTTCAGTCCGAATTGGACGATCGCCGCGGTGGCCAGACCGATGAGGGCCGCCGTCCAGAGCGCCCCGGCCGGGCTTACCAGCGCGAGCAGCGCGCCGCCCACGGCGTACCCCAGAATCTGCATCGCCCCGCCGGAGACGTTGAGCACGGACCGCCCGAGTACGTAGGAGCCTTCGGGCACCACGTCGACCACGATGGTGGCGCCGATGGCTCCGACGACCGCGTCGCCGAGTCCCACCGTCAGCAGGAGGGCCAGCATGCCCCACACCGGGAGCACGCCGACCGCTAGCAGGGCGACCACGCCCGCGTGCACGACGCGCCACGTCACCATCGCGGCCCGCGGCGGGAGTCTGTCCGCGAGCGAGAGCAGAGTCAACGCACCGACCGCCTGCGGAAGAAAGCCGCCCAGATAGGCGATCGCCGCCAGCAGAGGTGAGCCGGTGTATGCATACACGATCGACGAAACCGCGAGCATCTCCATGGTCTTGCCGGCGACGGAAGTCGAGGTGGCGACGAAGAGCGCACGGAACTCGCCGATCGCGAAGATCTGCCGGTACGTCGTCACCGCCTGAGCGTGCCAGATCGGCACCGCGTCAAGAAGCCGTCAGGACTCGTCAACTACACTTGCCAGCGTACGCTACGTTCAGTACGTTCTGAACGGAGGAGGTACCGGTGTCAGGGTCATCTGCGGTTGAGCGCGAGTTCGCCGGGCGGATGGCGTTGTTCTTCGAGTATCTCGGCGGCACCCGCATGATGGGCCTCATCTATGGCTGGCTCACCATCTGTGATCCCGAGCATCAGTCAATCACCGAGATGGCCACCGCGCTGGGCGTCAGCAAGGCGTCGATCAGCACGGTGGTTCGCCAACTGGAGCAGGCCCAGATGGTCGAGCGCGTGCCGGTGGCCGGATCGCGCCAGCATCACTATCAGCTCCGCTCCGGCGGCTGGGCGCAGATCCTACGCGCGAGGGTGGCCCGGCTCGGACCCGGCGCCGACGCCGCGGACTACGCGCTGGCCCACATAGGACCCGACAAGCCCAGTGCCCGCGAACGGCTGCATGAGATGCAGGACTTCTTCGTCTTTGTGGAGACCGAGTACGGCGACGGCCTCGCTCACCGGTGGGAGGAGTACCGCAAACGGACTCGGGACGAACGCGCGGCGGTCGACCGTGCCCCACGAGGCCGCATGCGATCGACGGCGGCGGCCGCCCGCAAGACGGACTCCGACCCTCCGCGCTGAGCCGCGTAAAGCCAGCTCAGCTCACCCGGCGCCGTCGCGATGGACCGCGCGCGCCGCCGCCCCCTGATCAACCATGGTTCCCATAATGAGGAGTCTCGATGAATGCGCCGACTGACACCGCAATCTCCGTGTCCGGACTGGTGAAGACCTTCGGCAACACCCGGGCTTTGGATGGGCTCGACCTGACCGTGAACACCGGTGAGGTGCACGGCTTCCTCGGCCCGAACGGCTCGGGCAAGACCACCACCATCCGCGTCCTGCTCGGTCTGCTGCGCTCTGACTCGGGCGCGGCCCGCTTGCTCGGCGGCGACCCGTGGCGGGACGCGACCACGCTGCACAGGCGGTTGGCTTACGTGCCCGGCGACGTCACGCTGTGGCCCAACCTCACCGGCGGCGAGGTGATCGACATGCTCGGCCGGATGCGTGCCGGGCTCAACAAGCAACGCCGCAACGAGCTGCTCGAGCGCTTCGACCTGGACCCCAAGAAGAAGGGGCGCGCCTACTCCAAGGGCAACAAGCAGAAGGTGGGCCTGGTCGCCGCGCTCGCGTCCGATGTGGAGCTTCTGATCCTCGATGAGCCGACGTCGGGCCTCGACCCGCTGATGGAGGAGGTCTTCCAGCAGTGCATCAACGAAGAGCGGCGACGCGGACGCACCGTGCTGCTGTCCAGCCATGTCCTCGCCGAGGTGGAGGCGCTCTGTGACCGGGTGACCATCATCCGGCTCGGCCGTACGGCGGAGACCGGCACGCTCTCCGAGATGCGCCACCTCACCCGCACCTCCATCGCAGCCGACCTCGCCGGCGAGCCCAACGGCCTCGGCACCCTGGCCGGTATCCACAATCTCGAGGTGGAGGGCACCCGGGTGCGTTTCGAGGCCGACACCAACCAGCTCGACGCCGTACTGCGCCAGCTCACCTCGATCGGCGTGCGAAGCCTGCTCAGCCAGCCACCGACGCTGGAGGAGCTCTTCCTGCGCCACTACCAGGACGACCTGCGCAACGGCCAGAAGCAGGTCGGGGCGGCGGTGTCGTCATGAGCGCGCTTGTCGGCACCGGGTCATTGGTACGGCTTGCGTTGCGCCGTGACCGGCTGATGCTCTCGGTGTGGATTCTGATCTTCGTTGTGACCGCCGCCGGTTCGGCCGGCGCGACCGTCGGTCTCTACGACACGGTCGAGTCCCGGATCCAGGCGTCGGCGGCCATCAACAAGACACCCTCACTCGTCGCGCTCTACGGCCTGATCTACGACGAGTCCTCGCTCGGCGCCCTATCCATGATCAAGCTAGGCGCCTTCGGTGGCGCCCTTGTCGCCGTGTTCTCCATCCTCCTCGTCATCAGGCACACCCGGGCCGAGGAGGAGGCCGGCCGGCTCGAGCTCGTGGGCTCGACCGTTGTGGGGCGGCACGCCCCACTCGCGGCCGCGCTCGCCGTGACGATCGCCGCCAACGTGCTGCTCGGCGTGCTGACCGCGCTGGGACTGATCGGGTCGGGTCTGCCCGTGTCCGGATCCGTCGCGTTCGGGTTGGCCTGGGCGAGCATCGGCGTCGCCTTCGCCGGCGTGGCCGCGATCGCCGCGCAGGTCACCTCGAGCGCCCGGGCCGCGATCGGAATGGCGATGGCGTTCCTCGGCGTGGTTTACGTGCTTCGCGCCATCGGTGACACCGCCGGCGATAGCGGGCCGACGTGGCTGCGCTGGCTGTCTCCCATCGGCTGGGGCCAGCAGGTGCGCCCATTTCAGGGTGACCGCTGGTGGGTCCTGCTGATTCCGGTGGCGTTCTTCGTCACCACGACCGCGGTGGCGTTCGTCCTCGTCGCACAGCGAGACCACGCTGCCGGGCTGTTGCCGGACCGCCCCGGCCCAGCCGAGGCAGGACGAAGCCTGAGCGGCCCGCTCGGGCTGGCCTGGCGCCTACAGCGCGGCCAACTCTTCGGCTGGATGGCGGGGTTTGTGGTGCTGGGCCTGGTCTTCGGCAACATCGCCACGAACGTCGGCAGCTTCATGGAGAGTCCCGCAGCGAGGGAGCTGATCCAGAAGTTGGGCGGGGTTCAGGGCCTCACCGACGCGTTCATGTCCACCGAGCTCGGAATGATGGGCGTGATTCTCTCGGTCTACGGCATCCAGGTCGTGCTGCGGCTACGCTCAGAGGAGAGCGAGCTGAGGGCTGAGCCGGTGCTCGCCACCGGCGTCGGGCGGATCTCCTGGGCGTGGAGCCACATCGTGATCGCCCTGCTCGGCACGACCGCGATCATCGCCGCCGCCGGCCTTGCCGCCGGGCTGAGCTACGCCGCGCAGACGGGTAACGCGAACGACTTCGGTCGCGTTTTCGTGGCCGCGATCGTGCGGCTGCCGGCAGTCTGGGTGCTCACCGGCATCGCGGCCGCCGCGTTCGGACTCGCTCCGCGGGCGGCCGTCGCCGGCTGGGCGGCGCTGGTTGCGTTCCTGCTGCTCGGTGAATTCGGCCCGCTCTTCGAGCTGCCTCAGTCGGTGATGAACCTCTCGCCGTACGCCCACGTGCCGCGTCTCCCTGGCGGTGACTTCACGGCGGTACCGCTGGTATGGCTGGTGCTCCTTGCGGCCGCTCTGACCACCGCTGGCCTGGTCGGCTTCCGTCGACGCGACGTGCCCATCACCTGAACCTCGAAACGGCGACGGGGCCGGCATCCACTTGGCGGACCCGGCCCCGTCGCCGACCAGGTTCCTCCACATCAGACCTACGGCCGAATCGACGGTGTCATTATCCAGTCCGGGCATCGCTTGAGCTCGATGGGGTGAGTGCGTGTAGGCGGCCCGCTTGGATGCCGACGCTGTGGGACCCCGGCCGCACGGCCGAGGCATGCATAATGACGGCGACATAGGCACATGGCTGAAGGGCCGAAATGGGGGATACGGTGCGAGAACGACTCCTTCTCAGTGCGTTCAGCCTCGCGGCGGTGATCGCCGCGTCGATCGCGTTGACCGCGTGCACCGCCTCCGCGACGGGGCAGTCGAATCCGGAACTTGCTCCGCGCGACACGGTGATGACCACCGCGAAGCCCACCCGCCAGGATCTGGAGAACCGGCTCAGCCTGTCCGGCAAGGTCGAGATGAGCCCGGTGTTCGGGCTGGTGGCCCCAGTCGGCGGGCGGGTGCGGTACCTCAGCGTTCAGCAGCCGCGGACCACGCCGACCAAGCCGACCAAGGTGGCCAACATCTGGGTCAACGGCAAGGCCACCAAGGTCGAGGTGCCGGCGGGCGCCACGTTCACCCGGCCGCCTGGTGGATGACGGGTCGAACGTGGTCGCCGGAATGCCGATCGTCTCCGCGAAGTACGCCGGCTACGGCATCGCCGCGGACATCGACGGCGCACAGGCGTACCGGATCTCAGACAAGCTCGGCTCGGTGCGCGCGCAGATCACGAATGGCCCCGGCCCGTTCGCCTGCACGGTGCTGGGCACCATCGCCGCCCTGCCCGCCGGCACCATCCCCGACCCACCACCCCCCGTTCAGCCCGCCGCCCCGGACCCATCAGCCCCGCCCGGGAAGGTCGTGATCCTCCCCAGCACGCCAGCGCAGAACGGCGGCGGCACTGACCCGTCGGAGGCGACCGGAATGCGCCTTGTCTGTACGGCATCGAAGAACGTGCGGCTCATCAACGGCGCAAGTGCCACTATTGAAAT
>JAHRHA010000106.1 GCA_020027875.1 Micromonosporaceae bacterium | reverse complement strand
GGAGGTTGCTCTTGTAGTGGCTCATGGCGGCGGACTCCTTGGGTTACCCGGCAGTAACCTCGACTATATTACCCGCCAGTAACCCGCGACAACCCGTACGGCATTGTGACTGCCACCACATCCGCCCCGCCGACGGGTTTGTCGCCGGTGAATATGTCGTACCCAGTTCATAGGCTCGCAGCATCCGCCCGGTGCCACATTGCCGGTCGCGAACATTGAGACAGATCAAGGACTAAACGTCACTGTTGTAGTTTGCGGTCGTTGCAACCGGTAATACGCGGCGGGTAACGCAACGACGGTCATGCACAAGAACCGTGGCAACCCGGACATCACACGCGGACCAATCCTAGGGGAGGCGCAGATGCTGAGCACCATGCTCCGATCGCTGATCGCGCCGCGCAACCCACGCCGATACGTCGGCCGGCACCGCGCGCGGTTCACGATCCAGATCATCTCGAGAAACTCGAGCATCTCCACCGTCTCCGCGCAGGTCGCGGAGTCAACGGCGGAGCAGTCCGCGGCGTAGCTCGCGGAGTGGCCGCACCGTCGGCCGACGGCCCACGGCGAATTAGCCGTGGGCCGTTCTCGTGCCGCCTATCTCCCAGCTGGGCACGGCGGGCTCGGCCTCGGGTGCCGCACCGATGTACTCCAACAGCAGCAGCGCGATGTCGTCGTCGAACTGCCCGCGCACCCACTCCACCAGGGCGCTCTCTAATGAGGCGAGGCCATGCTCGACAGTGCCGTGTCCGAGCAGGGCCCAGGCCCGATCGGCAGTGGGGAAGAACTCGCCCGCGCGCCTCGCCTCGGCAAGTCCGTCGGTATACAGGAGCAGCCGGTCGCCCGGCTCGAGGTGCTCCACCCGCGCCTGTGTGGCCGGGCTGAAGCCCAGAGGCGGCGCCCGGTGAGGCGGGTCCAGCGCGATCACGCGGCCGCGGCGCAGTAGCAATGGCGCCGGATGTCCGCAGTTGACGACGGTCAGCGTGCCCCCGCGCTCCTCGACGATCGCCGCGGTGACGAAGTCCTCCTCGCCGACGGAGCGGGCCACTGCTCGGTCGAGGTCGGCCACGATTGAACGAAGATCGGGTCGTTCGTAGGCCACATGACGGTAGGTGCCGAGCACGATGCTGGCCAACCGCACTGCGTCGATGCCCTTGCCCCGGACGTCGCCAATGATCATCCGTACGCCGTACGGGGTATCCAGCGCCTCATAGAGGTCTCCGCCGATGTCGGCGGCGGCGCTCGCGGAGACGTACCGGCCGGCGATGGCGAGCTGTCCGACCTGGGGACCGATGGGGCTCAGCACAGCCTCCTGGGCGACCGTCGCCAAGCGGGCGAGTTCGGCGTAGCGCTGATTCTGCGCCTGCCGGACAACACTGACCGCCACCGCGCCCGACGTGGCGATCGCCATGCCGACCACCCCCGCAATCGCGATCGCCTTCGTCTTCTCGTCGCCGGCACCGGAGGGGGCGATCAGTGCCGTCACCAGCGCAATCCCGGTGGCTAGCAGGCCGACACCCACCACATAACGCCACGGGGCGAACGCGGCAGCGAGGAACGGGGCGATCGCCAGCCAGCCCACGACCGAGGGCACCGCACCGTCCGCGAACTCAATACTGGACACGACGATGAGCACGCCGAGAGCCGCCGCGAGGCCGGCGCCGGCCTCGGGGGAGAGCATCTGGCGACGTACAGTCATGCCAATCTCACGGTGGGGGTTCGGGGCGCAGTGGGTCAGGGCGCAGAGACCAGCATGCCCGATCCAGAGTCGCGGTTCCGCCACACCGGAGGAGTTCGTGCCCGGCCAGCGGCGTCTTCGAGCCGTTCGGCCGGTGTCCGGCGGTAACAACCTACCCCTTGACGCACACCACCTGGTGCAGCCGGGCGACGATCTCGACCAGGTCGGCCTGCTGGGCCATGACCTGGTCGATGTCCTTATAGGCGCCGGGGATCTCGTCGATCACCCCCGAATCCTTGCGACACTCGACCGCTTCGGTCTGCGCGACCAGATCCTTGATCGAGAACTGCCTGCGCGCCTGGTGCCGACTCATCCGCCGGCCCGCCCCATGGCTGGCGGAGTGGAAGGCGGCCGGGTTGCCGAGACCGCGGACGATGTACGAGCGGGTGCCCATCGAGCCCGGAATGATGCCCAGTTCGCCATCGCCTGCCCGGATCGCGCCCTTTCGGGTGACCAGCAGGTCGAGCCCGTCGTGCGACTCCTCCGCCACATAGTTGTGATGGCAGGAGATCTCGTCGTCGAAGCCGGCGCCGCGGAACGTCCGGCGGATAACCGAGCGAAGGAGTGCCATCATCACGGCCCGGTTGCGGCGCGCGTACTCCTGCGCCCAGAACAGGTCGCGGCGGTACTCGTCCATCTTCCGGGTGCCGTTGATGAAGACGGCGAGGTCGCGGTCGGGTAGGTCGGCGTTGTGGGGCAGGGCCCGGGCCTTCTCAATGTGGTACTGGGCCAACTCGTTGCCGATGTTGCGCGAGCCCGAATGCAGCATGAGCCAAACCCGGTCCTCCTCGTCCAGGCACACTTCGAGGAAGTGATTTCCGCCGCCGAGCGAGCCCAGCTGCGCCTCGGCCCTGGCCCGGAGGCGGTACGCTATGTGGGCGAGATCGTCGTACGACGCCCAGAACTCCCGCCATCCGGCGATGCCGGTCTGCATTGTGGTGGGATCGACGGGTCGCTTGTGCGCCGCGAACCCCACCGGGATGGCCTTCTCGATCTCGGTGCGCAGACGGCCCAGGTCGTCGGGGAGGTTGCTGGCGGTGAGGCTGGTGCGCTGCGCGGTCATACCGCAGCCGATGTCGACGCCGACCGCAGCGGGGGCTACGGCTTCGCGCATGGCGATGACCGCACCTACGGCGGCTCCCTTGCCGAGGTGGACGTCGGGCATGACGGCGAGTCCGTGGATCCACGGCAGCGCGGCCACAGCCCGAAGCTGGCGCATGGTGTCGGGCTCGACCTCGGCTGGGTCGGCCCACATCCTTATGGCGGTCCGGTCCCCCCGGACGGTCGTGTGCGTCATAACACGATCAGTGTGCGCTCAACGCCACGTTATGGTCGCGGGCATTTCGGAGTACGGGCACTGAGCGCCCGAACTCGGTCCGGCGCTGCTTAGGTGGCGTCCTTGGCGAGCACCTCGTACCGGACGTCGACCACACCGGTGCCGAGGCTGGCAATGGCCCGGAAGGCGGCCCGGGACAGGTCGATGCAGCGCCCGGCGATAAAGGGCCCACGGTCGTTGATGCGAACGACAACCGACTTGCCGCTGGCGAGGCTGGTAACGCGAACCCGGGAGTTGAACGGCAGGCTTTTGTGCGCCGCGGTGAACGCCTCCGGGTCGAAGGTCTCACCGCTGGCGGTGCCCTGCGGCTCGTCGTAGTACGACGCCTCGCATGACCCGGTCGAGATGACGGCGCCGTTGCCGGCGGGCTGGGTCGACTTCTTGGTCGTCGGGCCTGGCGTTGGCGCTCCAGCGGTTACCCGGGACTCGTCGCGGCTGGCCCGGTTGGCCAGTGCGTCCCGGTCCACCGGGTAATCGCCGGCGTCGTACCCCAACTGCGCGCCGGCCCCGGAGCCGTGGCCCATGGTGCCGAACTGCATGGTCGCGCCGGCGCCGCCGATGAGCACACCGGTGATCGTGAGTGCCGCCGCGGCGGGAAGGAGTTGACGACTTGGCTTCGAATGCGACCGCTTCTTGTTCACCCAGGCGCCGTGGCGGGCCTGGCGGACGTGGCGGCCGGTATACCGGTCAGCCAAGAGGGTCACCCTTCGTGAGGCAACAATGCCCGGCGGTACGTCCGGCTTGATGCCTGCCGAGCGATGCGCCGTGTTGGACCCTAACGGATCACTATCGGCCCGAGTCAAGGCGACTCAGCGCTTGTGTAGGGAAATGAGGCTTATCTTCATCCGATCAGTGGATGTTGGCCGCGCTATTTGCCCGATATTCGAGATCCGAGTGCGGCGTTATCAGCTCCTCCGCTGTGGCCTCACACGGACAGGGTCCTGGGCCGACCACCCCCACAGCCGGCCCAGAACCGGTCCGGTCGGGTGTCACAGTGGACGGTCGACGTCGGTTGAAGGCAACGTGATGATCGCGCCAACGGCAAGCATTAATATGCTCGCACCGATACCCATGGTGGTCTTCCTCGCTGAGGTGACGGGATCGGCGAGGAGTTACCCCCATCGCACAGGAACTAACCAGTCAGGTCTCTTGCGGCTGCCGGTTCAGTGCAGCGATAACTTGAGCCCTATCAGGACCAGGCCCAGGAAGCCGCTGAACAGTGCGGCCAGGATCAGTCGCAGACCGGTCAACCCGCCACGCCGGCCAGCGACCCAGCCGAAGCCGACCAGCAGGCAGGTGCTGGAGATCATGGAAATGGTTACCGCGAGTTCGACGCTCGCACCCAGTAACCCGGCGACGATGAGGACGGCCAGCGGCGCGTAGGAGGCCTGCACCAACGCCCAGCCCTGCACAAGGTGCGCCGGTTCGACGGTCGGTGGCCGATAGATCGCATGGCGACTATCTCGGCGTACCGCTCCGCAAGCCAGTACACGAGCATCGTGACGAACACGGCGATGGCGACCGCGTACACCGCATTCTGGTCCGCCGAGGCCGCCATTACCGATGCGCTGACGATGATGCCGTAGATACCCAGCGAGATCTGCCTGGGGTCTAGCGGCGCCGACCGTTCCCGCGCGCGGGTCTCGCCGGGGTCGTCCATCCTTTGAGCATGTCGCCCGAGCAGAGTGTCGGGCGGCGCTTTCCGGCGCTGATCTAGCAACCCGCATGCCGCGGTGCGTGACGGATGCCAGCGGCTGGATCCAGCAACTCAACTTCGTCGTGTTCGGGCTGCTTACCATCGCGTTCGCCGCCGGGCTTCACCGCGGCCTGCGCCCGACCCGGACCGGCATCGTCGGTCCGGCGCTGCTCACCGTCAGCGGCATCGGACTGCTGCTCTCGGCTGCGGTCCCGCTCCGCGAGGACGCCGCCGGCGACACCTACTTCCCCCTCGGGCACATCATTGGCGGCGTCACGCTGTCGCTCAGGCTCCTTCGCACCGCGAAGGCTGCCTGACCGAGCCAACGACCACGCAACTCCTCGAGGGTCAGTGCGTCTGGTATCCAGATCATGGTGTCTGGATACAGTCCAGTTTGGTGTCTTGATCAGGACAAACTTGGTGTACGCTAGGCGACATGGGACGCATCACGGTAGAGGTCAACGAGGAATGGCTTGACGCCGCTCGCGAAGTGCTGGGTACTGACACCAAGGTCGCGACGATCAACGCCGCGTTGCACGCGTTCGCGGTACGCCGACATGCTGTGGACATCGTCGCGGCGTTGGACAGCGTGCCCATGGACTTCGAGGGATCCGCGGATGCGTGGGGCCACGGAGGCGGTCGTGATCTGTCCAGGCTAGAAGCCGATGCCCGCGCCACCGAAGCCGCGTGATGGCCGGCGCGATCTACCTTGCCGACACGTCCGTGTACGTCCTGCAGGGGAAGCATGCGCCAGTGCGGCGGAGGTTTGAAAGCTTGCTCGCCGAGGGGCGCTTGGCGGCCTGCCAGATGACGACATTGGAGTTCCTCAACAACGCCCCCGATCCCAAGGGGTACGAGGTGCTCTGGGGTGCCATGCACGGGCATCGCTGGATAGATGTGACGACCGAGGCGATGGACCGGGCGTTGGACGTACATCGTCGGCTGGCTGAGACGAGCCAGCATCGGCATTTTCGTCTGCCCGACCTGATCACCGCAGCCACGGCCGAAATGCACGGTGCGACTGTGCTGCACTACGACGCGGATTACGACCGCATCGCGCGAATCACCAATCAGCCGGTGGAGTGGGTGGTCGAGAAGGGCAGCCTGTAGAGGCAGGACTTGAGTGGAGCGGGTGAGAAAGTCGTTCCCTGCTGGCGGTGGACTCATGTTGGAGCGTGCACGGGGCGCGGCAGGTATCCGCGCGACACCGGTTCGGGATCCGGACCGTGAAAGGCAGTCTCGGTGTGAGCCAGAAGTGGGAGGTTCCGTTCGGCGACTGCGCAGAGCGCGCGGAACGCGCCCGCCAAGCGCTGCTCGCCAGATCCGCTCTCCGTGAGCGGCTCCCACATCAGCTCCTTTTAGTCGGCGATGAGGCGGCTGGCCGACGGTCTCATCGCCGCGCTAGGCCGTTCTTAGCGATCCGATTCGACACCAGATTGTAGGTGGTAGGCGGCGAGCAGGGCCTCCTCGATGACGTCGTCGTCACCTCGCTCAAGGGCAACCACGACGCTCATGTGCTTGGCCAACCGTGGCGGCACCGAGAACGTCTCAGGTGACTGACGCAGCAACAAGTCGCGTAGGTCGAACGCGCGCCGAGCGCGACCATTGGCTGGCGTTCTTGCCGTGGCCCCAGGCACTCCGAGGTGAGATTCAGCTGGCTCGCGCTGACCCGTCCGGGGCCTTTGAGCTTCTGCAGCAAGCCTTCGCCAGAGCCTGCCGGGTCGGCGATCCATGCTGGGAAGGGATGTCCGCTCGAGGTCTTGGCCTGGTAGCCGAGGCGGCGGGTGAAACCGAGCGCGCGTTCGAGATCCTTTCCGACGCCCGTACACGCAGCAACCGACTAGCAGACCCATACGTCTGGCTCGATGGCTACATTCTCGACGCACAATGCGAACTCGGCCTGCGACACGGCCACGCGGACACAAAGCTCTGGGTTGAGGCGATGCGAAAGCTGGCATCAAGAACCGGGATGAAAGAGCTCACCGTCCGCTCGCTGCTCCACGGTGCGGCGCTCGGCAACGAAGGCGACGCGGCCGCAGCGGCCTTGCTCGCAGCTGACATCGAGTGCCCGTCGCTGCGCCTGCAGCTCGGCGCGGGAAGCGCCGAAGTCACGCCTCAGACCAGCACGCAATCGGCATGATAGCCGTCATCGAACGTACGTAAGGTCTGCTGGTTGGGTGTGGCGGCACATTGCCTGACTCATAAGTCCCCGCCTTTCTGCGGCGACCTGTACCCCATCGCTACAAACGAAGGTAGGTAAGCACGGCTATCACCCGGCGTTGGTCGTCACTGGTGGAGGCTAGGTCGAGCTTGGTGAGGATGCTCCCAGCCATGCCTGTGACGGGGCGCTGCAGATGAGCGCGTTCAACACACAAGACGCGGTCTCTGAACGGGTTCGAGTTGGTCACGCGTGTCGATCGAATCTGAAGACGAAGTGCCAGTTCACAGGACGTGACTGAGTTTCGAGCCCCACCGGATCATGCCGGGTCGGACGTCGATCGAGACATCCAAGACTCGAGCACGGGCCTTCGCGAGATCCACCTGCCGAGACATCCTCAGTGGCTGGTCGGACGGTACGGTGCGAGGTCGACGCCAGGTCCGCCTTCAAGGAAATCGAAGTCGGCGCCCTCGTGGGCTTGGAGGACATGCTCCTCGTACAGCCGACCGTAGCCACGCGAGAATGCGGGCGCCGGCTGCGCCCAGGCAGTGCGTCGACGCGCGAGCTCATCGTCGGGCACGTGGAGGGTCAGCCGCCGGCGCTCGGTATCAAGCTCGATCTCGTCGCCGTCCCGGACAAGAGCCAGCGGTCCACCGATTGCCGACTCGGGCGAGACATGGAGTATGCACGTCCCGTAGGCGGTGCCACTCATTCGGGCATCGGAGATGCGCACCATGTCCGTTACGCCTTGGCGGAGCAATTTGGCCGGGATCGGCAGTTGCCCCCACTCTGGCATGCCAGGCCCGCCCCTTGGCCCACCGTTCTGCTGGACGAGAACTGAGCTGCGATCAACCTCCAGATTCGGGTCGTCGACTCGTGACATGAGGTCCCGTTTATCGCGGAAGACCACGGCGCGACCGCGATGCTGGAGCAGTTCGGGAGAGGCCGCCGACTTCTTGAGCACCGCGCCCTCGGGACAGAGATTCCCGGTCAGCACGACGGTCCCGCCGTCCGGCGCCAATGGATCGTCAAGCGGACGGATGACCCGGACGTCGAGGATCTCGGACCCCGTGGCGTTCTCTTCGACCGTTCGTCCGTTGACGGTCATGGCATCTCGATGGAGGAGCGGCAGCAACTGCGCGAGGACGGCGGGTAGCCCGCCGGCGTAGTAGAAGTCCTCCATCTGATATGTCCCTGACGGCCAGACGTCGGCGAGCAGCGGGGTCCGTCGCGAGATCTCGTCGAACAGCAGCAGTGGCAATCGGATCCCGACCCGACGGGCGATGGCGACTAGGTGGACGACGGCGTTGGTGCTGCCGCCGATTGCCATGTCCGTGGTGATGGCGTTTTCGAATGCCTCCTGGGTCAGGATCCGGGACGGACGGAGATCCGCTTCGATCACATGCACGATCTGGCTTCCGGCCAGCTCTGCGTGGACCGAGCGCCGCGTGTCGACCGCCGGGATCGCGGCATTGCCAGGCATGGTCATTCCGAGCGCCTCCGCCATTGAGGCCATCGTCGACGCCGTGCCCATCACACCGCAGTGCCCGGCCGAGCGGGTGATGCAACTCTCCAGCTCCTGCCATTTCTCGTCGCTCAGCCGCCCGGCACGCCGCTCAGTGTCGGCGGCCCAGACGGCCGACCCGCTCGGAAGCTCCTGGGTACCGTGGATGCCGCGCAACATCGGGCCGCCCGTCACCATGATCGCTGGCACGTCTGCGCTCGCAGCTCCCATGAGCATGGCCACCGTCGTCTTGTCGCAGCCCGAGAGCAGGACGACACCATCGAACGGGTAGGCGCGAATGCACTCCTCCACGTCCATCGCCATGAGGTTCCGGAACAGCATCGTCGTCGGCTTCATGATCGCCTCGCCGAGCGAGATGACGGGAAACTCCAACGGCAGGCCGCCGGCACGCCAAACGCCACGTTTGACGTGATCGGCCAAGTCACGCAGATGGACGTTGCAGTTTGTCGTCTCGCTCCACGAGTTTGCGATCCCGATGACCGGCCGGCCGTCAAAAACGTCGCGAGTGAAGCCTTCGGAACCGATCCACGCTCGATGGATGAGGCCGTTGAGATCGTCAGGGCCAAACCACAACTGGCTCCGCAGCTGCGGCCTCCCGGCCTCGGGCAACGGATCTGCCTGCCCGCGGCGGCTCCTCACAGTTGGTCCTCGTTTCCGCACGCTCCGCTCAACCAATCTGTTGCGCCCTCACTCGGCCACTGGGCGGCAGGCGCCAACCGCGTCTGCCCAGCTTGAATCATGAATGGCTTGAAATGCCGCGACGTCGGCCTCCGATGTCTCGACCGCGATCAATGCCGAGGAGCAGTTGTTCGGCTCGTGTGCGCAGGATACTCATGTGGGGTCCGTAGGGCGCGGGTCGATCCCGGCATCGGCAAGCTGCCAAATGTCTATCGCCTCGATTTCCGCGGCACCACCGACGGCGAAGACCGCAATGCCGATACTGTCCGCGCGAGTTGGATAGATCCGCCCCGTAAGCGCCAAGGTATCGTCGACGAAGAGTTCCACTATCGACTCGTCGACGAACAGGTGGAGGCGGAACCGTTCGCCCGGTACCCATTCCGTGACGCCTCCGTACACGCCGGGGGTGGAGTCGGGCGCCAGGGACGAGGCCGTGCGGTCGAACGTTAAGCGGCCGGTCGCGATGTCGACGGAGGCTACCGTCGCTTCCTGGCCATCGGGAGACATGCGGAAACGCAGCCCGACCAGGGATGCGCCCCCTGCCCGAATACGGACGGCAATCTCAAGCCGAGAGCCCGCCAGAGGCATCGATACATCGACCCCATTCGGTAGGGCGATTCCAACCCCCTGCCAATGCATGCGGCGAAGCATCGCCAGCTCCCTCGCCGGAGCTGTGAACAGACCACTTCCCGGCCCGTGCGCCAGAGCTCTCGGTAGCGTCATGACACCAGCCCAGCCTGCGGCGATCTGGGCGTCGCTGCTGCGCCCCTCGGGAGCCCACGCGATGATGAGCGGACGGCTGTCGTCGTCAACGAAGCAAGTTGGCGCGAAGAAGTCGGGCCCGAGATCGAGTCGCCCGATCCGCTCGGCGCCGAACCCACTGCCGTCGACGCGGCCGACGACGTAGAGGACCGGGCTCACAGGATTGTCGATCGAGATCAGCAGGACATGGCGGTCGCCCACCGGAATGAGCTGCGGGCATTCCCACATCGCGCCCATCTCATGGTGGCTTTGCATCGAGGCCACGGAGAAGAAGACGCCGTCATAGCGCCAGCTCAGTAAGTCTTCGGAGCGATAAAGGAGGACCGCACCGCCGATCCCGCGGATTCCCGACCCCACGAGGAGGCACCACGCGTCGCCGTCGCGCCAGATGAACGGATCCCGGAAGCCAACAGTGTCCAGCTCCTCTGGTGGCCCGTGGATCAGGACATCGGGGTGCTTCCGCCACGATTGCAGGTCTCGATCGCCCAGAGCAAGACACACAACTTCGATCCGACCGCGTCTCGGATCGTGGCGCACCCCCGTGTAGAAGAGATGGGCGGGTTCGACCAGCGTCGTGATGGACCCGGACCAGCAGCCGCCTTCGTCAGGACCGCCCTCGGTCGGGCTCAGGGCTATAGGTAAGCTCTCCCAATCGACGAGGTCTCGCGATACCGCATGGCCCCAGTGTTTGACGCCCGGCTCCGGGCCGAGCGGGTTGTACTGAAAGAACAGGTGATACCGACCGTCGACCTTCGTGAATCCGACCGGGTCGTTGATCCAGTTCCGCTCGGGACGGAAGTGGTATCCGGGCATGTGCGGAGCTAGCCGGGTTATCCCTCGCTCGGGACATGCCACCGCGACACTCCCGCCTAACCCTTGAGGCCAGAGCTGGCGATGCTCCGGATGAACGCCGGCTGGAAAACTAGGAAGACGATGAGGATCGGCGCCGAGATGGCTACTGACATGGCCATGATGTCGCCCCAGTGGGTAGGAAGCGTGCCGGCGACCTGGGATAGGCCAACCGTGACGGGCCGCACCTCTACCGATCGCGTGACCATAACAGGCCAGAAGAGACCGCCCCAGATCGCCAAGAAACTGAGGATCGCAGACGTGGCGATGGCGGGCTTGATCAGCGGCAGGGCGATCGAGGTATATGCCCTCACGACACCGGCCCCGTCGATCCGTGACGCCTCGAACAGCTCGCGCGGTAGTCCAAGGAAGAACGAGTAGAAGAGGTAGATGAAGAACGGGCTGGCGATGAACGGCAGGATCTGGATTACATACGTGTCGACGATCTGGACCTTGGAGGCGATTAGCAGCAGAGGGATCGCCACCGCTTGGAACGGCACGATGACGAGCGCGACGACGACGCCGAGTAGGAGCCGCCGGCCCTTGAACGGAACCCAGGCGAGCGCGTAGCCGGCCATGCTGTTGACGAACGTCCCCAGGACGACCACGGATCCGCTTACGATCAGCGAGTTCACCAACAGGCGTCCGAACTGACTCGTGGCGAACGCGTCCGCGTAGTTGTTCTCGATCTGACTCGGCCGGAAGGCCTTCAGGCTGTTGCTCTCGGCCAGCACATCGAGGTCCGGCTTCACCGAGCCAACGAACATGACGAGGAGTGGGACGACGAACACTGCGGCCACGACAAGCAGCAATCCGTAGCGAACGGCAAGCGCCCAAATGCGGCGCCTCGAGCGACCCATCGCCATCAGCTCTCCTCCGTCATGCGCGGCCCGAAGCGGCGGGCGATCACAGCGAGGGCCAGGACTAAGACGAAGAAGACGAAAGCAATCGCCGAGGCCTGCCCGATACGCTGCTCCGCGAAGCCCACCTGGACCATGAGCAGCATGAGCGTCGTGGTCGCGTCCTGTGGCCCACCTCCCGTCATTACGTACGGCTGGTCGAACAGCTGGAACGACGTAATCATGGAGATCGTCAGGACGAAGATCAGCGTGTTGCGGAGACCGGGCAGCGTGATGTGCACGAAGATCTGCCGCCCGTTTGCACCGTCGACACGCGCGGCTTCATACAGCTCACCAGGAATGGCCTGTAGGCCAGCAAGTAGCAAGATCATCGGGAAGCCGACGTTCTGCCAGATCGACATGATCATGACCGCAGGAAATGCCAACGTCGGATCGTGGAGCCAATTCGGCTGGAACGACCCACCAGTTACGGCCCCTATGCCGGCATTGATCATCCCGCTCTGTGCGAACAGGAGCCGCCAGACGACCGACACAACCGCGAGGACCATGACGACCGGAGCGAAATAGATCGTTCGGAAGATTGAGATCCCGCGGAGTTGCTGGTTCACCATCAAGGCCAGCCCGAGCCCAAGCACCGTCTGCGCCGTTGGAACGATCACCGCGAACGTCACGTTGTTGGCAAGTGCGTGCCAGAACCGTGGATCGGCGAGGATCCGTTCGTAGTTATCGAGGCCGACATAGCGCAGCGGCAACGGTGACACGAGGCGCTGGTTGGTTAAGGAGAGACCAATCGCCAGTAGGAAGGGGATGACCAGGAAGCCGATAAGCAGGGCGATCGCGGGCGCAACGAGGGCGAATGCGCCGCTCTCGGATGGTCGTCGAGCAAGGCGCGAACCTTGTATGGGTGTTCGCAAGCGCATCGGCCTCCTCAGGCCCGACCCGAAGCGCGTCGCCCAACGAGGGAGGAGTTCGTCGTTGGGCGACTCGCCACTGGCTGACTGGTCACCCTAGCTCTGGGGAACCGGGTAGCCGTCGTTGTCTTCGATGTCCCGATCGATCGCGGAGGCCGCCGATGTGAGCGTTTGCTTCACGTCGGCGCCGTCGGTGATGGCCTTGAAGGCGTTCGCGAACTGACTTGTGATTGTCGGATAGGCGGGGGTCTGCGGCCGAGTGACCGTGTAGCCGCCGTCGAGGCACTGAGTGATGAGATTCAGGGCGCCACCGGGCCCGTAGAGCTTCGACTGGCCCGCCACGGACTTGACCGGTGATCCTTGTCCGCCCGAATCTGGCCACTGCAAAGCACGCTCCGGGCTCAGCATCCAGTTGATGTAGGCCGCGACCGCGTCAGGGTCTTTCGCCTCCTTGGTGATGCCCCACATCCACCCGCCATTTCCAGTCTTCATCCCGTGCCCGAAGTCGGGCAGTGGGACCAAGGCGAGGTCGTCACCGACCTTCTTGCTATATGCAAGGTAGACCCAAGGCCCCACCCATGAGATCGGCGTTCGACCTGTGACGAATGCCGCGTCGTCGTCGTTCGGGTCCACGTAGCCGGCCTTGAACCACGACTGGACCGTCGTGAGGGCCTTGACGGCGGCGTCGCTGTTGAGCGTCCCCGTAGCCGTCTGGTAGGTGCTCCGATCGATCAGGTCCGCGCCGGCCGACTGGATCACGGGCGAGAAGCCGAACGTATACCACTCGCCGATTCCGTAGTTCATCTTCAGGTCGAGCGGATGCGCGAAGCCCGCCGTTTGGAGTTTTTGCAGCGCGGCGGTGAACTCGTCGGCCGTCCACGCGTCCTTGGGCCCGGTAGGGATCCGGATCCCGTTCTTCTCCAGGACTGAGCGACGGGCGAACATACCCATGGATCCCTCGTAATATCCGACTCCATAGAGCTTGCCGGCGTACGTTCCCTGGTCGACATTCGGCGTGGTCAAGTCCGCGCGCACCTGCGGGTTGATGCAGCTGTCGAGCGGAACTAGGTCCTTTGACCAAGCGTAGTTGTAGAGGTTCGGGCCGTCGAAGTCCAGCAAATCCGGCAAACCGCCGCTGGCAGACGCCGCCTTGACCGTGGTGCCGTAGTCGGCCTCGGCCTGGCCGACCAGGTTGACCGTGACGCTGGTTTGACTCTTGTTGAACTCGTCGACCTGTTTCGCCATCTCCGCCCCGGTCACATCGGCCGCGGACGTCGTCGAGCCGTGGTACCAGGCAGTGATCGTGACTTGCCCATCGACCTTGCCGTCGCACGGACTCCCTGTCGTCGGACTGCTCGGTCCGCCTGAACACCCAGCGATCGCAAGGAGGGTGAGCACGACGCAGAGACGCGACAACCGCCTCATCGTGCTGATCTCCCGAGTCGCGTGGCAAGGCTGCCACGACCTCCCCGATCAGCCAGGGCGACCAATGCTGCCAGTGGCGCGTCAGCCACCTGCGGCCTCAGGCTCAAATTCATGTTGAGCATTGCTTGGTCCTCCTCACTCTGTTTGTCGGTGCCAGTTACAGACGCCACCGACGGGGCGATACTAGGCTGCGGCTTCCTAGCTGTCAAGCTGTTGGACATCTATCTAGGATCGGCCTGATGGGTGACTGCCAGCCAGTGGACGGGATCGGGTGAGTTCGAGCCGAGGTCAGCTAAGGTGCTATCAGGCTGTACGATAGCTAGACGCCGGGATATAGTGCGCCACATGAGCGCTCAGACGCGTCGCCTGCAGAGACCATCCCTGCCACAGCTCGTGGTCGACCAGCTTCTTGGCGACGTGGAGCGGGGGCAGCTCCGTTCGGGGCAGACGCTGCCCCCCGAGTTCGAGCTCGCCGCACAGTTCGGTGTCAGCCGAGCCGTTGTCCGTGAAGCCCTCAAGTCGCTCCAGGCCCAGGGAGTCGTCGAGGTGGTGAACGGCGTGGGTTCGGTCGTTCGCGGGATGACATCCATGCCGCTCGAGCAGTTCTTCACGTTCGCGGCGCGTCTGAGTGAGGTCTCGATCCAGGAGCTGCTCGAGGTGCGCCGCGGGCTAGAAGTGGAGGCGGCGAGTCTCGCGGCCGGCCGAGCAGGGGCAGCCGAGATCGCTGGCCTGGGCCGCCTCGTAGATTCCATGGCCGGGTCGTTGCGAGAGCCGGCGGTCTTCGCCGACTTCGATACCGCGTTCCACGTCGCCATCGCCCGGGCGAGCCGAAACCCAATGCTCGTGCTTCTTGTTGAGGCGATCCGCGTGCCTCTTCGGAGATCGGTCGAGGAAGGCCTCACGAACTGGATCCGGACAGGGGAGGTCGACACGGTGCGACAGATCCACGCCGACGTCCTTGAAGCCATCCGGAGCGGGGATCCCGATCGAGCCGCAAAGGCCATGGACATTCATTTCGCGCAGGCGATGCAGATCATCGGCCAGGCCGGCAACCCGCCGATGGTGCGCACGGGCGTTCCTTCAGACCGAAGGACGGGGATCGCACTTGATCCTGCACGGAGGCACGCCGCCGACGGGGACCTGCGGCCATGACGGGCGGTCAGCGACTATCCGGACGCTCTGCAGTTGTGACCGGCGCCGCGACTGGGATCGGCGCGGCGATCGCCGAGCGGTTCGTTACGGAGGGCGCAGTGGTCACTCTTGCCGATCTCGACCTTCCCACGGCAGAACTCACTGCCAACCGGCTGCGCGGCGCCGGGGCGACCGTCCGGGCGGTTGTGGCCGACGTCACCGACCGGAATGCGGTCGCGGCGTTGATCGCATCTGCGCTGGACGAGCATGGCGCCCTGGACGTGCTCGTCAACAACGTCGGTGTGGCTCGCGAGGCATCATTCGAGAAGATGACGGACACAGATTGGGCGTTCCAGATCGAGGCGACCTTGACGAGCACGTTCCTATGCGTCCAGACCGCGATCGGCCATCTCGCAGGCTCGATCCATGGCGGCCGGGTCATCAACATCGGCTCGGTCAATGGCCTCCACCCATTCGGTCACGAGGCGTACAGCGCCGCGAAGGCCGGCCTCGTGAACCTCACCCAGAACCTCGCCCTTCGCTACGGGGCGAAGGGGATCCGCGTCAACCTGGTGGCACCCGGTCCCATTCGGACTGACGCCTGGACGGAGCGCGTCGCGGAGGACCCGACCCTGCTCGATCGGCTCGGGTCGCTCACCGCGCTGGGGACAATCGGTGAGCCCAACGACGTCGCCGCGGCGTGTGCCTTCCTGGCCTCCGACGACGCCCAGTGGATCACCGGCATTGTCCTGCCCGTCGACGGTGGGCTCGGCGGCGGCAGCCTGGCGATGATGCGGGCACGGCAGCTTGCCACAAGCGACGACGGATCGGCCGGTTGACCGGGGTGGCGACATCGACCCTGTCCTGGTACGGCATCCTCCACGACTTCACCGACCGTGGACGAGGCCATCGTCAGATCGACGAACGACCATCACACGCACCTGATGCATCGGGAGGGGCACCGGATCGAGGGGACCCTCGGGGTCGGCGACATCCTCGCCCCCGCGATCGCCCACCCGTGCACGACGTTCGATCGGTGGCGGTTCATCCCCATCGTCGACGACGGCGTCATCGTTGACGTCGCCCAGACCTACTTCTAGCCGCCGAGGAGTCATGCGCTTCCCCCTTTCATCAGCCGGCAGCCCCACGCCGAAGGCGGCCTACAGCCAGGCCATCGCGACCGACCTGTTGGTGTTCACGGCAGGTTTCGGGCCTCACGATCCGGTTACCGGACGGATCGTCGGCGGGGAGATCCAGGCCCAGACACGGCAAACGTTGTCGAACATCGAGGCGATCCTCGAGGCTGACGGGTTGGGTCTCGACGACATCGTCAAGGTGACGGTCCACCTGGCGGATCTCCGGCGCGATTTCACGGCTTTTGATGCCACCTACCGGGAGCTGATCCCGGCTCCGTACCCGGTCCGTACGACGGTTGGATCCCAGCTCATGGACATCCTCGTCGAAATGGATGTCGTTGCGGTTAGGGGCGCTGACAGAAATCGTGGTTCGCGGCGCCATCAGATGAGCAACAGCGTCGAGCGCCTCCAGCAGCTGTCCACCGCCCTCGTGTCGGACGCCCTCGACGCCCTGGGCCGGCGCAACCAGAACATGCTCCCCGACATCCACCGTCTCGCCGGACCGCAACGCATCGCCGGAACGGCATCAACGCTTCGGGTGGTCGAGGTTCACGAGATGCCGATTGCCCCGTACAAGGTCCAGTTCGATGCCATCGATGGCCTGGAAGCGGATCAGATCCTGGTCGTCGCGGCACCGGACGTCGCCACCGCGTTCTGGGGTGAGCTGATCACGAGTCGAGCCCGCCGGAGAGGTGCCGTCGGGGCGGTTGTCGACGGCTATTGCCGCGATCTGAGCCAGATCCGCGATCGCAACGATTTCGGCGTGTGGGCCAGAGGCACGCACCCAGCCGATTCGCTCGGGCGTCTCGACGCCGTCGACTGGAACGCGCCCGTCATCTGTCGCGGCGTCGAAGTGCGACCAGGCGACTTCGTGCTGTGCGATGTCGACGGTGTCGTCGTGGTCCCCGCCGATCTGATCGAACAGGCTCTCGGGCTGGCTGAAGACAAGAAGCGCACGGAGGACCAGGTCCGCAAGGACCTCGGTTCCGGCTCGACGATCGGCGACACATACGAGCGCTTCGGCGTGATGTAGAACTCGCAACGCCCGGGTTGGCGCCGTGAACGCGACCGATGCGCCTACGAGTCCGACGCTCGATGAGGCTCGGTGGAAGTGGCTCTGGCACAGATTCCGTGATCGGGTAATGCGTGTGGCTTCGGATGGGTGCGAGGATGTGACGGCTCTATCGACGGCAGCGCCGAGGTGCTCCAGGCCGCTACCAGATCGCCGACCCGACCGTCATCGGACGGCCTACACCGCTCGACGATCCCGACATGGACTGACGCAGCGGGCTATGCCTTCACGCGTTCCCCTGATGCCGCGGAACTCTCGATGGCGGCGATGACCTCGTGGCGCCGGACGGCGTCGGCGAAGTCCGGCACGGTATGAGTCCCGTTGTCGATGTCTGCCGCGACCGCCGCGTAGACACGCCCGACGTTGTAGGCGGGCGCTCCTTCCAGGCTGGTAAGCGCGGGCCACTTCTGCGTAAGCGCCGCCGGGGCAGCAAGCTCGGCGGGCTCGTTCCG
>JAHRHA010000213.1 GCA_020027875.1 Micromonosporaceae bacterium | reverse complement strand
CGATCACCATCCAGCCGGCGATCAGGTCCTTGGTCTCCGCGAACGGGCCGTCGGTGACCGGCGGCCGCCCCTCGCCGTCGTAGCGGACGAACGTGCCCTGCGGGGAGAGCGCCTGACCGTCGACGAACTCGCCGGTGCCCTCGAGCCGAGCGGCGAAGTCATGCATGTACTGCATGTGAGCCGAAACCTCCTCCGGCGTCCACTGGTCCATCGGCTCGTCGTTGACCGATGCCGGCGCGCCCCGGTAGTGCTTGAGCAGCAGGTACTTGGCCATCATGTTCTCCTTAGTGCGGTAAGGCCCATTGTGGCCGTGTTCACTCCGGGGACGAAGCCGCGCCCGGGTTCTCGACATCCCACAGCGACATTTCCTTGCGGCCTTCAAGGACTCCGCGCACTCCGAGGCGCCACAGAGGCGGCACAGGGAGCCGCTTCGCGTCCGAGGCGCGGAAGGGCGCGCTGGCGGGCCAGACCCAGCCGCGTCGGATCGCCGCTTCTCGATCGGCACCCGGTGCGGCCGGTAGGAGTAGGCCTTTGTCCGCGCATCGCGGTGGGGTTGAGGCGTGCGTCGCTAGTCCTGCAACGGATGTACGGCGGCATCATCAACGGGGCAACGGACCCAACCCACATGTCAGCGGCTGGGTCGCCGTGCTCACGGAGGCGATCCTGACCCTTGGCCTGGTTAGCGTGATCCTGGGCACCGCCTCCGGCGCGCGCAACATCGGTGCCAATGCGGCCCTCGCCATTGGTGGATACATAGCCCCGTATCGGTGTGGGCCGCTCCGGTCACCGGAGCTTCGATGAACCCGGCGCGATCATTCGGCCCCATGCTCGTCGCCGGAGACCTTTCCCACTATTGGATCTACCTCGCCGGGCCAATTCTGGACGCGATGCTCGCTGTCGGCTTCGAATGGATCCTCAGGGGTAGAGCCACAAAGGCTGGTGCGGCAGCGGCCCAGGGAATTCTGGGCGAAGACAACTCCGCTGCCCTGTAGGCGCCATCTCGGCGCCGCGCGGCCGTGGAAAAGGGTTCGGGCCAACCAATGACTCAGGACTGTTCGTCGGGTAGGACGCGGCTGGTCCTACATTTCCTTTTCGGCCTCCTGCAGGGCCCGGTCGATGTCCTTCGGGTTAACGCCGAGTGCCTCGGCGGTCTCCTTCTCGGCCCCAGTCACGGCGTTCTGGATTGCCTCCTCGACCTTGCCCTCACCAACGACGAGGAGGGCTGCCTGGCCGGGATCGATGAAATCGCCGAGTTGCTTGACCTCGGACCGTGACATGCCCTTTGCGAGGTGACCGCCCACAGCGCCGGTAGCGGCGCCGACAGCGGCCGCACCGAGGATGGCCGGCGGGAAGAGCAGCCCGACGGTGGCACCGGCCGCGGCGCCCCACCAGCCGCCGTGGCGGGTGGCTGTCTCGTCCTTGTTCTCGTGGACCTTGCCGTTTACGTCCTTGGTTACGACGGCCGCGTCGTAGGAGCCGACTAGGCCGCCCGCGTGCAGGTTCTTGACGGTCTGGTAGTCGGATTGGGCGGCGGCCTCATTCGGATACGTGGCGACGTAGATAAACGTGTCGTCGGTCTTGGTCATTGCGTCCTCCTTCTGGGGTTCACGCGGCCGATCTGGCTCGCATCAACGGCCTGCTGGCCGGCGCTGTCCGTAGATCCTCGGGATGATTGACGGAATCCTGCCCGTCGCTGCTCACGCTCGCAGTTAAATGTCGGGGCCATGTCGCGCACAGCCGCCCTTGCAGTTGGTGGCAAACTCCCAACCGACCGTCCTGAACGGTAGCCGTCGGCGTTCGCGCACGGCCGGCCGCTGACTCTGCCACCGAGGCGGTGCCCTGTCCAACCCGATAACATCGCTCGGCTTTCAGCGTACGACCACGTGCCTCGGCCGCGTCAGACTTCGCTGATATCCCGGCCGTGGGCGGTGAGTGCCCAGATCACGGCGACCGATGCGACGACAATGAGGATCGCCCAGAACGGGTACCACGGCAGCCAGGCGAACCCGGCCAGCGCGGCCACGAGCCCCATGATCACACCGACGGTGCGCGCCCAGACCGCCCCGGAGAAGAGCCCGAAGCCGGCGAGGAGCACCAGGATGCCGATGATCAGATGAATCCAGCCCCACGAAGTAGCGTCGAACTTGAAAAGGTAGTTCTTGGTCGCGACGTAGAAGTCGTCGTTAACCAAGGCCACGAGACCGGCGATGATCCACCAAGCCCCGATCAGAATCATCATGAACGCGGCGAACATCGTCCAACCAACCGCCGCGCCGCTGGGACTTCGTTGCTGCATGGCGCGTTCTCCTTCCAAATCTTACGAGGGTTTGGGCATTCGCGTTGGACCCCCACCCGTCCAAAGCGGCGGGTCGGCCAGTCATGGACCTGGCGCAGACGACGCACCAGCACGCCCGCTTGGCCACACCGGACACGGAGACCCACAATGTGCGTTGCGCGTCCGCTGGCAGTCGACGACGCCTAGATCTCAGTTAGCCACGCTAGTGACGCTCAGAATCGTGGGGACGCCTTTACAGATATTGACTCCGCCGGCCATGCAGGTGGAGTACGGCATACCACCGCTGCGCCACACCAAGTGACCCTGTCGAACCCTCATCCTCGTGGCTGATGGCGACATTTCAGAGGGCTGGTCTCGGCCGTCGGATCAGGGACTCCGACGAGACCCTCCGGACGGGGACGCCCCACAGCTGATCAAGGCACAGTGCGCGTGTCAGGAGCGCCTCTGCGGTGCAGACGACGCCCCGCCACAGGGTCGCGTCGTGTCTCTCAGTCGTTCATTCCTGACTGAACCACGGGTTCGACGTTGCCGGCGCCGTGATCGAGCTGGTAGTCGAGGTTGATCGCCGCGCTGATGAGAGCGAGGTGGCTGAACGCCTGCGGGAAGTTGCCGATCTGCTCGCCGCTGGGTCCGATCTCCTCGGAGTACAGCCCGACGTGGTTGCTGTAGGTCAGCATCTTTTCGAAGGCAACGCGGGCATCGTCGAGCCGGCCCGACCGGGCCAGCGCGTCGACGTACCAGAACGAGCACATCGAGAAGGTGCCCTCGGAACCGCGCAGCCCGTCGGGCGACGCGCTTGGGTTGTATCGGTAGACGAGGCTGTCGGAGACGAGTTCCTCGTCCATCGCGCGTAGGGTCGACTGCCACCTCGGGTCGCTGGGCGCGATGAAACCGACGAGCGGCATGTAGAGCAGCGACGCGTCGAGGACGTCGGTGTCGTAGTGCTGCACAAAGGCCTGACGCTTCTCATCGAAGCCGCGTTCCATCACCTGCCGGTAGACCATGTCGCGCATGTTCGTCCAGCGGCCGGTATCGGCGGGGCGTCCGCGACGCTGCGCAAGGCGGATCGCGCGGTCGAACGCGACCCACGTCATGACCTTGCCGTAGACAAAGTCTTGCTTGCCGCCTCGGGTTTCCCAGATGCCGTCGCCGGGTTGGTCCCAGTGATCGCAGAGCCAGTCGACCATGCCAGCTAGGTGGGTCCAGTCGTCGTGGCCGACGGGTATCGAGCTCCGGTCGGCGAGGTCGATCGAGTTCAGCGCCTCGCCGTAGATGTCCCACTGCACCTGGTCGGCGGCGCCGTTGCCGATGCGAACGGGGCTGGAGCCCTTGTAGCCTTCGTAGTGGTCGAGGGTCTCCTCCGGCAGGTCGGCCGCGCCATCGATGCGGTACATGATCTGTAAGGGCTGCTGTTGGGCGCCGGACTCGTGCACGCGGTTGTTGAGCCAGCGCAGAAACGCCTGGGCCGCGTCGGTGAAGCCGAGGCCGAGCAGCGCGTAGACGGACAACGAGGCGTCGCGGATCCAGGTGAATCGGTAGTCCCAATTGCGCTCGCCGCCAACCTGCTCGGGCAGGCCCGCGGTCGGTGCGGCAACCAGCGCACCGGTGGGCGCGTAGGTCATAAGCTTCAGCGTCATCGCTGACCGTTCGACCTGCTCGCGCCACCGACCGGTGTAACGAGATTGCCCGATCCAGGCACGCCAGAAGTCGCGCGTCTGCTCGAAGAGCCGCTCGATCGCTTCGGGCGTCACGGCGTGCGGATCGGCACCGGGCGCGGTCTCCAGCACCAGCCCACCCGTGTCGCCCACAGACAGGTTCTGCCGAATCTGGATGCCGTTGCCGGCCCGCTCAACGTCGCCGGCCGCGGCCAGCGCACCGTGACGGGCGGCGGAGACGTTCATCGTCACGCTGGCGCTGCGGAACTGCACGCCGTCGTCGAAGAGTTCGGTCTCGTGGTCCTCGCGGGCGAAGTTGAAGCGAGGCCGGCAGTCCAGCTCGAAGCTCATCTGGCCGCGCACCACCCGAATCATGCGCACCAGGCGGTGCCGGTCGGTGACCTTGTCCCCGGCGACCGGCATGAAGTCGGTCACCTCCCCCACGCCGTCCGCGCTGAGGAAGCGCGTGATGAGGATGGGTGTGCCGGGCAGGTACAGCTGCTTGGCGACGTAGTCGGTGCCGACCGGGGTTATCCGGAAGTGGCCGCCCTTCTGCCGGTCGAGCAGCGAGGAGAAGATGGCGGGCGAGTCGAAGCGCGGTGCGCAGAACCAGTCGATGGTGCCGTCGTTCGCGACCAGCGCCGCGGTCTGGAGGTCTCCGATGAGTCCGTGGTTCTCGATGGCCGGGTACGAGTTCATGAGAATGCCCTTCTGGCACAAGACGAGGACCTGAATGGCGTGCCGGGCTTGGTGACAATCGCTTCGGCATACGCCGCGGTCACCTACCATCGTGTAACACGGTGTTGGCCTACGGGCTCAAACCGAGGACAAGGACTGGAAACCGTGACCACAGACCAGATTCTGCTCGGCGTGGGCCTCACTATCCTGCTCGCTGTCGGGTCTCAGGTACTGGCGAGTCGTCTGCACATTCCTGCGCTCATCGTCCTGTTGCCGGTGGGTTTCGTCGCCGGTGCGCTAACTGACGTCGTCAATCCCAACCGGCTACTGGGCCTGCCTTTCAGCCGTTGGTGTCGCTGGCCGTTGCGGTGATTCTCTACGACGCCGGGGCTCGGGCTCGGCGCGCGCAGGCTCAGAGGCGACACGCGTCGCGTCGGGAGAAGGCTGATCGCGGTCGGGAACGAATCGGGCAGCAGCTCGCCGACGCCCTGGGGAACATCCTGGCCCCACATGGGATCGCCGTGTACCTGGAAGCCGTTCACCTGTGCACGCAGATGCGCGGTGCCCGCGAGCTACAGTCCAGTACCCGTACCACCTCCTGGCGCGGCAACTATGACACCGACGCGCAGCTGCGAGCCGAGTTCTTCGAGCTGTGCGGCCAACGGGGCTGAGCGACCATCGCAGGGCACAGCGTCGCGTTCCCCGCCGGCGGGATACTGGCGCAGCCGCTGAGTCTCCTCTACGAGGAGCCTGGGCTGCCCCATTGGAACCTGCCCACGCCGCTCGCGGTGGCCTACGCCGGAGATCTGGGCTTCTCCGAGCATTGCCTCTATGGAAACTTCGTCGCGTCACTCGACGGTGTCGTCGCCCTCGGCCCGGAATACCCGTCCTCCGGGTCGGCGATCAGCGGCCGCGAGCCCGCCGACCGATTCGTCATGGGCCTGCTGCGCGCCTTCGCCGACGCTGTGCTCATTGGTGCCGGCACATTGCGGGCCACGCCCACCCACCGTTGGACCCCCGAGCACGTCTGCCTACCTATGTGATCCTTTCCGCGCAGATGATCCGGGAGGCCGCGAGAATGCTTAATGTGTCGGCTGCCTGACGCTGCCTCGCGGTCAGACCACGATTCGCAGCGGCGCCTGGAGCGTGTCCTTGAGGTCGCGCAGGAAGCGGCGGCAGTCGCGCCATCGAGCAAGGTGGCGGTAGCCTCTTCGTCTTCAGACCAAGATCGAGACCTCTCCGAACATCAGGGTGCCGCTACCGCTCACAAGCGGCATCGTCAAGTTGGCCGTGGCCCCGACCCGTTCCGGGCATGGTCCAGTCGCCAACCGCGGTCAGATCGTCGACCTAAGGCTCCTCGCGAGTCGATCCGAAAGGTTGCTCCGATCGCCGTGAATCAGAAGGGGTGTCGGCGGTTTCTGGTCTGCGTTGCCAAGGCCACATCCCGGTCAGTTCGACTTCCAGGCTGAAACTCAGAAACG
>JAHRHA010000105.1 GCA_020027875.1 Micromonosporaceae bacterium | reverse complement strand
GGCCAGCACCGAGGCGGGCGTCTCTGGCTCCAACTCCCGCCACGCGACCATTGCGGTCTGTACGGCGGTTGTGGCGACCGCGGCCACGAGCGTTGGCCGGGGATCGATCGTCGGATCGACGCCCATGCGGTCGGCGATGTGCCTGGCGAGCTCCTCGACCCTGGTCGCGCACAGTTCGAGGCTGCGGCCCTGAATAGACGGATTCTCCGAGATGAGCTGCTGCGCACAGTCGAACCGGTCGGCGTCGAATCCGGCCGCGCCGCCCTCGCATGAACGCATCATCACGACCGTCGCGTGCCGCAGCGCGGTGAGCACCGGTTCGTGAGCGGGACGCGCGGCAAAAGCCTCGTAGACCGCGGCGAACTGCTGCTCCATCAGAGTGAGGACGACGTCTTCCTTAGACGCGAAGTAACGGAAGAACGTGCGGGGGGAGAGCTCGACCTGCTCGGCGATTTCGTCGATCGTGGTGGCCTCGAAGCCCTGGCGCCGGAAGAGATCGAACGCGGCCTCGACCAGAGCCTCGCGGGTCCTCAGCTTCTTGCGCGCGCGCAGACCGGTCGGCTGAATCGAGATCACGGTCATGCCGAGCAGTCTAGCGGAAATGACGGCGCCAGACTTTATTCCCAACGTGACAGTAGTCACTTATGACTTAAGTCGGTTGACGACTGATGTCAGCGGCTGACAGGTTTGTCGGTATGACTCAGATCGATGACAGGGCCGTGGTCGCAGCGCCCGCTGCCGGAGCCGCGCCCGATCCGAAACGTTGGCTGGCGCTCGCGGTCGTTTCGATCGCCCAGCTTATGGTCGTGCTCGACGCCACGATCGTGAATATCGCGATGCCATCGGCCCAGCAGGCGCTGCACATCACAGACGCGAACCGGCAGTGGATCGTGACGGCGTACACTCTGGCCTTCGGTGGCCTGTTGCTGCTCGGCGGCCGGATCGCCGACTACATCGGCCGCAAGCGGGCCTTCCTGATCGGCCTCATTGGCTTCGCGGGCGCCTCGGCGCTCGGAGGTGTGGCCGCCAACGCGGGCACGCTATTCGCGGCACGCGGACTTCAGGGTGCGTTCGGCGCGCTGCTCGCCCCGGCCGCGCTTTCGCTGATTACGGTCACGTTCACCGAGGTCAAGGACCGGGCCAAGGCGTTCGGCGTGTTCGGCGCGATCGCCGGCGTAGGTGCGGCGATTGGGCTCATCATGGGCGGCCTGCTCACCGAGTACACGAGCTGGCGGTGGACGCTGCTGGTCAACATCCCGATCGCGCTGATCGCGTTCGCGCTGGCCGTCCCGATCGTCAAGGAGAGCAGGGCGAAGGGGAACACGCGGTACGACGTGCCGGGCGCGGTGCTGGCGACCGGCGGTCTGGTGGCCCTGGTGTACGGGTTCACGAAGGCGGCCGAGGATGGCTGGGCCGCTGGCAACACCTTGACCTTCTTCGCGATCGCAGCCGTGATGCTGGTTGGCTTCGTGGTGGTCGAGGCGCGCTCGGCTAACCCACTCCTACCGCTCCGCGTGGTGTGGGACCGCAACCGCGGCGGTTCGTTCCTGGTCTCGGTGCTTCTCGGCGCCGGCATGCTGGGCATGTTCCTGTTCATGACCTACTACTTCCAGGGAACGCTCCACTACTCGCCGCTGCGCAGCGGGATAGCGTACCTGCCGTTCTCCGGCGCGCTCATCGTGACCGCGATTGCCGCCAGTGGACTGCTGCCGCGGGTCGGCCCGCGCAACATGATGGCGGTCGGCGGCACGCTGGCCACCGGCGCGATGATCTGGCTGACCCAGCTGCGTATCGACTCGTCGTACGCGTCGCTCATCCTGCCGGCACTTGTGATCATGGCTGTAGGTATGGCGTTGGTCTTCGTGCCTCTGGGCAACACCGCGTTGACGGGTGTCTCCGACCACGATGCCGGTGTGGCCAGCGCGATGGTCAACACCACTCAGCAGGTCGGCGCCTCGCTCGGCGTGGCCCTGCTCAACACGGTGTTCACCACGGCGCTCGCAAACTTCATCGCGGCGAACGGCCCGACCAGCGCGCCACTTGGCGCGGTGCACGGGTACAACGTGGCGTTCACCGTCAGCGCGGTGCTCCTGGGCGCGGCCACAGTCGCCGCCCTCGCGCTGATCCGCAACGACAAGAAGACTGCCGCTGCGCAGTCCGAGCCGGATCAGGAGCGGGATCTCGTCGGAGCGGTCGTCTAACGACCGTAGGCGGCCCGTCAATCGGCAACCGTGAAGGTCTGGCTTACAACCGGCCGAAGCTGTGCGCGGTCAAGTGTGGGCGATTCGCTGGCCGGGAGGTAGGCGTTGAATCGGATACCCGGCGATACGACGCCCTGGAGATTGACGAGGGTGAGGCTCACTCGGCCGGCGGGTAGGTCGACCTCAAGGGTGTCGGTGTCGGCTCGACGGACGTCGTGGGTGTCCCATATTGCTGTGAAGCGCGGGCTGGTCCGGGTGAGTGCGTCGACGAGGTCGATGGCCACCGGGTCCCTGTGGTAGGCGTTGGAGCGGCCGCGAAATGTCCGGACGACGCGGGCGGCATACTCGTCACGGTCGACGAGCCGCGCGGCGAAGTCGGGTTCCTCGAAGAGCAGTCGGAGCAGGGTCCGGCGGGGTGCGGGCCACCGCCCGTAATCGCCGAAGACCTCGACTGCGGCGGGGTTCCACGCGAGCACGTGCGTGAGCCCGTCAGTGCAGTATGCGGGCGCGTCGATGTGGTCGACGAGGCGCTGCAGGAGCGCGGTGTCCGGCCCGGCGTCGTCGGCGACCGGCGGGGTGTGTCCGGTGAGGGCGAACAGGTAACCGCGGTCGGTGTCCGAGAGCGCCAGTGCGTCTGCGAGTGCGGTAATGACGCGACGGGACGGGTTGACGGGTCGGCCCTGCTCGAGGTTGGCGTACCAGGCGATGCTGACGGCGGCCCGTTCGGCCACGTCCTCGCGGCGCAGTCCGGGCGTGCGGCGGCGAGCGCGGGCCGGCAGGCCGACTGCCTGGGGGTCGAGCCGGGCGCGGCGCAGCCTCAGGAACTCGGCCAGTTCGCGCAATCGGCGCTGGTCGGTCGCGGCTGGTCGGGCCGTCGGTGCCGTGTTGGCCGGTTCGGTCGGCTCTTGCCTGGGAGTCACAGTCCTACGATAGAGCGCTTCTGGTAGCAGGATCCGAAATCGATGATGCTTGCCGGGTGAGGATCACGGCCATGAACCTGCCCCGCTCTCCGCCGATGTGGTGGTCGTGGGCAGTGGCATCACTGGCGCTGCGACCGCCGCCGCGCTGGCCGAGCGCGGCGCCCGCGTGGTCGTCCTCGACAAGGAGGACGGACCGGCCCGGGAAGGCTCCGGCCGGGCCCAGGGATCGCTGCGTGTGCAGGGGCGGCACCCGAGCGAGTTCCCGCTCGCCATCGAGGCCATGCACCTGTGGACCCGGGCCGCCGCGGACGACCCCGCGCACGATGCCGAGTTCAGCACTGGCGGCAACCTCTACTTCGCCACCGATGCGCGCGAGCGCCCGATGCTGCTCAATCTTGCTGATTAGGCCCGGGCCGCCGGCCTGAACGCCGTGACGTACCTCGACGCCGACGCCATCCGTAGCATTGTCCCGGCAGCGACCAGCCCCTTCCTCGGCGCGATGTGGAGCCCGTACGACGCACAGGCACAGCCCGACCAGGCGACCCGGCTGTGCCGCCGCTGTTCGGCCCCACGGTGCGAGCGTTCGGGTTCGGGGCGCGGCAACGACCGGACGGCCGCGTCGTCGTCAGTGCCGGCCTCGGTGCCCGAGTCACGCGTCGCGTCTCCTTGTACGACCTCCACGGTCTGCGCTACTGGCTGCCCCGGGCCAGAACGGTCCGCCGGAATCTGCGCATCCGCGTCGACCACCGCCAGGTCCTGAGGGAGCTGTGGCAGCGGCGGACGATCGGCCCCGCCCTCGTGCCCTCCCGGTCACGGGAACCGCTGGCCGACAAGGGATCTGTGGACGAGGCGCTGGTCCGGCTCGCGCAGGTCTTCCCGGCCGCGACCGGAGCGGTTACCCGGCGGTACTGGGGCGGCCTGGTCGACATGACCCCCGACGGCCTGCCGGTCATCGACCACCGCTGCGGCCCCAACGGGTTTACTGTCCTGAGTGGACTGTGTGGCCACGGCCTGGCCATCGGCCCCGTCCTCGGCGAGATCGCCGCCGACCTGACCCTCGACGGCACCACCCGAAGGTCTATCGAACCGTTCCGTCTGGCCCGCTTCGACGGCGAGGTCGCGTCCCCCGAGGTGATGATCTGATGCCCCCGACGAACAAACCGACGGCCCGCGAGCCATCGGGCGAGGCTCCTTCTCGCACCGACGTGCTCATCATTGGCGGCGGAGCCGTCGGCGCGGCCGTCGCGTACTTCCTCCGGCTGCGCGACCCGAGCGTCTCGGTGACGGTCGTGGAACGCGACCCCACGTACGAGCTGGCGTCCACCCCGCGCGCCTCCGGTGGCGTGCGGCGGCTGTTCTCCCTACCGGAGAACATCGAGCTCTCCACGTACAGCATCGACTTCTTCGCTGACTTCCCGGCGACCATGGCCATCGATGGCACCCCCGCTGATATCGGCTTCCGGCGCCACGGCTACCTGTTCATCGTCCAGCCCGACGCGGTCGGCATGCTGCGTCGCAACTTCGACACGCAGGCCTCGCTCGGCTGCCATGTGGTCTGGCTCGAACCGGACGGCGTCAAGGACCGATTCCCGTCGATGTTCGTCGACGACCTCGGCGCGGCCGTGCTCTCCCCGGACGACGGATGGCTCGACCCTCACGCCGTGCTCATGGGCTTGCGGAACAAGGCCCGCTCGCTCGGCGCGGCCTTCATCGGCGACGAGGTCGTCGGCCTCGACCGGCGGTGCAACCGGGTCACCGCGGCCCGGCTGGCCTCCGGACGGGTCGTCGGTGCCGAGCACGTCATCAACGCCGCCGGCGCCTGGGCCAAGCAGGTCTGCGCGATGGCCGATGTCCACGTTCCGATCGAGCCGCTTCGCCGCTACGAGCACTACTTCGAGTGCCAGGACCCGATCGAGCCGCTGCCCTACATCAAGGACACCCGGCGCCTGGCTTTCCGGCCCGAGGGAACCGGGTACACCGGTGGGGTCCCGACTCTGGCCGAACCCCGTGGTGTGAACTTCGGCGTCGACCCTCGGTACTTCGACGACGTGGTCTGGCCGGCGCTGGCCCATCGCTTCCCGCAGTTCGAGCGGACCAAGTGCCGGCGCACTCTGCCCGGCCTGTACGACCAGAACGACCTCGACGGCAACGTCATCATTGGCCCCGTCGACGGTCTGGCCAACTTCCACCTGCTCGCCGGATTCTCGGGTCACGGGCTCATGCACGCCCCCGGCTGCGGGCGCGCCATGGCCGAGCTCATCGTCAGCGGCGGCTACGAGACCATCGACCTGACCCGGTTCGGGTGGCAGCGCATCGCGGATGCCGCACCACTGCCCGAACAGGGCATCATCTGAAGGGACGCCAGCTGTGGACAGCACCTTCGACTACATCATCGTCGGCGCCGGACCCGCCGGCAGTGTCGTCGCGTCCCGCCTCGCCGAGGATCCCACCTCCCGGGTCCTGCTCGTCGAGGCCGGCAAGCCCGCCCGCGGCCTGTCAGTCACGATGCCCGCCGCGCTATCGCTGGCCTACCAACGCCGGGACATCCAGTGGGGCTACGAATCCGGCCCGGAGCCTCACCTCGACGGCCGCACCATCGACGAGAAGACCGGCAAGGTCGTCGGCGGCTCTTCGGCCATCAACGCCATGATCTTCAACCGGGGCAACCCGATGGACTATGACGGATGGGCCGCCCTCGGCCTGCCGGGCTGGTCGTACGCCCACTGCCTGCCCTACTTCAAGCAGATGGAGACCTTCGAGGAAGGGGCCGATGATTGGCGCGGCGGGGAAGGCCCGATGCTGATCGGTCGCTGTCGGGCCGAGCACAAGCTCTTCGATGTCTTTCTCCGCTCCGGAGAGCAGGCCGGGATCGAGGTTGCCGCGGACCACAACGGTTACCGCCAGGAGGGCCTGCACATCGCCCAGGCGTTTATCCACAATGGACTGCGATGGAACGCCGCCCGCGGCTACCTGCGCCCCGCGCTGGAGCGGCCCAATCTCCAGCTGTTGGCCAGCGTCTTCGTGGAGAAGGTCCTCGTCGAGGACGGCCGCGCCGTGGGTGTCGCGGTCCGGGATCGGACGGGACGGCGGGTCTTGCGCTGCGAACGGGAAGTCATCCTGTGCGCCGGCGCATTCAACTCACCCAAGCTGCTCATGCTCTCCGGCATCGGCGACGCCGACCAGCTGCGCGGCCACGGCATCGACGTCGTCGCCCACGTCCCGGCCATCGGTCGCAACCTCGAGAACCATCCCGGCGTCGACGTCCAGTTCGCCACCCGCCACGAAGACTCTCTGACCTCCCAGATCGGCCTGGTCGGACGCGGCCTGCTCGGCGCTCGCTGGCTGCTCACCCGCAAGGGCCTCGGCGCCTCGAATCTGTTCGAGGCCGGCGCGTTCCTCCGTACCCGCGATGATGTCGCATTCCCCAACATGCAGTACGAGTTCCTGCCGCTCACCCGCCAGCTGCGCGGTGGCAAGCTCGTCCCGGTGCCCGGCTTCCAGTTCTGGATGGACCTTTCCCGGCCCGAGAGTCGGGGCACGGTCACCCTCCGCTCCGCCGACCCGGCTCAAGCGCCGGCCATCGTCTTCAACCACCTCGCCGACCCACGGGACATCCGCGACCTGATCGCCGGCGTCCGGCTGGCCCGCGAGATCGCCCGTCAGGCTCCCTGGAACCCCTATCGCGGCGAGGAGATCAGTCCCGGCAAGGATGCCGTCACCGACGCCGACCTCACCGAGTACCTCAAGCGCCGCACCGGCACCTCGTACCATCCATTGGGCACCTGCCGGATGGGACCCGGCGACGATGCCGTCACCGACGACCAGGGCCGCGTCAAGGCCATCGCCGGACTGCGCGTCGTTGACGCCTCGATCATGCCGAAGAACGTCACCGGCAACCTCAACGGCCCGATCCTCATGCTGGCCGAGAAGGTCGGAGACCGAATCCGTGGACGCCAACCGCTCACCCCGTCGAAGGCCGACTACTACCGAGCGACGGACTGACCATGCGGCGGGGCAGCACGGCACCGGCCGGGCGCCACGCGCCAAGCCCTAACGTGCGGGCCCTACTGAGCGACGAGCGTCCCGGCCTCGGTGGCCTTCACCGATGCCTGGTACACCGTCGGCTTACAGCCCGCGCCGTTCGGCTGTCGCTTCTTGAGCATCACCTCGGCGCTCGCGTCGAACACCACGGCGGCGGGTTTCGCAGAGGCCGGTGGCGTCGCGGTTGTCGGTGCCGAGCCCGCTCGGACGGTCAGCCGTGCGGTCACGACCTCCTCCGACGAGGCGGAGTGAAGCGGTACGGTGAGGAGAACCGGCTCACCTCGGCGTCCCGACCCATCGACGCAGCGATCGGCCACGCAGGCGCGGGCCTGGAAGGTGGTGACTGACTCCGGCACTCGCCCGGCGAACTCGAAGAACACTGCGGACTCGGCGCCGATCAACGTGCACCCGCGAGTGAGCGCGCAGCCGCTGAGGAGCGACAGCGCCATGACAGCGACGCCCATCAGAGCGGATCTCATGCACCTTGGACGGCTTGTCGGGCGACCTCGGTTCCATCGACGGAGCCCAGCCCGTTTACTAGCAGTGTGGGTTGGGTACCTCGCCCGTATGGGTAGTGGGAATGGCACTGGCGGTGCTGGGGTGGATTCCGCTCGCGCAGCCGCCGCATTGGTTATCAGTCGTGGACTTGGTCTGGGGAAGCTCGAAGCACAGAGATTTCTCGACAGCCTATCGCCGGAGCAGCGGCAGACCCTCGCCAGCGATCTCCAAGAGGACGTGGAGGTGACGCACGCGCTAGCCCAGAGCCGCGCCGTGCCGTTCGAGGAGTACGTCGGTGAACTAATCGCGAAGGGCGAGGTCGACGCGGCTGGCGCGGATCTTGGCGTTTTGTACCGCGCCGGATTCGACGTCGGTTTCGCGGCGGGTCTGGTTGAGACCACCGGCACGGTCGCGTCGGGCGTTACATCGATTGGGTAGCGAAGCTCGCCCGGGCTGAATCGGATGATGTGCGCTCTTCTTCTGATTCATGACTCTTTGAGAGGATCGGTCCGAACGGCGTCGCCCCGAAGGCGCCTCGCCTGACCTACAGCGGGACATCGGAGGGAAGGGCGCGGGAAGGCCGGCCACCTAGCGTTCGCCGCGTTGCCACACCGGTTGTAGCCGAGGCATCCGCCCGGCCCGGTACGGCAACGGGAGGACCGATCATGACCACGACGCTGTCTCGGCCGCCGCTCAACGGAGTCGACACCCCAACGCTCTTCGCCACTCTCGACGCCGTCAAGGCCAATCCCGACCTCGGGAAGTTCCAGTTCCGCGCGACGAACCGCTGGATCAGCGGTACCCACAACCGCACCTCGATCCAGGGCTTCTACGGGGCGGGCCAGGAGGACACCTCGCGGACCGAGGCCTTCATCTACGACGCCGACCACCCGACCGTACTCACCGGCGCCGGCAATGCACCCACGCCAGTGGAGTTCGTCCTGCACGCCCTCGCCGCGTGCCTCACGTCCGGACTGGCCAACATCGCCGCCGCCCGCGGCGTCGCGCTCACCGAAGTCGAGTCGACTGTGGAGGGTGACATCAATCTGCTCGGCATCCTCGGTCTCGGCAAGGCGGTCGGTCAGCCGGTCCGCAACGGATACCAGGGCATCCGGGTCTCGTTCCGGATCGCCGGGGACGCACCCGACGAGGTGCTGCGCGGACTGATCGACCAGTCGCGCTCCCGTTCCGCCGTCTACGACGTCATCACCAACGGCGTCCCCGTCGAGATTGACGTCACCACCCACTGACCGCCACGCCCACGGCACACTCGCCGGCCGGAACAGTGCACGCGTCGTTCGGCCGGCGAGCGCGGATGCCCACCCCCTCTCGGGAGCAGTCCATGCACACGAACACCGTCGTCATCGGCGCTGGCCACGCGGGCCTCGCCGTGAGCCGATGCCTCGCCGACCGGGGCGTCGAGCACGTCGTGCTCGAACGGGGTCGGCTGGGCGAACGCTGGCGCGCCGCGCGGTGGGACTCGTTCCGGCTGCTCACGCCGGCATGGATGATGCGCCTGCCCGGGTACGCCTACGAGGGCGGACAGGGCGACGCCTATCTGACCGCGCCGGAACTCGTGGGCTACCTCGGCGACTATGCGCGGTCCTTCGCCGCGCCGGTCCACGAGATGACCACGGTCACGCGGGTGAGTCGTGACGGCGCCGGATATGTCGTTGGCACAGACCGGGGCGACTGGCGAAGCTCCAATGTGATCGTCGCGACCGGATACCACAGCCGCGCGCTCGTTCCTGCCGTGGCGGCCGGCCTGCCGCCGGAGTTGGTCCAGCTCAACCCGGCGAGCTACCGGCGTCCCGAACTGCTGCCCGACGGCGGTGTGCTGGTCGTCGGCGCATCGGCGTCGGGGGTTCAGATCGCCGACGAACTGGCCCAGTCGGGCCGGGACGTTGTTCTCGCCGTCGGGTCGCACACGCGGTTGCCCCGGCGTTACCGCGATCGCGACATCTTGTGGTGGCTCGATCGGACCGGTTCGTTGGACCGGACTATCGACAGCATGGCCGATCCGGTCGCGGCGCGGCACGAGCCGTCGTTGCAGCTGGCCGGGTCAGAGCGCCCGGTTCATCTGGACGCCCTGCAGGTGCGCGGGGTCCGGCTCGCTGGGCGCCTGATCGAGGCGGAGGCGGGCGACGTGCGCTTCGCCGATGACCTCGTCGGAACGACCACTGCCGCAGAGGTACGCCTGAACCGGGTGCTGGCCGACATCGACCGGTACGCCGAAGCGTGCGTTCCTGGCACCCCGATGGCCGCCGCCATGCCGGCCATCGCGGCGACGGCGATCCCGGTGCGACCGAGGCCGAGACGGCTGAACCTGGACCGCGCCGGGGTACGCACCGTCGTATGGGCGACCGGCTTCCGTCCGACGTATCCATGGCTGACCGTGCCGGTGCTGGATCAGACCGGACGCATCCGTCACGACCGCGGTGTCACCGCCGCGCCCGGTCTTTACGCGATCGGGCTGCGGTTCCAGCACCGCCGCAACGCGACCTTCATCGACGGCGCACGCCACGACGCCGCCTACGTGACCGACCACCTTGCCGACCGGCGATCGCTGGAACGCCCTCTGTGCCACTGCAAATGACTTCGAGTAAGGACTCCAGGCATGAACCAAGGACCGGACCGCCACGATGTCGTGATTGTTGGGGCACGGTGCGCCGGCGCCGCGACAGCGATGCTCCTCGCCAAGCGCGGGCTCAACGTACTCGTGCTGGAGCGGGCCCGCCTTGGTGCCGACACGCTCTCCACCCACGCGTTGATGCGCGGCGGAGCAGTCCAGTTGCGACGGTGGGGCCTGCTTGACCGGATATCCGCTGCCGGGACACCGGCGATCCGCCGCACCCGGTTCCACTATGGCGACGACGACACCACCACCGTCTCGATCAAACCAGCCGCCGGCGTCGATGCCCTGTACGCCCCCCGTCGCACTCTGCTCGACCGCGTGCTGGTCGATGCGGCGATCTCAGCGGGCGCGCAGGTCAAGTTCGGGGTCGACGTGACCGGGCTCGAGCGCGACTCGACCGGTCGGGTCGTCGGTGTCGTGGGCCGCGACCGGCGCGGCGATCTGCTCCGGGCCCATGGCTGGCTCACCGTCGGGGCCGATGGCGCCCGGTCACTGGTAGCCCGCGACGCCGAAGCGACCACGGTGCGCACGGGCGTCGGCTCCGGCGCGATCGTCTACGGCCACTGGGTCGGACTCGACGTCACCGGCTACGAATGGTTCTACCGACCCGGCGGAAGTGCCGGCCTGATACCGACCAACGACGGCGCGGTGTGTGTGTTCGCCGGCACGTCGACGTACCGGTTCCAGCGGGAGCTCCTTGGAGACATCCGGGCCGGCTATATGCGACTGCTCAAAGAGGTCACCGGCGCGGACGCACGGCTGGGCTCCACGTCACCCCCGCGCCGGCTCCACGCGCACCCGGGCCGTCCGAGCTACGTCCGCAAGCCGTGGGGACCGGGCTGGGCGCTGGTCGGCGACGCGGGCCTGTACCTCGACCCCCTGAGCACGCACGGCATCACCGATGCCCTGCGTGATGCCCAGCTGCTCAGCCATGCCGTCGCCGCGGTGCTGCGTGGCGAGGAGGAGGTCACGGCCTTCTCGCACTACGAGGCCCGCCGCGACCACATCGCCGGGCCCATGTTCTCCGCCGTCGACCAGCTCGCCACCTACCGGTGGACCCTGCCCAGCGTACGGCGGCTGCTGCTGGAGCTGAGCTCGGCGATGAGCGACGAGGTGGAGGCATTGTCAGCCCTGAGGGCCGATGCCTGACCCGCTCGTACTTGGCGAATGATGGAAACGTGAGCGTCGAGATCTTGCTTCTAGGACGTTTCGCCGTGCGTGTCGGCGACCGCGAGATTCCGCCGTCGGCGTGGAGCCGCCGGCAAGCCGCGGGCCTGGTCAAGTTGCTCGCCCTTGCTCCGCGTCGACAGCTGCACCGCGAACAGGTGATGGACGCACTCTGGCCCGACGTGCCGGTCGACGAGGCGACACCCCGGCTGCACAAGGCGGCCCACTTCGCCCGGCGCGTGCTCGGGCCCGACAGCGTCGCGCTGCGCAACGATACGGTCGTGCTGTTTCCGGACATTCCGGTGAGCGTCGACACGATGCGGTTCCAGGAGATGGCACAGGATGCGTTGGACGCCGGGGACGTCATGGTGGCCGCGGCCGCCGCCGACCTTTACGGCGGGCCGCTGCTGCCCGAGGACCGGTACGAGTCCTGGGCCGAGGCCGCCCGCGACCGCCTGCAGCTGCTCCACCTCCAGCTGCTGCGGCAGGCCCGGCGCTGGTCGGACCTGCTCGAGGCCGATACGACCGACGCCGAGGCCCACCTCTCCCTGATGCGCGATCACGCGGCCCGGGGCGATCGCCGGGCGGCGCTGCGTCAGTTCGAGCGGATGGAGCGAGCCCTGCAGGGCGAGCTTGGCGTCAGCCCCAGTGAGGAGGCGGTCGCGTTGCGTGATTCGCTCCTCGAAGGTATGGCCGAGCCGTCGGCAGCCCAAGCGACGACCGCGTTGGTGGGCCGCGGCGCCCAGCAGTCAACACTGGAACGGGTACTGGACGATGCTGGTCGCGGCCGCGGCCAGACGGTGTTTGTCGCCGGTGCGGCAGGGATGGGCAAGTCCATGATGGCGGCGTGGTTGCGCGGCCAGGCCGCCGGCCGCGGCTGGCGGACCGGCCACGGTATGGCCTCGGCGATCGAGGGCGCCTGGCCCTACGCGCCGGTACTGGAGGCGATCGCCGACCTGTGCCGCCGTCATCCGACCCTGCTCGACGGACTCGACGACCGCTGTCGCCACGACATCGACAGGGCGCTGGCCGGTCAGACCCTCGACTGGGACCGGGACGGAAGTCACCAACGGCTATTTGTCGCGGTCGCCGAACTGGCCCGCCTCGCCGCAGCCGGCCCCGGCGTCCTGCTCACGATCGACGACGTGCAGGACGCCGACGAGGCGAGCCTGCGCCTCGTGCACTACCTCGCCCGTAGTTGCCTGACGGAACGGCTGGTCCTCGTGCTATGCCACCGCCGCCAACCGGTCACCGACGCGTTCGAGCAGGTACGGGGAAGCCTGTTGGGGCGCAATGCGGCCGTCGACGTGACCGTGGCCCCGCTCGACCGGGCGGACTGCGCGAAGCTGGCCCGGTCGTACCGGCCCGACCTGGACGAGGTGAGCCTTGACGAAATCTGGGCGGTCTCGGGCGGCGTGCCTTTCGCCGTCGTCGGGTTGGCCCGAGCGGCCGGCGCGTCCGATGTCGACACCCGGAGCCCGGGCAGCGTCGTGCTCGACATGCTCGCCCCATCACTCCGTACCGCGCTGGAGCCCGTCGCCACCACGGGGTCCACGTTCGACACCGACGAGTTCCTGAGCCTGTGCGGCCTGCCCGAGGAGAAGGCGTACGACTGCCTCGACGCGGCCCTCGCGGCCCTGGTCATCGAACGAACGCTGGGTGGTTACCGCTTCCGGCACCCGTTGATCCGGGAAGCCCTGCTGGATGCGATCCCGCCACACCGTCGCCGGGTGCTGCACCGGGTGTGTGCCGATCGCCTCACCGCACTCGATGCATCGCCGGCGCGCATCGGACACCATCTGCTCGCCGCCGGAGACTCGGCAGCCGCGGTGCCGCACGTGCTGCGAGCGGCGGAGACCGCGGCGGCGGTGGGCGCCTACCGGGACGCGTTATCCCTTGTGGACTCCATTCGTGCGGCTGCCCAAGGCTCGGCCGGAAGACGTGTCCTGGCCCTGCGGGCCGACCTGCTTGCGGCCATCGGTGATCCGGCCGCGATGTCCGTCTACCGCCAGGCGATCGCCGCCGCGTCGCCGAGCAGGCAGCGTGCCCTGCGGGCGCGCATGGCCCGATTCGCGATTCTCACCGGCGACCGCGCGACCGCGGCCGCGGTGCTGGACGGCCTGGAGCCCGATGGCGGCCCGGACGACACCGCGATCCTGCTCGCCAAGGCGAACGTCGCGTACTTCACCGGCGACCTGGACGGAGCCTCGGCGGCGCTGTCCACGGCGTACCGGAGCGACGCTCCGATCACCTCTGAGCAACTCGACGTCGTCACGCTGAAGTCGCTCATCGCCCACAACCGCGGCGAGTGGAGCCAGTTGCTCCGGATCGAGCTGAAGCGGACCAAGAATGATCCGGCCATGGCGGTAGCGGTATTCGACTCGCACTTATGTGTCGCCGAGTACGTGCTCTATGGCGCAACGCCGTACGACGAGGTGACCGCGCTCGCCCGGACCCTGCGCGAGACGGCCGAGCGGGCCGGTGCGCTGCGCGCCGTAGGCTTCGCCACCGTCCTGATCGGCGAGGCGGCGCTGCTCAACGGCGACCTCGACCTGGCCGAGCGCGAGCTCACCGACGCAGTCGACCTGCATCGCGAGATCGGCGCCACCATGGGCGAGGCACACTCGCTGCAGCGCCTCGCCGAGGTACATCTGGCCCGCGGTGACCGCCCGACGGCCAATCGACTGTTGCGACGGGCGCTGCCCCTGGCCCGGTGGTCTGTGCTCGCGATGCACCTGCTGCAGCGCGTCTACGGCACGATGATCGTGGCGGCCGACGGCGCGGACGCCGCGCGCGCCGTCGTGGATGCCGCCGAGGCCACGCTGGCCACCACGGACAACTGCAGCTTCTGCTCGATCATGTTCGACGTGCCGGCCACGATCGCCTGTGCGGTGGTGGGCGATTTGGCTGAGGCCCGCCGCCACCTGGCGCGGGCCGAGAAGTCGGCGTCGCTGTGGGAGGGGACGGCGTGGCAGGCCGCGACGCTCGAGGCGCGGGCGCACGTCGTGCATGCCGAGGGCGACACCGCCGAGGCCGACCGCTACCTCGCCCGCGCGGCCGACCAGTTCGAGGAGTCGGCGCAACCGCTGGATGCCGCCCGTGTCCGGGCGGAGCTGGCGGGTCGCGGGTAGGCCGCCAGCTCGTCCCGGCACGCGCGTCATCCTGGCTCGACATGTCATCCGGCTCAGCGTCAGCTGTAGCCGCCTCGGCTGGCCGAACGTCTCCGCAGCCGGCCCGCGGAGCGCCACTCGGCTCGGCGGGCGTCCATAAGTTCCGCCCTATGATGAACGGCCGGGTCGCGGTGCTTCCTCTGCATCTCGGGCAGCATCATGAGCGCAAGTCCCACGCTGTACATGGTGGTTCTCCTTCGTCGTGTCGTCGTGTCGTTGTGTCGTTGTGTCGTTGTGCGTGATGCGATCCACTGTTGCGAAGCGGCCTTCCCGGCACCTTCCCCGGCTCCTCCCCGACATGACCCCGGTGGGCAGCCGTGGGAAGGCCGGACTCATTGCCGGTCGGACGGTCACGCTGTCGTGAGTGCGGTCAGGATCCAGAGCGTGGGCATTCCGGCGAGCACAGCGGCGTAGGTCGAGCCGGTGCGAATCACCGCGACCACCGCCACCGCGGCCGCCGCGAGCGGGACGAACGCCTGAGGTACCCCGGCACCGAGCACCGAGCCGGCGATGCTGGTCGCCGCGAGGGCGGCGAAGGCGGACGGAGCGACCAGTGCGGCGGAGTCGTCTAGCCGCGCCGGCAGATGAATCCAGCCCGGCGCGCCGATCATGCTCATGCGAAACAGGTAGCTGCCGAAACCGGCGGCGAGGACGACAGTCCAGGCATTCATCGGTGACCCTCCTCGGTAGAAACCGCTTCTTGCTTGATGGCTTTCGGTCGGGTGCGGGCCCCGGCGGCGATGCCGGCCACGATGCCGATGGCGATGCCGAGGTGCATGGGCACGCTGAGGCATGCCACGGCGACCGCGGCGGCAGCCAGTACGGCCCGGCGGGTGGCGACCTGACGCAGCTTCGGTACGATCTCGCCGATCAGAAACAGCGGGATCAGGAACTCCAACCGCAGCCCATTGGGCAGTCGTGCGCCGGCCGTCGCCCCCACCGCCATGACCGCAAGCCAGCACACCCAGAGCACCACCGCACCACCAAGGTAGTGGGCATGCCCCCGGCGCCGATCCGACTCCCGGTCGTACCGCTCAACGCCAACCACGAACGACGGGTCGATCAGCAGGTACCCGCCAAGCAGCCGCCACCACAGCGGCGTGCCCCGCCAATAGGTCGCCATCGCCCCTGAGTAGAGAATCAGCCGCAGATTGATGACCATGGCCGTCACGATCACCGCGTACGGCGCGGCACCCGCGTCCAGCATCTGGATTGTTGCGATCTGGGCACTACCGGCGAAGATCGTCGGTCCGGTCAGCCACCCAGCCAGGGTGGGGATATCGGCCTGAGCCGCGCTGACCCCGATGACAAGTCCGAACGGAGCCACGCCGATCAGCCACGGCACCATGGCCCGCATGCCCCCGACGAAGTCACGCCGGTAGGCCCTATAGCTGATCATTGGTGACTCCCTCGTCCGCACTGGGCACGTCGACCACTGTTACGAAGCGGCCTTCCCGGGGCCTTCCCCCGGCTCCTCTCCGACGAGACCCCGCCTGAGGGCCGCAGGAAGGCCCGGGGAAGGTCCCTCGTACAGAGTCGGCAGCGTTCACATGAGATGGCCAAAGGAGACACACGGTGCGCGTTGACGAGCTCGGGACGGTGCTGGAGTTCCCCGCGCTGGTACGACCGGGCAACGAGATCACCCCGAAGGTCGAGGTCATCGAGGTGCACGAGACCACACCAGTGGCCCGGCTCCTGGATCAACGCATGCCTCACCCGCCGAAGGACTTGTCGTCGAGGAAAGGGCCAGCCTCCATGGCGAAATCCCGACGCCCTGCAGCGAGTCCAATGAGGACGCAGCGCTCGGTTAAATGCGTAGGTTCTGTTCAACACGATCGACGCCACATGACGATGGGAGGACCGCGATGAACATCGCCCTCCCGGTCGTCGCCGGCGCGATCTCGACTGCTGTCTTTGCGCTCAGCGCGCTACCGATGCTGGTGAAGGCAGCCCGCACGAAGGACATGAGGTCGTACAGCCTGAGTAACATCCTGCTGAGCAATGTGGGCAACGTCTTTCATTCCATCTACGTCGTTCACTTGCCCGTTGGACCCGTGTGGGTGCTGCACTCCTTCTATCTGGTCAGCACGGGTCTGATGCTGGTCTGGTACCTGCGCTACGCACCACGTGGAGGTACGAGGGTTGCCGCGATCCCAGCGTCGCCGGATCCGCGGCCACGGGCGCTACACAGAAATGACCACGTCGCAGGGCGGCCGGACGTGGTTGATTCTCCCGATGCGCCGATGCCAACCGCTTCTTAGCCTCGAGCCCATAGGTCGAGGTCATGCTTGACGCTGACATGAAGGACGGGTCCTTATGGTCAAGTTGGATGCCGAACGTCGCCGCTGGGACCGACGGGCCGGCTTCCCCATGGAACGGTGGACGATCGGCGACAGCCGGAACTGGATCTGCTCGCTGGCGCAGGGGCAAACGTTGGAGGTCGGTGTGGGTACCGGTTTGAACCTTGCGCTGTACAGCCACGGCGTCGAGCTGACCGGTATCGACGTCAACCCGGGCATGCTCGCCATGGCTCGCCGGCGCGCCACAGAACTGGACCGCCCCGTCGACCTGCGCGAAGGGGACGCGGTACTCTTGCCGTTTCCCGATGCCAGCTTCGATACCGTCATCTGCACCCTAGCCGTCTGCTCGGTTTCCGATCGCGACGGCGCCATCGCCGAGATGCACCGCGTCCTGCGTCCGGTCGGATTGTTGTTGCTGCTTGACCATCTGGAACGACGATGGATTCGGGGACGGCCGGCCGACCTCGCCATCCGCATGGGATTTGTCCCCGAGCGGCGAGAGCGTTTGCGACTGGGTCTCATCGAGCGGCTGGCGGCCCGCAAGCCAGCCACACAGTGACGCATCTGCTGACCACGCTCGACTAGCGTGCATGAGAGCGGCCGGGACGGTGGCGGCCACGACCGACCCGGCGACTCGGGCGAAGATCGCCCGCATCGCCGCCACACCGAGGCGGCGTCGCCACTGGATGATCACCGTGGCCGAGGACACCTGCCAGGCCCGCGCCCACGGCAGCCGGGGCAGAATGCCGATGGGCCACCGAAACCTAGCCGTGTCACCGCGCTGCCCAGTTGAGGCCAGGTCGCTCCTGCGCGCCTGGGAGCGATCGCGGTAGCCCGAACGATGGGAGGGCGCTGTTTTCGAAGCGGGTCATGGCGCAGATCCGGTCGCCGGTGAGAGTGAGGACGTAGAGGCCGATCCCGTGGCTGATGCCGTTGGGGGCGCGCAGGT
>JAHRHA010000212.1 GCA_020027875.1 Micromonosporaceae bacterium | reverse complement strand
CAACGGGCCTCGTGCCCGTTCTACCCGACCGGCCGGAGCCCTGCATCCCACCGCAACCACCACGACATGCTCGTCGGGCTGGGGCGAAGCCCCGTTAGTACTGGAACTCGTAGGAACAGGCTGTTGCGCCGCACTGCCTGCTCGGCGGCGAGCACAGCATGCTCGACCGGCCTTCTCGGACCGGCCCGGCCGGCGACATCGGTGCCGGCCTGCTGCCGCCCCCGCGGCACGGGTGCCTTGGCGTTGCCTGGCCGCTGCTTCGGCTTGCGCGGGGTGGTGGTCTTCGTCGAGGCGGGCGCGCGGGTGGTCGCCGCACGCCGCGGGGTTGCGGTTGTCATAGCAGTCTCCCTTCCCATTGTTTCGTCTCGAGGGGACGTAAGAGGCGCGCACCCGTGCCGGACCAACGTTCTACGAGTTGCTTGAGGCCGTGCAGGTGTTGGACGGGGATGGCTCCCATCGCGGCCGCGCCGGCCGCCGCGCCCAGGACGATGCCCCATCCGAGTGGGCCGAGGGGCCGTGAGCCGAAGAACTGGCTCACGATGGGGGTCTGAATTGTGCCGACCAACGCCGCGGCGGACAATGCTGCGGCGGCGAGCACGGCCGGATCGCCGCGAGAGGCTACAGCGGTCTGGGCCAGTTGAGACGCGACGAGGGAGGCGACGGCGACGCTGCTGGCGCGGCTTGGCGTGCCGGTCGCCCGGGCTGCCAACCAGCCGCCGGTGGATGCGAGTGCGGTGGCGGCGGCGCGCCGGGCCACCTCAAGCGTCAGCGCGGGCCCTAGCGAGGATTCGGGGCCTTCTCGGGCGAGCTCTTCGGGCGTGACGCCGCGGGGCTTCCGGGACGCGACGGTGAGGGCGGGCAGCAGGTCGGTCATGAGATTGACGAACAGGATCTGACGGGTGTTGAGCGGTGGGCGTGGGGAGATGGCGGAGCTGCCCAGGGTGAAGAGGATCTCGCCCAGGTTGCCGCCGAGCAGCAGGGCCACCGCGTCGCGAACCGATGCCCACATGGCGCGGCCCTCGATGACTCCGTCGGCGATCGTCTCAAGCCGACCGTCCACGACGATCATGTCCGCGGCCTGGCGGGCCGCGGTCGTGCCTTGGTCGCCGAGGGCGATGCCAACATCGGCAAGCCGGATGGCCGGTGCGTCGTTGGCGCCGTCGCCGGTGACCGCGACCACATGGCCGGCGCGGCGCAGTGATCGCACGACCGCGACCTTGTGCGCCGGGCTTACCCGAGCGAAGACTGCCGCCTTGGCCACCAGCGCGTCCAGGTCCGTCTCGTCGGCCTCGTCCAGATCGGGACCGGTGATCACGGTGCCGCCGTCGAGGAGGTCGAGTTCGGCTCCAATCGCCTCGGCCGTGCTCGGATGATCACCGGTCAGCATGACTACTTTCACGCCTGCGCTGCGTAGGCGTCGAACTGCCTCTGCCGCGGTTGGGCGTACCGCGTCGGCCAGTCCAAGCAGGCCTCGCAGCTCGAGCCGATCGACACGCTGGTCATCGAGATTCCGCCGCCGCGACGCCGCCCGTTCGGCGACCGCAAGTACCCGCAGACCCTGATGTGCCAGGCGATCCACTTCGGCCTCGATCTCGTGGCGGTGATGCTCGGCCAAGGGCCGGGACCGCCCGGCGCGACGCCAGGTGGTGCATCGCGGTAACACAGTTTCGGGCGCGCCCTTGACGCTGATCAGATGCCCGGACGGGATCTCGCCCAGCACCGCGTGGAAGCCCCGACCGGGCTCGAATGGCAGCTCCCGCACCATCCGCCACCGGGTAAACCGGTCGGCGGCACTGACGCCGGCGTCCTCGGCGCCGACCACGACGGCCCGGTCGGTCGGATGGGGCAGAACCTCGTCGCCGTTGGGAACGGGACTTGCCCGCAGGGCCGCGGCGACAACACTTCGACGCTCGGGTCCCACGGCCTCCACCGGTTGGTGGCTTCGTCCGTCGGAGACCGCGCGCAGCTGGATCCGCCCTTCGGTCAAGGTTCCGGTCTTGTCGAAGCACACGGTGTCGACCCGGCCCAACGCCTCCATGGCCCGGGGGTTTCGGACCAGGATGTTGTGCCGCGCAAGGCGTTTGCTGGCGCTCAGCTCCGCGACGGTGGCGACGAATGGCAGCCCCTCCGGTATGGCGGCGACCGCGAGGGCGACCGAGGAGCTAACCGACTCCGCCAACCGGCCGCGAACCATGCCGGCGAGGAACAGCCCAGCACCGGCAGCCGCGGAGGCGGGAATGGAGGCCGCGGCTATCTTGGCGAGTCGGGCCTGGACTCCGCCCGTGGGCCCATCCTCGACGATCATGTGCTCGCTGCGGCCCGCCTCGGTGGATCGGCCGGTGGCGACCACGACCGCCGTCGCGGTGCCCGCGGCCACGGTCGTACCCCCGTAGATCATGCTGGTCCGGTCCGCGACGGCGACCGCGAGCGTCGGGGCCGCGCTCTTCGCCACCGGCGTCGACTCGCCGGTCAAGGTGGATTCGTCCATCTCCAGTCCGGCGCCGGAGATGACTCGGCAGTCTGCCGGCACCGCATCGCCCGTCTCGAAAGACACGACATCACCCGCAACGAGTTCCTCCGCGGAGGTCAGCCGTGATTCATCGGTGCGTCGCATCCGCACCCGAACGGCGCTCGCGGTCAGCAGTCGGCGAAGCGTCCGCCGAGCGGTGACCTCCTGCGCCGCGGACAGAAACGCGTTGGCGAGGATGACCGTGAGCACCAGGACCGCGTCCGTGGTCGACCCAGAGGCGGCGGAGATCCCCGCACCCATGGCCAACGGTGCGGTCAGCGGCGTGTTGAGCTCGGCCACCGCCGCCGCCAGCAGGCCGGGCTCGCCGGCAGCGCGGCCGTCTGAAAGTGCGCGCCGCTGTCGCGCCTGCTCGGTGGTCAAGCCCGCCGGCGTGGCGTCAAGAAGGCGCAACACCTCGTCGACCGGGAGCGCATGCCACGGCACCAGATCCTCCGGCACGGGCAGCGGGCGACGATCCAGATCCCGCGCGGACCAGACGCCCTGGGCCAGACTGGCCAGCGCCGCCATCCCGCCGGCTGCCAGCGCGCGTTGCCCGGCCAGCGGTCGGGCGTCGACCAGACCCAACAGCGCCCCGGCAACAGATCCCATCAGCGCGATACGCGAGCTGCGCCGGCTCACACGGCGGGCGAGGCTGGCGGCCTCGAGAACAAGCCACGCGGATTCCAGACCGGGACCACAGAGCAGATGTGCGCCCCACGGAGGACGGCGCTCGGCGGAGGTCGATATCCCAATCCCACAGTCAGCGGCAGCCAACGCGACGTCGTTGCGGGCGGCAACGAGGGCCACGCCGCCGTCCTTCCGCTGCAAGGCACGCACGGATCCGGCGAGTCGGGAACCGCCGGCGACGGCGCCGTCCGCCTGCACCCGTTGGAGGAGCGTCGGCGGAGCACCGGCGATGAGCACCCGCCCGACCTTCCGCGCGGCGCCAAGCAGTGCCGCACCAAGCGGGTCGAGTTCAGCCTCGACCCGCAGCAGCGCGAACAGCGTGCCCCGATGGGTCAGGGCGAGCACGTCGCCTCTGCCCGACCCGTTCCCATCCATGCTCGCGGCCACATTCTCGGGGACGGGTGTGCCCAGCCGCGACGGCGTGCTCAGCGCCCAGCCTCCTCGCTTGAGCGGCGCCCGCCACGGCCCGCCAGACGGACCTCCATCCGAGAGCAGCCACGCCGCACGGTCCCGCGCCTCATCGGCCGAGCCGCGCATTGGTACGACCTGGCTGACGACGCTTCGTCCGGTCATCAGCACCGGTGCGTCGACGACGACCGTGTCGATGCGGTCCAGGCGGCGAAGCGCCGCCGGGTCGCGCGCCACGACACCACGGCGGGCGAGCACCCGTCCGAGCTGACCCGCGTAGGCCTCGCGGCCAAGTCTGGCCGCCCGCGGCGACCCGACCGCGAGTGCGCGGGCCGCCCTTCGGCGCCCGCCGGGTAACGGCAGCAACGCGCCGGCGGCGAGCAGGGTCAGCATGCCTATCCGCTGGCCGTAGCGCTCGATCGGTCCATCCGGCAGCGGCGCCGGCCTCGCCGCCTGTTCCACCGGGTCGGCGCGGCTGGTTTCGCGGTCGCGGAAAAGGTCATCTGCCCGCCGTGACGGCGCATCCCGATGCGCGGCCGTCTCAGCCAGCAACAGGATGCGCAGAGCCGCGTCCGCGGCGCTCGACGCAACCGTCTGCGACGCGGCCCCGATGGCCGACGACATCAGCGCCACACCGAGGTCGGCACCGACCGCGCCCAGGCTTGTCTGCAGGCTCTTGCCCAGGCGCGGTAGCACATCGACCGCGGCCGTGAGTGCGGCCAGCTCCGCGGGTAGCCGTGGCAGCCGCATCAGTCGCCCGGTCAAGCCGCCACCGACGCCGAGTAGATCGGCGCCGAGTGCCGCGAGGTTCGCGACCGACGGATCGATGTCTGGGATCGGGAGGCGCCGCCGGGCGGCGTCGACTCGGCGTTCCACCCGACGCACTTCGTCAACGAGCATGGCCAACGTGATCCGCGCCGGATCGAAGCTGACGACCACCCGACTCAGTGCACCGTTGTACGCCGCCCACGAGACGCCGTCCGTCGCCTCGAGCGCCTTCTCCACGCACGCGGCGAAGTCGACGGCTGGTTCGCCGGCGACGATTTGACGGACCGCGATGTGGGCGTGTCCGTCATGTGCCCACGCGTGCCGGGAACCGGTGATGCGCCTCACCGCGGGCGCCATCGCGTCCTTCCCCCGTGTAAGGAACTCACGCCGAGGCGGCCTGCCCCCGGCGACCCGCACCGGCCCGGCCGGCCAACCAGACGCCCACGCCCACCGCTCCGGCGACGGGCCACTCGAGAACCCCGACTGTGGCCATCAAGCCGAGGCCGCCGTAGTAGAGCAAACGCTCCGTGGGTGGGAGGTTGGCGCGCACGGCCTGGGCCGCCCACCTCGTCTGCGCCGCCCCAGCGCCCAGGCTGGGGACACGGGCGCGAAGCATCGGAACTCGCACATTCACGAGCGGCACGGTCATCGCCGTCCACCCCACCGGCCCTTTCTCGTCCCGAGCCGGCTCGGTCGACGTCGCCCGCCCTGCAGCCGCCACCCGGCGCTGCCGGGATGCCTTGGTCGGGACAGTTGCCGAGGCACGCCCCGGCCGGCGAGGTCTGGCCTCGGCCGTCCTCGCCGGCCGATCCTTGGCCCGGGCCGCGGGCGAACCAGCCGCGCTGGCGGGCGTGCGGGTCGCCGTCGCCTTGGCAGTACGCGGCGCTGCCTTAGTCGGCGCTGCCCTGCGACGGGAAGTGGCGGTCCGTTCGGCTGTGGCCATTGTGATCACATCCCTACTCGGCGGCTCGGTGCGCCCCGACTTCGGCTCAAAACGAAACCTGGGAGCACGAATGCTGGTGTTCCGGCTCCTATTCTTCCGCCGGGGGGTGACGTGAGGGCGCGAACGGACAACTTCAGACCCACGGTTGCGAAGCGTGGTTGCTTTGGACGGGCTCGCGCCGGCACTCGGGCTGGACGAGCTCAGCTGACTCTCGGTTGGCGCGTCCGGCATCCAGCGCCTGGCCGTGGCGTCCTGAACGGGCTTGAGTAACTCGCCAATGGTCAGAGCCTCCGCGACAGACCGACCGCGGCGCCAGGAATACCCACTTTGGACAGACAGGTACGGCAGACCTGTGACCGGTGATCACAACGACTGGCCGACCCTGCAGCGCTGCTCGTCCCGGCAGTCGGTCGCCAGCCGCCGGCGGCAAACTTGCAGACCTACTGGAAATCCAGCGGCGTCTGGATCGGACCGTCATCACTCGGCGGCAGCTTCAGCGGCTCACCGGTCGCCATGGGGAACTCAGTCGGAGCGGCGGTCTACGGGCGCGGTACTGTCGCCTGCCGCGAGCATGGGACCACCCTGAGCGGGTTTCTGCCACGGTGATGGGACCACCCGGTTGCCAGTGATGGGACCACCCGGCGTGTCGCGTCGGGTGTCCGGTCACTGCTGTTTTCCGATCTTCATGTCGTTCGACGTGGAGGTTCGGTTCGGTGGCATTCCGGGAGGTTTCAGTGATCGAGGTGCGCGAGGTGCTGCGGGCGTGGCTGGCTGGTGCTGGTTATCGCACGGCGGCGGAGCGGGCGGGGGTGGATCGGAAGACGGCCCGTCGGTATGTGCAG
>JAHRHA010000027.1 GCA_020027875.1 Micromonosporaceae bacterium | reverse complement strand
GTCGGCGCCGTTGGCGCGGCGGGCCAGGCCAACGAGGTCGGTGAGGATCGGGAGCATGGTGGTCGGTCCCACGCTGCCAGACCAGGCCAGTTCTTCAATTTGTGCCCAACGGGCGGCCAGGGCACGTAGGTCCTCGTCGGCGATCCCGGCGAGGCCGTCGCGGGCGAGGTCGGGGACCGAGCAGACAAATGCGCCCTCGTAGGATTCGTCCATGCCGGGCGGCCAGACGAGGTCACCGTCCATCAGGTCTAGGCGGAAAGGGACCTCGAGTGCGCAGGCGACCAGCTTGCCGAGCGTGACGGCCGGTTCGATGTGCTTGGCGTCCACCACGTCGACGGAGATGTGGCGTCCCGCGGTCAACGGCGAGCCTCCGTGGGTTGATGCCATCAGGTCCAGCACCGCGCTGTTGTCCGGCATCCGAAAGTAGTCGTATAAGACCCCCACGCCCGCGTCCCCTCTCGTAGACGTCACCGTAATGATCGACTCTGGCTCTCGCCGGCGCAATCCTGGTAAGGAGGCGCGCTTAAACGCGCCGGTCTGATGGCGGACGCTCGGGGCGGCGGAAGCGGCCGGTTATGGAGCTCGTCGGGTGTGGGGTAGCGAGAACAGGGCGCCGAAAGGCTCATGATCCTCTACGGTCATCCCGAAGGTCTGCTCCGGAGACTCACGCCACCGTGCTTCCGCGCGCATCCTGGGTTCGGCCTCGGGAACACTGAGGTAACGGAGCAGGCTGCGCAACCGACGGCGCACAGGTATGGCTCGAAGTCCGCGCCCGCCGTTTGGGGAAGTCGCGATGAGCCCGAGTGAACTACCGTGGCGGCCAAACATGGCCCGAACGACAGAAGGATGGATGAGTGGGATGACCGCCCTCAACGTCTTTGTCGCACGCATCCCGACCCTAGCAGTGCTGGTGATCGGACTTGTTTTAGTTCTCCGGCAGCGTCGGCGACATCCCGGACGAGCGTTGAATCTCGGGTTCGCTGGCCTGGTGCTTATGATCGGCACGATCGTCGTCGCTGAGCCCTTCACGATCTACCACGACCAGCTGGTCGGACTAAGATCCGACGAGGTGACCGCCGGCGAAATCATCGCGGCCCTGACCTGGGCCCTCGGGCTCGGGAACCTGGTCGGTTTGGGCTTGCTCGTGGCTGGACTAGGCGCCGGCCCAGCAACAAGCCCGCCACCGCCTGAACCACCTGTCCACCCCCCGGCGCATTGACGCACCACGACTCTCCAACAGATCACAAGCCCGAGCTGTACAGCTGCCAGCACAGCAACGGTGGTGGCCAAAGGAGTCCGTGTACCAAGGCGCCGCCCAGCGCGGGTGACACTTCCAGACCGGCTCGCAGCTACTCCGTACGTTCAGGACGGCGCGGTTGCCGTGACAACAGCACCTGACAGCAACGGTGTCGGCCCGGACCGGACGCCGACGCAATGAGCAGGGCACCGGAGCAGGCGGCAGAGACATAGGGCTCCTGCCCTAAATGACCCCGCCAAGCCTACGGATCAGGTCGCTGTACAGCCGTTGGTACAGCCAAGCAGGACGCCCCGGCCGCGACTAACGCCGTTCAGCAATCCCGAGCCTATGTCGCGCGTGATCGGCGGCCATCGTCAGACACGTGATGGCCACGTACTCCACAGTTGGGGAAGCATCCGCCGCCGGACCGGCGAGCCAGTCGTACACCTCGTCCTCGGCGACACTGTCAACGGCATGCGCGATCGAGTCCAGCTCCTCCGAGGACGCCGCCTCGACGGCTTCCCAGCGGTATCCGTCGTCGCTAATGCCCCAGCGCCGCGCCGGCCCCAACAGTGATCGCAGCGACGACGGCACTCGCGTCGGATCCAGCTTCACGAGCCAGACCCCGCACCGCGCGCAGGAAGTCGGCTGCGGAATCTGTTGTGTCAGCTGACCTGGAGCCTGCCCTCCGGGCAGTTGATCGCATCTGCGATGGGCGTCACTCCGCTCGCCGCCGCCGACCTTGCGGAGTTGGGGCCGTACGGGTTCCAGTCGAGCACACCGCTCTGGTACTACGTCCTCAAGGAAGCCGAGGTAGTTGCGGACGGCCTTCACCTCGGTCCGGTCGGCGGACGGATCGTCGCCGAGGTTCTGATTGGGCTGATCCAAAGCGATCCCAGCTCCTACCTCGTGCATAAACCGAGGTGGAAGCCGACGTTGACGTCCGCGGGTTCGTCGTTCCGCATGACGGACTTCCTGACATTCGCGGGCGTCGACCCCGCGAGCCGAGGCCAGTAGCTACCCTACGCGGTAAATTGCAGTCGCGGCCGCTGGCAGTCGGTGGCATCGAAACGTTTGATCCAGCGCAGCACCATCTGCCCGTCCCGCCAGCGGGCGACGTTCCGATTGTCGCGCGGGCGATCGAGATCATCGACTCGACCGGGGTCGAGCTGGTCAATGTGGTCGCGAGCGTGCCCGTGATCCCGAGGCGGGCCACGGTCAACAGATCAGGCAGGCCCTTCGCGCAAGCGACGTGACGGGGAATAGCCTGCCGTGTTGGATCTTGGTGCCGCGACATCTTGCACCTTGGGCCAGCCGGGGATGTCGATCTTGTCGATGTTGCGGTCTGGCAACCGTTCCGTGATGTTCGACGGATGACACCAGCTGATGGTGAAGACTTGGCGGAGTTGCTCGACGAGCAGGTTGTGTACTACCGAGCGGTTGCTGCGGAGTACGAGGACCACGCTCTGCCGTTTCCCGGAGGCGCTGAGCTGTCCGAGGCGCTCGATGCGTTCCGGCCGACCGGCCGCGTGCTCGAACTCGCCTGTGGTCCAGGCATCTGGACCACTCAGCTCCTGCGTCACGCCGCGGACGTCACTGCCGTGGATGCATCTCCTGAGATGCTCGACATCGCCTCGGCTCGCGTAGCCAAGGAGCGGGTACGTTTCGTGTTAGCTGATCTGTTCCGCTGGCGGCCGGACGGCCGCTACGACGTCGTTTTCTTCGGGTTCTGGCTGTCACACGTTCCGCTCGAACGCTTCGCGTCCTTCTGGTCGCTGGTGGCCGACTGCTTGAAACCGGATGGACGGGTGTTCTTCGTCGACGACGGCTACCGCACTGCCGAGGAACTCGTCGAGGGCGAGCAGTCCTCGGTCATACGACGCCGGCTCACCGACGGGACGGCCTACCGGATCGTCAAGGTCGCGCACCGGCCCGTGGACCTCGAACGGCAGCTCGAGCGGATCGGTTGGCGCATCAAGGTTCACTCGACGTCTGGGCCGTTCTTCTGGGGAACGGGAAGCCGCGCGCCGCAGGGGTAAAGGGGTATGTGCCAACAAGGGGATGTAGCACACCCGGTCTTCTGGGGCTATCAGGACCTCACCACCGCCGCCAACGGGACGCCGAGAGACGTCCGGATCTACTACCCGTGCATCTACGGGAACACCGCGGGTTCCCCGATTCTCACAATGTGTATAGTGCGCCGGCCGGTGGTGCTGTTCCTGCATGGCCAGCCCCCGCCCGGTGTCTCCAGAAGCGGCTACCACCGCAAGTGGTGGGTGTTGCCCCATGTGCTCGCCCGCTCGGACTACGTGGTCATGGTGCCCAATCACGATGACTTGCTGCCCTTCAGCGACTATGAGCCCGCGGTCGCGGCCGCCATGCGCGACGTCGACTGGGTCCGCACGCCGTGGGCTGAGGCGGAGTGGGTCAACAAACAGCCTTCCGACGGCGCTCGCCCTGCGCCGTCTTACGCAACTGAACGATGGCGCCGTACATGGGTATGAGGCCTACGATCGTGCCAAGCAGAACGAAAAGGGATGCCATCGGAGCACCCACGGCAGGAGAGCGAGAAGCGCCCACACGCCGAGGAAAACCATCGCCAAAGCCCGGTGCGACGATTCCTCAACGCCAACCAACCACTTCATGCCGCGACCCCGAACAAGATGAATCACGGCGAGCACTGCGGCGACGCACGTCGCCGCGACAACGATGCCCAGTGATGCGCGCGCCACGAAGTTCACCGATACCGCCCATTCTGTCCGAGGGTCATGCGGCGATCATTGGTGCCACACATACCACGAGCACAGCCGCGAAAGCTAGCCGAGCCGCGCTTTTTCGGCAAGCCCAGGGACGCGGGCCGACGCTGCGAATACCTCATCTTGTCGTTCCGTCGCGCAATGCCCTGTTGCGTCATGAACCGTCGGCATGGCGAGACGGGTCGCTAACTCAGTCAGTCGAAGCATCGCCCTGCGCAACACGTCCTTGCACTCCCGCACGTCCCGCACCGTCGCAACTGGAACGCCGGCGGGAATGTCGACCCAGAACTCCTGTGAGAGACGACGTGAGGCGGGCCCGAGTGGCTCGATAGTGCGCGCACCGTACGACGGATTCGCGGACACGAGGCTACGTGTCATGGCATACCGGCCAGGCTCGAACTCACCGCCACGTGGCACTCGCGCATGATTCGGGCCAGGTGCCGGGCGTCGCTCTCTGCGTGGTTGAGCCACTAGTCCTGCGGCGCGGGCGTGAAGCTGATCTCGACGTCCCACGCCGGACCGGTCCGGCCGAGCACCGCCACGCGGAGGTGGGCGCCCCTCTCGTCCTCGATGTCGGCGACGTTCCCGACGCGGTGCGGGGCGTCGTCCAGCCCGTGGCCCTCCCGGGAGTGGACGGCGACCGGGGAGTCGCCGCCGGCGATCCCGGAGTCGACCGAGTATATGAGCACACCCTGTGCTTGGGGGAGGTCCTGGAGCGGCTCCGCGGGCTCGACGACGAGAACCTTGCGCGGACGCCGGATGTCGTCGCACGGGAAGACGACCATGGACAGCCCGTGCGGGCCGGAGAGCGGGTGCAGGGTGACCCGCCGCCGCGTCGTGGCCCGGTCGATGTAGGTGCTCCTCGCCGGAGGCAGCCAGCCGTTCTTGTGGCGGTGCCAGCCCAGGAAGTGCTCCCCGTGATCGACGTCCGACATCAGGTCCCAGTACCCGACCAGGTTCTCGCCGGGGTCGGCCGGGCGGCAGGTTCCGCGGCGTTCCCCGGGCTCGTGGGGGTACAGGTCGGGCAGGCCCATGACGTGGCCGAGTTCGTGCACCAGGACCCGGTGGTCGCGGTCGTAGAGGTCATACCCGAACGTGACGCCGTGAAGGATCTCGCCGGAGGCCGACGGCGCGCCGTCCCCGGGAACGTGGTGGTACGCCGGCGACAGGCCGACGTTCCTCGTGTACGCCGTCACCGCCAGGACGAGGTCGTAGTCGTCGAACCGGAGTTCGTCGGCACCGATCCGGGCGGCGGCGTCCGTCATGAACTGGCGTTGCTTCCCGCCGTCCCCGAAGTCGTAGGCGGTCGACGGATTCGGCAGCCGGCGCCAGCCCAGGTCGGAGCGGACCGTGACCTCGAGCTCCAGGGCGCCGTGGGACTGCTCGTGGAAGAGCTGCGTGGCCGCACCGGACCCGTGCACGCGCGCGCCGATCTCGGCCGTGTCCACCTCCCCGGGGGCGTCGTCGAAGTCCGCGAAGATCACCACCGCGCCCAGCACGCCGCGGGGCACCAGATGCACCGTGAAGTCGGCGTGGCCCTCGGTCTGGGCAGCGGGGCCGCCGGGGCACAGCTGTGGGATCGGGCCCCCCGCCGGTGCCGGGGGAGTGGGCGCGAGCGGGGTGAGCCGCCAGCGCTGTGCGCTTCCGGGCCGGGTCACCAGCGCGCCGTGCTCGTCCACGCCCAGCCAGCGCCGCTCGTCGTCGGGGAACCTGCTCCGCAGCCGGAACGCCCCGCCGGACAGCGGTTCTACGTGCCACATCTGGCCGGTGAAGCCCGCGGCAGGGACGAGCACCGGGGTGTACGTGTCGTCGTTGGTGACGTCGATGGCGTAGCAGGGGCCGAGCGCCTCGGTGGTCAGCCCGTACGTCCCGCCGTCCTGCGGTCGCAGCCGCCACCGCTGTCCGGGACCGTCGTCGCTCGACGCGGTGGTGAGCCGGGTGGTGCCGTCGAGCGACCGGCCGCTGCCGAGCGTGTCGTTCGTGAGCCGGTAGGCCTTGGACGTGTCGAGCGCCATGGCGTTCCCTCCGTGTGCCGCCACCTGCGGCTAGCGTAGGGGCGCGGTGACCGACTTGTCATGAGCGCCGGGTGCTTCGAGGCCCACCGGCACGTCGACAGTGGACACAAGGTCGGCAACGTCGTGATCACCGTCGTGGACGATTGATGGCCCATCCCTCCGAGATCAAGGCAAGCGTGCAGTGTTCGCGCCGAACACGAGGACGGCGGCGGCCTCACCACCAGTGGGATCGAGTGGCAACCGGCTCGACTGGGTTGCCACGCCCGAACCCGTGCGCCGCTCTCTCGAGCCGCATTAGGTTCGCGCGTGGTGGAGGCATGCAGCCAGGTGGGCGGGTTCTCGCCCGGCGTGGCCGCCCGCCTGCTTCTCGCGGGTGGCCGCCGGTTCTTCGTCAAGGCCGTCGGCGTGTCACGTAATCCGCTCTTGCAAGTGCGCACCCTTGCGGCGTCGGATCGCCAATGCTCGGGACTGACCTTCGAGGAGTTGGAAGCAGGCTTTCCCGACGCTGGGGCCGACCCGGCGTCTCGGCAACGTCGTGGTACGGCGTTCGAGGTGTTATGTGTGTGGCTGCTCCGCAACGATCCATTGTTCTCTGTGGGCGTTGCCCGGGTATGGCGTTGGCACGAGTGGCCTGATCGTCAAGGTCCGGACCGAGGCATCGACATCGTTGTGCAACGCATCGACGACGAGTTGTGGGCAGTGCAGTGCAAAGCGGACGCGCAGGGCACGCGGTCACCAAGAGCGAGGTGGACAGTTTCCTCGCCGCTGCTGGGCCCGCCTTCGCACGGCGTTTGCTCTTTAGTACGACCGACCGCCCGTCGTCCGGGGCGCGGCGAGCCATCGAGGATCACAACGTCGTCGTGTTTGGCCGAGACGCGCTCATCCGTTCACCCGTCGACTGGGCAGCGTTCCTCGCCAATCGTCCCGGGATTCAGTGGGCTCAAGCTCCTCGCCCACATCAGGAAGTGGCCATAAGGGAGGTCGTCAGTGGGCTGCGCGAGATCCTACAGACCGGCATGACCGCATCAGCTGATCGCCATGTCCACAAAGCGTGAGAAGTGAAGCTGGGCGGCGACGGTCACCGTGTCGGTGGGACCGTTGCGGTGCTTCGCCACGATGAAATCGGCCTCGCCCGCACGCGGTGATTCCTTGTCGTAATAGTCGTCGCGATGAAGAAGGATAACGACGTCGGCATCTTGCTCTATGCTGTTGTGAGCGACAATCCCATTTGCCACAAAATTGTGGAGGCCAAGAACTGTTGCGTCAAACACTGCATCCTCGCCGATTGCCTCAATGCTCACGACATTGTCCCACAAAACATCATTTGTGGCGTACAGATCTAGCTTTGCGCCATCGAGGACGGCCGCTAACCTAGCCAACGGTCGTCCACCACCGTCGGTCACCGTCGCCAGGTCCTCATGATTCATGCTGGATCCGGCCAGGATTTCGCGGACATGCTCCCAAGTCTCGATAGGGATCGTGTCGATTCTCGGGCGTCCGGAGACACTGTCAATCACGCTTTCAAGCCGCGCGCCCGCGGTAGCACGATCGCCGTGCACTCCGATTTCCCTCAAGAAGCGTCGCTGATCGTGGCGTCCGGAGACGTCGAGTTCATACTGCGTTCGACAATTCTGGGAGCGAACACACCGTGCCCCCGCCGCAATGCCGAACCGAAGCAGAAGCATGCTGAGCCCATCCACCATGCGCCGACTTGTGGACGAGTAGCAGATTCTGCCGCCGTGACCCGACGTGTTCACCGTCACGGAACCGTCCGTGGCCCAGGTGTGCTGAAGGAACAACCGGACCTGTTCCTTCGGTAATGAGAACACCTCATTCGGAATGAACCTTTCGTGCGACCGCACCCCAAACAGGCCGAAGCCATCGAGCCACTCGGCGATTGGATTTCGCCGACCACGCGCGAGCCGGAACGGCGCGGGCAGCCGGAGCGTCGTCGCCTTCGCGGACTGGTCGTTGCCCCGGATTGCGGTGATCCCGAAGGCTCCGAGCGCCGTCGAGGCGACGACGGCGAGATTGGCTTCGTCGACACTCGCGTACTGGATCGTTCTCCGGCGGACGAACGAACCGTCGCCGAGCAGATGCGCGAGCAGGATTATCCGATCGTCCGACCACGCGTGAGGCTCAAGCGGTGGGGGAATGTGCCTGGGCACGGCGACCCGGGAACCGCGAGCCAATTGCTCGAGCGGCGTCCAGCCGTCAACCGTGAGGAATCGGTGGTTGCCGGTTGCCTCGATCTCCTTGCCGGAAGCCAATCGCATGCGGTAGACGAGCTTGCGATCGCAGGGGAACGCGTGGGTGAGGGTCCGCGGAACGTACTTGAGTCGCTCGTCAAGAGCCCAGACTGGAATATTCGTTGCACCGGTGCGGCAGAGCTCGCCGAGCGTCACCTCTTGGTTCGTGTCGGCCCGGACCAGTCGTGTCGATGATGTGAGGCACCCCGACTCACGAAGGTCGGACAGCTGCGGGCGCTTGTCCGTACGCTGTTCCGGCCCGCGGTTGAGCTGGCTGACCGCCACCACGGGGCACTCGATCTCCTTTGCCAGCAGCTTCAATCCGCGGGAGAGATCGGCCACCTCCTGCTGCCGACTCTCGACCCGCTTTGGCGATGTCATTAGCTGCAGATAATCCACGATGATCAGCTTGAGGTCATGGCGCTGGCGCATGCGACGCGCCTTCGCGCGGATCTCCATCAGTGTCATGTTCGGGGTGTCGTCTACGAAGATGGGTGCCTCGCTGATCTCGCCCATCCGACGGGCGAGACGTGTCCAGTCGTCGTCGGAGAGCTGGCCCGAGCGGAGCACGTGTAGCGGCACCCGCGCCTCGGCCGCGAGCAGCCGGGTGACAATCTCGATCTTGCTCATTTCGAGCGAAAAGACCGCGCTGGCGAGATTGTGCCGCACCGAGGCATTACGGGCGAAGTCCATGGACACCGTCGAGTTGTGGGTCGGGATCATCGAGCGACCAGCCAGGTAAAGGTGCGCGGGATTGTCCACGGACACACACTTCACGGGGACACTCGGCACGTGCCGGACGTCGACGATGAATCGCGACCCCGACCGCACGGTGTTCGTAGCTCGACGTCGTTCCTTGTGTACGACGCGCTTTCTCTCCACCCGGAACACATCGTCCACAGTGGGGAAATTGAGCGTGAACGCCGTAAAGCTATCCGCGCTGCCGCCCTTGACAGCATTGCGCGTCAGTGCGCCGCGATAGCCCAGGCTTACGATCAACTCATGCACATCCTCGGCGAGGCGAGGCGAGGTCGTGGTGTACTGCACGTTGCCGGTGGGCGCCACCGTCCCGGCGTTGTCCATCAGTCCGGCGAGCAGCGCGCGTCGCTGCGTCTCTGACGCGCGCAGGTAGTCGGTAGGAATGTGCTTGTTGCCGAGGACGCCCACCTCGCGAAGCCGTCCCGTGATCGTGCCGCGGGCGCCCGCTGGCAGACAGTGCTCCGGCAGCTCGATCGTGAAGGCACGCTGATCGCCGGAACGAATATCGAACCCGTCGTCCTCGATGTTTAGGATGATCTCTGGGTCAACGCGGGTAATGCGCGCTGCGGTGCTGTCACCATCGCCCAGCCAGACGCCGAGCGTGTACGGGGGGATCAGCAGGTCACGAACCGGCAGCGCCAACGGTCGTGCGTTCGCAATCGAGTGATTGAGCCGACCATCGGCGGTGCCCACCCGAATGCTGGCCCGGATCTCGACCGTATCCCGGACCTCTGGCTCGTGGCCGTACCGCCGGGATCGGTGAGTGTGGGTCAACCAGCGATGGGAGCCGTCAGCAACGATCACGGTGCCGTCGGAGAACTCGACCTCGAAACACGACCGCCCCACCATGACGCGCGATACGGCGACAACCGTGGCTGGCCGGCCATCGGCACCGAGGATCTGGTCGCCTACCGCAACCTCGCCCATCGTTGTCCAGCCGTCGGGAGTCGGTAGAGGTGTGTCTAGCGCCAGGGCCTTTCCGAGCCCCGGCCGCCCAGCGACAATGATCAACTGGCCTGGATGCAGCCCGTTCAGGAGCCGGTCGAGGTCGCCGAAACCGGTAGGCACGCCGGACATCACGCCGTCTCGTGAGCCGACGGCCTCGATCTCGTCGAGCGCCGGCTGCAATAGATCGGCGAGTACGGCGAAATCCTCACTGACCCGACGCTCGGTCACGTCGTAGACGGCCTGTTGCGCCAGGTCCACGATGTCGTCGACGTCGCGGCCCTGACCAGCCGCCGATCCGTACCCCATTTGGACGATGCGCGTGCCCGCCTCTACGAGACGCCGAAGGACGGCCCGCTCGGTCACGATCCGGGCGTAGTAGGAGGCGTTCGCCGCGGTGGGCACTGACGAGATGAGGGTGTGCAGGTACGGCGCACCGCCCACCCGGGACAGATCACCAGAGTCGGTTAAGGCCGCGGCCACGGTGATCGGATCGGCCGGCTCGCCCCGACCGTACAGATCGATCACCGTGTCAAAGACGGTGCCGTGCGCCGGTCGGTAGAAGTCACCGGACCTCAGGATCTCGACCACGTCGGCGATCGCATCCTTGGACAGCATCATGCCACCAAGCACGCATTGCTCCGCGGCGATGTCCTGTGGCGGCGTGCGGTCGAAGCCCGCGTCCCCATACCGTTCGGCCGGCGCACCCGCGCCGCCTCCGGGGGACCCGGATGCCCGTACTTCATCGGTTACCGACACTGCGTGAACCCCCACCCGTCGTGCACGCGTCATTGGTAGCCCGGGGGTGTGACACTTCGCTGGCGGCTATCAACGCCGGCATTTCGCCTGCGGCGATCGAAACGCCACCGTGCGCCCCTCGACGCCTGGTCCCACCCCAACCAGCGGTCTCACCCCCGGACCGCCAAACGATAGGTACAGGCAGGGCGCGTTTCAAACATGGCTGTTGATGAGCCTCGGGACAAACCTGTGGACATCCCGGCTCTGCCTGTGCATCATCGTGTGCACAACCTGTGGATCTCTCGGGCAAGCCGCCGACTCACCCTCGCTGACCTGGCAATACGCCGCCCGCAGGGTGTGGAGAAATATTCTTGGCAAGCGTGTCGAATCCCGCCCGATTGATACCCATCTTTGATCGCAAATTTTGGCGGTTCGGCGGATGGCGAACGGTCGGTGGAACCAGTCAGGCTCCGCCATGTGGAGTCCGGCGAATGGAGATACGGTCAGGCGGAGCGTGACCGTCCATGGACGGGCAACGCCACGCCCGAGGACGGGCAACCAGACCCCGCTCCGAACCTCTGGGTCGACGACCCGAGCAACGCCTGGGGCTCGACGGCGCCATGGGTGCCGCACCAGCGCACGGCCGAGCCTGACACCGGGCAGCACGAGTCGGTCGTCCTCGAACCCGATGCGTGGTATCGGCCGCCGATCGAGTGGGGTCAACCGCGGCACTCTGCTCAGCCCGATCCGACCGGCCCCGCCGGCCCGCTCCACGCGCCGTCGGTCTCCGCGCCACCGTTCCCGGCGTCGAGCTCGCTGCCGGTCACGTCCTCGGGCGTCCCCGGGGCCTGGCAGGCCAGCCCGGATGTCCCGGGCGCACACCCCCGGACCAGTGTGGACACGTGGGCCCACCCCGAACCGAGGTCCCGTCGCCACGCAGCGTACGCGGACGAGTTCGACTCGCACGCCGCCCGGCACGACGAGTTCGCAGAGCAACCTGCGTACGGGCCGGTGCTCGGCTTCACCGCCGGGTGGTACGGCATCCCGGCGGTTTTCTACTTGGTCTGGCTCATCACACTCGACGGCGACCGGCAAGGGTTCGTCGGCCGGCAGTTCGGCGGCAGCCTGCCGTGGCTCGTGGCCGCGGTAGTCCTGTCACTCGCGGTCGCCGGCTTGCTGCGATGGGCGGTCGTAGGGTGGCGCACACTCACCCTCAGCTTCGCGGCCGCGGTCATCGGCGCCGGCGTCACCACGATCGCCCATTCGCTGTCGCTCTAGCCCCAAGATCCCGTCGATCACGGGCTGACCGTCGTTAAACAGCGTCGATCATGACCTGGAGGTCATGATCGACGGGTTATGGGGACGGTCAGGCCGTGGTCGACGGGATCTTGGTGATTAGGACGAGCGGCGGATGAGGTCACCCAGCTCGGCGATCTGCGGGTCGTCGGTGGCGGCGAACGCGTCTCCCGCGACGGCGGCCAGGTCATTGAGGCGTACCTCTTCCGCGTAGGGACTGTTCCGCAGCACCTCGGCGAAGTATGCGGCGACGTAACAGACCTTCAGCCGCGGTGACGCGCCGGCGAAGTCTCCGGCCAGGTCCGATACCGTGAGCGTGGTCGCCTTCTCCTGCGCCTCCCGGACGGACGGGTCGAGCCAGCGCACCCGGGCCTCTGCCAACTGGCCCTGTGCGTCGCCCCTCAGCCGTACGAGGTAGAGAGCGGTCACGCTATGCCCGGGGCCCACCTCGCCCCCATCCACCCGATCGTCGCGGAACTGCGACGCGGCCAGCGCCCGGTTCTCGTACCCGATGAGCCGATAGCTGACCACTGTGGACGGATCGAAGGTCACCTGGACCTTGGCGTCGAGTGCCCGCACCGTCAATGTCGCAGGCAGGCGGTGGACGAAGAGCTGGCGGGCCTGCTCTCGCTCGGATACGTACGTGACGAAGCCGTCACCCTCATCGGCCAGCTGTTCCATCAGGGCGTCGCCGTACTCGCTGCCGACGCCGACGCCGAGCAGCGCGATCTTCTTCGCCGCCTCCTCCCGGACCTGGCGCAGAATGGGCTCGGCGGTCGTGTTGCCCACATTGGCCAGACCGTCTGAGAGAAGGACGACCCGGTTGGTCGCGCCAGAGACGAAGCCCTCCCGGGCCACCCGGTAGCCCGTGACGAGCCCCTCCTCGAGATTCGTACTGCCGCCCGCTTCGAGGTCATCGATCGCGCCGTGCAGGGCGGACCGGCTTCGCACCAGCGTCATCTCACGCAGCACCCTCGCTTTGGTCTCGTACGCGACGATCGCCACCGAGTCGGTGGCCCGCAACTGGTCGACGAGCGTGTGCAGGGCGTCCTTTACGAGGTCCAACCGGCCGGCCTCACTCATTGAGCCAGACACGTCGATGACGAAGGTAAGCGCGGCATCGGGCCGTCGCGCCGGATCGTCGGCACGTGTCTGCAGCCCGATCCGCAGCAGGCGGGTGGCGTCGCCCGCGCTTGTCCGGTGATAACCGGGGAGCCTGGCGCCGTCGGCGAATACGGTGAATCCGTCTCCCGGCGGCTGCGGGTAATCCTGCCGGAACGCGTTGACAAACTCCTCCGGCCGCACCGTGCCCGGGTCTGGCCGGCGGCCGTCCAGGATCTGCCGGCGTGCGAAGTTGTAGGATGCCGTGTCGATGTCGATCGCGAAGGTCGACCTGGGCTCGCGCTCGGCGTCGACCTCCGGCCCGAGTTCCGGACCCGGCGAGAACACCTGGTCGTGCTGACCCGGGGGGCGCAACGGTGTGCCCTGGTTGCCGCCTCCGGTCGAGCCGCAACTGGAAGTGGCCATGAGTACGGATATCAGAATTCCGGCCACGACGGCGACGACGGTAGGCGGCCGGTCGTGGTTAGGTCGCATGTGGACCATCAAGGACTCCTCGGTTCGATGGGGTCTGATAGTCAGTGAGACGCATTCTTGCTGTTGGCGGAAGGTGTCGTGATCTCGCTGCAACGAAGGTGTTAGCTGCGTGAGTGTCGTGTGAGGCCTCCGTGACCGCCCCGTGTTGAGAGCGTGATCGCCCCGAGAGCGCACCGTGACACCGGGGACCGTCGGGCGCGAAGCGGGCAGGCACGAAGAGGGCGCCGCGTTACCGCGGCGCCCTCCGTGTACGAGGCCTTACGTGTTCACGAACTTACTTGGACGCGACAACGTTCAGTGCGAACTTGGCCGTCACATCCGAGTGCAGGCGCACCTGCACCTGGTACTGCCCGACCGCCTTGATGTGGCCAGGCAATTCGATGCGGCGCCGGTCCAGATCGGGGCCGCCGGCCGACTTGACGGCCTGCTGCACCTCGGTAGGTGTGACCGAACCGAACAGCCGACCGCCGGTGCCGGCACGGGCCGGCAATGACACCTGGAGGGCCTCGAGCTGGGCCTGAACCTCTTTGGCGTGACCGAGGTCGCGGATCTCGCGCGCCGAGCGGGCACGCTTGATCGAGGTGACCTGCTTCTCGGCGCCCTTGCTCCATGGGATCGCGAACCCCTGCGGGAGCAGATAGTTGCGTCCGAACCCGTCCTTGACCTCTACGATGTCGCCGGGCGTACCGAGGCCCGACACCTCTTGGGTGAGGATGACCTTCATGTCAGGACCTCCCCTCAGCGCCCGGTCGTGGTGTATGCCAGCAGAGCCATCTCACGAGCGTTCTTGACCGCGCGCGCGATTTGACGCTGCTGTTGCGAACTGACGCCGGTCACCCGCCTCGCACGGATCTTGCCGCGGTCGGAGATGAACTTGCGCAGCAGCGCGGTGTCCTTGTAGTCGATATAGGTGATCCCCTCCTTGTCGAGCGGGTTCACCTTCTTCTTTGGTTTGCGTAAAGCCGCAGGCTTCGGCATGTTTCCTTACTCCGTGATTTGTTAGAACGGGGGCTCTTCGTCGAAGTTGCCCGAACCGCCGGCCGCCGGCGCGGCGCTGGCCCAGGGGTCGTCGAAGTTGCCTCCGCCGACGCTGTTGCCACCGCTGCTGGCACCGCTGCTGGCACCGCTGCCGGCACCGCCGCTGGCACCATTGCCGCCACCACCCGAGCCGTAGCCACCGCCACCCGAGCTCCGCTGCATCTTCTGCACCTTCGCCGTGGCGTACCTGAGCGAGGGGCCGATCTCGTCGACCTCCAACTCGTAGACCGTGCGCTTCTCGCCCTCGCGCGTCTCGTACGACCGCTGGCGAAGCCGGCCGGTGACGATCACGCGGGCGCCCCGCGTCAACGATTCGGCTACGTTCTCCGCCGCCTGTCGCCAGAGGTTGCACGGGAGGAAGAGCGGCTCGCCGTCCTTCCACTCGTTGGTCTGCTTGTCGAGGAACCGCGGCGTCGAAGCGACGCGGAACTTCGCCACGGCCGCACCGGACGGCGTGAAGCGCAGCTCAGGGTCGTCGGTTAGGTTACCGATGACCGTGATGGTGACATCTCCTTGGGCCATGATCCACTCCTAGCGCACCGAGCCTCAAAAGTTTGACGACGCTCAGGTTGCCACATGGGTGTGACGGTTCGGGGTTCCGCGAGCTTGCGAGCGGAACGTGTTGCGCAGTCCGCGAGCTTGCGAGCGGAACGTGTTGCGCAGTCCGCGAGCTTGCGAGCGGAACGTGTTGCGCCGAGTACACCGGGAGCGCTAGCGCGCTTCCGGTCGGATGACCTTCGTCCGCAGCACCGACTCATTGAGTCGCAACTGCCGATCGAGTTCGGCTACGGCAGCAGGCGTGGCCTGCAGGTCGATGACCGCGTAGATCCCCTCGGACTTCTTGTTGATCTCGAATGCGAGGCGTCGCCGCCCCCACACGTCGATCTTCTCCACCGAGCCACCCGACGAACGGATCACGTTGTTGAGATACGTGTCCAGCGATGGGGTGACGGTGCGCTCCTCGAGACTTCCGTCGAGGATCACCATGATCTCGTAATGACGCAAGACTGAACTCACCTCCTGTGGGCTAGGCGGCCACGGTCTCTCCGTGGCAGGAGGTCGTGCGTCGTCGCCAAACACACCAGGGCGGCGGCTCGGCGACCAGGTCAGGATAGCGGCCGGCAGACTGGGCGCCCAAATCGCCGTCGGCCGGCTGAGGCCACGGCATAACGGCACGCGGTATCCGGCGCGAGACCACAGCAAGAACCGCGGGGCGCGCTATCCACATCTGCTGGGTGGGACCTGGGGAGGAACGACCACACCGACGAATTGGACAGGAGGCGCCCCGCGGAGCCTATTAGTGATATTACGTGCGTACCGCACCGCTTGCACGTTGAGCGAGAATAGCCCGAATTATTGCTGACGTCACGCCTAACACGCAAATAGCGGCAATAACCGCCAGAAGTCGTGCTCCCTCCATCTCACTCGGCTGGACGACGAGGAAGGGACGTACGTCGTAGATGTCGGCGGTGGACGCCTCCTGGAGATCCAATACATCTTCGGAGACCGTGTCGGCCTCGCTGGCCTCAATAGACCCAATAGACCCAATAGACCCAACAGACCCAGCGGACCCAGCGGACCCAGGCGAACCAGCTGAACCGGCGTGTACAGCGGGAGCGGACGGACCCGCCGGCACCGATGTTGCCAAAGCGCCAGGTTCACGTCCAAGGGGAGACGGTCCGCCCGTGGACGCCGAGCCGACGCTCGGCTCCTCCGACGCTGCCACCGGCGGGGTGGTCGTGGCTGTCGCGTCCGGCATCTCCGAGGCGCTGAGGACGCTCACCACGGCGGCCTGCGCCTCGCCAACGACCAAACACTTGGGGATCATGCGCAGAGTGTGCTGGCCCCTCTTCAGCCTGACCGAGACGGCTTTGCCCGCCTCGACGGCCAGCGCGTTCTGACGGCCGGTATCGACGGTGGCGTCGACACCGGTGAAGTTGGCCAGGACGATCCGGGCGCCGTGCCTGATGGTGAGGCTGGGAATGTCGGGATGGGAGGCGCAGAGCACCGGTGCCGGACCACTGGCGGTGAACGTGATGGTCGGCAGCTCGGCCGCGACCCGGAACAGGATCGCGCCTGCGTACGCGCCCGAAGCACCCGCAACCAAAACAAGGACAGCACCGACGGAGGCGGCGTGTCGGGCGCGGGCGCGGCAGGACAGGCGGTCCATGACGATCTCCCCAGTCGTCGAGCGGGTCCGGCAAGCGGAGGGGTCCGGACCGGCCGCGCACTAGCTGAGTCAACGAGCAAAAGGCGGGACCGGTGACGGTCGGACGGGGGTGCGACAGTGTCGGACTCGGGTCGTAGGCTCGCCGGTATGCGCATCGGGGCCCATGTCGACTCAGCCGACCCGCTCGCCGCGGCCACCGCCCGTGGCGCCGAGGTGATCCAGTTCTTCCTGACCGATCCGCAGAGCTACGCGGCCCCGGTGCCGCGCCCGGATGCCGATGCCCTGCGTGCCGCGGAGGTAGACATCTACATCCATTCCCCGTACCGCCTCAATGTCGCGACCACGAACAACCGCATCCGGATTCCGAGCCGCAAGCTACTGCTCCAGCATGCTTCGGCAGCGGCGGAGATCGGGGCGAAGGGATTGATCGTGCACGGCGGCCACGTCGACCGGGGCGCCGACCTCGACGCGGGCTTCGAGAACTGGCGCAAGACATTCGCGTACGCGTCCGAGAAAGGCGGTTACCCGCTGCCCATCCTGATCGAGAACACGGCCGGTGGCGACAACGCCTGCGCCCGGCGCTTCGATGCGCTCGCCCGGCTCTGGGACGCGATCGGTGAGTACGGGGCGGGCTTCTGCCTCGACACCTGCCACGCTCACGCCGGCGGGGAGGATCTACTGGGCATCGTTGACCGGGTCAAGGCGATCACCGGCCGGGTCGATCTGATCCACGCCAACGACTCCCGAGACGAGTTCGACTCCGGCGCCGACCGTCACGACAACCTCGGCCGGGGCCAGATCGACCCCGATCTGATCGTCGCAGTCCTGCGCGCGGCTGGAGCGCCAGCCGTCGTGGAGACGCCCGCCGACGGTCAGGCCGCCGACATCGCCCTGCTGCGAGCCGGGCTCAACGCATGACAGAGCGTTCAGACAACACCAGTACGGGTGCCGACCGCACCGGCGCCGAGACCGGCCCCGGGCAGCCATCCGCCGATGCCGGGAGCGCCGAGGAGGCCAAGCCTGCTACGCCCGCTGCCGCGGCCGACCCGACCAATGTGCCAACGGCAAGCCATCGCCGACCCGAACGCGCCCGCGCGCGGGAGCGCCGCGTACGAATGCCAGGGGCATCCGGAAACCCCGCTGCCATGACCACGATCACTCCGTCTACGACCCTCCGGTCGCCCGCTCCAGTCGCGGAGGTCCTGGCCAGTTCGCCGGACGGGACAACCACCCGGGAGAAGACCGAACGCGCGCCGGCTGACTGGCAGCATTTCGCACCCCGGGCCGCCGACACGAAAAGGGTCCCGACCCGAGTGACGAGTCGGACCGGCGGGCTACGCCGATTCCTCGGCCATGAATGGACCCTGGCCGCACTCGGCGCACTCGTGCTGTCGGTGCTGCTCAACGTGGGCGCTCTCGCCGACCCGGCGCATACCCTGCCCCAGGACATCTGGGACCCGTCGCTCGTCGCCTATCTCATCGCCTGGGGCGGCCACGCGCTCGTGCACGGCCCGGCGAGTCTGTGGCACCTCAATGCGTTCTTTCCCTCGCCGTATGGCCTGGCGTATACCGACTCGCTGCTCGGCTATGCCCCGCTCGCGGTGTTCGGCTCAGGGCCCGAGGCGGCGGTGTTGCGCTACAACGTCATCTTCATCCTGGCGCAGGCGCTCGCGCTCTTCGGTGCCTACGCGCTGGCGCGCCAGCTAGGTGTCGGGCGCGTCGGGGCGGCCGTCGCCGGCGTGGCGTTCGCCATCGCGCCATGGCGCCTCGCCCAAGCCGGTCACCTCCACGTTATCTCCACCGGAGGTATCGCTCTCGCCCTGGCCATGCTCGCTCGCGGGCACGGTGTGCGGTGGCGGCGCGACCCGTCTACGGGCGGGGAGTCAACCCGACCCCAGCCGCGGCCAGGCTGGGCGCTGGCCGGCTGGCTGGTCGCCACCTGGCAGCTCACGATCGGCTTCGGCATCGGCCTCGTGTTCCTCTATGTCCTGCTTGGGTCGGTCATCGTCGGCGTCGTGTCGTGGCTGCTGTCGTGGTTGGTGCGTCGCCCGCTCCCGCCACGCAGGCTGCTCGTCGTTGACGCGGTGGGCGGCGCGGTGTTCGCGGCCGCGGCGGTCCTCATGGCCCAGCCCTATCTGAAGGTGCTGGAACTCTTCCCGTACGCGAGGCGCACCGACGACTGGGTCGTGCTGTACTCGCCGCCGCTGCGGGGCTTCTTTACCTCGCCGCCTGAGTCGCTGCTCTGGGGCGACCTGCATGCGAGCTCCCGGGCCGTGTTGAGCGTCCCGGCCGAGATGGCGCTCCTGCCGGGCTTCACGCTCTACGCGCTGGCGGCTGGCGGTGTCCTCTTCTCGGTGTGGTCGCTGCGGGTGCGGTTTGCCCTCCTGGCCGGGGTCGTGGGCAGCATCGCGCTTGGACTTGGTACGCAGGGGCCGGCCGACGGAAAGCTGGGCTACCTGGTGCTCCTGCACAACCTGCCCGGGTTCGAGGGACTGCGCACCCCGGGCCGGCTTATCATTTGGACCACACTCCTGCTGGCGTTGCTGGCGGCGGGCGGTGTATGCGCAGTCGTCCGTCGCGCCGCTGACGCGGCACAGCATCGCGGCCTGCCGCGCCCGACGGCAATCGCCCGACTAGCGCTGCTGCTGCCGCTGGCATTTGTGCTCGTCGAGGGTCTGGGCAACACGCCACACGCCACCGTGCCCTCGCCGCCCGCCACCCTCTCCACCGTCCAAGCGCCCTACCTCGTACTCCCGAGCGACCAGCTTCGCGACATGCATGTGATGCTCTGGTCCACCGATCGTTTCGCCGACGTCGTCAACGGGGGCAGCGGGGTCGTCCCGGCGGAGCAGAACCGCACCCGTGAAGTGGTCCAGAGTTTCCCCGACCCGGCCAGCGTGGACTACCTGCGGGCATTGGGCGTACGCACGGTCGTCGTCCTGCCGCAGCGCGCCGGCGGAACGCAGTGGGAGGACGCGGCAAACCTGCCGATCGACGGCCTCGACATCACGAGGGAGGTCCTGTCCGACGCGGTGGTCTTCCACCTCTCGCCGTGAGCTCCGCAGATCAAGGATTGGTGGCCGTGGTTCGATCTCCCCGCAACCATTTCTCCTTGATCGACGAGAGGATCGTCAGTCCGTCATCGGGTGCACCTACGAAGTCGCCACCGTCGGGGTCGTCGCCGTAGGTCTGGCGCACCACGTCAAGGTCGGGCCGCAGGATGTCGCGAACCACGAACGCGACGAGTGCGGCAACCGCCGCCCAACGAAACGAAGCGGCCAGGACGAACGTGCCCTCGGGGATGACGAACTTGCCCGAGATGTTGAGCATCTGCGCATAGAAGGCCAAGAAGTATCCGATCTCCGCCAGCTGCCAGGCCAGGAAGGCTCCCCAACGGGGCCGGGCCAGCACGACGAGCGGAATGAGCCAGAGCACGAACTGCTGCGACCACACCTTGCTGGTCAGCAGGAATATGGCGACCACGAGGAAGCAGAGCTGGGCCAATCGGGGTCGGCGCGGCGCCATGAGCCCAAGGATGAGGACCCCGATGCAACCCAGTCCGAAGAGGAGGTAGGTCACGACGTTGAGCAACGGGATATCCGCGCCCAGGGATAGGAACGGCTCGACGCCGCCGTTCGGGTTAGTCGAGGTAGGCGTGTGGGCGCCGATGTACCAGAACGTGCCCCAGTCGATCGGCCTCGTCGAGCTCAGCTCCCAGAATCGACTCCAGCCCTCGTTGGCCCAGATCATGAACGGTGCGTTCACCCCGAACCAGGTAGCGACCGCCGTACCAACCGCGATCGCGGCCGCCCTCCACCGCCCCGAGCGCAGCGCCAGGACGATAAGCGGACCGATGAGGAAGATCGGATAGAACTTCGCCGCCGCGGCGAGGCCGAGCAGTACGCCGGCCGCCCAGGGCCACCGACGAGCCCACGCGTAGAGGAAGAACGCGGTCAGGCCCACCGCGAGGAGATCCCAGTTGACGGTGGCCGTGACCACGAGCGCCGGGGCGAGGACGAACATAGCGGCGTCCCAGGGCCGCCGTCGGCGCAACGCGAGCACGACCGCGATGGCGGCGACCCCGAACGCGGACAGCACCAGGGCGTTGAGGTTGTAGAAGGCCTGGCCCTGATTGAGCCCGGGATTCGCCTCGGCGAGGTCGTGCACCGGAAGCCCGAGCGCACCCATGAACAAGCCGGTCAGGACCGGGTACTCGACCGGGTGGTCCACGTACGGAATCGCGCCCTCGTGGAGGTGCTCCGCGTAGTAGAGCGCGAGTATGTCGGTGTAGCAGAACCTGGTGTACTGCTCGTGGTTCTCCCACGCGCCGTCCTGACACGGCGACTTCTGGATCCAGTGCAGGCAGAACACGAGGATGCCCAACGCGACGACGATGCGGGCCGGAGTCCAGATCCGGCCGAGGGAGTTCCTACGCGCGGCGTGCTCGCCCAGCGGTCCCCCGACCACCTCCGACAACCCGCGGACGAAGCCGTCCTCCTGAGTCGGGTTCACCACGTCCACGGGCGGTGGTGCGGCGCGTACGGGAAGCATCCACAGATCCTAGAGGCGACGCGGGCCGCGCACCTCGCGCGAGGTGCACGGCCCCTGCCGCAGTTGGGAACCGTTACGGCTCGGCCACCAGTGCACCGGTCTGCCGCGGCGGTGGGAGGGTGCTCGGCGGTCGGGCGCCGCCGTTGCCGACGGGCGCGGGACCGGAGGGGTTCGGCGACGGGCACATGCCGGGAGGGAAGCAGCCCGGGTCGAAGGTGGGCTGCGGAGGAGGCGTGGGCGAGGGCACGCTGCGGTCGGGGTCAGTGTTGCCGACCTCGACCGGACCGTTGAACTGAGTGTTCTCCTTCTTCGGCTTCATCGCGGCGTTGGCATCCGTCATGAACTTCCGCCAGATCGAGGCCGGGATGCCCGACCCCCAGATGGTGGACTTGTTCTTGTCCACGATGGCCTTCTCATCCTTCTCATTGCCGACCCAGACTGCGGCAGCGATCTTCTTCGTGTAGCCCACCATCCAGGCGTGCGCGTTCTGGTCCGTTCGTTTGTTGTACTCCCAGGTGCCGGTCTTTCCGGCCGCGTCCCAGCCGATGTTAAGGCTCTTTGCCGACGGCACCTGACTCAGGGCGTACGTCAGGTTGTCGCTCGCCTGCGGGATAAGGATGCGTTGCTGGTTTGGCTTGGGTAGCGTCTCGCCGTACACGATCCTGTCGCCGTCCGTTACCTTCGTGACGAAGTGGGCCTGGGCCCGAAGGCCACCCGCGGCGAATGTCGCCAGGCCGTTGGCGTGGTCCATCACCGTGATCGGGTACTGCCCGATGCCCAGGATGATGTCGAACTTGCTCGGCGTCAGGGTGGCCGTGTCCTTGGTCTTGTAGAGCTCCTGACGCACCCGCTGGTCGGTCCACATGTAGTCGATTCCGGCGTCGCGCGCCATCGCGAGCACCTTGGCCGGCGTGACGCTCACCGTGAGCTCGTAGAACGGCACGTTCAGCGAGGCGATGGTCGAATTGAGCAGGGAACACGCCCCGGTTTTCTTGTTCATGTCGGTCGGGCAGCTGCTCGCGTTGCGGATCTTGTTCGTGCCGGTACGCCCCCCCGGCATGTCGTGCGGCGTCCATTGCCAGTACGAGTTGAGCGAGTACCCCTCCCGCAGCGCTGCGGCCAGCGTATAGACCTTGAACGATGAACCGGAGGGGAAGCGGCCGACACCCGTCGCCACTCCCGCTTCGTCGTAGTAGAAGCCGCCGTAGTCGGCGCCCTTGCCGTCATGCCCGCCGAAGTACGCGAGCACCCGTCCGGTGCCGGGCTCCACCGCGACGAGGGCGGCCTGGAGGCTGGCTGGCTGACCGCTCATGTAGCTGCCCTTGACGTGCTCATCGGCCGCGGCCTCCGCCGCCTTCTGCGCGCCCTGGTGGATCGTCGTGTAGATCTTGTAGCCACCCTCCCGGATGGACTTCCACGACTTGCCCTTGAAGACCGATGTCGGAGATTGCGTCAGCTCGCTGAGCACGTGGTTGACGACCAGGCCGTCCGGCTTGTCCATGCCGTTACCGACCTTCGGGTCGTACTTCCTGAAGCTCTCCGGCTTCGGGAACGCGATCGCGGCGTTCTCCTCGGGGCTGAGGTAGCCCAGTTCGACCATCTGGCCGCGTACGTAGTCCCAGCGAGCGCGCGCCTGCTCCTCGGCCTTCGGGCTGAACGTCGGGTCGTAGCCGGGGCTGCCATCGGGATCGTCCGGGTCGGGGTTGGGCTGCTTGACCATCGAGACCAGGACCATCGCCTCGGCGTCCGTGATCTGCGGTAACTTGGCGTTGCGGTTGGCGGTCTTGCCGAAGAAGGCCTGCGCGGCCGCCTCGATGCCGTAGGTCTGCCGACCGAACGGCACCGAGTTCAGGTAGTACTCGAGGATCTCCTTCTTGGACAGCTGGTCGTCGATCTTCCACGCCATGACCGCCTCGCGCAGCTTGCGGGAGTAGGTCGCGCCCTCGAGGTCGAAGGCGACCCGAGCGTACTGCTGAGTGATCGTCGAAGCGCCCTGGGTGGAGCCGCCGGTGAAGTTGTTCCAGGCCGCCCGCATGACGCCGGTGAAGTCGACACCCTCATTCGTCCAAAAGGTCTTGTCCTCGGACGCGACGATCGACTCGACGACCGCGTCGTTCATCTCGGCGAACTTGAGCGGGTAGCGGGTTACCTCGCCGAGCTTCGCTAATTCCTTGCCGTTGCTGTAGTAGACGGTGGTCGTCTCCGGGAACTTGAGCTGATCGGACGTCTTGACCCCGTCGACGTAGTAGGTGGCGCCGACCACGCCCACACCGGTCAACATGATGAAGACCGCGAATGCCGCGATGATCAGGTTGCGCCGGCGGGCCTTCTTGGCTCTCTTCGGGTCGCTCGCGCCGGGCCGTCGCCTGCGACCATCACCATCCGGTCCATCCGGTCCGGCGCCACGTCCACCGCGGCCAAACGGGTTACGCGGGCCCCGTCCGCCGGGACCACCAGGTCCCCGTCCGCCCGGGCCGTCGCCCCCACCCGGGCCGACGCCCGGCGGCGGGCCACTCGGCGAGATTGGGCGCACCGAGGCGCGTCCGACGACGCCACGACCGGGCATCTCCTGTCCCGGGCCGGGCTGCCCCATCGGGCCCGGCAGACCGGGGCCGACGGGGAACACCGGCGGGGAGACCGGCGGTGGGTCGCCGTACGGACCGGAACCGTAGGGACCAGAGCCGAGGGGTCCGCTCCCGTACGGGTCGCGGCCCTGGGCGTGCGGCTCGTAGGTCGGGCCGTACGGGTCTACGTCGTAGCGCGCGCCGCCGTACCCCTGGTCGGGCACCGAGGCCCGTCCCACGGACGCCCGGCCTACTGAGGCGCGCGCGGCCGGCGCTGGGTAGGCATCCTCGGGCGGATAGTCATGGCCGCCGGGATAAAGGTCGTCCCAGGAGTGGGACGTGCGCGCACGCCGGGTCGACGGAATGTCGTCGTACGGGCTCATCTGTCACACCTTGCCGTTTAGGGGAAACGCGGGGGACGCGCCGCCCGGTTGCGGTGAGGTCAGCCGCGCGGAGCGCGACGATAACAACTGCCGGCCCGGCGGGGTGCCGGGCAGGGTCTGGCTGATGCCGGACTTAACTAAATATATGGGGACAACGCGTAGAAACTCGGCCGCCGTGACCCGTGGTCTCGGCGGATGTGGCAGCGTCACTCGGCCGCCTCCCGAGTCATACTCGACCGTCGCGGGGATCCCGCTCGAACGCTGACCGTCGAGCGCCACCCGCCGGCCGCGGCGGCCTCAACCTCCAACGCCGGAGCGTCGAGCGCCGCGCGGCCCATGAGGAACTGCTCGATGAGGTGGTTCCAGCCGCAACCGCGGCACACCTCCACGACGTACACCTGGACCTCGCGCACCGACATCGCCAGCACCGGTAGCTCGGCCCGCGAGCGGGCCTGCCCCGCCGACTGCTTGAGCTCATCGCCATAGATGTAGTGGACGTGGGTCAGATTCTCCCGCCGGCAGACGGGGCATCGCTGGTCCGTGGGCTCGCCATGAAAGCGCGCGGCCGATAGCAGGTACGGTGACGCGTCGCACACTTCATACGTTCCGACGCGGCCCGAGTAGACGTCGCGCAGCAGCGCTCGCTTCTGAAGCGAGTAGTCGACGACCTGGCGCTGCGTACGCATGCCGATGAGGGTACGCGGTCAGGCTCCGGACGGCGACCTTGCCGGCGTGGCGGTTACCTGCCGCAGGCCAGGCAATACGCGCTGTCCAAAGGGCCGCCGGAGGCGGAGTGACCAAGGGCACGCCGGCTATTCATACGGGGGTCACACAGGGGGTGGGGCGTCGCCGGCGTCGGGGTCGCCGGTGAAGATCGGGTCACCGAAGGCGACTCTGGGCAGCCCGAGCCGGTCGTGCGCCGCGGCCATGAATGTCCGGTAGATCCCGGCGGGCAACCCGGCACCCGTCACTCGCGCCCCCTCGCGGTCCTTGAGCGGGAACTCGATCTCCTCGTTGCCGATCCACACCGCCATGGCGAGGTTGCCCGTGTAGCCGACCATCCAGGCGTGCGCCGTCTCGACCGCACTGTTGCGCAGCCGCCCGACGCCGGTCTTCGTCGCCGACGGCCGGCCGTCGGGAAGCTGGCCGGACGGATTCTGGCTCAGCGTCCAGGTCAGGTCGGCCACCTCGTCCTGGCTCAGCACGCGAACCGCGGCGGCTGTCGGGAGCGTCTCCCCATAGACCATCGAATAGTCCTTCGTCACGCGGCGGACGAAATGGGCCTCGCTGCGGAGCCCGCGGGCGGCGAACGTCGCCATGCCGTTGGCCTGATCCAGCACGGTCACGGGGTAGTCGCCGAGACCAACCTCGGTGCCGAACGGGTTCGGCGCTACCGCCGCGCCGGTGCTCTGCCGGAGATCGACCCGCTGCCGCACGTCGCCGGCCGACTCCGGAACCCACATCGAGTCGATGCCCGCGGCGCGCGCCATATCGATCACCTTCGCTGCGCCGAGCTTTTCGGTGAGCGCGAAGTAGGGCACATTCAGCGAGGCGGTCGTGGCCTCCGCCAGGGAACAGGTCGGCCGGCACGGCGCGGCGATGTGGTCTTTAACCGGATTCGCGGCCGGTCGTCCGCTCGCCGGAAACTGCTTGGTCTCAGGTGAGTCCCACCACGATCGCACCGAGATGCCCGCGTCGAGGGCGGCGGCCAGCGTGTACACGTCGAACGTCTGCCCGGGCGGATGCGCGCCATACCCCGCTTCCGCGCCGCTGGCGGCGTAGAACCAGCCGGCGTAGTCGGCGCCGGTTCCGTCGTGGCCGCCGTAATACGCCAGCACGCGGCCCGTACCCGGCTCGATCACGACCGCGGCCGCCTGCAGGTTGTCGGGTTGGTTCGCCAGGAGGGAGCCGCCGATGGTCTCGTCGGCGGTCTGCTCCAGCAGCGCCTGCGCCCGCGGGTCAACGGTCGTCACGATGGCGAACCCGCCATCCTCTACATAGCCCGGGGGGCGACCCCGGAAGGCCTCGGCCCGTCTGAGCTCGGCGAGGACGTGCGAGACCACGAGGCCGGTGGGCAGGTCCAGGCCCGACTGGAACACGGCCGGGTCGTAGACGTTGACCTTCGGAACCTGCAGCAGCTCCGCGGTGGCCTGGTCGATCGCGCCTACGGTGACCATGCGCTCGGCGATCATGGCGAACTGCCGACGCGCCGTCAGCAGGTCGACCGTGGGGTCGAACCTGCCGTCCCCCGGCGATTCGATCACGCCAGCGAGCACGATTGCCTCCGCCACGCTGAGATCCGCCGCGTCCTTGGCGAAGTAGGCGTGTGCGGCCGCTTCGATTCCGTACGCCCCCCGACCGAAGTAGACGGTGTTCAGATAGAACTCGAGGATCTCCTCCTTGGCATACGTGTCCTCGAGCTTCCACGACATCACCAGCAGTCTCGCCTGGCCCCCCGTGCTGCTCACATCGGTCTCAGTGGCCACGCGCGCGTACTGCCGAGAGATCAGGGTGGCGGAATCGAACCAGAATCCCGGGTCCTCGGCCGCGACGACGGCGGCCGGCACGTGTTCGGGCAGCGTGTCAAAGTCCACCAGAACCCGGTTCTGTGAGCCGAGACGTGCCATGACCGTGGTGCCGTCGGAGTAGTAAACGGTCGTCGTCGTCGGCAGGCTCAGCGCGTCGGGCAGCGGGATGGTGCTGACGTAGTACACGCCCACGATCGAGAAGACGCCGGCCATCACCACCGTGGCGAGCACTGAGCTGATGATCCGCCGGCGACGGAGCGCCCGAGCCCGCCGCCGTACGGCGGCGTACGCCTCGGAGAGGTCTATCCGCCGGGTCGGCGCACCCTCACTCGGCTCCATACTCCTCCCACCCGCGGACGACGAGCGTTGACTCTAACCGGGCGCGTTGCCCGCCTGCTCGTCCCCGACGTAGGCGGGTGGTCCGAACTTCTTCGGCTTGAGCTTCATCGCATCATGGGCACCGGTCATGAACGTCCGGTAGATGGTCGCCGGCAGACCGGCCCCCGACACGGTCTCTCCGGTCTTCAGCTTGAGGGCCTGCTCTTCCTTGTCGTTGCCGACCCAGACGGCCAGGGCGAGGCTGCTCGTGTACCCGACCATCCACGCGTGCGCGTTCTGCGACGGATCCTTGGTGAGCTGCCATACGCCGGTCTTGGTCGCCGAGTCGCGCGCCTTCAACGCGCCGGCCGGAGTGCGGCTCAGCGCCCAAGTCAGGTCGGCGACCTGCGACGGTTGGAGGATCCTGGGCTCACCCCCGGTCGGCAGGGACTCGGAGTACAGGACCTTCTCCCCATCGCGGACCTGCTGTAGGAAGTGAGCGTGCGCACGAAGCCCGAGGGCCGCGTAGGTTGCCATCGCGTTGGCCTGGTCCAGGACGGTCACCGCGTATTGACCGATACCCACGACGGTGTCGAACTTGGACGGCGCTATCAGACCGAGATCATCGACCGAGTGGAGGTCCTGACGTAGCCGCTCGTCGGTCCACATGAAGTCGATCCCGGCATCACGCGCGGCGCTGATGACCGCGGCCGGCGTGATCTTTACCGTGAGGCCGAAGTAGGCGGTGTCGAGAGACGCGACCGTGGCGTCCGCGAGAGTGCAGACGGTCTTCCCGGTCGGGCAGCGGCCGACATCGCGGACGGCGTGCGTGCCCTGCTGGGTCGGGAAGTTCTGGGGCGACTTGGTGTTCCACCGGGACTTCACCGAGACGCCGGCCCGCAGCGCCGCCGCGAGCGCATGCACGTGGAAGGTCCCGCCCGGCGGATGCGCGCCGTAGCCGTTTGCGTCGACCGCCTCGTCGAAATAGAAGCCGGCGAAGTCGGCACCGGTGCCGCTGTGGCCGCCGAAGTAGGCCAGCACGCGTCCCGTCCCCGGCTCGACCGCCACCGCGGCGGCCTGAAGGTTCTCCGGCTGCCCGAACATCGCGGACCCGGCGACGGTCTCATCCGCCGCCTTCTCCAGCAGGCTCTGCGCCCTCGAGTCGATCGTCGTGACAATCTCGTACCCGCCTTCGCGGATCTCCGTCCACGACCTGCCCTTGAATGGCGGGGCGCCGGCCAACTCCGACAGGACGTGGTTCACGATGAGTCCACTCGGCCCGGCCACGCCCGCCGGCCCTTTTTTCGGGTCTTCGACCCGCACCGTCGTCGGGTAGACCAGCGCGTCGGCCTGTGACTGGGTCAGATAGTTGAGGCCCACCATGCTCTCCCGGATCTCGGTCCACCGAGCCTTGGAGTTCTCCATCGCCTTCGCATTGCGGGTCGGATCGAACCCGGGGGAGTTCTCCGGATCGTCCGGATCCGGCCACGGTTGGTTGATCATCGCAATGAGGACGATCGCCTCCGCCAACGTCAACTGCGCGGCGGGGGGTGCGGCGCGGCTCGCGGACTTGCCGAAGAACTCCTGGGCGGCCGCTTCGATGCCGTACGTGCCGCGGCCGAAGGCGACCGCGTTGAGGTAGTAGGTGAGGATGTCGGCCTTGGAGTACGCATCGTCAAGCTTCCACGCCAGCACGGTCACTCGGGCCTTGGTCGCGACCCCGTCTCCCTCGAGCTCAAACGCATGGCGCACGACGCTTCTCGTGATGGCCGTGACGTCACCGGCCCAGAAGTCGGGGTCGTCGGCCGCGACCGCGGCTTCCGTGACGGAATCGGGAAGGACGTCGAACGTGAGATTGGTCCGGTTCGCCGAACCGAGGCGGGCCAGCACGGTCTTGCCATCGCTGTAGTAAACGGTCGTCGTCTCCGGCAGGGCCAGCATGTCCGCGACCGCGATGGAGTTGACGTACACCGCACCGCCAACCAGACCGACTCCGACGATCGCCATGATCGACGAAACGACGGTCAGCAGTCTGCGCCGGCGCCTCGCTCTGCGACGCCCCGGCTCGGCCGCGGCTCTTCGGTCGGCTTGGTCGTATCCATAGCCGGAGTCGTTCCCATAGACAGAGTCGTATCCAGACTCATATCCGCCCCGAGGGTCATAGCCGCGGTCGTAGTCCGCGTCATGCCAGTGCGCGCCGCTGTCGCGTCTTCCCATCCGGCACCCCTCGCGAGCCGCCGAGCGAGTGTCACTCGCCTCGGCCGCAGGTTATGCCACGTTGGACAGCTACGCGAGCCGAGGGCCACGGCCGAGCGTGGATCCCATCACCTGCCCACCAAGATCTCCGTGATCACGATCTGACCGTCGCGAAACTGCCTCGATCATGACCTCCAGGTCATGATCGACGGGGTGGTGCTAGGGCCCCGGGGCGGGCGATCCGGAGCACCGGCCGGGTGGCTCCGGTTGCGGGCCGCGTGGGAAAGCCCTAGGCTCGATGTATCGGGCCGATACATCGGCTCCGAAGTCCGGCATGAAGCGCTCGATGACGAGGAGGAGGCGAACGTGCTCGAACTCGCTATCCTCGGCATTCTGCACGAATCCCCGATGCACGGCTACGAGCTGCGCAAGCAACTCACCACAAAGCTCGGCGCGTTCCGCGCCGCGATCAGCTACGGCTCGCTCTATCCGACGCTGCGCCGGCTGCAGGCCGCGAACTGGATCACGGAAGGCGCACCCGAGCCCGACTCGGCCGCAACCTCCGCGGATATCCCGCCCATGACGAGCCGCCGCGGGCGGGTCGTCTACAAGATCACAGCAGAGGGCAAGGAGCGGTTCCAAGAGTTGCTCGCCCAGGCAGGGCCGGAGACCTATGACGATCCGGCCTTCGGCGTTCATTTCGCGTTCTTCGCGCGCACCGACCAGCAGACGCGCATCCGGATTCTCGAGGGCCGTCGCCGCCGGGTCGAGGAGCGTCGCGAAGGGCTCCGCGACGTGCTCGCCCGAGCCGCCGAGCGACTCGACGCGTACACCCTGGAGCTGCAGCGCCATGGGCTCGACGCGTGCGAACGCGAGGTGCGGTGGCTGGAGGAACTCATCGCCACCGAGCGATCCGGCCAGACCCCTGGCCAAAGCCCCGGTAGGGGTAACCCCGATATTGACCACTCCGTCTTCGGACAACCCGGAGCGGTGAGATGAATAAGGAGGCTGCCGCGATGGGTTCCGTTCGTGTCGCCATCGTTGGTGTCGGTAACTGCGCGTCCTCGCTCGTGCAGGGCGTGGAGTATTACCGCAAGGCCGACCCTAACGACCGCGTACCGGGTCTCATGCACGTCAAGTTCGGCGACTACCACGTGTCCGATATCGAGTTCGTCGCCGCCTTCGACGTCGACGCGAAGAAGGTCGGCAGTGACATCGCCGAGGCGATCCTCGCCAGCGAGAACAACACCATCAAGATCTGCGACGTGCCGCCCAGCGGCGTCATCGTACAGCGAGGTCCGACCCACGACGGCCTGGGCAAGTTCTATCGCGAGATGGTGGAGGAGTCCGACGCCCAGCCGGTGGATGTCACCGCGGTGCTCCGCGAGGCACGGGTGGACGTCGTCGTGTCCTACCTCCCGGTCGGTTCGGAGGCGGCGGACAAGTTCTATGCCCAGGCGGCCATCGACGCGGGCTGTGCGTTTGTCAACGCCCTTCCGGTCTTTATCGCTTCGGACCCCGTCTGGGCGAAGAAGTTCTCCGACGCCGGGCTGCCGATCGTCGGCGACGACATCAAGTCACAGGTCGGTGCCACGATTGTCCACCGCGGGCTGGCCAAGCTGTTCGAGGACCGTGGGGTGGAGCTGCTGCGGACGTACCAGCTCAACTTCGGCGGCAACATGGACTTCATGAACATGCTCGAGCGGGAGCGGCTGATCTCAAAGAAGATCTCCAAGACCCAATCGGTGACGTCGCAGATCCCGCACGAGATGGAGAAGGGCTCCATCCACATCGGACCCTCCGATCACGTGCCGTGGCTCGACGATCGCAAGTGGGCCTACATCCGGCTCGAGGGCCGGGCCTTCGGCGATGTCCCCCTCAACGCCGAATTGAAGCTGGAGGTCTGGGACTCGCCCAACTCCGCCGGCATCATCATCGACGCGATCCGTGCCGCGAAGATCGCTCTTGACCGCAAGATCGGTGGCCCACTCCTCTCCGCGTCGTCCTATCTCATGAAGTCCCCGCCGGTTCAGTACGCCGACCATGACGCACGTGAGGCGATCGAGGCGTTCATCGACGGCACCAACGAGCGCTGAGGCTTAACCTACGGGCGCCGATCATGACCTGGAGGTCATGATCGGCGCCCGTTGGCGACGGTCAGCTCATGATCGTGGGGATCTTGAGTTCGGCATCGTCGTCATCCAACGTCACCGGTTTTCTCCCATGAAGGTGCGCTCGATGTGGATGCGCGCCTCCAGTTGGAGCAGCCACCGTTTCCGCTTGATGCCGCCGCCGAAGCCGACGAGCTTGCCGTCGGCTCCGATGACGCGATGGCACGGCACGATGATCGGCAGTGGGTTGCGATTACATGCCAACCCGACCGCCTGCGCACCGCCGGGTTCGCCGACCGAGCGGGCGATCGCCCCGTAGCTGAGCGTCTCGCCGTAGGGGATAGCGGCGATGGCTTTCCATACGGCACGCTCGAACTCGCTGCCCCGGCGCACCACCAGGGGGAGTGCGAACTCGGTTCGTTCGCCCGCGAAATACTCCCACAGCTGCCGCTCCGCCTCGGCCAACAGGGAGGGCGGAGGAGTAGCCCCGTCCACATCCGTGAGTGCCGCACCGAAGGACACGGCACAGACCGCATCGCCGTCGACCGCGATCCCCACTCCGCCGATGGGCGAGTCGATAACCGAAGACCTCACGTGCCCAGTCTGCGACAGGGGTGTGACAAGACGGCTCGCCCTTCATGGTCGATAAGCCGCCACAGACTGGAATGCCTACCGGTACAACGAGCGGTGCCAGTTCACCTGGTTACCCTGGGGGTCCCGCCGGAGGAGGTGCTCGGGCACACGCCGGCGCCCGCTCTCGCCCGGTTCTAACAGCGGGCGGTGCAACTCCCCGGGCCGGCAGGGGCGGTGTGGTGTGGCGCGATGACGCTACCCTCGGTGGTCACTAGGCGGTTGACCAGGAGCGAGCCCATGAACGCAGTGACCATCACCTTTCTCATCATCGGTGGTCTTGGCGTTGTGTTGCTCGCTCTGGCGCTCTTCGCTGGCGACCTGGTGCCCCTGGGCGACGGCGACGGTCCGCTCTCGATGCCGTCGATCGCTGGCTTCGTGGGCGCGTTCGGCTTCGGTGGCGCGATCGCGGCATCGCTCACTGGTGGCGGTGCGATCCTGGCGCTGCTGGTGGCGCTCGTGGTGGGTGTCGCGATCGCCATCCCCGCGGCGTGGGGCACACTGCTGCTAGCCCGCGCGGCCGGTCGGATGCGTACGGACGCGACGCCCACCAGGTCGGACCTCCTCGGGCGGATCGGCGTGATCGTCACGCCGATTCCAGCTCAGGGATACGGCGAGGTGCGTATTCATATCGGCGGGCAACCCGTCAAACTCAATGCGAAGTCAGACAAGGCCGTCGCGCTGGGTGCCCGTGTCTTCGTCGTTGAGGCGCCAAGCGACACCAGCGTCGTGGTCGAGGAGACCGCGCCAGTCTGATCCGTCTACTCCGTACCCCCTTCCCAACCCATCTGATCTTGTCGGCCTGGTGCCCGTACCCCCGGAAAGAAGGAACAATGCTTCCTCTCCTCATCGCGATCGGTGGCGCGGTGCTGCTGCTGGTCCTCCTCGTGATCTACATCCTCAGCCGGATCAAGGTCGCCGGCCCGAACGAGGCTTTCATCGTCACCGGTCGCAAGGGCCGCTCGGTCGAGGGCGTCGACGGCGTCATGGCCACAGACCTGTCAGGGCAGAAGGTCGTCATGGGCGCGTCCGTCTTCGTGATGCCGGTCGTGCAGAAACTCCAAGTGCTGGGACTGTCCAGCCGTCGAATCCACGTCGAGATCCAGGGCGCGGTCAGCAAGCAGGGCATCCGCGCGAACCTGCAGGGCGTCGCGATCGTCAAGGTCGGCGGGACCGAGGACGCGATCCGGGCCGCCGCCCAGCGCTTTCTCCATCAGCAGGCGGAGATCGAAGAATTCGCGCGCGAGGTGCTCGCCGGCGCACTGCGTTCGATCGTCGGTCGGTTGACCGTCGAGGAGATCATCAGGGACCGCGCGGCGTTCGCCTCGGCCGTCGCGGAGGAGGCCGAGCACTCGATGACCAACCAGGGTCTGGTGCTCGACACGTTCCAACTCCAGGACATCCTGGCGGAGGGGTCGTACCTGCAGGACCTGGGCCGGCCCGAGGCCGCCCGGGTACTCAAGGACGCGGCGATCGCCGAGGCTAAGGCCCGCCAGCAGGCCGAGCAGGAACGGTTGCTGGCCGAGGAGGCGATCGCCGCGGCGCAGCGCAACCTCGCCCTCAAGCAGGCAGGGATCCAGGCCGAGATCGACGCGGCCAAGGCTCAGTCCGCGGCGGCCGGACCGCTCGCCGAGGCGGAGCGCCAGCAGTTCATCATCGCCGAACAACGCAAGGTCGCCGAGCAGAACGCCGAACTCAAACAGCGCGTGCTCGACACCGAGGTGCGAAAGCCCGCCGACGCCGAACGCTACCGAGTGGAGCAGGACGCCGAGGCGCGCAAGAACGCCGCTATCGCCGACGCCGACGCCCGGCGGCAGGCGACCATCGCGGCCGCCCAGGCCACCGCCGAACAGTCGCGCCTCACCGGTGAGGGTGAGCGGGCCCGCCGCGCCGCACTCGCGGAGGCGACTGAGCGGGAAGGTACGGCCGAGGCAGCCGCCATCCTGGCCAAGGGAAATGCCGAGGCGGCGGCGATGCAGAGCAAGGCCGACGCGTTCGGAGTGTACGGCGAGGCGGCCGTGCTCGACCTCCTGCTGCGGGTCCTTCCCCAGGTCGTGGAGGCCGCCGCCGCGCCCGTGGCCGCGATCGACAAGCTGACCGTCATCTCGACCGATGGGGCGTCGTCGCTGACGAAGACGGTCGCCTCCAATGTCGCGCAGGGCCTCCAATTGGGCACCGACCTCACCGGCATCGACCTCGCCCAGTTGCTCACGCGCCTGTCCGGCATGGCGGGCGAGTCCGCCGGGAATGGGGCGTCGACGAAGGCGGTGACGGCCGCGCCGGCCACCGCACCGAAGCAGTCAGGCAAGTCCGACCCAGAGTAACCACGCGCAGCCGCTCGCCGGTGAGTCCACCGAGACCATCGCAGGACTCACCGGTGAGCCGTTCGCGTGCGGGTCGCCGCCGCGACACTCGCCGGTTGGCGCCAACCCCGTACCCTCAGGAACCATGCAGGCCGCCCTTGCGCCCCAGCCGACCGGGGCTATGCCACGCGGGAACCTGCGCGCGATTCTCGCCCAGCGCGGTTTCCGGCGGTTGCTCGCCGTCCGGCTCCTGAGCCAACTCGGCGACGGCTGGTTCCAGGCCGGCCTGGCGGGCAGTGTCTTCTTCAACCCGGAGAAGGCGGCGAGTCCGGTCGCGATCGCGACGGCGTTCGCGGTGCTGCTGCTGCCGTACTCGACGCTCGGTCCATTCGTGGGCGTCTTCCTCGACCGGTGGAGCCGGGTGAGGACACTCTTTGTCGCCAACACCCTGCGGGCAGCGCTGGTCGTGCCGGCGGTGATGTTCGTCTGGCGCGGCGATGAGGGAACTCTCTTCGTCGCGACTGCCCTGTGCATCATCGCGTTGAATCGCTTCTTCCTCGCCGGCATCTCCGCCGGGCAGCCGCACGTGGTGGACGAGGCGCGCCTGGTCACGGCGAACTCTTTCGCGACCACGTTCGGTACGGTTGTGTTCTCAACCGGGCTCGCCAGCGCGGCGTTCGTGCTCCAGCTGACCGGTACCGGGTTCCATCAGTACGCCATGGTCTCCGGTGTCGCCGTACTTGGGTACGGACTATCCGCCGCCCTGACGATGCTCAGCTTCCGACTCGATGCCCTGGGCCCGGATGACGCCGCACGCCCCCGGGGTTCGACGTTGGCCGCGCTGGCCGACACGGCGCGCGGGATGGTCGCCGGTGTGCGCCACGTGGCGCATCGACCCGCCGCCGCCTCGGTGCTGATCGTGCAGGCGGTGCATCGTGGGCTCTACGGCGTGCTGGCGATCACCACGCTGTTGCTCTATCGCAACTTCTACAACGCCGGTGACCCCGCGGCGTCGCTAACAGGGCTGCTGCCGGTCGCGGCGGCCGCCGCGCTCGGCGCACTGGTGTCCGCGGTGGTAACGCCCCCGGTTACCCGACGCATCGGCGGCTCTCGCTGGGTGACCGCGATGATGGCCTCGCTCGCGGTACTCGTCCCGGTTCTGGCCCTGCCGTTCCTCGCTCCCCTCACCGTGGCCGCGGCCTTCTTCGTCAGCCTCGCGACGCAGGGCACCAAGATCGTCACGGACACCGCGCTCCAACTCGAGATCTCCGACGACTACCGGGGTCGCGTGTTCAGCGTGAACGACACCGCGTTCAACCTGCTTTTTGTGCTCGGCCTCCTCATCGGCGCGTTCGCTCTCCCCGAGAACGGCCACTCACACGCCGTCATTGCCGCCGTCGGTGTCGGGTACGCGGTCCTGGCGATGTGGTACGCCAATTTCGCCTCCCGCCGCTCCGCCCGACTTAATCCTTGACCTCGGGCGAGGGGCGTGGGGGTATCCCGTGCGCGGCGGCCCAGCTCAGCAGTTCGGAGACGGCCTCGTCGTGAGCGAGTGGACCGCGCTCTAGCCGCAGCTCCCGGAGGTGACGCCATGCCTCGCCTACGAGCGGCCCGGGGGGTAGGCCGAGCAGCTCCATGATCGCGTTGCCGTCGAGGTCGGGACGCACCCGGGCCAGGTCCTCCTCGGCAGCGATCCGAGTGATTCGCTCCTCGAGCGCGTCGTAGTCGGCCGACAGCTGGGCGGCCTTGCGCCGGTTGCGCGTGGTGCAGTCCGATCGGGTGAGCTTGTGCAGTCGCGGGAGCAACTCGCCGGCGTCGGTGACGTACCGGCGGACGGCCGAATCAGTCCACTCGCCACCTCCGTACCCGTAGAAGCGCAGGTGCAAGGCGACCAGCCCGCCGACATCGGAGATCACGTCCTTCGGAAAGCGCATCGCCCTCATCCGCTGGCGGGTCAGCCGTGCCCCGACCACCTCGTGGTGGTGGAAGCTCACCCGCCCGTCCGGCCCGGCCGCCTTCGTCGCCGGCTTGCCGACATCGTGCATGAGCGCGGCCATCCGGAGTACGAAGTCGGGACCGTCGTCTGGATCCTCTAGTGTGATCGCGTTGCGGATCACCGACAGGGTGTGCTCATACACATCCTTGTGCTGCGCGTGCTCATCGATGGCGAGCTTGAGCCCCGGCAGCTCGGGCAGGAAGATCTCGGCCAGCCCGGTGTCCACGAGCAGTCGCAGGCCAGTGATCGGGTCCGCGGCGCACAACAGCTTGGTGAACTCATCGCGGATTCGCTCCGCGGTGATCCGCCTCAGGTCGCCGGCCATCGACCTCATGGCAGCCAGCACGTCGGGCGCGATAGTGAACCGCAGCTGGGCGGCGAAGCGGGCGGCGCGCAGCATCCGCAGCGGGTCATCGCCGAACGAGTCCTGCGGTGTTGCAGGGGTACGCAAGACCGAGCGGGCCAGATCGTCACGGCCGCCGTGGGGGTCGGTGAATTGGTGCTCCGGCAGGCTGATCGCCATGGCGTTGATGGCGAAGTCGCGGCGGCGCAGGTCGTCGAGCAGGCTCGTGCCGTACCGGACGACCGGATTGCGACTGACCCCGTCGTACGCCTCGGCCCGGAACGTGGTGATCTCCAGGCGCAGGCCGTGCCGAACAGCGCCGATCGTGCCGAACTCCCGCCCGGTCTCCCACGTCGACTCGGCCCAGCCCTTGAGGATCGCGAGCGTCTGTTCGGGGTGGGCGTCCGTGGCGAAGTCAAGGTCATCGCCGAGCCGGCCAAGCAGCGCGTCCCGCACCGAGCCGCCGACGAGGTGCAGCTCATGTCCGGCCTTGGCGAACCGCCGGCCAAGCTCGTCCGCCAGCGGTGAGATACGCAACAGCTCGGCGACCGCCCGGCGCTGGGCGGCGGTCAGGTCTGCGGAGGGCGCGGCTGCGCTGGAGGAATCGGACATCGGGTGGCTAGCCTATCGGCAGCCGGCGCGCGCGGTCGCGGGAGTTCCGCGCGCTGGACGCGGGGGTGGGTCGTCTCGCGCCGGAACTATAAGGTCACTGCCATGACCGGTGCCGACGACGGGGTGCAGGATCGGGCTCACGACCCCGACGCGACCGTGGTCATGCCGGCCGCACTGCCGACTGGCCATGACACAACCGACGTCCTTCCGGCGGTGACGGTGGCGAGCGACGCCGCCCGCAGCATCGGCTACGACGTCGACCCAGCCGCTTCGACCATCGAGCACCCGATCACGGACGGCGGGGATGGCGACGACACGGGCACGGCTTTGGCGAGACATGGCTCCGTCATGGCTCTGGGCAGCATCGTCAGCCGCGCCACTGGGTTTCTCCGCACCGCCGCTATCGGCGCCGCTATCGGCGCCGCGGTGGTGGCCGACAACTACAACCTGGCGAACACGCTGCCCGGCATGGTCTACGAACTCCTGCTCGGCGGAGTCCTGGCCAGCGTGGTGGTCCCACTGCTCGTCCGCGCCCGTACCCGAGACGCCGATCGTGGCGAGGCGTATACGCAGCGACTGCTCAGCCTGGCCGCGATCTTCCTGGCCGGCGCCACCGTCGTCGCCGTTGCCTGCGCCCCGCTCTTCACGGCCCTGCTGACCAGCGACAGCACTCCGGTCGCCGACCGCGATTTGATCACGACGCTGTCGTACCTGCTCCTGCCGATGATCTTCTTCTACGGCATGGCGGCACTCTTCGCGGCCGTGCTCAACACGCGGGGCCACTTCGCGATGCCAATGTGGGCGCCGATCCTGAACAACCTCGTCGTGATCGGCATGGCCGGCGTCTTCACGCTGCTACCGGTCGCGACCCCGCTAACCGCTGAGTCGCTGACGGCGGCGGAGATCGCGGTGCTGGGGCTCGGCACCACGCTGGGCATCCTGGTGCAGGCGGCCGGTCTCTTCCCCGCGCTTCGGCGGGTGGGGTTCCGTTGGAAGTGGCGGTGGGACTTCCGCCAGCTGCACCTGCGCGAGCTGGGCCGCATCGGCGCCTGGATGCTCGTGTACGTCCTGATCAGCCAGGTCGGACTCGTCGTAATCTTGAGGATCGCCAAGATGGCCGGCGACGCCGCCCAACCCGGGTCAACCGTGCCCGGGCCCGCGATCTTCAACAACGCCTACCTCATCTTCATGATGGCGCACGGCATCGTGGCGGTCTCCGTGATCACCGCCCTCATGCCGCGTATGTCGGCCGCGGCGGCCCAGAACCGGCACGCCGACCTGGCTCACCAGCTGTCTCTGGGCACCCGGCTCACGGCCGTCGTACTACTGCCCGCCACGGTCGCCTATGCCGTGCTGGGGCGGCCACTCGCCGTAACTCTGTTTCAGTGGGGCGAGTACACGCACGCGCAGGCCGTCGCGACCGGTTGGGTGATCGCGGTGGCCGGACTTGGCCTGGTGCCATTCGCGATCAGCCAGCTGCAACTCTTCGCGTTTTACGCCATGCCCGACACGAAGACGCCCGCGCTGGTCAACATGCCCGTCGTCGCGATCCGGATCGGGGTCGACGTACTGCTGTTTGTGGTCCTGCCCGTGGCGCTGGTGGCCGCCGGTCTGATGGCCGGCAACGCGGTGTCGTTCGTCGTCGCCGCGATGCTCGGCTACTGGCTGCTGCGGCGGCGAATCGGTCGGCTCGGTCTCGGCCACGTCTTCGCCACGATCGGTCGGCTAACACTCGCCGCGATGATCGCCGCGGTTCCGGCCGCGCTCGCGGTCATCGGCATGACCGTCGTCTGGGGCGATGGCAAGGTGGCGAGCATCGTGCAGCTTGTGGTGGCGGGAGTTGTCCTGCTGGGTGCATACGTCGCGGCCGCGTTCGCGCTGCGGGTGCGCGAGGTGCGCGAGCTCGCATCCATGATCCGTGCCCGCGTCGGTCGTTAGCCGCCACCCAGCCCGTTCCAGATGGGCCCGCTCAATTCCGACCTGCTGTGGACATCCCGGTGGATAACTTGGTGTCCCCGGTGGATAACTCCGTGAAACTGGTGGATAGCTCTGTGATCGGGTGGCGCTGGCCTGTGGAAAACCTGTGCAGGGCCTGTGCACAGCTGCGGGCCACGTGGCGAGGAACACACCGGGCCGCCACCCATTTGGTTCTCCCCCTACCGGCCGGACGGTCGCTGGACGTCGGGGGCCCCGCAGGGCACCCTAGATGCGAGCACTTCTGGGTGCCCGCGGGTATGGTCAGCTACGGGTTCGTGTCGACGCGCTTACGCTATGAACACAGCTGCGGCAAGACTCGGTGTCCTGGGTTATGGTCGCGGAGGCACCGTGTGTCCGAGACGCAGCGGGGTGTCCGAGACGCAGCGTGTCCGAGGTGCAGCGGGTCCGACGAGGAGGACGGGTGAGCCACGAAGGCGAAGGGCATCGGGGCGCACCCGATGGACCGCCGGGCGTCCCCGGAGTCATGACCTTCGGTGCACCAACTGCCGGCGAAGTGCTTGCGGGCCGATACAGCCTTGAGGAGCATGTCGCCACCGACTCGGCGGGCCGCCAGATCTGGCGCGGGATCGACACGGTTCTGCGTCGACCCGTCGCCCTGGTCGTGCGCCAGCCCGGCGGCGAAGCGGCCGCGGGCATGCTCACGGCAGCCGTCGCCGCCAGCCGGCTGGTGCATCCGCACCTCGTCTCGGTCTACGATGCCATCGACGAGCGTCACCGCGCCTATCTGGTGCGCGAGTGGGTGCCCGGTGTCTCCTTGCGCGATGTGCTGCGCCAGTCGCCGCTCGACGCTGAACGCGCCACGCTCGTCACACACGCGATCGCCGAGGCCGTGGCGGCATTGCACTCCGCCGGGATCGTGCATGGCAACGTTCATCCGGGCACCATCCTGGTCGCCGATGACGGCCGGGTCGTTCTGCTCGACGCCCACGCCGACGGTCCCGCGGACCCCGAGTCCGATGTGCGCGCGGTCGGCGCCGTGCTTTACGCATGCTTGACGTCCCACTGGCCCTTCGCCGAGTCGGGGCATTCGACGCTGCCCGACGCGGTCCGCGACAGCACCGGACGTCTGGCTAGCCCTCGCCAGGTCCGCGGCGGCATCCCACGCCACCTCGACGAGATCGCGGCGGAACTGCTCGACCGCCGCGCCACGCCACCGACCGCCGCCGCACTCGCCGCGGAGTTCGCGGGCCTGGCCACGCAGGGCGACTCGGAGCCCGACTACGACGACGCCGACAGCGGACCGATGGGCTTCGGCGGCGGCGAGGCGGGCGGTACCCGGCGGCGGGCGGGCGGCAAATTAGCGCTCGGGGTCGCCGTTCTGACGGCGATCGCGATTGCCGGGGCCTTCATCGGCGCGAGGGTGCTCGGCGCAGGCCCCGAGCCGGCGCCGACCACGCCCGATCTCACCAGTCCAACGAGCAACCCACCGACGACCGTCGGCAGCGGCAAACCGATCGCTATCGCTGCGAGCCAGGTCCGGGTGGTCGACCCACCCAAGGGTGATCGGACCGAGTTCGAGGGCTACGAAAAGGTCGTCGACGGCGACGAGTTGACCGGCTGGACCACCGATGAGTACCTGCGTGCCAACTTCGGCGGCCTCAAACCCGGCATGGGCATCCTCATCAACCTCGGGTCGCCCACGCGGGTCGGTGCGGTGCGGGTGGTGGTGAGTCAACAGGGAGCGTCGGTAGCCCTTCGCACTGGCAGCAGCGATCCCGGGGACACGACTGCCGGCGACGCCACCGTAGCCAGCGCGTACACGGCCATCGGGCAGCCGCTGGATGATCACAGTGGCACCGTGATGGTCTTCCCCGTACCCGATGTGCAGCAGCAGGTGCAGTACCTGCTCGTGTGGATCACCAAGCTGCCGGCGGACAACGACGGCAAGTTCGTCCTATCAGTCAACGAAATCACCGTCCTCGCGCCGTGACTCGCGCCGTGACTCGCGGTCGGTGACGGCCAGCGCATGGGTGCGCCCGCCCGATAGGGTCTGGCCGTGAGCGGTGCGCAAGCCCACCTCAACGACGCCGCGCTGCTGCGCGCCCACGTCGATGGGGATTCCGATGCCTTCGGCGAGCTGGTACGCCGGCACCGTGACCGGTTGTGGGCGGTCGCGCTGCGTACTCTCGGCGACCGCGAGGACGCGGCGGACGCCGTCCAGGACGCCTTGGTGTCGGCGTTCCGGTCGGCCGACCGCTTCCGGGGCGAATCGGCTGTCACGACCTGGCTGCACCGTATCGTTGTCAACGCTTGCCTCGACCGCGCCCGTAGACGCCAGGCCCGACCGACCGTTCCACTGCCCGAGAGCGACAGCGGCGTGCTGGCTGGCCGCGGTGCTGATTCCCCGTACGACTCAGACACCGCGCTGACCGTCCGGGCGGCACTCGCGCAACTGCCGCCGGAGCAGCGGGTCGCGCTGGTTCTGCTGGACATGCAGGGATACTCCGTCGCGGAGATCGCCGCCATGCTCGGCGTCGCCGAAGGCACAGTGAAGAGTCGCTGCGCGCGGGGTCGCGCGCGCCTCGCCGTACTGCTGGGACACCTCCGCCTCGACGCCCGACCCGGCGGCCACGCGCCAGATGACCCACGTCACGGGAACCGACAGACGGCCGGGGACGTCGGATCATCAGGAGCGGGACCATTGGAACAGGATCGAGCGGAGCGGGGAGGTGCGGTGTGAGTCGGGAGTTCGGTACTGGGGCGTCCGGTGCGGCGGACTCTGTTGCGGTGGATCTCGACCGGCTGGCCGACTTCACCGCCGATGTCCTCGACCGTGCGGACGCGGCGGAGGTCGCGCATCTCGTGGCCAGCGATGCGGGGTGGGCCACCGCCCATGCGGCGCTGGTCCGAGCCGACGCGTTGGTGCGAGATGAGTTACGGGCCGCATCAACGGCGACGCCCATGCCCGCCGACGTCGTCGCGCGCGTCAACGACTCGCTGCGAGCGGTCGCCGCTATGTCGGGTGCCAAGCGCCGCGACGGGACCCGCCACGGGACCCGCCACGGGACCCGCGACGGGACTCGCGACGGGATCCCGGCGGTGGTCTCGCTCGACGCGGCTCGGGCGCGAGGCACCGGTCGGGCGCGAGAATCCGCACGGGGAAGGTGGCGGGGCTCCTGGGCCGGTCTGGCCGCGGCCGCGGCCGCGGTCGTGGCGGTCATCGGCGGCATCGCGGTGGCCAACCAGTTCGCCACCCAGAACGCGCCCACGACGGCGTCGGGATCGGGTCTTAACCGCGAGGAGACGTCGGACCAGGCGCCGGCCCCCGGCGCACTCGCCGCGCCCACCGCGGCGTTTGCCGGGACGCCCAGCTTCGTTATCTCCGGTAGTGATTACCGACCGGAGACGCTTGCCCAGCTCGCCCGGATACCGTCGCTCGGCGGAGTGCCACAGTCCGACGCTGCGTCGAAGGAGGCCAGCGCCGAGGTGCCTCAGATGGTCAGGGCCGCCGCCCCCGAACCGCTGTCCCGCCTCACTGATCCGGCCGCGCTACGGACCTGCCTGGACGCCATCGGATCGGCTCATCCCGGCTCGGTGACCCTGGTCGACTACGCCCGCTTCGTCGGGAAGCCGGCCCTCGTGGTGCTCGTCCGGCAAGGGACGGCATCGACAGTCGTCGCTGTTGGCCCGGATTGCGGGCTCGCCGGCGCCGACGAAAAGGCGTCCGCGCCGGTCTCGTGACCGCCCCGTCTTGATCGTCTTCCGCCCGGCGTTCGGCACGACATCGGCGCGCCGAGAGTGACGCGTGCCGCGTGCGGGAATCCCAAGTTCGTACGATGACGTTCTGCCCATCGCAGGCTGTCTGATAACAGGCCGCGCCGTCATCGCGCGCCATCGGAGGGAAGCGTCCATGGACGAGGTCCGTAACGTGATCATCGTTGGCTCCGGCCCGGCCGGCTACACCGCGGCCGTGTACGCGGCGCGCGCGAACCTCAGTCCACTCGTCATCGAGGGCGTTCAGTCCGGCGGTGCCCTCATGACGACGACCGAGGTGGAGAACTTCCCGGGCTTCCCGGACGGCGTCATGGGCCCGGACCTTATGGACTTTATGCGCAAACAGGCCGAACGCTTCGGCGCGGAACTGCTCACCGACGATGCTTCGGCGGTAGAACTAGCCGGTGACGTCAAGACCGTCTGGATAGGCAACACCCAGTACCGGGCGAAGACCGTCATCCTGGCCACCGGATCGGCCTGGCGGCCGCTTAGTGTGCCCGGCGAGCAGGCGTTGCTCGGCCACGGTGTCTCCTCGTGCGCCACCTGTGATGGCTTCTTCTTCCGCAACCAGCACATAGTGGTCGTTGGCGGCGGTGACTCGGCGATGGAGGAGGCGACCTTCCTCACCCGCTTCGCCAACACCGTGACGATCATCCATCGCAGGGACGAGTTCCGCGCCAGCAAGATCATGGCCCAGCGAGCGCTGACCAACCCAAAAATCAAGGTCGAGTGGAACTCGGTTGTCACCGAGATTCTCGAGGATGACGGCAAGGTCGGCGGCGTGCGGGTCCGAGACGTGATCTCGGGCGCCGAGCGCACCCTCGATGTCACCGGCGTCTTCGTCGCCATCGGTCACGACCCTCGGAGTGAGCTGTTCGCCGGCCAGATCGAGCTCGACGCCGACGGCTATGTGATCGCCGACGTGCCCAGCACCCGCACCAGTCTCCCCGGCGTGTTCGCCTGCGGTGATCTGGTTGACCACGTCTACCGTCAGGCGATCACCGCGGCGGGCACCGGGTGCGCCGCCGCGCTCGACGCCGAGCGCTACGTCGCTGCGCTTGAATCATGAACTGAACCGCTGACACACGAGAGCTACGCCGAGGGGATAGAGCATGGCACCTAGGGCAGTCACCGACTCCACTTTCGTCCAAGACGTGCTGCAGTCAGACAAACCGGTCCTGGTGGACTTTTGGGCGGAGTGGTGCGCGCCATGCCGCAAGATCGAACTTCTGCTCGGCGAGATAGCGACCGAGATGGGCGACACGCTCGAGATCGTCAAGCTCAACATCGACGAGAACCCCGAAACGGCGATGGCGTACCGGGTCATGTCGGTGCCGACGCTCACCATCTTTAAGGGTGGGCAGCCGGTGCAATCGGTCGCCGGCGCGAAGCCGAAGGGGGATCTGGTCAGGTTCATCGAGGGTGCCATCTGACGGAACCTGCGCTCCGCGCTCCGCGTCTGTCTCTCGACGCGGGGCGCTTTGCGTTAGGGCGCTGTGTGTCGTGGGCGCTGTTTGTCGTGGGCGTAGAGCGTTAACGGGCCTCGGCGTGGGGCGGCGAACCTGTGCCCAACCTTGACTGCGCCTTAGATCTTTGTTGGTGGGCGGTTGGCTATGGACCACCCGCCCGCCGCGGCCGACAACTCGGAGTAGGCTCCGCCACATTTGGGGCCTCCGTCCGGCAGGGAGGAAGCAGGCGATGCACGTGGTCCGGCGAGGTGACCGTGGTGCCGCGGTCGTTGAGATCCGGGCCATCCTGACCACGCTGGCGGTTCTGCACGATCGCATTCCTCCCGATGTCGACGCGGTGTATGACGCCCCCGTGGAACGGGCCGTGCGGGCGTTCCAGCAGGCGCGTGGGCTCACTGTGACGGGTGAGGTTAACGAGGAGACCTGGCGCGCGATCGACGCCGCACGGTGGGCGCTGGGCTCGCGTGTGCTGTCGCACGAGCAGCCCGAGGCACTCTTCGGTGACGATGTGCGGCAGTTACAGGAGCGCCTCCTCGAGATGGGTTACGACCTCGGCCGAGCCGATGGCATCTTCGGTCGGCGCACGGCGAAGGCCCTGGCCAATTTCCAGCGCGAGGTTGGGCTGGTGCCCGACGGCGTGTGCGGACCGCACACAATGACTGCGCTTCGTCGGCTGGGTCGCAAGGTGGTCGGCGGTCGACCAAACCTCCTACGCGAGACGGAGCGATTCCGAGCGGCCGGTCCGGCGCTTGTGGACAAGCGCATTGTGATCGACCCGGGCCACGGCGGTGGCGATCCGGGTGTCAGCGTGCCGGACGGACCGTTGCGGTGGACGGAGGCTGATATCGCCTACGACCTCGCGGCCCGACTGGAAGGCCGGCTCGCCGCCGCGGGCATGCGGGTGCATCTGACCCGGGGACCGTCACCCAGCGAGCGGCAGTCCGAGTCCGATCGCGCGTCCCTCGCCAACGAGCTCGGTGCCGACCTGCTCATCTCGATCCACCTCGACGGGCACGCCAGTCCCTCCGCCTCGGGCGTGGCGACCTATCACTACGGCCAGTACGGGGATGCCGGCGTCACATCAACTCTCGGTGAGCGGCTCGCGGCGCTCGTGCAGCGCGAGATGGTTGTACGCACCGGGATGCGTGACTGCCGCACCCACGCCAAGACCTGGGATCTGCTTCGACTTACCCGCATGCCAGCGGTCCGGGTAGAGGTGGGCTACCTGACGTCCCGGGAGGACCGCAATAGACTGGTTGACCCGCTCTTTCGCGATCGCGCGGTCGAAGCGATCGTTGCCGCGGTTAAGCGCATGTACCTGCCGATCGAGTCCGACGTCACGACCGGTTCAATCGATGTCGACTCACTACGATCGAGCGACGCGGACGAGACAGGTGCGACCGTCGGGGCGGCCTTGGCCCATACGGACGTGGATCCCGTCGGAGGGCGCGCGATCCGTGCGAATCTCATCGCGCACGGGTGAACCCAAACCCATTTCTGCGAATCCGGCGCACTCCGCCGATCGCGACATTTCATCGCTGATCGTCGATACCTTGGCGTTTGGCGTGGGCGCGATGTTTTACGTGAAACAGTCGCGCGCACGACGAGCAGTGTCGCTTGGTCGCGACAGGCTGGCGCGACCGCAACCTTCCATCGATATAGCTAGATGTCTAGCTGAGTGCGTCGAGCGGTGTTCCGCTCGACAACATGCCGCGGGTGGCTGGGCGAAGGATCGCATCCGGATTCATTGACCCAAGAAGCTTCTCCAACGCGTACTCGACGTCCGACTTCCAGGACAGGGCTGTCCTTAGTTCCAGCCGAACCCGAGGGAATCGGGGGTGCGGCCGGATGGTCTTGAAACCCACCGCGAGGAAGAAGTCAGCCGGGGCGAGACAGCCGGACAGCTCATCGACCTGGTCGCCGAACTTGGCGTCACCAAATGCCTCTATCGCTCGGATCCCGCGCTTGGTTACGTCCCGGGCAATGCCCTGAATCAACATGCGGCCCAGCCCACCGCCGGCGAACGACGGCACGACGTGGGCCGACATGAGTAGGACCGCGTCGGCGGAGATCGGACTCGTGGGAAACGCCATGGACCGCGGAGCATAGGCGGGCGGCGCATATAGGGCGAAGCCGGCGGGCATTCCGTCCACGTAGATCAGCTTGCCGCACGAGCCCCACTCAAGGAGTGTCTGCGATACCCAGGCCTCCTTCTCAAGGCCGGGATCGCCCGCTGCGCACGCACGCTCAGCGGCGACCGGGTCGAGCTCCCAATAGACGCATTGCCGGCACCGACGCGGCAGATCCTCAAGAGTATCCAGAGTGAGATTCACTATGCGCCGTGACATCCGCACACCTCCCGCGAGCCAGGGTGCATGCCGCCTCCTTCGACCCATCGATCTTACCCGCGGTGCAGGCGTCATAGGTGGCGACTTGCGGGGAGGCTGTGCTCCTCGTGGCAACGCAGGGCGATGAGGTTACGCCACGTCCGACCCGGTCGGGTCCGCATCCGCAGGTCGACTAACCACGCTGCCGTTCTCGCTAGCGTGACGGCTGTCCGGTGTGGCCGCGCCGATCGGTCCTTCGAGGGACGAACCGAGCACGCCCGCGTCGACCACCTCGGTGGTGCCCTTCTCAAAGCGAGACGGAGCCTGCCAGTCGATGCGCGGCGGCTCGACCAGCGCACGTCCACCGAACTCGGCCAGCCACGCCGCTACCATCGCCAAGTTCTCACGCCACTGCGCTTCCGGCACCGCGGGAAGGATGTCGTCCCATAGCGAGAGGAACGTGCCCCGCAGCTGGAGCTGCCCAAACGGCCGGGCTAGAAACCACAGATGCAGGTGTGCCGAACCGTCGCCCCAGCGATTTACGTGGACGCGAGCGATGCCGTGCAGGGATCGGATGGCTCGCTCCAGGCGCACAGTCATCACGCCCAACTCCGCGGCGAGCAGGTTCGGGAGGTCGCCCAGGTCAAGGTGAGACCGTGACTCGAGGATCAGCACTATCGGAAGTCCCGTCGGGCGGTCGAGCGCCCGCACACGCCAGCGGTCGGCCACCCAGATGTACGCGTCGTCGGAGGCTAGGCAGGCCTGACACGTCGACGGATCCTCGCCCTGTCGCGGAGGCTCCTCGGCGGCCGGTGCGTCCACTCGCTTTACTCGCAGGTGACCCTCGAAGGGGAATGTCGGCCAATTGACGAACTCGGGAAGGATGGGGGAGTCGTGGGGCACCGGCACACCCTAGCCGACCAGGCCCTGCCCCTGGCAACCAGCGTGTCGCTGTACCGCTTGCTACACAAGGCGTTTCACGTGAAACCACATCGTGGCTGGATGTGCATGAACCAAGCGGCCGTCGATTGTGGACTCCGGCGACGACTGTCCGCTCGCGCCAGGATAGAGGCCGCCGGCTGCGCCTTCGAAGTCGGGTTGCGACGTCGAGCGCGATGAGCCTTCGCGATTGTGTGCCCGGCCGAACCACCTCTGCCGACACGCCCCGGGGAGAAGGTGGGTTGGGCGAGAACGCCGATTCTCGCCGGACGTCACGCCCTGGGGCCAGGCGCCGCGGCGGCGTGTCGGTCTCGGTCAACGCACGGAGCCATGTCGGATGTGGCCGTCCGGTCGCTGCTTGCCAGCCGACCGCTCATGCTTAAACAGCAGCCCGATCCAGGGCGGCGACGGCTACCCAGCATGGCCGGCCCAACCGGCGAGCATCCTCGCCCCGACGCTCTGGTCACTAGGTGGCCTGACCTCGCCCACCCCTTAAATCGCGTCGATCTAGGGGTTAGCGACGTGTGCAGAGATCAAAGAACGTCGCCAAGCCCTAGATCGACAAGCCGGAAGGCGAGCAGCAGAGGAAGGCGAGGGCGTGCTCCCCGCGATGGGTCGGCATCGTCCGCTGCACGACGTCGGCTGCACGACGTCGGCTGTACGACGTCCGCACGTGGTCGCCGAGGATCGCCAGGACGGGTCGACGCTGCGATCACGCCAGCATGCCGCGGCAAACTCCCCGCTCCCCACAGCATCGGCACGCGCCGTCGACGCATGAGGCAACCCCCGGCCAATGGCCACGACGTGTCGGAGCGTCCGACGCGGAGCGCAACAGATTCGAGCCGCCGGTGCGGGCCCTCCGTTTCACGTGAAACCGGGAACGGGCGACGTGTCCGCCGCCGATGATCGCAGCACGCTTCGCCACAAAACAAGGAGGCCGGGCTGGGGGGGTCCCCAGTCCCGGCCTCGTTTGAGAATCCGCGTCAGTCGCCGCCGCGAACCGGCGGTGGGCCAATCATCGAGACGATCCGCTCGAGGTCATCAACTGTGGCGAACTCGATAAGAATCCGGCCCTTGCGGCGGCCGATGTCCACCCGCACTCGCGTATCGAAATGATCGGAGAGCCGATCTGCCAGCTCGCTGAGTCCGGGGGCATGTGGCCTGGGTCGCTTTGTGGCCGGCTTCTTGGTCGGGGCTCCCTCCGACAGCACCAACGAGACGGCCTCTTCTGTCGCTCGTACGGACAGGCCCTCCGCGACGATCCGGGTTGCGAGAACCTCCTGCTGCTCCGGCTCCTCCAAGGAGAGAAGGGCGCGGGCGTGCCCGGCCGACAACACACCAGCCGCAACGCGCCTCTGCACTCCGCTCGGGAGATTCAACAGCCGTATTGTGTTCGAGATCTGCGGCCGGCTACGCCCGATCCGTCTCGCAAGCTCCTCGTGTGTGGCTCCGAACTCCTCCAGCAGCTGTTGGTAGGCCGCCGCCTCCTCCAGCGGATTGAGGTCTGCACGATGGATGTTCTCCAGCAGCGCATCACGGAGCATCGCGTCGTCCCGGGTGTCGCGCACGATCGCGGGGATGACATCCAGCCCCAACGCCTGAGCCGCCCGCCAGCGGCGCTCCCCCAAAACGATCTCGTAGGCGTCCCCGCTTGTCTCGCGGACGACAATCGGCTGCAGGAAGCCGACCTCCTGGATCGAGATCTTCAGCTCCTCCATGGCTTCCTCATCGAAGGCCTGCCGCGGCTGGCGGGCGTTGGCGGAGATCGCGTCAACATGAATCTCAGCGAATCTCGCGCCCGGCACAGGTGCGAGTTCGTGGACGTTCGACGCCCCATGAGCCACAGGGTCCGGGGACGGCATACGGTCGGTCGCGATATGTTCGCCGCGCGGAGGGGCGACAGCGATGGGCGGCCCCTGCGGAATCAGCGCGCCGAGCCCCCGTCCCAGTCCGCCCTTGGCCTTGCCCGTCATCCGACGGCTCCGAGGTTGGCTCCGCGGGTCGCGATTTCAAGCGCGGCCTCGAAATAGCTCGTGGCCCCGCGGGATCCGGGGTCGTACGTCATCACCGACTGACCGTAGCTTGGCGCCTCCGACACCCTGACATTGCGGGGGATGACCGCCGTAAGAACACGATCGCCGAAGTGAGCGCGGACGTCCTGCTCCACAGCGTCGGCGAGGCGGGTTCGGCGGTCGTACATCGTGAGCAACACCGTGGTGACGTCGAGCGCTGGGTTCAGGTGGTTCTTCACGAGCTGGATGTTGTTGCTGAGCTGCTGCACGCCCTCTAATGCGTAGTACTCGCATTGGATGGGGATCATCACCTCCTGCGCCGCGACGAGTGCATTCACGGTGAGCAGACCGAGCGAGGGCGGACAGTCGATGAAAATGTAGTCATACGCGGCGCTGTGGCCCTGCAGAGCCCGCAGCAGCCGTGACTCCCGAGCGACCATCGAGACGAGTTCGATCTCGGCACCGGCGAGGTCGATTGTGGCGGGCACGCACCACAGATTCGGGATACCGGACACCGCCTGAACCACGTCGGAGATCGCCGTCTCATTCACCACGCTGTCGTACACGTCGGGGATCGCGGCGTGATGTGGCACGTCCAGGCCCGTCGAGGCGTTTCCCTGAGGGTCAAGGTCAATGACCAACACCCGATTGCCGTGTAGCGCGAGGGCCACCGCAATGTTGACCACGCTGGTGGTCTTGCCGACGCCCCCCTTCTGGTTTGCCACGCAGAAGACTCGCGTCTTCGGTGGCCGCGGCATCTGGATTTCACCGCTCGGGTTGAGGATCTGTATCGCCCGCTTAGCCTCCTGAGCCAACGGCGGATCCTCGGGCTCTCGGGCCTGGCGGACACTGTCGATCTCCGATCCCTTGCCCCGGTGGCCGGCGGCCGACACGATCGTGTTCGGGCCACCAGATCCCTCGTACACGGGCATGGCGCTTGTCGGTTGCGAGACCGGATCGGCATCGGGCGGATCGTTGACCATGGCGCGAGGGCCACCCACCGCGAGGCCGCCCGGCTGCTGCGGCGCGACCGTAAAGCCGAACCCGAAGCGGGCGGCCCGCGAGCCTCCGCCGACATCGGAGACTCCAAAGCCACGCACGATAGTCAGCGGGTCGTGTGTTTCACGTGAAACACCGGTACTCCCCATGCCGAGGCTCGACTGGCACTGCGTGGGGCCGTCGTAGGAACCGTTCTCGTGCACCGTCTCATCCTCGTCTTATGTGGATGGTTGTGCACCGCCAAGTTCCGCCGGGTCCGTTGGCGGGCCGGGTGGCATCGGATCGGCCTAACGACCAGCAATGCTTCCGTCGGTGTTGGGCGATCCGCAATTGGCGACGCCCGGCCAGCCTACGGCCGTCACGGCGGCAAGGCTACGGATGCTCGCCGGTGCGTCCCAACGCAACTTTGGCGTGCCTCCGTCCAAAGAGCACAAAGGCGGGCAAACGAAGAGCCGGAGCACGCGTCCATAGATGCCGGACAATCTATTTCGGCCGTCAGGCCGGACTTCTCGGGCGGCCCCTCGTTCGGCGCGGACCGGCCGGTGCGCCCGTCCGGACCGCCCGCTCGCGGACGATCTCAATGACGGTCGTCGGCGGTTCGATCACACCCACGCCACATCGCCGAACCGCCGGCGTACCTCCACCGAGCCTCGCGATCACGTCGCGGTGTGTAGCGACCTCCTCGGTAGCCGATTCTCCCTTGAGCGCGAGGACGCTGCCTCCCTCGACGACGAGGGGCAGGCACCACGCCACCAAACGGTCGAGGGGGGCGAGCGCGCGGGCAGTGGCGATGCCGGCGCGATCGTCACGGCCGCCCTGTACCCACTCCTCGGCTCGCCCCCTGACGACGGTGGTCTGGTCTAACCCAAGCGCCGCTACCACCTCCGTCAGGAATGCGGCACGTCGTGCCAACGGCTCAAGTAGGACGACGGACAGATCCGGTCGCGCCACCGCCAGTACGACGCCAGGCAGGCCAGCCCCAGACCCGACATCAATGACCCTCGCGTTCCGCGGAATGATCTCCGCCACCACGACGCAGTTGAGCAGGTGCCGCTCCCAGATCCGCGGTGCCTCGCGAGGACCGATGAGTCCGCGGAGGACGCCGTCGCCGATGAGCAGCTCCGCATACGTGACTGCGAGCGACAATCGATCGCCAAACAGCCACTCGGCTGCGACCAGGTCCGCTCCGGTTGGCGCCGCGTCGACCGGTGGAACGGGCATCGTCGCAGGGCGCACCGCGACCGACCGTTCGGGCGCGACGTCGCCGCCGGACCGATCCTCATGTCGATGGTCAGCGGGGCCGGGCGAACGACCACGATCGGACATGCCATCCATTCAGTCACACCGCCATCGGGGTGGCGCTGGCGATCCCCGAGAAGTGTAGGTCGCTCAGCCCTCGGCCGGTCGAACGACGATGCGGCGACTCGGTTCCAGGCCCTCTGACTCGCTCTCAACACCGGCCATCGCGTTGATGACGTCGTGGACGCATTTGCGTTCGAACGCACTCATCGGTTCGAGACGGACAGACTCGCCATGCTGCTTGACCTTCTCGGCGGCATTCTTTGCCACGGCAACGAGTTCCTTGCGGCGGGACGCCCGGAATCCGCCAACGTCGAGCAGCAATCGAGAGGGTTCGCCGGTCTGCCGAAAGACGGCGAGGCGGCTCAGCTCCTGCAGGGCCTCCAGCGTCGCGCCACGGGTGCCGACGAGGTTGTTCAGCCGTCCGCCGACCACCTCTACCATGGGTCTGCCGTTCTGCACGAGTTCGTCGATGTCGCCGTCGAAGTCGAGGATGTCGAGCAGCCCTTCGATGTAGTCGGCCGCGATCTCGCTCTGCCGGAACAGGTCAGAGTCTGTCGGCTCGGCCAGACCCTCGCCCGACTCATCGTCATCGGAGCCGTCATCGGAGGCGGCTATGTCGTCCGCCTTTTCACCGTCCTCGTCCTCGTCACCGTCGTCGTCGGCATTGATGTCGCCGTCGGGATCGGTGTCGGCGGCGTTCACGTCCAGGTCCTCGGGCTCGTCCGAGGAGTGCGTCGTATCGGTCACGGTTTCTTCTTCTCCGAAGGCTCGGGGCGCCGTCGCCAGCGCCGTCACAGCTCGTCCCGCGCCGAAGCGCATGGACGATGACGTCTGCGAGGGGCGGTCTCAACGGCTGCGGGGAGCGCCACCGAGCGTACGGGGCCGAGCGCGCCCCGGTGCCCGTACCCGCGATTGTCGTCCACAGGCACCGCCATCCGCGGCGTCTTCGGTAGTACACCCGGGTCGCAGTCGACCCGTCTAGCGCTTGGAACCGCGTCTCTTACCCGCGGGACCCTTGCGGGGCGTCGCGGTAGTCTTCTTCGCCCCACTGGACTTCTGCGCCCCGGTCGACTTCTGGGCTTCCGCGGCCTTCTGTGCCCCGGGCGGGTTCGGCGTCGCCTTGGCGGGCGGGTTCGCCGTCGCCTTGGCGGGCGGGTTCGCCGTCGCCTTGGCGGGCGGGTTCGCCGTCGCCTTGGCGGGCGGGTTCGCCGTGGACTTCGGAGCGACCGGCTCGCCAACGCCTTGTTTCGGGTGCACCGGCTTCGCGCCCGGCTTCGGCGCCAGCGAGCGGCTGTCCACCGCGGGTGTCTCGGGCGCGGTCGGTGTCTCCTGGCGGCGCCGGAAGAGTCCCGACTTCGTCTCTGGCTGCACGGGCTTGAACCCGTTGCCGGCAGCGGCCGCACCGTTGGCTGAAGGCCTGCTGGGGTCGGACTTGATGGGGAGGAAACGCGCGAGAACGCTCCTCGGAGTAGGGGTCGCCTTCGCCGGGGTGGCCTTCGCCGCCTTCATCGGGATGCTGCCGGCGCTTGCGGGCGGCGGGTACTTGTGCAGCACCCAGTACTGCTGACCCAACGAGAACAGGTTCTGCGTGACCCAGTAGATGATCACACCGATGGGGAAGTACCACCCGGACAGCAGCAAGGAGATCGGGATGCCGTAGAGCATCAATTTCTGGATCATGCGCTGCTGCGGGTCCGCCGACCACCCGGTCTTGAGGATCATCTGGCGGCTGGTGAGGAATGTCGTAGCCATCATGACCAGGACGAGCACACCGGCGACGACCTTGACGGTGACGCCGTCGGCGTCCATGATTGCGAGATCTGAGGCGTTTGAGGCGAACTTCGAAGCGATTGGAGCGTCGAAGAGCCGGGCCACGGCGGCGCTATCCCACTGCGCCTGCGTCCAGGTATAGAGCGTTGTGTTCAATGTCTGTACCGGATCGAGCCGGTTCAGCACGTGGAAGAGGCCCAGGAAGACGGGGATCTGCAGGAACATGGGCAGACAGCCCATGAGCGGGTTGACCTTCTCCGTTTGATAGAGCTTCATCATCTCTTCGCGGAGGGTCTGCTGATCGCCCTTGTGCTTCTCCTGCAACTCCTTCATTTTCGGCTGCAGCGCCTGCATCGCGCGTTGCGAGCGGATCTGCTTGACGAAGATCGGGAAGAGGATGATCCGGACCGTGATCACCAGGAACACGATCGCGAGGATCCAGTCCCAGTTGGTGGCCAGGAACGACCGGTCCGGGAGGATGGAGTCCCAGAGATCGTGCCAGCGCAGAAGGATCCACGAGATGGCTATGTAGATCCAGTCCATCATCTGGTCACAGCTCCAGTCACGTTATCGCGGTGCTTGCGGTTCCGCGGGGGTGGTACGTGATCAATCCCACCGGGGTGGAACGGGTGGCAACGCAGCAGCCGCCACATAGCCAGGCCTAGACCACGCAGCGGTCCGTGCGTCGCGATCGCGGTCAACGCGTACTCGCTACACGACGGGTAGAACCGACAGCGGGGTGGTAGACCCGGACTTACCCATCGACGGTACGCGACGATGGGAAAAGAGAGGATTCGGGCACCGAGAGTCGTGGGCCGCGACACATCGCTCACGTCGCAACCACCCTTCTCTGTTGCCGGGATCCTGGGGTGCGTGGTCGGGCTAGCCCTTCCCCCCGAGCCGCACCCAGAGCGGCGGAGAGGTCGGCACCTAGTTGCTGGTACGACCGGTTCACCGCACCCGGTAAGGCCCGGACCACCAACGCCGTGCCTGGCGGGAGTTGGGTGAGCAGGTCCCGGACCAGGTGGCGCAGCCGCCGACGGACCCTGTTACGGATGACGGCTGGGCCAACCGCCCGAGGAATGATGAAACCGGCGCGGGCAGGCACCAGCGCCGGTTCGGTACTGGCCAGGTGGACCACGACCGTGCCCCGGCCGGCGCGACGGCCGGCGCGGAGCGCGGCGGTGAACTGCTCCCGCCTACGTAGACGCTGTCCGGCCGCGAGCATCTCGGGCCTCGTCTCAGGCCGAGAGTCGAGTGCGCCCTTTGGACCGGCGCGAAGCGAGAACCGCCCGTCCGGCACGGGTACGCATGCGCAGCCGGAAGCCGTGGGTCTTTGCGCGCCGACGGTTGTTCGGCTGAAAAGTGCGCTTGCTCACTGTCGATGCCTTCCGTGCTGTGCCTACGCGTCAAGACGTGCCCGCAAGGCGCGCTAGGGCGGTCACCCTGTGCGGGGCGACGAGATAACTGGTCAAGAGTACTCGCTGACCTTGCTCCAACCAAAGTGCCCGTGCCGGGCGATCGGGTCCTGTCCGCGTTGACCGCTAAACCGCCCGCAACCGCATGGCCGGATGGCGGTTGAGCGGATGTGGACAACGCTGTTAGCGTGCGCGGTTGCGGAGTCTGAATAGCGAGCAGGTTTCGGTAGGAAATAGGGCAAAACTGGTTAGTTACACATTCGTTCGCCACGGGGGTAACCACGACAAAGACTGGCCGATGGTGCCATAACCATCGACGTTCGGTGGATACACAGGGTGTGGACAACCTGTGGACGGAGCGTGGCTTGGGGGACGCACATGCTTGCGCCGGCACATGAACACTGCCGGTTCAGGCAGCCAGCAACAGGGGTGGGACGGCAACGGTGACAGAAACGGTGGACTACGCCGCGGTGTGGAGCGCCGCGACCGACCTCCTCAATGACGAGATCGTTTCGCAACAGCGGCGGGCCTTCCTGCGACTCACCCAGCTCCGGGCAATCGTGGAGGACACCGCCCTGCTCGCCGTGCCGGACGCGTACATCCGCAATGTCATCGAAACAGAGCTACGCCCGGCGATCACTGAGGCCCTCTCCCGCCACTTGGGCCGCTCCATGCAGGTCGCCGTCACGGTCCGGCCACCCCAGCCCGGCGACCGCAACGCGCTGACCGCCCCGACCGCCGTCGTGGCCATGGTGGCGGTGCCCAAACCCAAGCCCCAGCTGCCGACCAGCCGAGGACCGCAGCAGGCCGATGCCCTCTTCGCCCCGGATCTCACAGCAGCCGGAGCGGAGAGCGGGCCTGAGAGTGGGCCGGGAAGGCTCATGAGCGACGGAGCGCCGCGCGCCGGAGCGGGGTCGCCGGCATCGCATGTCGGGATGCACCACCGCGACGATCGACCGCGGGTGGCGAAGGACAGCGGCAACCGCCTCAATCCGAAGTACACCTTCGAGACGTTCGTCGTCGGTTCCTCCAACCGGTTCGCCCAAGCGGCCGCCTTCGCGGTCTCCGAATCACCCGCCACGGCGTACAACCCCCTGTTCATCTACGGCGACTCGGGGCTCGGCAAGACCCATCTGCTGCACGCGATCGGCCACTACGCCACGGCGCTAGACACCGCCAGGTCGATCCGCTACGTCTCGACCGAGGAGTTCACCAACGACTTCATCAACAGCCTGCGCGACGACAAGACCAGCGCCTTCCAGCGGCGGTATCGCGATGTGGACATCCTTCTCATCGACGACATCCAGTTCCTAGAGAACCGCGAACGTACCCAGGAGGAGTTCTTCCATACCTTCAACACGCTGCACAACGCGGACAAGCAGATCGTCATCACCTCCGACCGCTCGCCCAAACAGTTGGCCACGCTGGAGGACCGGCTGCGCACCCGATTCGAGTGGGGTCTCCTCGCCGACATCCAACCGCCTGACGTCGAGACCCGGATCGCGATCCTACGGATGAAGGCCGCCCAGGAACGGCTGAACATACCGCCCGACGTGCTGGAGTTCATCGCCTCCCGCATCACCAAGTCAATCCGCGAACTCGAAGGCGCGCTCATCCGGGTTACCGCGTTCGCCAGCCTCAACCGCACCGTCACCGACCTGGCGCTCGCCGAGGAGGTGCTGCGCGACTTCATCCCGGACCGCTCCGGGCCCGACATCACGGCTGATCAGATCATGCAGTCGACGTCCGAGTACTTCGGCGTCAGCATGGAGGACCTAATCGGCCAGTCCCGCCCCCGACTGCTCGTCAACGCGCGCCAAGTGGCGATGTACCTCTGCCGCGAGCTCACCGATCTGCCGCTGCCCCGGATCGGCCAGGCGTTCGGCGGCCGCGACCACACCACCGTCATGCACGCCGACCGGAAGATTCGCTCTCAGATGGCGGAACGACGATCTCTCTACAACCAGATCGCAGAATTGACAAACCGGATCAAACAGACGTCATGAGCCGTACCGGCGATGCAGGCGGATGTCCTAGCCAACCTTCCACCCAATCTCCCGGTTCCTGTTGCGGCACTTCGGCCGGCCCATCAACCACCGCGCCTGCTGGGGACGGAGCAGGCCATCCAGCCGGCACTGACAACGGCAAGACTGGCTAAAGATCGCGACGCGCTGCCAATCCCGACTGGAAGCCGTAGCGCAGTCCGCCCGGCCGTGGTGGTCCATCCCGCAGGTCGAGGGTTGCGGGAGTTGCCCCGGCGGACGTAGGTGATAACCGTGTACTCTCTCGCGAGCACGTCGGCGAAAGGACATGCCGCGAGTCACCATCCAGGTGATGCGGCCTGCCATGGCAACGTCCGCATATCAAGCATGACCGTGCGCCAGGTTGCCGGGCCACGCGGGGATAGCGCGGTTCGCGGCAAGCGAGGACGCGCGAGCGACGCGCTCGAATCGCAGCAATGAGTACACCGGTCGCGGCAGTGCCGAGGACGGGCGCCTCCCGCTGGCCGTTTGTATCGGGACCATGTGTTACGACCTAGTCATCTTGCGGGCTCGGCCCGTGGCTCCAGGGTCGCAAGTGCGGACC